>NZ_JBSWYW010000003.1:162500-444902 GCF_056161305.1 Ekhidna sp. ABH4_415
AGAGCTACCGATTGGACTAGGGGGAGTCAAATCCTACCAAATCCAGACGAACTCCGAATGCTGATAAATATACTCCGCAGTGAGGGCTTGGGTGCTAAGGTCCGAGTCCGAGAGGGAAAGAACCCAGACCTACAGCTAAGGTCCCTAAATTTGTACTAAGTTGAACTAAGGAGGTTCAGCTGCTTAGACAGCCAGGATGTTGGCTTGGAAGCAGCCATTCATTTAAAGAGTGCGTAACAGCTCACTGGTCGAGCGGCAGAGCATCGATAATAATCGGGCATCAAGTACAATACCGAAGCTTAGGATCATTTTATGATGGTAGGGGAGCATTCTCTAATCGACGAAGGTGGAACGTGAGTTCTGCTGGAGAATAGAGAAGAGCAAATGTAGGCATAAGTAACGATAAGGCAGGCGAGAAACCTGCCCACCGATAGACTAAGGATTCCCCGGCAATGCTAATCAGCCGGGGGTTAGTCGGGACCTAAGGCGAACCCGAAAGGGGTAGTCGATGGACAACTGGTTAATATTCCAGTACCACCTTTATTTTCGATGGGGTGACGGAGTAGTGAAAGTACCGCGTACTGACGGAATAGTACGTTGAAGGGTGTAGGTATAGGGACTGTAGGTAAATCCGCAGACCCTGCTGAACCTGATAGTACCACAAATCTTCGGATGCGTGGATAGTGTACCTAAACAGACTTCCAAGAAAAACCTCTAAGGCTAGAATAAAGGTGCCCGTACCGTAAACCGACACAGGTAGTCAAGGAGAGAATCCTGAGGTGCTCGAGTGATTCATGGTTAAGGAACTAGGCAAAATCGCCCTGTAACTTCGGGAGAAGGGGCGCCCCCAGCAATGGGGGCCGCAGTGAAAAGACCCAGGCGACTGTTTATCAAAAACACATGGCTTTGCGAACTTGAAAGAGGATGTATAAGGCCTGACACCTGCCCGGTGCTGGAAGGTTAAGGGGGGGAGTTATCTTCGGAGAAGCTCTGAACTGAAGCCCCAGTAAACGGCGGCCGTAACTATAACGGTCCTAAGGTAGCGAAATTCCTTGTCGGGTAAGTTCCGACCTGCACGAATGGTGCAACGATCTGGGTACTGTCTCAACCATGAGCTCGGTGAAATTGTAGTTCCGGTGAAGATGCCGGATACCCGCAACGGGACGGAAAGACCCCGTGAACCTTTACTATAGCTTCACATTGGTATTGGGTAAATGATGTGTAGGATAGCTGGGAGACTCTGAAGCTGTGTCGTCAGGCATGGTGGAGTCGTTGGTGAAATACCAGCCTTTATTTATCTGATGCCTAACCCCGTAAGGGAGACAGTGTGTGGTGGGTAGTTTGACTGGGGTGGTCGCCTCCAAAAGAGTAACGGAGGCTTTCAAAGGTACCCTCAGCACGCTTGGTAACCGTGCGCAGAGTGCAATAGCATAAGGGTGCTTGACTGTGAGGCCTACAAGCCGAGCAGGTAGGAAACTAGGATATAGTGATCCGGCGGTTCTGTATGGAAGGGCCGTCGCTCAAAGGATAAAAGGTACTCCGGGGATAACAGGCTGATCTCCCCCAAGAGCTCATATCGACGGGGAGGTTTGGCACCTCGATGTCGGCTCGTCACATCCTGGGGCTGGAGAAGGTCCCAAGGGTTGGGCTGTTCGCCCATTAAAGTGGCACGCGAGCTGGGTTCAGAACGTCGTGAGACAGTTCGGTCCCTATCTGTTGTGGGCGCAAGAAATTTGAGTAGATCTGACTTTAGTACGAGAGGACCGAGTTGGACAAACCGCTGGTGTACCAGTTGTTCCGCCAGGAGCACTGCTGGGTAGCTACGTTTGGAAGGGATAAGCACTGAAAGCATCTAAGTGCGAAACCCACTACAAGATGAGATTTCTTTTAAGGGATGTTCTAGATTAGGACGTAGATAGGCTGCAGGTGTAAAGGCAGTAATGTCAAAGCTGAGCAGTACTAATTACCCGTAAGCTTTCTTAAAGCGTTTCGATAAACTCGCAATTTTTCAAGTGAATCTTTCTTTTATATGTCAAGACATTAAGTCCTATCCGATCATGGATATAGGCAAAATTTATGGTGATTATAGCGACGGGGTCCACCTCTTCCCATTCCGAACAGAGAAGTTAAGCCCGTCAGCGCTGATGGTACTGCCGTAATAGGTGGGAGAGTAGGTCGTTGCCAGTTTATTAACAAAGCCCTCTTAGAAATAAGAGGGCTTTTTTTGTTTTATAATAACTTACCACCTAAGAAGTCGTTAAGTCAATTTTATATTAGCATATGGTGATTTGGTGGGTGCTTTCTCTTTTTCTAGCTGTTCCTATCCTGGTACATCTATTTGATTTCCGTAGGGCTAAAAAGCTCTATTTTTCTACTATTAAATACATTGTTAAGCTGTCCTCAAAAACTAAGGCAAAGTCGAGGCTGAAATATCTACTGGTTTTAGGAAATCGAATTCTCATTTTTTGCTGCTTGCTATTTTGTCTGTGGCAACTGCTGTCCAATGATGCTAAAATAAATGGGCCCGTATTTCTTTATTATGATAACTCAATAAGTTCATCCAACAGTAATGGAAATCTAGTTTTGGAGGAAACAGTCCAATCCTTACTCGATAATGATTTGAAACCAATTAATCTATATGACAATTTCAGCTCTCAGCAGGTTGCTTCATCATCTGATTTTTCTGTTTCATATAGCTATGCTTCTAGTGGACTGAGTCGTTTTTTTACTAATGAATTCAAGCATGAGGGGAGTAGTGTTTTTATTTCTGATTTTCAACTCATTGAAGTTGGGGAACTGAAGGAATTGAATATTGATTCTTCACGGTCTTATGATCTAATACTATTAAATGATTTAAATGATGACAGGAATGTATTTGTAGATAGCTTGTGGATTGAAGTAAACTCTACTGATTTATCCAAGCTATCAATTTTTGTTGATTTTGTAGCGTCAAATGTAATGGATGGAAATTTGGTTGTAAAGCTAATGCAGGAGGGGAGGCAATTGAGCTCTGTTGTTAAAAGCGTTGGAGAGTTGGATGTCATTGAGTTTGATGTTCCATTTGATGAATACGGACATTATTCCTTAATAATAAGTGGTGATGATGTGTTATACGACAATGAGTTTTACTTCATCCGTGGAGCAAGCAACAAGCCAACCATTTCGATTTTGAATAATGGAGATACGAGGGCAATTGAGGAAGTTTTTAATAACGCTGCACTTTTTGAAGCTGAAATTCTAGACATTCAGAATTTGGACTATGAATTGATGAGTGCATCAGATTTAATAGTATTCAATTCTTTTACAGAACTCCCAACTAACTTAATTGAGCAATTTAAAGACAAGTATTTACTTATATTCCCGTCTGATTCTTTCGAAACTCAATCGTACAATGATCTGGAGGGGTTATCTTTTTCTACAAGAGAAACTGACAATCTGCAGATAGATCTTGTTGATGGTAATTTATTAATGAAAGGAATATTTGAGAAAAACGCCATGCCTGGTTCACTTCCTGTTTTAAAACCAATATTTGGTGTTCAAGGGGCTTATGAGCCAATTATAAACTACCGAGATAATAGTCCTTTCCTTTTTGTAAATGAAAAGAAATATGTTTTCAATACAGCTTTGAATACTACCTCAGGATTTGAAACGAACGCATTATTTCTACCTATTTTATATCAAATAGCTTTTTCTTCGGTAGGTGGACTTGAGACACCATACGTTTATCCTGGTAACTCAGTTGAACTTAATGTTTCTACTTCTGATATTCCAATTAGGTTGGTAAAAGATGGGTTTGAAGTAATTCCTTTATTTAATTCATCGGGTTTACAAACTACAATTCAAATTCCCGAAAATATTAATCCCGGATTTTATTACCTGGTTCAAGAAGGAGATACTCTACGTCAATTAGCTATTAATATCCCGAAGGAGGAATCAATAATGGCTTCTCCAAGTCTGGATGAATTGAAGCAAGCTTTCTCTCAACATGAAAATGTGAATGTGTCTGAAGCATATGAGGGTTCAGTAAATACCGTGTTTGCGTCAACAGAATCAGTTGGCTTATGGAAATATGCGTTAATTTTGGCCATTATGTTGATTTTTACTGAAACAATGCTGCATAGATATTTCAGATGAGCTTACTGCTGAAGAATGTATACGTCTTAGATCCCTACTCCCCAGCTCATACCAAGCAAGCTAACATACTTATCGAAAAGGGTAAAATCACTTCGCTCAATGGTAAATCTGCTCAGAAGGAAGTTGACCTTCAGGGAAAGATGGTTAGTTGTGGATGGATGGATTTAAATGCACAATTCTGTGATCCAGGTAATGAACATAGGGAAGATATTGTAAGTGGGTCTAAGGCAGCAAGCGCTGGGGGATTTACTGATATCTGTTTAATTCCTGAAACAGATCCTCCAATTACTTCAAAGAGTGACGTCAGCTACTTAATAAAAAGAGCACCTAATTACGTAGATATTCATCCGCTTGCTGCTATCAGTGATTCATTGCAGGGCGAGAACCTTACAGAAATGCTGGATCTGCATGAAGCTGGTGCGGTTGCTTTTTCAGAGGGGGATCAACCCATTTGGAATGCCAAGCTCCTACTAAAAGCACTCCAATACACCAATGATATTAATGTTCCAATTGTGCAGAATGCCAGAGATATAAATCTTTCTCAAGGCACACATATGCATGAGGGCACGGTGAGCACTCTCTTGGGATTGAGAGCTGAGCCTTCACTTTCTGAGGAATTAATTATTCAGCGAGATATTGATATACTCAAGTACAGTGGTGGGAGCATCCACTTTAGTCGTCTTTCTACTGCTCGCGGTGTTGAGCTGATAAAAAAAGCTAAAAAAGAAGGACTATCTGTGACATGTGATGTGGGGATTCATCATTTGTTATTTTCTGAAAACGATATAGGTGATTTTGACACCAATCATAAGAGTTTGCCACCCTATCGATCGGAGAAGGACAGAAAGGCTTTAGTTAAAGGCGTGAAGGATGGAACGATTGAAGCTATTTGTTCCAACCATCGTCCACTGGATCAGGAATGTAAACAGCTGGAATTTGATCTCGCAGATCCAGGAAGTTTATCACTTCAGACCTTTTATCCATCACTGCTAAAGCTATCAAAGGAAATCCCAATGGAAACTCTTATCGAAAGGGTAACTAATGGACCTAGAAGAATCATGAGGATGGATGGTTTGAAAATAGATGAGAGTGAGGTAGCCAAACTTACCATCTTTGATCCTGACAGTTTATGGATATTGAATGATGCTTCTAATTTGTCAAGATCTCGAAATTCTCCTTTCTGGAACTCTGAATTAAAGGGGGAGGTGATTGGTACGATTAACGGAACCAGTATAACGCTCAAATAACAGTGATAAAATCCACTATCAAGTATTCTATTTTATGTGGGGTATTCCTAATAGGTCTATTCTTCATTTCCATCAATTTTGGTAGCAATCCACTGTTGGATATGCGGCATTTCTTCTTTGATTTAGGTGTTTTTTTTCTATTCATCTATTTCAGTGGTAAGGAATATAAAGACTACAGAAATGGCGGTTACTTTCATTTTTGGCAAGGAATAAGTATTGGTTTTATCGTTATGATTCCTGCAGTTTTAGTCTTCTCAACTGTTTTTTATTTTGTTTTTGAAGCAAACCCTGAGTTGCTTGAAGCATATAAAGAAGGAGCAAAAGCTATGTTGATTGAAAAGAAGGATTTGTATCTTGAGAAATTCTCCGAGGAGCAGTATCAGCAACAGCTTGCCGCTGTGGATGAAGAAACAACAGTTCGGCTGATGATAAGTACCTTTTGGAAGAAAATCATTGCCGGGTTCCTAATTACTCCTGTAGTTGCAATAATTTTAAGAAAAAAACCTAAATAACTAACTATGAACAATCACGCAATCAAATCTGGATTAATGGTGGGTGTAATTGGCATTGTCCTTACTCTACTCCTATACATCGTAAATCCGGCTCTACTTGTGTCCATGTGGATGCTATTGTTTTTTATTGTTTTCCTTGCTTTGGTATGCTATTTCGGCATTCAGCATAGAAATGAGATAGGAGGATATATGTCCTTTGGAAAAGCATGGGTGTACTCTATGCAAGTTTTCATAGCAGCAGGCCTACTAAGTACCATCTTCAATCTACTATTGTATAATGTGATAGATCCTGAGTTACCTGAAATGTTAGCTGACCAATCTGTGGAAAATGCTGAGTCAATGATGCGTAATTTCGGCATGCCGGAGGATCAAATGGATGAAGCCCTAGAAAAAACCAGATCAGATACATTAGATCGATTTACAGTATCAGGTTCTGTTATGGGATTTTTATGGGGATTAATTATTTATGCCATACTTTCGCTTATAACTGGTGCAATAATTAAGAAGAAAGAACCTGAACTTGAAGGCTAAAGATCTATCAATAGTTATACCTGTTTATAATGAGGAAGAATCCATTCCAGAACTTTTGGAGTGGATTTTTCGCGTTGTAGACGAAAATAAGATTGACACGGAAATACTTCTGGTTGATGATGGGAGTTCGGATAACTCATGGATAGTTATAAACAAGTTTGCTGAAAAAGATCAAAGAGTAGTTGGCTATCGGTTTAATCGGAATTACGGTAAATCAGCAGCCCTGCAGACAGGCTTTAATAAAGCAAGTGGGAAAGTAGTCATAACTATGGATGCGGATATGCAGGACAGTCCGGATGAGATTCCAGAGCTAATGAAGATGCTGACAACTCTGGATTTACATATTGTTTCAGGCTGGAAGAAAAAGCGACATGATCCAATCAGTAAAACCATTCCTTCAAAACTTTTCAACTGGGTTACCCGGATGGTTTCAGGTATAAGTTTGCATGATTTCAACTGCGGTCTTAAAGCTTATAAGCGAGATGTGGTAAAGAATATCCATGTGTATGGTGAAATGCATCGCTATATCCCACTCATTGCTAAGTGGAATGGGTTTAATAAAATAGGAGAAAAGCAAGTAGCGCACCGAGCAAGAAAGTATGGTTCTACGAAGTATGGTATGAAGCGCTTTGTGACAGGATTTTTGGATTTACTGTCTGTTACTTTCGTTTCCAGGTTTAAGAAAAATCCGATGCACTTTTTCGGTGTTTTTGGCAGTCTGTCTTTTATAGGTGGCTTCTTTATAACCCTATGGATCATAGGAGAGAAGCTATACCGACAGTATTATCAGTTGGCTCGTAGAGATGTTGTTGATCAGCCACTTTTTTTCCTTGCCTTAGTTGCATTGATTGTGGGCATGCAATTGTTTTTGGCCGGATTTATTGCGGAAATGATGATCCAGTTGAATCAAAAAAAGGGCGACTATCTTATTGCTGAAAAGACCGAGGATCCTATCACATCCACGGAGAACTATGCCTAAATATTCAATCATTGTTCCTGTATTCAATCGTCCTGATGAAATAGATGAATTACTTGAAAGTCTTGTATATCAGACTCACAAGGATTTCGAGGTGCTTATTGTAGAAGATGGATCAACCAAAAAATGTGATGACATCATTCCAAAGTACAGTTCAAAGCTTGATATTTCTTATTTCTATAAGGAAAATAGTGGGCAAGGGTTTAGTAGAAACTATGGGTTTGAAAGAGCTAAGGGAGAATGGTTGATATTATTTGATTCAGATTGTGTGATTCCTGAATTATATCTTGCCAAACTAGAAAGCTTAACCGCTGACCATCCAGGAGTACATGCATACTGTGGGCCAGATGCCGCATCCCCAGATTTTTCACCACTCCAAAAAGCGATCTCCTACTCAATGACATCTTTCCTAACAACCGGTGGTATTCGGGGCAAAAGGACGAAAATATCCAATGACGCATACCTGAGAAGCTACAACTTGGTTATCAATGCCTCAATTTTTGATCAGCTTGGAGGGTTTGCGAAGACCAACATGGGAGAGGATATGGAACTCAGTAATAGGTTTAGCAAATCAGGCTTTAAAGCAATGATAACGGATGATTTAATGGTTTTTCATAAGCGTAGAAACACTCTTAAATCATTTTTCAACCAAATATCTTCATTTGGCAGGACTAGAATACAGCTGTATCGGAAATATGGGATACCAATAAAAATCCCACATTTCCTTCCGCCTATTTTCTCACTTGGTCTGGTTTCTATTTTGATTTTTTCAATCACCACTCCAGGATATGGCTTGTTTTTTTTGCTTGTTTATGCGCTTTACTTTTTCTGTATACTCATTCATTCAATCTGGATAGAGAAGAGTTTAAAAGTAGGTGCTATGGTAATTATCACTACCCTTTTACAGCATTTTGCCTATGGTTTTGGTTTCATCAAAGAACTGATCTATCCCAGATCACGCTAGCAAGCTATCTTTGATGTATGCAAATAACTTTAACTACTCCTGCGCTTCTTTTTCCTGCAATTTCATTGCTTCTGCTCGCATACACCAATCGATTTTTAGCAATTGCCACTCTAATCCGTCAACTACATAAAAGTTATCTAGGCGACCCTAAGAGTGTGCTTGAAGGGCAGCTAAAGAACTTAAGAAAGCGGTTGTTTCTGATTAGAGCTATGCAGTTGTTCGGAGTAATGAGTCTTCTTCTTTGTGTGTTGGCTATGTTCTTTATTTACCTGAAAGTAGGAGAATGGGGAAGTGGAATTTTTGGAATATCCCTTGTTTTGCTTTTGCTTTCATTAATCATATCCGTAAGAGAAATACAACTATCCACTAAGGCCTTAGATCTGGAGCTGAGTGATATGGAGCTTGGTAGTAAGCTCAAGTTCTAATCACAAAAGCACTCCCGCAAACTGTGTTGCGAGAGCCTTCTGCATATCCACCAAAAAAGGACCTAACTATTTAAAAAACCACTTATGAAATACTTAGTCCATCCATTTCATGGGGTGCTTGTCGTTGTAATATTTCATCACTTTTGTGAGTGTAAAGCCCTGATAAAGGACTGAGCAAACTACAACAACGTATGTCATGGTAACGATAATTTCCTGTCCGGGGAAGTTGGTTAGTGAGAGTGAAACTGCTACGGGTAGCCCTCCTCTAAGTGCTCCCCATGACAGCACCGGGATGGTGCCATCATCAAAGGAGCGACTCATCGACATCAACCTGATGGGTATGAATACACTTATCCATCTGGCGAATAAGGCAAAATTGACTGCAAAAAAACCTAACGCGAAATAGTCAAGTCGAAGAGGGATAACCAACATTTCAAAACCAATTAGCACGAAAAGCATTGCAGCCAATGTTTCTTCTAATAATTGCCAAAAACGATATACGTATGCGCCAACTGCATTTTCTCCTTTTTCATTCCTCCCAAAGTTGCCAAGTATTAATCCAGTGGTAGCAGCTACCATCATAGATGAAACATACATGAGGTCTGCGACGTAAGACCCACCCATTACCAGTGCCAGGGTGATCAAAACTTCTACCTCCACCTTATCATTGTCAATATAATTCAGGACGGAGTAACCCAACCAACCAAAGAACAGGCCGGCGATAAGTCCACCTCCCAGGTCCCTAATCAAGACCCAAGCTGCGCCTGTAAAATTTAGTGAACCCATGGCGGCCTGTTCTTTGTAAATGTTTACAAACACGAGAGCAAGCACAATGGCAATAGCACCATTGAGCAGTGCTTCTCCAGATATTTTTGTTTCCAACTCATTGGACATCTTAAACCTACGGATGGTTTTTGTGATAGCTACTGGGTCTGTGGAGGAAATAAGTGCTCCGAATACCAATGAAGCAATGTAGCTTAAGGTGATGCCCAACATGCCAGCGGTAAAGTATATCAACGTGGCTATGACGAATGTGGAAATGAGTACTCCAAAGAATGAAAGCACCAAAACAGGTACGAGTTGGTCTCCGAGCTTTTTGAAGTCAACATTTAATCCACCCGCGAATAGCATAACACTGAGCACAAAACGATATAGTACTTCCGCGAAATCATATTTTTTGACATGCTCAGCAAGATGAAACTCAGGAAAGAGAAAACCGAATACGAATACCAAGAGTGAAAGAGCCAACGCTAAAATTGTCAATCCAATTGAGGACGGAAGCTTTAGGTAAAATGTATTTATGAAAATAAATACACCTGAAAAAAATATAAGTACCGCAATGATGTCGAAGATGCTCATAGCTATCCTGTTTGAGGTATCAAAAGTATGATTTTGATCAATGAGATAAACTCTGAAAATAGTTGTATAATCTTTTCAGAGAATATCAGGAATGAGTCATCCGTATTTTCACGGATACTTTTAAATAAGATTTAAGTGAGCTGCTTTTTTAATTAGCTCAGCCGTGTTTTGCACTTTTAATTTTTTCATCATATTCACCCGATGTGTTTCCACTGTTCGGGCACTGACGAAAAGCTGCTCAGCTATTTCCTTGGTGGTTTGTCCCTCGGAGACCAATGTTAAAACTTCCATTTCCCGATCGGATAGTTTTTTATGAGATTCTCCCTCAATGGCCATATTGCCAATCATTAGCTGGGATATTTCACTATTGAAATGCTTTTTCCCATTAGCTACGTTTTTAATGGCCTGAATCAACTCATTTTCATCTGCATTTTTGATCAGGTAGCCAAACGCCCCATTTCTAACAGCTTTTACTACATACTGACCTTCAGCATGCATGGTAAGAACAATGAATCGCACTTCTGGAAATTTTGTTCGACATTCCTCAATTGCCTCAAGTCCATTTATTCCAGGCATGGTAATATCTATGAGGACAATATGAGGCTCAGTGCTAGCCAGTAGACCGAATAGATCTTCCGCAGATGAGGCTTCACCTACAACCTCCAAATCTTCGTTTTTTAATAAGAGAGAAATAATTCCCTCTCTGAATAACTGGTGATCATCAACTACTATAATTCTAATCTTGCTCATGGTAGTGGAATTTCTACTTCTATGGTTGTTCCTTTATTATTAGTTCTAATATCTATGGTTCCATTGGCCAGTTTTACTCGTTCTTTCATGTTTCGAATGCCGTTTCCATGAGAAGATTGTTCTGGATTGAACCCAATCCCATTATCGGCAATGAAGAACCCCACATGATCTTCAAATTCACTCATAGATACTTTTAGTTCAGTAGCTTTAGAGTGTTTGATTGCGTTATTGATTGACTCTTGCGCAATCCGATACAGCGCGATATGAATGTCATCATCAATGTCTGATTCAGCTGGCATATCGTTTTTGTAAAGCACGCAAATAGAGAAATTATCTTCAATTTGTTTCAATAAGTTACCTATTGCTTCACCAGCACCAAAATCGACAAGAACATTTGGCATCAGATTGTTGCTCATTCGCCTTACTTCGCCGATGGTTTCGTCCAGCCTAAGTAATAATTGTTTTTTTGTATCCTCACTTAGTTCAGCTGCCTGAAGATTCATTCTTAGTGTCGTCAATAAAGGTCCAAGACCATCATGCATTTCTTTAGAGAGTCTGGATCGTTCTTGTTCCTCGCCGTTAAGGATAGAGCGCTGATTTTCTTTTAATAATCGTTGTTCATTTTCCTTAAAGGCGCGCAGCTTTTCTTTCATCTGAATCAATGCAGCACCCATTTTATCCTGCTTACTTAGTGGTTTATAGTCAGCATCAAAATTTCCTGAACCGATCTCATTAGCAAAGACCACTGTCTCTCTAAGTGCACTTACAAGCTTTTCCAGCGCCATAAACATTCGGCCGATCTCGTCTTCCCTCTTTTCATCGTATGGAACTTCATTTAATACACCCTTAGACATATCCATCAGGGTTTTTTCCATGGTAACGATTGGTCGGACAATCATCCTGGAGAGGAAGTAGGAAACAACCAGCACAAAAATCAAGATGACAATGAATATATAGAAGAGGTTGTTCTGTAGTTTTTTAAGAGGAAATAGGGCTTCCTGACGATCTATTTCTGTCAAAATCACCCACTTCAGTCCATTTATATTTATTCCTTCATACGAACTGAACACCTCGGCACCCCGATAGTCAGAGTAGGTAGCTTCTTCAGACTCGCCACTTAGAGCCCTGATAACACCCTGTGTCTTCACTTCTACCTGTGGGTTTTTCACATTGAACCTAGGTTTTGTGAGCAACTGATAATTTTCACCTACCAGGTAGGACTCCCCTGTCTGTCCCAGCCCGGTTCGTTCCAATAAGATCTCCTGTATACCAGGAATTTCAGCGATAGCAACCAGAATTTCATCATCCTTTTTTCCGATAAATCCTACTTTGATTTGACCAACTGGATAAATAGGGGACAGATCTACCAGTTGAACATTTGATTCTTTCGGTACGCTGAATCCCTTTTCAATTAATGAGTCAGGAAGTTTTTCATACCTGGTCAATGATGCGAAATACTCGTCCTCTATATGCTCTTCGCTTAGCAATTGCTTGAATGCAGCAATACGATCATTGAGCTCTGTTTTGATTTTAACAATCTTAAGCTGCTTCACCGATGACAGCTGTAGTAATACACGCTCCTTAAGTGCAGTGTCAAATTGTGTATAGAAAAGCGAGCTCAGCATAGCTATGAGCACCAGTGACAAGGCCACCAGTAGCATAGCTAGTTTATTGCCAATATTTACTCTGCTAAGCATCGTGTAAAATTATCTGGTTAATTTTTTTAAGATAATAAGGAAAAATACGGATGAAAGAAATGGCAAAAGCCGGAAGTATGATGTTTTTAAATTTTGTCTTCACCGCCTAAAGAATCTGGTTCCATTAAAGCTGAAAGAATGAAGTGTGTGGAATGCGAAGACGGTCTCCTCCCTTAAGCTCAGGGAGAGACTACCCTCATTGGTCATTACGTAAAATTGGGTTTGGACACCATCAGAATTAATGTCAAGCAGGTAGAATTTTTGTTTATCCTGATCAAATCCAAAGTATTCGATATTACCGGTTCCTTGATCTATTTTTAGTACATAAGGCTTTACTTTTTGTGCATTCCATAGCTGGCCTTCGTCTGATTGGAAATCACCTTCCAATATGGTGAAAATAGTTTTGATATCACTCGCATTATTATTTGGGTAAACTTTAGTGCTTACAAGTATGGCTTCCTCAAACTTTTGCTTAACTATTTCTGCGTAGTTTGAAATGCTGTCATTTAACACCTCCGGAAAGGATAGAAATAAAAAAGATGTGCTGCTTCCTCTTCTATTATTAATGGTTTTGTGGATTAAATCCTGGAAGCCGTAGGTTCTTACCTCCAGCATTTTACCCTTCACCAGTCTCCCTTTGGTTTTCGCTACCTCGGTTATTTTTAAACTTTTTGGATTGATGTCCTGAATTCTAAATGATCTGATAGTATACGTTTTATTACGAATGTTTGCTGTGTTGGGCTTGTCAGATGCGATGTGTTTTATAGTTACTTCTCTATTATCATTAACATAAAAGGTATTATTCCACCATTTTTCACCCACATCATCGTAATAAACATAATTCAGCTTGCTACCCAGCCAATCCACAGCCGATTGAAACTGGATTTTATCCTGCTCAGGATTTTGTGCAAGTATAACAGAGGAAAATAAAGAGATAGAGAAGGCTATAAGTATCCTCATTTTAATACAGACTGTCTCTCTCTATTCACACTTAAACTAAGTACATCAGGCCTGGAATAGTGTCCTGAGGGATCAAAGTTTTGTCGTTCTTCTCTCACTCTTTTATGATTTATTTCCACAACTATTAATTCTTCCTTATTGACAACTGGCTCAATCACCCATGATCCATCTGGTGCCGCAATGCATGATCCACCATCTGCCAATGTGTTTTGGGTTACTTTTCTCATTTCTTCCGCGAATGGAAAATCATCCGGGACATCTTCGGGTCTAAAAATGCCAGAAACCCCCATTACATAAGATCTGGACTCCTGAGCGATCACAGGGATTAGTTTTTCTGTATTTCTTTTATTGCCTGGCCATATAGAGACATGTAGGTCCTCCCCCTGGGCATACATCGCTGCTCTGGCTAATGGCATCCAGTTTTCCCAGCAGTTTAGTCCTCCAACAGTGAATGGTGGTATCTTGTGAGTAACCAGTCCGTGTCCATCTCCTATACTCCAGGACAACCTTTCTTCGTAAGTTGGCATTAGTTTCCTATGAATGGACTTTATTTCTCCTCCTTCATTAATGAATATCATTGAACAATATAAGCTATGGCCACCCCGGTCGGAAGGCCGCTCAATGGTTCCCAAGTAGATAGAGATTTCTTTTTCTTTAGCAAGTTTACAAAGAGAATCAAGCTGGCCTTCTTCAATATTTATTGCTTGCCGCGAGTAAAGTGCATGTATTTCTTTCTGGACAGACGAATTGAATGCAGCTCCATTTAACCGTTCCAGCCAAAATGGGTAGCCGGGAACGAGTGCTTCACCAAATACAATCAGTTTCGCATTCTGATCAGCGGCTTTAGTAACAAAAGTCATCACCTTCTCCAATGTTTTTTGGCGGCTGAGCCAAATAGGTGCAATTTGAGCTATTCCTACTTTTATAAAGTCTTTCATACTACTAGCTGATCATAATAGATCACTAAAATAATTGGAATTATCTTGCATTTGTAACCACTGCCGGATGAGTGCAATAAATGTCGAGGATTTACATGCGAGGCTTCATTTGCTAGAGTCTTCTGTGCCACATGCCTGGGTGTCTTGGGATGATCCTAAAACCATTCATGTGGAGAAAAGCACCTGTGAAGACATTTTACCAAGAGGGGACTACAGGCTAGAAAATATAGTAACTGGTGAATGTCTCAAAGAAATCACTTCTTACTATCAGAATATTTCAACTAGGACTCAGGAAACAAATTTCACCATTAGCAACAATGGTCAGGTATGTGATGTCACTTGTTCGTCTGTGTTGACAGGAGGTAATATCATAAGTCTGTGGTTTGTCATTCCTGAAAAAGACAATTCCATTTTGTACCTGCAAAATGCGGCACATGATTTTCGATCACCTTTGGCTTCCATTTTAGGTGTGGTTAACCTGATGCATCATTCTATTAGGAATGATGAAGATATAGATCGGGGAGAAATGACAACTTACCTTGATATGATTAAGGTGAGTACTGATAAAACGTTGCGGCTTGCAGATGAGATCATGGAGTTGGCAGAAATAGAGTCTGAAAGCTATGAGCTAAGAATGAGTCCGATAGTCGTTAGGGATTTTGTATCTAACTACCTGGCGACTCACCGACTTATAACCCTTAAAAAGAAAATCAAGGTACAATTTGACTCGGATCTGGATTCAGTAGCTATGATAAATGAATCGAAGTTGACACGAGCCCTGGATAATATTTTAAGTAACGCGGTAAAATTTAGTAAGCCAGATTCTATCATTAAGGTTCAGCTTTTAGAGGAGGATGAGGACATTCTATTGATAATTGCAGATCAGGGAATAGGTATGTCCCCAGACATCCTGAAAAATGTTTTTGTGAAATTCGGCAGCTCCAAAAGAGCTGGACTGGATGGAGAACCGAGTCATGGATTAGGGATGTCCATTGTTCAGCAAATCATGAGACTACATGGAGGAAATGTTAAAATAACCAGCAATGAGGGAATAGGTACTTCAGTTAGTTTGATCTTAAAAAAGAAGTTATGAAAAAAATAATAATAGCAGATGATTCATTTTTTCAACGCAAAACACTTCAGGACATCCTCAAAGAGTTGGGCCATGAGTCTGAGGCTGTATCTTCTGGCGAAGAACTTCTTGCAAACCTCAGTGAATCTCATGATTGCATTTTTTTGGATTTGCTAATGGGCGGGATGTCGGGCATTGACGTGCTAAAGGAACTTAAAGCCAGAGGCAATGAAACTCCAGTAGTTGTCATTACGGCAGATATACAGAAAGCAAGAAAAGAGGAAGTTATGAGTCTAGGTGCTACGGCATTTATGAATAAGGTGGTTAACAAGGATGAACTTGTCTCCATATTGAACAACATTTTTAATTAAGCGATACAGATATGCTCAATTCAAAACAAGTAGATACAATCACCGAGATAATCAACATAGGAGTTGGTAAAGGTTCTGCGTCGCTTAGTCAAATGATTGACGGAGAGATTCTACTGAATGTGCCCTACGTAAACGTGATTACATTCGATGATGTGCTTTCAGAAATCAAAAAGCTTGGAGGAGGAGATCAGGTGCACGCTGTGGAGATGCGTTTTTCGGGTGAATATGAAGGAAGTGCCAATGTGATCCTACCAGGAGACAGTGCCAAGCAGTTGGCCTCTCTGTTGATTCATGAAGATCCTGATTCCGCTACCATAGCAGAGATGAAAGATGGGTTGATGATTGAAGTTGGAAATATTATCTTAAACGCGATCATGGGTTCGTTTGGTAACATTCTGGATGCACCATTGGACTATCATATGCCAAAGAGCTATCAGGGTGATATAGAAGGGATATATGGCCAGCTGGACAAACAACGATACAATCAGGTGCTCGTATGCCACACGAATTTTTCCATTCGTGGTAAGAATATCAGTGGAGATATACTGATCATGTACGAAATGGGCTCGTTTGATAAATTATCAGATATGCTCAATAAGATGATAGAAAGCTAGTTTCTGATAATCTCAAACGAATGGGTTTGCTCAGCACTCAATGAGCCAGCAACGGAACAATATTTTGTGGTAGCCAGGTCTACAATTCTTTCAGCCTCTTCTTCGGTAAGGTCTGGGGAATAGATGAAATATTTTAGATGAATTTTTGTGAAACCACGTGGATGTTCGTCTCTTCGTTCCCCGCTAATCTCTGCTTTCAGGTCAACAAAGGTTTTTCTGCGTTTTTTCACCATTGAAACAATCTCTACCGCGGCACATGCACCCACCGCAGACAATAGCATTTCAGTGGGTGATTGATACTGCTTCTGTTCTGCAGAGCGCATGTCTATTTCAATTTTGTTTCCGTTTTCATTGGTTGAGGTAAACTCTTCGTCACCTTTATATTTCAAGTCTATTTTCATGGAATTCGAATAATTTTTAATGCTGGGTAATACAAATCAAAACTGGCCATTTTAGTTCACTTTCCAGGCCAGGGTGTCGTGATGCTCTGCTATCAAGGAGCGAAGATAGCTCCCAATGTAGTTGACTCCCTCAAAACCAGCCTCCCTTGCGGCCTGATCTTCCTTTTCAAATGAAATCTCAGGACCTGCAAAATCGTGCATGTTTTCATAGAAACCGATGGTGAAATTATCCCAGCTAGGTCCAAATACTCGAGTGAAAATGAAATTCGGCCGATGTTCTATACCAGCGTAAAACTGATTTTCAGCTAGTCGCTGTTTCAGGAGTTCGTTTTGCTTTCCAGCCAACGATGTAAAAATTTCTATATGGAATAGATTGTATTTTTCAAACGCTGCTATGAAGACGTTTATCGATGGACCTTTGACAATGGCTTCTTCCTGAAATGAAACCAAATCAAAAAAATCATTCCCATAAGGTTTTTCAATGGTTTTGGATTTTGCTCTTTCATCTGCCTGAAGAGAAGAAAAATAACCTTCAAGTTCGTCAATGGGATAGATGAGCATCAAATCCCAATGATCTCCCTGGCTGTGACGAAGCAAGTATGGTTTGTTTTCAAGGAAACTCTCAAAGCTTGAAATATCCTGATCAATCAATGCGATTAAGTCAAGTAACTCACCCGGCTTGGCTCGAAGCAAAGTAACCTTATAGAATTGATCCTGAGCGGTGAGCTGGAATGAAAGAATTAATAGAATAGTAGCAAATAGATGTTTCATAATACCAAGCTACAAAACTTTCATTTTCGATTGTTGTATTCCTTGATCAAAAGATTCAGACGCTTAAAATCTAATTCACCCTCGGCTTCTTTAAGGTGATGCATGATGGCGAGCCCTTTAGCTAGCTGGCTATCTACATTTTTTACTTTTCCTACAATATGAATCAAATTTCGTTGCTTGCCTTTGGTTAGTTTATGAAAATACATGCTTCCTTCAGAATCCTGATCCAGCAAAACCTGAAATGACTCAGGAATAGGCATGCCATATTCAGAACGATCTTTTTCAAGTTTTACTTCAACCTGATCCCCCTCTTGAAGGTGGTGTTTTTTCATAAACTCCTTCTTCACGTAAACACTGTAGACTTCTCCCTTAGGCATTAATGCACTATGGATAGGGTCCGCATGGTTGATGGTGCAAATGATTCGCCGGTCGTCCTCTTCAATGAATTGATCGCCGATTTCTTTTGGAATTGCCACATAGTAGCTCCAAAGATCAGATTCGAATTTTAGAATAGGAGCTTTAAATTTCTTCATCACTTCTTAATCAAAGGCAGCACTACTGTAGCAGTAGTACCCTTACCCCATTCGGAGGTGTAATTTAATGTTCCTCCATGCTCGTTTATGATGGAGTAAGTGATTGAAAGTCCTAAGCCGGTTCCTTTGCCGGGCTCTTTGGTGCTGAAGAATGGTTCAGTGATTTTCTTCAGATTTTCTGGTTTAATTCCATGACCGGAATCAGCAAAGTCAATGGTCACTTTATCATAATTCAAGGTGGTTTTGATTTTTATTGTCCCTGTCTTTTCGATGGCCTGAATGGAGTTGGTGATGATATTTAAAAATGCCTGGTGAAGCTTTCCATTGTTGCCCATCACGATTGCAGGTTCATCTGAAAATTCTTTCTCCAGGTCAATACCATTTTTAAGACGGTATCTTATCATGGTAAGGCAGTTATCGATCAGGTGGTAGATGTCACAAGGCTCTAGTTTCTTATCAGATGCATGGCTAAATTCATTTAAGCTGGATACGATGGTGGAGGCTCTGGAAATCCCCTCTTTAATAGCACCAATCAGAAGGCCATAATCTTCCTTTTTGATTTTCTTGCTCTTTTTTAGTTTTTGCTCCAGACCATCCACACCACCTTGGATGAAATTGAGGGGGTTGTTTATTTCATGTGCAACACCGGCAGCTAGAATACCCAAAGAAGCCATTTTGTCTGACTGGATCATTTGTTCCTGAGCTTGCTTTAGTTGCTCGATCGCCCGACTCAATTCCTGTTTTTGCTCCTCTATTTCCTGTGTGCGTATTTTCACGGTTCTCTCCAGTCTCAGGTTGCTGGATCTAAGCCTTCTTAGTCTCGCCCAATAGAGAATTATACCTAAGCAAAGAACAAAAATTACCATTAACACTTTAGCCCATATTGTTTGCCACCAGGCTGCCGATATAACGATTTCTTTAGTGAGGGTACGGTCAAAAAAGTTACCCTCTATGCCTGACTGTAGTTCAAAAACATATCTCCCCGGTGATAGGTTAGTGTATGTTGCATTTCGCTCATCAGATCCCATCACCCAGTCATCATCGAAAGGTGCCAGGCGATATCTAAACTGAAGCAGATCAGTATGAGCATAACTTATGCCAGTATATTCAATGGATAATCTGTTGGTTCGGGCGGGTACAACTATCCCATTATTTTTTGAGATAAGTTCATTGTCTGCATAAACCTCCTCTATTAACATTTTTGGTCTGAAGGAAGGAGGCTTAATTAGGTTTGGGTCTAATCGTACGATTCCACCAATCGTAGGTATCCAAAATCTACCTTGAGAGTCTTCAAAGGATAACACAGCGCCCAGGCAGTGGCTATTTTTCATGCCATAGCTTTCATCGTATTGCTTTACATTGAGTTGGACAGTAGGGTCATCAGCCGCTGCTTCCAGTTCATCTCTTTTCACACTCAAAATAGCATTCTCTGAAGGCATCCAAAGGTTACCTTTATTGTCTTCCAAAACATCGTAGATGATATTAGTAGGCATCCCATTCTCGGAGGAGAAATTAATAATGTCTTTTCCATCAAATCCTGAAAGTCCATCATTAGAAGCGATCCAGATGAATAGGGAAGTTGCATGTGTTGCAAACATGAAGTTGGAAGGGAGGCCGTCATCTACTGAGAGGGTTTGTTTGACTTTTCTATCCTTGATAATATTTAGACCGCTAATTGTACCAATAATCATCTCCTGATCATGGTTTTGTTCGATCGATAAGATGTAATTAGAGGTAAGGCCATCTTCTATGCCGAAAGAGGACCATGAATCAAGACTCCCATTTTCAAATAAAAGAAGGCCTGTGTTTTTTGTGCCAACCCAGATGGTGCCTTCATGGTCTTCATAAGCAAGTCGAATAAAATTATCCGGGAAGCCAGTAGCAACAGAGTATCGACGGCCCTTATTTCCATCAATAACCACCAGACCCCCATAGGTACTCACCCATATTCTTCCTTTACTATCAGTAAATAAATTCTTGAGTCTCTCTTTTGGTATTGGTACAGGCGGAATGAATTCGGACACCTTTCCATTAGTAAGTAAGTTGAGTTTACCGTTCTCATTTCCCAGCAAAAATGTATGGTCAGCTATTTCTGTTACGCTACTAATTATATTAGATGCCAGTCCATCATTTTTTGTAAAGCTTGTGATAGACCCATCTCCTAAAAAGAAAATACCACTTCTATAGGTGCCTACCCATAAATTCCCCTCAGAATCGAAAGTCAGGTCCTCAACGATATTATTGGGCATTCCTGTTTGCTCAGTTAGAGAGTCAAGGGCGGTAGAAATTTGATTGTATCTGAAAAGTCCTTTCATCGTTCCAAGCCATAGCATCTCACTGTTATCAAACAAAAGGGCATTGATGGTTGTGTTTTTTAATATAGGGCTCTCAATAAGTTCTGTTCCATCCCATAAATAAAGACCATTACCAGTGCCCATGTAGATGAGTCCTTTAGAATAAAGCAGGGTGTTGATGCCATTGATATCCCGGTCTAATTGAATGTCTTGTAACTCTTCATCTGCCGAGTATTTGAGTAATCGTGAATCATCTGTACCAAAAAATACATTACCATTACGATCTTCCACGATCGAAAGGATAGTACTTTTTTCAACCTGAAAATCAGAGGTCATTTCTTTCAGTATTCCATCACTGTATCTAAAAAGGTTATTGGATTTTGAGCTAAACCAAAGATCTCCTTGCTGAGTTAACAGCATTTCTTCGATACTCAAATGCTTTACAACTCCTAATCCAGCCGGAATACTGAACTCACCGTCTTTATGTGTGGCCACCCCATGAAGCGTTCCTAGCCATAGCTCATTCCCAGTCCCTTTTTCAATACGTAATACATTAGATGCAGGGAGACCACTATTCTGGCTGGTGAATACGGTGAACTCTTTGCCGTCAAAACGATGGAGGCCTGTATAGGTTCCAATCCACATATATCCATCTCCTGTTTGAGCCATTTCGTTTACAGACTCTGTGGTTAATCCGTCTTCGGTATTCCAGCTTCTTAAGACATACTGTGTTAGGCGTTTTTCAGAATTCATTGGCTGACCATGCGTAGCGTAACAAAGCACATTGGCCAGCATCCAAAATGCAGCACTTTTGTGAAGAATGTTCACATGGTGGATGAATTTGATAAGACCTTTTAACATTGAAATAGTATGTATTCTTAATTTAAGAAAAGAAGTGGTTATTACCTATTTCAACCAGATAGGTTTCGATGATCTGTTATAAGATGTGGAAATAAATCATGATGTAGTGGCATGCACTTCCTCCCAAAACACAAATATGGAAAGTCGCATGATTCATGGGAATAGTTCGAATGCTATAGAGAATAGCCCCCAAAGTGTAAAAGACCCCTCCTGCCAATAGCCATAATAGCCCTTCAGATGACATTGTAGCCAAAAGCGGCTTGATAGCAAAAATGGCGATCCAGCCCATGACGATATACATGATGGTGGATAGCCTATCAAACCTACCTGTGAAAAACAGCTTTAGAATTACCCCGAAAAGGCCGACCCCCCAAATAAAATAGAAAAGTGTGATGCCAATACTTTCACCCAAAGTAAGCAGACAAACAGGGGTATAGGTTCCAGCAATTAGTATATAAATAGCTGCGTGATCGAAAATGCGCAAGCGAGCACGGGTGCGCTGATTCTTTGAAGCATGATATAGGGTGGAGGCAGAATATAGAATGATCAGACTTAAGCCAAAGACCAGAGAAGAAATCAGCTCGGTAACTCCAGACGACTTCACCAGCAAGAGAACAAGACCCACAAAGCTCAACACCACTCCCAGTCCATGGGTAAGTACGTTGAGTCTTTCTTCCGATGCTGTATAATGTACCTCTGCCATTTATTTTTTTACGATAGGATATTAGGTGATTTGTTAAACAATCCAAATATGATTGTGAATTCAGATTTGACCAAACGATCAATCAGAACATTTGTATTAAAAGTATATGAATGTTGAATCAAAATTTAAGAGCGAAGATATGAAACCACTTGAAGAAATGAATGTAGCAATACTTTCTGAAGATGGATTTGAAGAATCAGAACTTATGTCTCCGAAGGAGATGCTTGAGTCTAATGGAGCAAACGTAACCATTGTATCTCCACGCAAAGGAAAAATCAGAAGCTGGAAAGATGATAACTGGAATATGGAACTGGAAGTAGATAAACAAGTGCAACAAACAAATGCAGATGAATATGACGCACTATTAATTCCTGGTGGAGTAGCCAACCCTGATCTGCTGAGAGTAAATGAAGATACCGTTGCATTTGTTAGTGACTTTTTTGAGGCGGGCAAGCCGATCGCATCCATCTGTCACGGCCCTCAGGTGCTAATTGAAACAGGCGCGTTAACCGGAAGAATGATGACATCTTTCCCAAGCATCAAAACTGATTTAAAAAACGCTGGCGCGAAGTGGATTGATAAAAGCGTAGTAGTGGATGCAGGCCTGGTGACCAGCAGATCACCTGAAGATTTGGACGACTTCAATGCCAAGATGATTGAAGAATTTGCAGAAGGGGTACACGAAAATCAAAAAACAATCTAATAATTAAGCTCCAAAGCTGTGCCCCACATACCTCAAGGTGTGTGGGGTTTTTTATGTTTTAAAGAATCATTTTACTACTTTTAATTTCATCACCAAATTCCCACCAAGAATGACCACCAGGGAAGAACATGAACGGATTATCGAACTGGAATCTTATTCCATTCTTGATACTCTTTCGGATAAAGATTATGATAATCTCACCGCGCTGGCAGCTGAAATTTGCCAAACGCCTATTTCACTTATTTCATTGGTAGATAAGGAAAGACAATGGTTTAAATCTCATCATGGCTTAAATGTGAGTGAAACACCCCGTATTCATTCTTTTTGTGCTCATGCCATAGAGCAGCCCCAAAAGCTTTTTTATGTCAAAGATGCAAGAGACGACATGCGGTTTCTTTCGAACCCGCTTGTTACCGGAGATCCCTATATTGTTTTTTATGCAGGAGTACCGCTTACAACAAAAAACGGTCATTCGCTTGGTACTCTTTGTGTTATTGATCAGAAACCTAAGGAGCTGAGTGAAAGCCAGGTGAGGGCGTTAGAGGTTCTTTCAAAACAGGTGATGAGCCTCCTGGAGCTAAGAAAAAGCAGATTCGAACTTCGTTCTTTGAATGAGAGGCTCGAAGCAAAAAATAAGATGCTTCAAAAGTTTGCTGATATTGCTGCTGCCAAAATCAATTCTCCTTTAAATATCATGGCAGAAACGTACGACCAATTCATAAAAAAATATGGAGACCAAATAGGTAAGGAAGGAGCGAAACAATTACAGCCTGCGATTGAGTCAGGACGCAAGCTGAAAGAAATGGTTAAGGCCCTTAATGAACATGCTAAAATCCCTGAGCTGAAACGACTAAAGAATGATGCGATTAATCTGGAGGAGATGGGAGACCGATTGCGGAAATGCTTCCAGCAATCAGATGACTATGAAATCAACTATGTATTCCATACCGAAAGTGTCACTACCAATGGGGCTATGTTGGAAGAAATACTCATGCAGCTAATGTCTAATGCAATCAGGCACAATGACAAACCGATTGCAGACGTGGAGGTAGGTGCACGTGAGTTGGATTTCCATTATGAATTTTATGTATTAGATAATGGACCGGGAATACCAGAGGAAAAGATACCTAAAGCATTTGAGATGTTTACTTCGTTTCACACAATTGGGAGGATGGGAGAATATAGTCTGGGTGTAGGACTTGGGCATGCAAAGAATCTGGTGGAGGAGCTAGGTGGTGAGATGGATATCAATTCAGATGAAGGAGAAGGAACAATTATTTCCTTCTCCATACCCAAGTGAATGCGTTTACTTATAGCAGATTAAGCGCTTCATCCACAGGCGTGTTTCCGTTTAGTAACTCCAGGTTTTTTCCATACGATTTATCATGATTCAGTGATTTTTTAACTACGGTAGCCACATCTGTACGCGAAATGCTTCCACTGCGTTGACTGATCTTTTCCCCAAGTTCTACGTTGTTGGTCCCTTTTTCATCGGTTAATCTTCCTGGCATCAGGATAGTATAGTTAAGGCCGCTCTGCATCAGGTGCTTATCAGCGTCTGCTTTGGCTTCATAATAGTGAGCCATGCTCTCCGGCCATTGATCAGAGCTGGCATCTGCGCCGAATGCACTCACCATGACGAAACGATCTACTTTATGTTTTACTGACAAGTCTATCGCTTTCTTAGCTCCGATCCGATCTACCAAATGGGTTTTGTCTTTCCCGGTTTGAGCCCCACTACCGGCCGTAAATACTACTGCATTTACACCATCAAAGGCATGATCAAAATCATTTTCCAGATCTGCGAGTACCGTTTTGATGCCTTTGGCTTCAAATGCCTCTTGCTGTTCCACCTTTCGTACCATGGCGATGGGCTGGTGCGGGGTGTCTTTCAGCTTTTGTGATAAAATGGTTCCTATTTTTCCGTTTGCGCCTATGATTAATACATTCATTGTTTTCGTGTGTTGTTTATATAATTAATCCATCTCAGCGCAAATCGTTCAGGAAAATGTGGATTTACTCAAATCCCGGCCTTAACCAAACCTCTATACGGTGACAAGGCTTCAGGAAGAGATGCCCCTTGAGGGGACAACTGTTCGTAACCAGAAAATCCTTGAGAAAGGATCTGAAATAAATCCGGGATCTGGAACATCAACCCTTATACTTATCAAACCACGCAATGATGTGCGCCACTTTAGTGATCAATTGGCTGGGGCGATTTGAAATGTTGTGATATGAGCCAGGAATCTCTACTAGCACTGTCTCGATCTTACGATACTTCAATGCATGATAAAGTTGTTTTGCTTCCGATGTAGGCGTGCGCAGGTCTTCCATGCCCACCATCACCATTGTCGGGCATTCCACATTGCCAACCAACGAGATCGGTGAAAACTTCATGTAATGTTCCATGTTCGTCCACGGCAGTCCTTCGTATCGAGTGTGGTAGTAGCCATACCAGTTGTCAGCTACTAGTGTTTTGCTGTACCAGTTCATTACCGGTTTGACCACCGCAGAAGCTTTAAATCGGTCAGACTTTCCGATCATCCAGGCCGTCATAATGCCACCCGCACTACCGCCGGTTACAAATAGATTTTCAGTATCGATATAACCTTTTTCTATCAGTGCATCCATGCCGGACATGATGTCGTCATAGTCATTGCCGGGATAGTTGTGATAGAGCAGGTTGCCAAATTCCTCGCCATAGCCGGTGCTGCCTCGTGGGTTGGGATAAAACACCACATATCCCGCTGCTGAATAGAGCTGAATTTCCGGTGAAAAACGTTCACCGTAGTTAGAAATGGGTCCTCCATGATTCTCAATAATCAGGGGGTATTTTTTGTTCGGATCAAACTGAGGAGGCTTCACGATCCAGCCTTGCACGTCTCGCTGGTCGTGTGAAGATTTCCACCAAAATTCTTCCACCTGACCCAACTCCCTGTAGTCAAGCAGGTCTGTGTTCAGGTTGGTAATACGACTAAATTTTCCACGGTTAACTACGGCCAGATCGCCTGGATGTTCCGGTCGGGTGTAGTTGTAGGCCACAGCACCCTTGCCAGATACGGAGAATGACCCTCCGCCATACGGTCGTCCGATGGTGGCTCCACCCAGGTTGTCGGCTATCTGTCGCTGGTTGCCCATCAAATCTGTGTAGCCAATTTTCGTTCTTCCTTTATCGTCGTACTGATAGTACACCCCTTTACTATCCCCACTCCAGATAATGGAAGAGATGCTTCTGTCAAAATCAGTAAGCAGGGTTCGTTTGTTGTTGCCGTTGATATCCATCAGCTGGATTTGGGTAAGCTGGTAGGTCTGTACTTTGTCCTCATAGCCCAGGTAGACGATACTTTGTCCATCAGGGGAAACAGAAGGAGATCGATCAGGGCCATTGCGATCTGTAAGTTGAGTGATTTCGCCTGTTTGCACATTCACTTTATAGATTTCTGAGTTTCGGAAATCGTACTCCCAGTTGTCTGATCTATTCCCTGAGCAAAGGATGTAGTTGCCGTCGGGTGTCCAGGCAGGTCTGCTATGGTTGTAATCACCGGAGGTGATCTGTCTTGGTGTGCCACCTAATGCAGGCACCACAAAGATGTGTCGGAATCCGGGCGGAATGTAGCCGGAACCATCTGCTTCATGCCGCATGCGATCAGTGATGCGCGGGGCGTCTGCCCATTTGGCTCCTTTGGGTTTTTTTGGATCACTCACGATTACCGGGGGCTTTTGAGCTACAGTCATGGTAAAAGCAAGCTGTTTTCCATCAGCAGACCAGGTGATACTGCCGGGTGATTTTTCGAGCTGAGTGATGCGTGCTGTCTGACCACTCTCCATCCAATAGATATGAATTTCAGATCCCTGATCAGTAGATCTACGGTAGGCAATGCGCGTGCCGTCCGGAGACCATCGCGCACCAGATTCACTGCCGTCGTAGCTGGTTAGTTTTCGGTGGTTGGAGCCATCCGTATTGATGATCCATAGATTACCAACTTTTTTATCCTCCATGATGGACATTCCCATTCGCCGATAAACAACCTGTGAGCCGTCTGGAGATATTTGCGGATCGGCTACCCATTCCAACTGGAACACATCCAGTTCCTGAAAGGGTAGGTTATCCTGCGCGAAAACACTGAATGATAGAATTACTGTGAGGGAGACCAATAACTTTTTCATGCCATCTAAGCTAAAGAATTTCCTCAAAGAAGGCATAAAAAAAAGCGCCAGGCGAGGCGCTTTAATGTTTAACTACTAATAAGTTTAGTGCGGTGATCAGAGCGATCTTAACCAATCAGCAAGGCAAGAATCAAAATAACAATCAAAAGTTTGCCGGTCATTTCAGCATAAATGCGATTTACGGATAGACTTCTTAATATTTGACTCATAGCAATTTGGTGATTGATTACATGTACAAAGCAAGGGTGTTTTAGTCGGGTTATCAATACCATATTTAGGGTATTTTTCTTTCCTTTCGACGAAACGCTACTTCAAGGCCACCAGCAAGAATGTATTGGATATCATCGTCTTTTTCAGTAACTTATGGTAGACCAAACGCCAAAAACTATGGGAATCATTCAAAAAATCGAATCGATCAACCCGCCCATTTTCGTAGATTTTCTTCGCATTGCTTTGGGTGGGTTCGTCACTTACAAGGGAATTGTTTTTGCTAGTAACTTTGACAGTTTCACAGCAAATATCCAGTCGGTTGGCTGGGTTTTCGTAGCAGCTCACCTGGCGCATGCTATTATCTTCATCCACATGGCAGGTGGTATTATCCTTATGACTGGTGCACTCACACGATGGATGTGTCTATTGAATATTCCAATTCTGGCTGGTGCAGTAATCTTCAACTATTTGCAGATGCTCACAGCAAACAACTACATGGAGCTTCAGACTGCAGCCATCACACTAGTCTTGCTAATCGTAATAGCCATTACCGGCAGTGGAAAGTTTTCATTGGATTACCTGAGAGAGCAGCGGATAAAAATGAAGTCAGCGCCTACCGGATAAGTAAGGAGCTATCACCGTAGCTGAGGAAACGATAGTTGTTAGTCAATGCAGACTGATACACTTCTCTCCAGTCATCTCCGATGAATGCGGCGACAAGTAAAATAAGCGTGGAACCAGGGAGGTGATAGTTAGTAACCAGTCCATCACAAATTTGAAATTCATAACCTGGGTAGATAAATATTTCTGTGTGCCCGCCCAGTTTCTCTACTCCGGTTTTTTCCATTTTATCTAATACTGCCTGCAGAGCAGCTTTTCTTTTTACCGCTTTGAGTGTATATGGATCATTCTTGTCTACAAAGAAGTTATCTGATCCACTTAGAAGCTTAGCGCCATACCAGTAGAGACTCTCTAGTGTGCGCATGGAGGTAGTGCCTACAGCTATTACTTTGCTTGCATGTAGTAGATTTTCGACATTCTTTTTGCTTACCCATATTTGTTCATTGTGCATGGGGTGGTCGCTAATATTTTCACTTTTTATTGGCTGAAAAGTTCCTGCAGAAACATGTAGCGTGAGATAGTCAGTTTGAATGCCTCTGTCCTTTAGTGATCTGATGATTTCATTTGTAAAATGCAACCCAGCTGTGGGGGCTGCCACGGCTCCCTTCATTTTGGAGTATACAGTTTGGTAGCGATCTTCATCTTCCTGCTCCACTTCCCGATCGATGTACGGTGGTAGTGGAATTTTTCCAATCTCTGTGAGGAGATCTGAGAAAGTAAGTTCAGATTCCCACGAAAACTTCACCTCGTCTTGTCCTGCTCTTGTGGCTGTCAATTTGAGGTCATCAATCTTAAGTGAAGTGTCTGTCTTCCACTTCTTCGCATTACCAATCATGCACTTCCAGGTGCAGGATGCTTTTGCATTCATCACTTCCTCGTGAACTTTTGAAGGCTTTAGCGGTTCAAGTAAAAAAATTTCAATACGCGCACCACTGCCCTTATGCATGATGATGCGGGCAGGAATTACCCTCGTGTCATTAAAAACCAATAGCGAATCATCAGGGATTAGGTTATCTATCTGCTTAAATTCGTGATGTGAAATTTCTCCCTGATTATAAAACAAGAGCTTTGAACCAGCTCTTTCCTTAGGGGGATGCTTGGCAATCCTGTCTTCCGGCAGGTCGTAAATAAAGTCGTCTAATTTTAGATTCATGTTGAGGCTCGAAGTTAAACCGTACACACTTGATTTTAAATTTTCAGCTCGAACGAGTCGGGGAAAAATGGCTGACAGAAAAGTATGGTTCGTTAGATTGACTGATGAGGACGGTAAGGCTGGCATAGGAGAGGTGGCACCTATTCATCGTCTCAGTCCGGAAGATGTGGAGGAGGTACCGGAAATTTTGGAAAAGCTTGGGAAGGAAATAGCCAATAAAAAGACTCCTCTAATAGAGGAGGAAATATTTGAAATGGTAGATCAACTGGTGCCTATTTCATTCCCAAGTGTTCGTTTCGGGTTGGAAATGGCATTTTTGGATTTAATAAATGGAGGTCAAAAAGAGATTTTTTCTAAAGATTTTCATAGCATAAAGATTCCTATCAATGGACTGGTGTGGATGGGGGATAAAGATTTCATGCATCAACAGATCGAAGAGAAGCTGGAGGCAGGTTTTAGTTGTATCAAGTTGAAAGTGGGGGCACTGGATTTTGATACCGAGCTGGATATGATTAAATCCCTTCGTAAGGTATCGGATGATCTCATCATCAGGCTTGACGCCAATGGGGCATTTCAAACCAATGAGGTATTATTCAAACTGAAGGAGCTTAGCAAGTTCAACATTCACTCTATAGAGCAACCGATCATGCCCATGCAGCCAGAGGCTATGGAGCTAGTGTGCAACAGAAGTGAAATACCGATCGCGCTGGATGAAGAGTTGATTGGCATCAATGGCTCACGCAATCGTGTTGATCTCATTCAGGAGCTGAAACCTCACTACCTGGTTTTGAAACCTACACTACATGGTGGATTTGCTTCGGTGAAAGAGTGGATCGATCTGGCTGAAATTCATGGGATAGAGTGGTGGGTGACATCCTACCTTGAGTCCAACCTTGGCCTCAATGCTATTGCACAGTTTGCCAGTCTATATCCACAAAATGAAGAGTTTCACGGGTTAGGTACCGGGGGATTGTATCATAATAACATTCAGTCTCCAATCATTATTGACCGAGGCTTTTTTACTTATGCCAAATCCAGCGTTTGGGGTGATGTCGACTTCTAATGGAGTTCATCATCAGCCAGCACAACAGCAACAGTAGCCGGCACATCTGACTTTATTTGAACCTATTGAAGCAGTTCAAACTCACCTACTGTCTCCTCTACATCATAAAGGTCTGAGTTCTTTTTATTCAGCTCATCATATGCTGCTTTATTTTCATCGAGAAAATCCTGATAGTCTGCTTTGGACATCCACTTGTCAATCAGGATATATGTTTTGCCATCACCTCCTTTCATCAGGTCATGACCCAGATAATCTTCACATGGTTCAAAAAACTTGAACCAGCTTCCGTTTCGGCCATATTCTTCTTCAAACTTGGCTTGGTCTGATGATACTTCATACTTCCATACGAGACAGTACATTGACATAGTTTCTTGGTTTGAGGTTAGCTAAAGATATAGAAATATGTAGATATCAAAGTAAATGGTCGAAAAAATACTCAACCCACTTGTCTATTATCGATTGGATTCTTTAATTACCAGTCACACTAGCCAAGAAAGGTTTATGCAGCAGTTAATTGAATTGATGGAGATTGGGGCGATAGCCATTTTTGCCGCCTACAATATGGTCCTATACCGTCAGGTAAAAAAGAGCTATTATCTCTACCTGGGTTTGTTGTCTTTCTCGATTTTTATGAGAGCTACTCTGGTGGATGATGGATCGATGATCTTCTTCACGTTCTTTCCTGATGTCTCATTAGAGATGGGTAGGAAAATAGAGTACTTCAGTAGCTACATGGGTGCTCCATTGTCTGTTTTGTTTTGTTATTCCTTGTACCCATTTTCAGCAATTAAGCGATATGTAAATGGGTTCCTAATTCTCTGTGGGTTACTGTTGCTATTTGTTCTTGTTACCCCTTACAGTCTGTATTATCATTCCCTAAATGCCAATTCCATTCTGGTGCTTTTATCTTATGTAATCATGTATACCTTGCTTATCAAGGCAGTAAAGGAAAAGAAAGTTGGTTCCTTGTATGTATTAGGTGGCACCCTCTTGTGTTTTCTTTTTGTGATTGCGGAACTTCTAAAAATTTCAGGAACGTTGGAGGTTGCAGCAGGCCCAAATCTTGTGAACTCCGGGTTTGTCATATTTATCTTTTTTCAGTCCATTGCCTTATCAGAAATTTTTGCTCATTCATTTAAGGAAAATGAGGAACTGAATATAAACCTGGAGAAACGAGTAGAAGAAAAAACTGCAGAAATTACTCGAGCAAGCTTGTTGAGAGATACGCTGATCAGGATCATTAGTCACGACATAAGAGGGCCAATGAGTAACCTGAAAAGTGTTATTTCTTTAGTTCAGGAAGACCAGGTGGGCGTTGAGCAGGTAAAGGAATTTATGGGTACCATTGATAAAAGCGTAGATCATACCATTCAAATGCTGGATGAGCTCATGGAATGGGGACATGCCGCATCTCAGAATAAACGGATCGAACAGGAAGCAATTGACTTAAGAGAGATTATTGAGTCAATTGTGCAAAACATGAGCAGGCATATTGAAGAAAAAAACCTGGACGTGAAGCTTTCGGGAGATTTGGATGCCGCATGTCTGTTTGATAAAGGTGCACTGAAAATTGTCATCCGTAATTTGATATCGAATGCGGTAAAATTCACAGAGAAGGGGGGGCATGTCAATATCGATGTGAGCAATCATGATGGAAGCATCTTGATTGAAATCAGGGATACTGGTATTGGAATCCCTGATGAAATGAAAGCCAATCTTTTTGAAATGAAGAAAGACAATAAGCGACGCGGGACTGACAATGAAAAGAGCAGCGGAGTGGGCTTATTTATATGCAAAGACCTAATAACCCAAAACGGGGGCGATATTACTGTAAAAGATAATCCTGAAAGAAAAGGTACGACTTTCAAATTTGTATTGAATTCAGCAGACTAGACTTTTAAGTACCTTTTACAGGGCTTAACAAATAAGTCGATCATTTGAAATGGTATATCATAAGCTTATCTAACTCAGCATTTTCAATATTTGTCGTTTTCATTTTTTTATAAAAGAAAATTTTAATTAGCATTATGTTTTAAGAATTATTACCTGGACAAGGTGGATTTTAGGTATTTTACTTATCTAAAAATAGATATACCATCCTCAGTAATTCTTGTATTTTTGTAGAGAATAATTTTGCCTATGGAAACACTCACAGCAGAAGAACGAGCAGAACGTAGAGCCGCCAGGAGAGCTGCCAGAAAAGCATCCAAAACGGAAAAAGAATACACGATTCTATATGTGGACGATGAAATGCCAAATTTAAGAGGCTTTAAGTCAACATTTAGAAGACTCTACAATGTGCATACTGCTTTGGGTCCGCAGGAGGCTCTAGAGGTTGTAAAGAAAGAAAAGATTGACTTGATCGTGACCGATCACCGAATGCCTCATATGTCAGGGGTGGAGCTTTTAAAAGATGTCTTTGCTTCTCATCCCAAGATCAAAAGAATGATTCTCAGTGGCTTTATTAAAAAGGCTGATTTGTATGAAACAATCGGAGATTTTGGGATTCATGATTTTGTGACTAAACCATGGGAATTCGAAAATTTAAATGCCATCTTCCAGCGAATTCTTACTACTGACGCTGATGTAAAAGATTTCAGTAAGCTGGGTTAAGCTTGAAAAGTCACTGAAGCTTCTGTAGGTGAAAGCTCGAATTCACCTTCAATTTCGTCAACAAGAGATGTAATAAGTGACTTCTGCGAATCTTTGATTTCATTTCCATTAGTCAATGAAAGTGTCAGCTTAAGACGATTCTTTTTAGACAGCAGTGTTACTTGCAGCTTTTCCAGATCTGTTTGCTCAATGTTACTAACAATACGCTGTAGGATAATGCCTATTAGTATGGCTTTCTCATGAAATATCAATTTGTCATCCAGACTTATTTCCAGATTTTTAATCCCAATGGACTGTACAAAAGAAGATATGAGCTTTTCGAGATAAGGCTTAATGGCCACTTGTTTGTAATCTTCTGTGTGATAGAGCGGATCATGAGCGCGGGCGATGGTATGAATACTTTTGGTTACTTCAGATAGCTCCTCCTTTATTTTTGGCTTTCCATATGTCTCTAGTTCAATCAAACTATTGATTAACAAAAGATTGTTTTTTACTCTGTGATGCACTAAGCGTAGCAGCTCAGATTTTTCTTTGAGATTGGTGTTTATCTCATCTTTGTACTTTTTCTGATTCTCCAATTCAGCTTTTGCCCGATTAAGATTTTTTCGTGTGATGTTGGAGAAACTGTAGGTAACGAAGGCGTGTATGATGGTGATGGTTAAGACCACCACTAAATCCACCCAGCGAACAGCAGGTACGTTTCTTGAAGGGAAAATCCCTGCCTGCTCTCCGAAAACAATGAAAGCCAAACAAAGAATTACCGTTAGAGTGGTGAGAATAACACCCCTTTCATTCATGATTAGGCTGGAAAATAGGACTATCACCGGTAAAACGATGATGCCCGTCTCGTGAACTCCGTTACCTAACATGCAGCTGAGTGTCGTTGCGGCTATAAGTATGATAATCAGAATAGTAATTGAAAGGTTTATCATCCCTCTATAGAGTGCTGCCAGGGAGATCAGGCAAAAGATTGGGACGGTAAGAATGGTCAGTGCGATATTAGTTAGCCCAAGTGAGAAATTCACCATGGCCAAAGCCACTGCCACCAATGGAATAATAAAAAGGAATGTTTTTAAAAGAATGGTAATCTCCTTTTTGGAATGTTCATCCAGCGTATGATCATATGGTAGCCACTTGGAATTCACTTTTTGGTGCTTGGTAGGAATGAAAGAATTATTTCACGATCTGATTTACTAAGTGTCCCCTTTAGCTGCTTTGATAGTAAATCCATAATAATGCTCAGCTCTTCTTGATGCCCATTTTCAAATCCATGAAGCCTCAATTGTATTAGATCCTCTTCCATAGTCAAGGTAATCTTAAATGAATCTGAGGGGTAGTGATCTACTTCATGAACCAACTCGATAAGGAAAATACCATAATAGATCGCCTGGTCAAGGCTTATGATACATGAGGCTTTATCTATATCCACCTGGAGAGCCGATGTAGATAAGCTGGCTTCATATTTGGTTAAAATCTCTTTTGTCAACTCCTTTATATCCAATAGAATGGGAGCCTTTTCTGTGAGAAGAATGCCATGCGCTGCTTCAATTACGATAATCTTTCTTTTCAGACTTTCATAGACCTCAACTAGTTCTTCTGTTTCTTTGGGACTGTGTTCAATAAGGTATCTGATATGTCCTAGGCTATTGATCACTGCCTTATGGATTTCCTCTATTATCTCTTCTTTCTGGTCAATTTGATCTGAAAGATGGAGTGCCTCATTTCTGCTTAAATCAATTTCTTTATTGGCTTTTTTCAGTGAGTCCTTCATATTACTGGTCAAGCTAAATGCAACCAACCCTCCAATAGCGATCATTAAGCTTGCGATAATAAAATCCCCAAGTTCTCCAACAGGAACTGGAATAGGTTCAAAAAGTGAAAACCGGGCCCCAAGCACCAGCCATGTTAAGCCTAATACACTCAAGACAGAAGAAATGACCAACTGCTTTTGATCAAGAAGTATGCTAGAAAAGCCAATAAGAATAGGGAACCCGATTAGTCCAATGTCATGTATGCCATTCCCTAAAGAACAAATAATGGTTAGCAGTACTGTAAAAAAAATCGCCACTATCATCGTTGACTTTTTTAGGTGTCCACGGAGAAATAACCATCTGGAAAGGAAGGAAACTGCTATGCCCAGTCCTAACAGCATCATCATGTCATAATCGCGCTGTAGGAGCTGTCGTATGAAAACGACTATCAGGAAAAACGACAGAAGATAAAAGCCAACATTTAATGCTCTTGCAATACTGGCAAGTTCACTCTCTTCATATTTCTTAGGCGTACGGAGTAAGGCTTTCAAGCTTAGGCGTTTGGTCAACATAAAACTAAAGGAAAATTTTGATCAGGATTATTTTATCAATTTTCTACCGCTCATACAATTCACATAACTTTCCGACCTTTTACTCGTAACTAACCCGAACCAAAACCAAACTATGAAAACCCGAACCTTTATTAGCTATGTCTTAGTTGCGCTATTTATTCATTGTAATGGCCAGCAGTCAAGGGCTTACAAGCCAGGTGAAATACGTCAGAAGCTTGAGAAACTTAATGTGTTGGGATCCGTCCTCTACGTTGCGGCACATCCGGATGATGAAAACACAAGACTCATTGCATATTATGCTAATGAGGAGCTAATGCGAACTGCTTACCTGTCAGCAACACGTGGAGACGGTGGACAGAACCTGATAGGCCCGCAAATTCGGGAGGAACTGGGGCTCATACGCACACAGGAATTGCTGGCGGCCAGGCGCACCGATGGAGGACAGCAGTTTTTTTCCAGGGCGAATGATTTTGGGTATTCTAAAAACCCAGACGAGACATTTAATATTTGGGATCGGGAAAAAGTACTAAGTGATTTTGTGTGGGCTTTCAGAAAATTCCGTCCGGATATTATTATCACCAGATTTAGCGATACGGGAAGGTCTCACGGTCATCACACCGCCAGTGCCATTTTGGCTAGAGAAGCCTTTAAACTCAGCGGAGATAAAAATGCCTACCCTGAGCAATTAGATTACGTTGATCCCTGGCAGCCCAAAAAGATTTTTTGGAACACTGGATGGTGGTGGTTTAGAAATGGAGAAATGGACACTACTAAACTGGTGACGTTGGATGTAGGGGGATACAATGCGCTGCTAGGTGAATCTTACACTGAAATAGCTGCGAGAAGTAGAAGCATGCACAAAAGCCAGGGGTTCGGATCTTCAGGTTCCCGGGGAGAGCAAGTCGAATATTTGCAGCGATGGGAGGGAGAAGAAGGTAAATTTCCTTTTGAAGGCATTAATACTTCATGGGATCGAATCAAAGGATCAAAAGAGGTCAAATTCTACATTGATAAAGCGATATCCCTATATGATGAAACCAAACCCACCACAATCATTGAGCCCCTTCTTGGTGCCAGAAAGGCATTAGAGGAAATTGACGATAAGTTTTGGAGAGAAGTTAAGCAACAAGAAATTGATGATTTGATTCAAGCGGCTTCAGGCCTCTATCTTTCGCTTACTTCCTCTGCTCCAAGCTATGCTGTAGGAGATTCTATAACCATTTCATTCGAAGCAGTTAACCGCAGCAATATTGAAATGGAGATTGAGCGAATAAAATTTGAAGAGTGGGTAAACCCGGTTTCTTTAAAAGCGCCATTGCTAAACAATAAACCATTTACTTCTGAAATGCATTTTCAACTTCCAGCAGGGATGAAGTATTCACATCCATATTGGTTGAGAGAAGATGGGCAGTTGGGAATGTATACAGTGAATGATCAGGTACAGATCGGTAAGCCGGAAAATGATCCTGCAATTACGGGAAATGTGATTGTCAATTTCAGCGGAGAGCGAGTCGAATATAAGGTTCCGGTTAGGTTTAGGCGGACAGATCCTGTTGAAGGAGAGGTGGTGGAACCAATAACCATTGGCCCTCCGGTGATGGTAAACATTTCAGGAGGTGTCCTTGTGTTTGGTGATAACACTTCTAAATCGGTGGATGTAAGAGTAATTGCAGGCAAAAAGAATTTGAGTGGGCGTGTGTCTCTCAATGCCCCTGAAGGTTGGAAAATAGAACCAATATCTTACGATTTTGATCTGGAGATCAAACGAGAGGAGCAGGTTTTTACTTTTAATATCACGCCTCCTTCAAATGCTTCAGAAGGTTTTGTGTCTGCGGAGGCATTGGTAAATGGAAAATCTTATTCCAAGGGACTGTCTGTTATTGACTATGATCATATTCCAAAGCAGACATTATACCCTGATTCAAAGGTTAAAGTCGTCAGGGTAGACTTAAAAATGAAAGGCAATAACATAGGATACATAGAAGGTGCGGGAGATGCCATTCCTGATAATCTGGAACAAATTGGCTATGAGGTAACCGAGCTTGAGAAAGATGATATTTCAGCTGATAATCTTCAACAATACGATGCTATTATCTTAGGGATTAGAGCTTTTAATACCGTTGATTGGCTCTCATACAAAAACAAGGATCTTTTTGAATATGTCAAACAAGGAGGTAATCTGATCATTCAATATAATACCAGCCACAGACTGGTTACGCAGGAAATTGCTCCTTACCATTTAAAACTTTCACGAGATCGTGTTGCGGTTGAGCAGGCACCCGTAGAAATTTTGGCTTTTGATCACCCGGTCATGAATTCGCCCAATCGAATCACCAATGAAGATTTTGATAATTGGGTTCAGGAACGTGGACTTTACTTCCCTAGTGAATGGTCCGATGAATTTACACCCATCTTAAAAAGCAATGATCCCGGTGAAAGTCCAAAAACAGGAGGCTTACTCGTCGCTAAGTATGGAGAGGGGTATTATGTGTACTCTGGCTATAGCTGGTTTAGAGAATTACCCGCTGGAGTGCCCGGAGCTTACAGAATTTTTGTAAACTTGATATCGCTAGGTAAATGACAGAATTGATCTCTGAAAGAAACATAGACAAGCCACCTTTATTTAAAAAGTGGAGATACCTCTACCTCTTCGTAGCAGGTTGGTTGGCTGTACTAATCCTATTATTCTACCTTTTTAGCATTTCTTATTGATGAATAATCTTGATCTGATTGTGCTGTTTGGCACATTACTTTTCATAGTAGCATACGGCGTTTATAAGACCAGAGGACAAAAAGATATTGAAGGCTATCTGCTAGGTGGTCACTCCATGAAATGGGGCACGATTGGACTTTCGGTGATGGCCACTCAGGCTAGCGCAATTACATTCATTTCTACTCCCGGTCAGGCATATGATAGTGGGATGGGATTTGTTCAAAATTATTTTGGCCTTCCCATTGCTTTAATCGTCGTTTCAGCTGTTTTTATACCTATCTTCTATCGCCTAAAGGTTTACACGGCATATGAGTTTTTGGAGAAACGATTTGATTTAAAGACTCGATATTTAGGAGCGGCACTTTTTCTGTTTCAAAGAGGACTAGCAGCGGGTATTACTATTTATGCACCTGCAATTATTCTTTCCTCCATACTACAATGGGACTTAACCGCTACGATTTTAGGTACTGGAATTTTGGTGATTATCTATACTGTTTCTGGAGGAACGAAGGCGGTTTCCATTACTCAAAAGCAACAAATGTTTGTCATCATGGCTGGAATGTTTGCTGCATTTTTTGTGATTTTAGGGTACATCAATGATTACACTTCTTTTAGCGGATCGCTGGAAATAGCGGGTAGTTTGGGTAAGCTTGAAGCGGTCAACCTGAGCGTGGACGCTGGTGAGCGTTACACACTTTGGTCTGGCTTAACCGGAGGATTTTTTCTGGCACTTTCCTATTTCGGTACGGACCAGTCTCAAGTACAGCGATATCTCGGAGGGACTAGTGCTGCGGAAAGTCGCATGGGGCTCATGTTCAATGCGATTCTGAAAATTCCGATGCAGTTTTTCATCCTTTTCGTTGGTGTAATGGTGTATGTTTTCTTCATTTTCTACAACCCACCATTGCATTTCAAAGAAGCATCAGTGGACATTGTTGAAAACTCAGCTTACGCGGAGGAATATGAATTGCTTAATCATGAATATGCTCATGCCCTTGATGAACGAAGATCAGCCGCTGAGAAGCTTGCAAATGAGTCATTGGTAGGAGCAGAACGTGATAAAGTAGTTGAGCTATTGAAAGAGGCAGATGCCCGATCCGTACGAATCCGGGAGCAGGCAAAAGAGGTCATTTTAAAAGCAGATGACACGTTGGAGACCAAAGACTCTGATTACGTTTTTCTGACGTTCATTATTACTTACTTGCCTCATGGTCTTATTGGGTTATTGATCGCGGTTATTTTTTCAGCTGCCATGTCATCCACTTCATCAGAATTAAATGCTCTGGCATCTACTACTTCGGTTGATTTTTATAAAAGAGCGATCAAAAAAGATGGGTCAGATCATCATTACCTGAATACTTCCAAGCTAATGACACTGGGCTGGGGTGTTCTGGCCATTCTGTTTGCCATTTTGGCTAAGAATTCTGAAAACCTGATTGAAGCGGTAAATATCGTTGGCTCGATCTTTTATGGTACCGTGCTGGGAATCTTTCTGGTAGCCTTTTTTCTAAAGTACGTGAAAGGAAATGCGGTTTTCATTGCAGCACTCATTGCACAGACTGGAGTAATTATTATTCACTTTATGACGGAGGCTGGAATATTCGCTCTAAGCTACCTGTGGTATAATGTGATCGGATGTTTAGGCACTATTTTAATTAGCATCATCCTTCAGCCAATGTTGCCTAGCAAACCGAGACCTAATTATTGAGACTGATTGTCTTGATTAGCGTTCATCATAAGTGGTTCTCGATTTATTTTAGAGAATAATAAAAAGCGTGAGCTAAGCCCACGCTTTTTCGATCTTACTCGGTTTTAATTACTTCAGAGAAGCAATTAAATCTTCGTTTCTTTTGATGTAACCAAAATCACCATTCGGAAAGTTCTTTGCTTTTTCCATTGAATCATTCGCAGCAGCAATGGCTTCTTTCTTCTTGCCCATTTTAGCCAGGATTTGAGCCTTGGTGTGTACATGCCAGAATTGTCCGGAGTTTTCGCCCATGGACAAGTATTTATTCATCCACTCCAATGCTTGCTCCAGGTTCTCTCCTGCGCTTAAGTAATAGTTGGCTGCAGCTACATAGTTCTGCGGATTTACTTGAGTTTTTGCAGCGATATCCTTCATTACTGTTTCGTGAAAGCTTACAGCTATCGGCAGTTTCCATGAAACATCAGCCCACTCAAAGTGAATGTTTGCTGAAGTATTGTCTGCACTGAGGTCGGAAATTTGGAAACTCATTCGCTCAACTGTGCCTGCTGGTTTACTTGGTTTAACAGTCGCTTTAACAGTCGCTTTACTTTCATCGTATGCTCCCTCATTGCCTCCTATTGGCTCTGAAATTAACATTACCTGCCATTCTGATTCACCCGGAATGCTCACTATTTGGTATTCTCCGGCTTTTACATCCTGACCTGCCACTTTTACATCTGTGCTAAAGCTGACCATTGTGCCGGCATTTGCTCCTGTTCTCCATACCTCACCATATTGCTCCAGGTATTGATCGCCGCTCCCAAAAATCTGACGATCTTTTACACCCGGTCGGTAATAATCGATCTTCACTTCAGTTAAACCTACTGTAGAGCTGACAGATCCTGCCGGACTCGGTTGTGGGGTGTTAATTTGTGCAGAGGCACCAAATGCCACTAGCACGCATAGTGCGATTAGATTTGTGATTCTTTTCATGTTCATGAGTTAAAAGGTTTTATGGTTTTCGAAATTAATACATCCCTTTACGAAAAACTCCCAAGATCGTTTTATCTAAAGGACGATGTTGTGCAAATAGCAAAGGATCTATTAGGGAAGGTACTTATAACTAACATGGATGAGGTAATCACCGCTGGAAAAATTGTGGAAACAGAAGCGTATTGTGGTAGGGGAGACAAAGCTTGTCACGCAAATGGAAAGAGAACACCACGTACGGAAGTGATGTACGGGGAAGGTGGGCATGCGTATGTCTATCTATGCTATGGGATACACAACCTTGTAAATGTGGTCACGAATAAAGAAGGACAAGCAGATGCCGTATTAATTAGAGCATTGGAACCAATAGCTGGAGAGGAAGTGATGAGGGAAAGAAGGAAGAGCACTAAAACCAAGCTAGCCTCGGGTCCGGGCACATTATCACAGGCCATGGGCATTCATGTAAAAATGACCGGGTCAGATTTGCTCTCTGATCAAATTTGGATTGGAACCAATGGCGAAGAAAAAGACCTTGAGATCCTGGCTGATACACGGATAGGGGTAGAATATGCCGAAGAAGATGCCTTGAAACCATGGCGGTTTGTGATTGCTGGCAATAAGTTTGTGAGTAAGGATGTAAAAGAAAAAAAGTCCGGCTAACCACACCGGACTTCAAATAATTCACTAGCTGTTTAGCTTTGTCACCAACTAACCAATAGAGAAACTTTACAAGTACAATTATATATTAGTATAGTTATATAATCAAATATTTTTCATAAAAAAATTAAATTAATTAGTTGAAAAGTTCAATAATCACTCTACTTCTCATTTTAAGCTTTTTTTCACATGCTCAAATGGCATTTGAAGGAACGGGTGAGCCTGTGGATTCATTAAATACAGCCAATGGTCAGAACTATTTGATCATCAATCCCCATCAGTCAGGATTTGCCTACACAGAAGAACTAGGAGGCACTTCGAATACTTCGGAAATATTTTTCTCAGAAAAGAGAACATTCTTTGATCAGGAGTGGGAGGTTTTCATGTTTCCGGATTGGCTGGGAGAAAAAGGAATGATTAGTCCGATTGGGTTTACTCCATTTGGTATTTATTATAGTCAGGTGACTTTTGATAAAGGCATGTATTATGGCAAAATATACTTTTCCTCAAAAGGCAGGAATAATGAGGTAGAAATTCCTTTCTTTCGGAATAAGGCACCAATCCAAAGTGGTTGCCTTTCTAAAGATGGAAAATATATGATCCTAAGTATGGAGTCTAATAATACCTATGGAGTAGAAGACTTATATGTAGTAAAACAAAAGCCGGATGGCAGTTGGGATCGTGCTAAGAATTTGGGATATCAGCTGAATACTGAATTTCAGGAAATCACGCCATTTTTAGCCGAGGACAATAAGACTCTATTTTTTGCCACAAATGGCCGGGGAGGTCAGGGAAGTTTTGATCTTTATTATACCGTACGTCAGGATGAGAGCTGGAGGAACTGGAGTGAACCTGTAAACCTTGGTGCTCAGATCAATACATCCGGAGCGGAGACTTCTTTTAGCTATCTCGATGGTTCTGAATGGGCGTATTACGTGAGCTCGCAGGACAGTGATGGATATGGAGATATCATGCGCATTCGATTTAAGGAGGATATCGAGGAAGATACCACCGAAGTGAAGGAATTAGAAACGGTAGTGGTGGAAGAACCCACTGAGGATCAAATAATTATAAAGGTGGTGGACGCAAAAACTAATGAAGTAGTGCCTGCAGAGCTAATCATGGGAGAGGAAAAGCGGATAGGTGCAAATGGGATTTTTGAAATTGATTCATTAACCGGAGAAGAGGTTGAAATTAAATCTCCGGGTTACCTGCCAAAAATGCTCATGCTGGATGAGCAGCTGCAGGCAGGCGAAAATATCATTTCACTTTCTTCCATTGCTAAAGGTAATGTGATCACCCTGGATCATGTACTTTTTCATCGCGGGACTGCTAATATGGTAGATGGCTCTGAGAAGGAGCTGAATCTGGTGGTAGAGGTAATGAATGATAACCCGGATATCAAAATTTTACTAAAAGGTCATACGGATAATACAGGTGATCCTGTAAAAAATGTGCAGCTATCCGAAGCTCGTGTCAAAACAGTAAAGGAGTACATTATTTCACAGGGCATTAGCCCCTATCGTGTCAGTGGCAAAGGCTATGGGGGAAATCAGCCAATCTACAGCAACGAGACAGAGGCTACTCGTAAACTGAACCGAAGGGTGGAGTTTGAAGTGATTGAAGATTAGTTAGATTGGTTTTTCTTAAGCACTTGAACTTTGATTAAAAGCAAAGACACGATTGAAAGGCATGCAAGTGAGGCCAACATAAGCTGAGGACTAAAATCAACTTGAATAACCATCCCTAGCATACCAATAGTAAGCATTGCAATAGCGGGTATCAGCCAATTGAGCAGGTTGGAAGATTTTACTTCGTTTTGATTGCTTTTGATTTGCGCTACGTTTTTCATCACGTTTTCGGTGAAACCCTCAGAGGTTTTATGAAAATTCTCTTGTAGTAGTTCGTCAATTTTTTTCATAACAAATGGTTCATTTCTTTTCCTAAAATCTTATTCAGCGCTTTTTCAAAACTTTTCCTTCCTCTTAGCAAATCCATTTTAATCTTAGATTCACCGTGCCCGGTTACTTCATGAATCTCCTTCACGGTCAGTTCACTGAGGTAATGCAACCGCAAAGTCAATGCTTCATCTTTTTTTAGACGCATAAGTGCCAGATTGATGTAATGTGCCTGATCTTTTTGTTTATAGTTTTCTACTTCATAAACAGGTTCCTTTGTCAATGCCAATTTTGACTTTCTTTTAAAAGCTGCACTTTTTGCTGTATTAACAACTATACGATATAGCCATGTTGAAAAATTCGATTCCATCCGGAATGCAGAAAGATTCTTATAAACCCGAATAAAAGATTCCTGCAATACATCTTCGGCTTCCGCTTCATCTTTTAAGATCGTGCAAGCCAAAGAAAGAGAAACATCTTTATATGCTTCCACAATCGCTCTAAAAGCGATGGCGTCTCCTTCTTTGGCCAACTCAATGAGGCTTGAATCGATCTTTGCTGGTTTCAAGCTTTTTGTCTGAAGTGGTTTGCAACTAATAAACCGATTCCTACAAAAACCAGTAGCGTACAATAGATGAGCATGTCCATCATATCTTCAGAGATACTCAAAAGTGTTACGAATGAAGCTACACCCAATCCAATTCCGCCAGAAATAATCACACAGGCGATATCAATAAGTGATATCTTGAATCTTTGATCCTGAGGGTTGAACCCGCGCTCTGCCAAAGCTTTTTTTGTAAGGTAGGTGTATCGTGCGATGATGAATATGACGAGTATGATTCCGCCGAAAAACATTATCGCAAAGACAATATTTTCTAAAAGTGTTTCCATTATTTTATGATTTTTTACTGAATAATCCGATTCCTAATGGTTGTTCTATTTCTTCAAAAAATGGCTCTGCCTTGTTGGTATTCATAAAAAATACAAATCCCCATTTCAGCTCTTGATTGAATGCACAGAAGGACTGAAAGTCGTGGTTGTTTCCCGTATGAAGCAGCCACATCCCGTCATCTGAAGGCCTCATAGCCAACCCCAATGTCCAGCCAGTTTGACCATATTCTCTGAGTGGGTTATCCAAACTGAAGGCAGTTTGCTCGGTTAATAATAGCTTACATAATTTAGGATCCAAGCCCCTTTCGTTGATGAGGGCAGTAATAAATGTCGCATAGTCCCTGGCCTCACTGTGCAGGCTGTACCCCGCACCAAAAGCTTCATTTCGTTCCTTATTTTCAGTAGCAACACCATTCTGATATCCCATTACTTTGTGTGCTTCAATTTGATTATTCCAGGTGAAGAAAGTATTTTGAAGGCCAAGTGGTTTAGCTACAATTTCCTGGAAGACAGAATCCAGTCGATGCTTATATCCGGTATTAAGCTTAGTTCCAATAAATGCTGTCAGATACTGGTAAGCCTCACCTGAATAGGAAAAACCTTCTCCAGGAGTAAATGCTAATTCGATTTCTTTTCCTTTACTCCAATTAGGAAAGCCGGTTTGGTGGGCTAATACCATTCTTGGAGTAATTAGTTTGTAGCGTTCATCTTTGATTCCGGGATGGGGTAAAACTTCATAAAGTGGTTGATCCAAATCAATCAGATCGGCTTGAGCCAATTTTAATACGAAATAAGCAAATATTGGCTTGGACAGGGAGGCCCCTTCAAACAGAGACTTTTCGGAAACTGGCAAAGTGTCCTCTACATTGGCCATGCCGAATACCTGATGATAGGTGATATCCCCATCATTGATAATTGCGACAGATAGCCCCGGTATTTCTAAAGTTTCCAGGCCGGTTTGAAATATAGAATCCAACTTTTCCTTACTGAGTTTTTTCCTTTCAGGAGTCAATATGCTTCTTGAGGAAACACAACTCGAAAGTATGATGCATAGAAATATGTAGTACTTGAAATAGGATTTCATAGGTATGAATTTTTTGTGTTTTAATTATGCTTAAAAAGTGAATTCACCCCCATTAGACTAAGCAGCTAAACAAACGGTCACAAAAAATTTAATATTTCAAAGTATATCATTATAGTTTCTCCAGAGCGACTTTTTCAATACCGATCTCAGTCATCCATTTTTTCACAAGCGTAAACCCAAAGCGTTCGTAAAGTGAAATGGCTGGATCATTCTTTGCTCCTGTTTCAACGGTATACATATAAGAGTTAAAATGATTGAATAAATAGTGAATTAACTGGCATGCAATGACTCTACTAAAAAAAGCAGGATGTACGACCAGACTTTGAATATGGGTACAATCTTCATCACTTTTAATTTCAATAACCCCTGCAAGGCGCTCATTTTCAAAATAGCCAAAGAACTCTGTATCAGCATTAATGAAATGCAGAAAGCGGCCTCTTTAGAGGGGCGAAGTTGTTTTGAGCATCAATCAGTTTTACTTCAATGGCATATGATGCCTGAAAAACATCTCTAATTTGAATAGCAAACTCGAGATTTTTATGATCCAGCTTTTCAATCATTGTGTGTTATCCCAGTATGAAATAGCGCGTCTCCACGATTTACAACAGGATTATTATTTATGCTCAAAATGTGACAATCGTGGGTTGCTTTAATTTTTTTCTCATATTCTCCATATGGGTCTGAAATCACACCCATTACCTCACCTTTCTTGACAAACGACCCGTTTCTTGCTTGAGCGTAGTGCAGTCCGGCTCTGCTCGCTCGGGTCCAACTGGATTTACTAATAACAATCGGCTGACGTGCTGGAGTGGGAGCATTCTCAATCATTTTGAGGTGCTTCATAACCCGTTTCATTCCCGCCAAACCCTCATCAATAGCAGGTTTTCTTAATTTGAGTGATTCCCCTGCCTCATAAACCAAAATGCTTTTCCCCTTTTTTCCTGCCTCCTTCCTCAATGATTTGTCACGAAAGGGAGAGTTCATGATAAAAGGTGAAGCAAAGGCCTGAGCAAGCGCATTATTTTTTGGATCGTCAAGCATGGCACGAACCTGGGGATAATTATTAATCTGTTTACCCCCAGTATGGAAATCGATTCCATAATCAACGTGTGGAAGGACCTCATCTGTCATGAAAAAGGCAAATTGGCTGGCCAATGAGCCATTTTTGTTTCCGGGAAAGGATCGGTTTACATCTTTGCCGTCAGGCACTTCTCGGCTAAAGTTGATGAACCCAAAAACGTTAAAAACAGGAACAAGAATTACACGTCCAGACTGAACCTGATAGAGTTTTTGAGTAATGATCCTACGCATGATCTCTACTCCATTGATCTCGTCACCATGCATGCCTGCCATCAGAAGAAGGGTAGGTCCTTCTTTTTTTGATTCATAGGAAAAGATGGGAATTTCGATCACCGTGCCGGAAGGAAGGCGAGCGGTAGGAATATTCTGGCGGTGTAGTTTTTCGGGAGCAAGGTTAAAGTCCATATTGTAAATAGATTAAGCTAAAAGTAGTGAAAGATGCATTCATTATATTGCCGCTTCAATATAATTCGCTATGCTGAACGATAAGAAAACCATCAACGCCTGGTGCCTGTATGACTGGGCAAACTCTGTCTATTCACTTACAATTACATCTGCTATATTTCCCATTTATTATCAAACTGTGGCTGTGAATGCCAGTGGTGGTGACCGGATTGACTTTTTCGGGATGGAGATCGTAAACTCGGTGCTTTATTCGTACGCACTTTCTGCCAGTTTCCTGATGGTTGCTATCGTCCTTCCCATTCTGTCTGGAATTGCGGATTATGCAGGCAAGAAGAAGTTCTTTTTAAAACTATTCATGTTTATCGGTTCTATATCCTGTATTGGGCTTTTCTTTTTCACTGGTGAAAATGTGGAATGGGGGATTTTATGCTCTGTAATGGCCAGTGTCGGATATTCGGGTAGTCTGGTATTCTACGATGCATTTTTGAATGAGATTGTAACAGAGGATAAACGTGATATAGTCAGCGCGAGAGGCTATGCCTATGGCTATATGGGGGGTGTCATCTTATTGATCATCAACCTAGCCACTATAGAAATGCCAAATACATTTGGTTTGGCGGATGCAGGAATTGCGTCTCGGGTGGCCTTCCTGACGGTCGGGGTGTGGTGGATTGGTTTTTCATTGTACGCTATTTCTAAACTCCCGGAAAATCCTCACGGCAGAAAACCGGAGGGGCATTATTTAACCAATGGTTATCGGGAGTTGCGTTCGGTATGGCGGCAATTGAAGGAGATGGATGGGATGCGAAAATTTCTCCTGGCCTTTTTCTTCTACAACATGGGAGTGCAGACGGTGATGTATCTGGCAGCCACTTTTGGCTCGAAAGAACTTAAAATGGAAGCGAGCAGCCTGATCATGACCATATTGCTGATCCAGTTTGTAGCAATATTAGGAGCGTATCTTTTTGCATTTGTATCAAAAAAGCAGGGGAACATACGATCACTCTTCATTCAAATTCTGATCTGGATTGGATGCTGTCTTGGGGCATACTTTGTGGATCAGGAAATAGAGTTTTTTGCTTTGGCGGCTATCGTCGGTTTGGTCATGGGAGGAATCCAGTCGCTCTCACGAGCTACCTATTCGAAGATTATGCCAAAAGACACGGTGGATACAGCATCGTTTTTTAGCTTTTATGATGTGACTTATAATCTTTCTATCGTCTTTGGAACATTTGTTTATGGCTATATTGAACAGGTAACAGGCAGTATGCGCAACAGTACGCTAGCACTTGCTTCATTCTTTATTATTGGTATTATTTTCCTTTCCCAGGTTAGACTGAAAAATGCAGCCACTCAAGCTTCCTGAGTTTGATTATCAGATCGAGGAAAACAAAATTTTCTGTCTTGTCAGGAAAAAATGGGTGGTGCTAACTCCTGAGGAATGGGTTAGGCAGCACTTCATTAATCTCCTTATTTCTCATTTGGGATACCCTAAAGGCCTGTTCAAACTGGAACAATCCATGACCTATTTTAAAAACCAAAAGCGATCGGATATCACCGTGCTTGACAGGGAAGGGAATACCTTTCTTTTAGTGGAATGCAAAGCACCAGGTGTGAAGTTAGATCAGAAGGTAATGGGACAAGTTTCGCCCTATAATAAAGTATTGGATGCGCAGTACCTGGCCATTACGAACGGCATGACTCATTTTATCTGGAAAAAGGAGGAGGCCGGTTTCCAGCAGATCAGCGATTTTCCTTTTTATGAATCTTGACAGGTACCTATATTAGAGTCATGAAAATCTCCAAGAAGGAATATCGGGATAAGCAAAATCAGGCAACAGGTGCGTTGTTTATGTCCATCCTGGCACTATTCATGATCCTGTTTCATACGTATCAAGTGTTAGTTAATGGTGAGCCTTTTGAATGGGCACGTTGGATAGGCTGGGTCATTATGTTTCCTGGTATGTTCCTTGTGTGGAAGTTAAAGGAAAAAGAGTTGAAAGCAGTAACTATTGAGGACCGTGTCAATAAGTGATAAGAAACGCCGGAGGCTTCAACTAGCTGGAGCTATCCTAATGGTTTTAGGAATACTATTTAATTTATATTGATACTTATTCACTCCAGATTCAAGTTGGATACAAATCATGCTGGTGATATGTTGGCTTCCTCTTGCGATCATTTTCTACCTCCAATCCAGGGATATTATTAAATCTGCATGAAGTTTGATAATTTTATTATCGCCACAAAACTTACTCTATCATGCACACCACCACAAAATCACAAAAAATCAGGCTAATAATAGCCTTTGCAATTGCACTTATTGGTATTGTAAACGTTTATCAGGTTTTTGAAATCAGAGAAGACGTGATAAAGTTTATGTTAGGGATCACCTTTATTGTTAGTGCCGGCATATTTATTTGGGTCGGAATTGATATGATGAAATCTAAAACTTAGTAATTCTCGTTACATTTGTCAGACTGTCTGCTGAAGCTTTGAAATACAAACCACCCACTAAAATTCAAAGCAGATGAAGAACATATTGAATCGAGTACCTCCATTTTTCAGGAATTTCTATTTTTTGTCCACGCTCTTCTTTGTTGTGTGGCTGGCTTTTGTAGACAGTAATGATCTTTTTCTTCAGGCACAGCTATCCACTAAGAAGGCCGAGCTGGAAGAGGCCAGACAGTTTTATCAGGACAAAATATTGCAGGTAAAGAACGATCAGGCAGCATTGAACAACAACCCTGATTTATTGGAAAAGATGGCCAGAGAAAAATACCTAATGAAAAAGCCGAACGAAGACTTATTTATTGTCGTAAGAGAAGAATAATGAAATCACTCTTTACCATACTATTTATTGGGTTGGCTTTGGGACTTGCTGGTCAAAATAAGCTATCCGATAAAATTTATTTTGGAGGTGGTGGAGGCTTCAGCGCAAGTTCTAACCAGACCAATATCAGTGTTTTTCCCCAGGTCGGATATAAGATCACCGATCGATACTCAGCCGGTATTGGGATTACTTATCAATACGTAAAAATCAAGCAGCCAATTAATACTTCGCTTTCCAACTTCGGTTGGAGTGTGTTTAACCGATTTAATTTTACTCGCCAGTTTTTTGCTTATGCAGAATATGAGCGTCTTCGGTTTGAATACTTTACTTCCTTTTCACCTGAAAGAACGGAAAAATCATCATTCAATAGTCTGCTGGTAGGAGCTGGTTATGCTGAGCAACTGGGTGGTAGAGCTTCTTTCAATATTATGGCACTCTACAATGTGCTCTATGACGAAAGCGAAATCCCAAGACCATACAACAGTCCCTGGGTCATTCGAGCCGGTGTTGGGATAGGAGTCTTCTAATTGTCTGATATTTCAAACTCCATTTCCAGCAGTTCACTGTAATCATTTGCCATTTCCTGCATTTCTCGATCCTTTTTATCAAAGTACCAATGTATGGAAGGAGCCTTTCGATTGAATTTGAAATACTTCAATAGGTCAATTAATGACTTTGCAGCCATGGTGTTAAACACATCAAGTTTGATATTGAGGTCTTTATAGTCAAATCGCTCAAACTGCTCGATCATGTCATTGATCACAGAGGCGTAGATCGTAACATCACGGCACAGCGAAGAGCCTGAAATTAGAACTGATTTTGTTTTAGAATCCATCATCACCGCAGGTGAGGTGTTGGTGGCTTTGCGGAAATAATCCATGTGATTAAGTATTAGGGTGTAGTGTATTATACTAGTCCCGCGATTCAAGAGTTCATATCATTAGCTGAGAGCAATGGAACTATCGTTGAACACGAGTCTTATTCCGATCAGTGGAGAATTGGCTATTGGTCAATTCTGAGAGACTTGATCATCCGCTTGAATAGCTTATGAAGCTTTGGAGCTTTGGGTTCTGGAGCAAAGGTTGTGATCTCCCATGATTGCCCAAGATGATCGAACTGATATTTTTGTTGAATGAAGCTTGTTTCCTCCGATATTGCTTCCCTGCTCTCCATTCTTAACTGATACTGCCCAATGTTCACAATCCTTTGAGGAGCAGCTTCTTCCAGGGGTTTATCTGGCAATGGTGTTTCAATTATCTCGCTGAATGATCCAATTGGGGTAGGTGACTCAAAATAAGTGATGGTAAAATAAATATCAGTAGTGTCTACCGCGGAGGGACTTGCTTTTACAACATATCCATTGTCGAAAACCTCCCAGCCTTTTGGCTTTTTGAAACTAAATGTGAGATCAGGATCCTCAAAAGAGACACGTTGAGAAAGGGCAATTGAAATTGAGAAGCTGAAAACGAGAAGACTAATTGTACTCCGCATATCTCTTTTTAATGATTTCAACAGACTTTCGAATCATCTCCTCTAGTATCTCAATATCAATATCTGAAAGTCGCTTAATGTAAAGGCAGCTCACACTGCTTTTGTATTTCCCCAACTTTTGCATCAGGTAATCCATTTTGTCATAACCCGACATAAGATAAAGTGTCATGGCTTGCTTTCTGGGAGAAAATCCGGTTAACATCCACTCACCTTCTCTTCCAGACTCATACACATATTTGTATTTTCCAAAACCAACTATCGAATCACCCCACATTACTGGTTTTTCTCCGGTGACTTTTTTCATGAGCTTAAGCACTTCCCAGGCATCAGCTCGTTTCGATTCAGGCTCGATTATATTTATAAATGCTTCTACATCGAGATCGTTGGGTTGTGTTTTGAGCTCTGCCATGAAGGTTCTATTTCTTTAATGGAACGCCAAACTTCTCTCCAAGTTCCTGCAAATCTTCAACAACAGGGTCGAGCAGGTCAATTCCATTCTTCAGTCTTTCTTCTGTCATTTCACGTTCTGGATCTCCGGGAATCAATACATTCTCGTTTGGATTCACTGTTTCTGAAGCCCTGAATCGTTCGATCCAGTTGTCCATGTGAGATTTAAATTCGTCTCCATCACGAAATGCATCTATTCTCATTGCACCAAAGAAATGACCAAGTCCTTCCCCAACAGGATTGGGTGCCGGATCGATGAATGCAACAAACGGAGGTACCCATGGTCCATAGTTGGCACCTGAGAGTACAGCTGACAAAATATCTACCACAGCACCCAATGCATAACCTTTGTGTGAGCCATGCTCACGATCTCCACCCAATGGGCGCATAGATCCACCCTTCATCAGTCCTTTTGCATCTGATGTGATATGGCCTTCTTTATCCTGCAACCATCCTTCCGGTGCATCCTGACCTTTTCGTTGAAGAACTTCCAATTTGCCGTTTGCAGCAGTAGTTGTGGCCATGTCCAGCACAAACGGAGGTTGGTTTTTGGTTGGAATAGCAATGGAAATTGGATTGGTGCCTAACAATCGTTCCTTAGAGAAAGTAGGGGATACTAGCGGACTGGCATTCGTTAATGAGATGCCTATACAGTCTTCTTCGAGTGCCATCATAGCATGGTACCCGGCAATACCGTAGTGGTTAGAGTTTTTTACTGATACCCACCCGGAACCGACCTCTTTGGCTTTGTTGATTGCCAGTTTCATGGCATGTGGCCCCACTACCAATCCCAAACCAAGATCTCCATCTACCACTGCAGTGGAAGGTGTTTCATGAACCGTCTTAATGTTTGGCGTGGCATTGAGTCTATTCTTGTCGTGAAGGCGTATATAGCCCGAAAGACGTGCTACTCCATGCGAATCTACCCCTCTTAGGTCGGCACTAACTAAAACATCGGCTGCCTGCTGAGCTTCTGCTTCAGGGCAACCGATGCTGATAAATATCTCTTTAGAAAATCGCTTAAGTTCTTCCGCTGAAAAAATCATGCGGCGAAATTACTCATTTAGCTCCGCTATGATCTGATTGAAAACCAAAATTACGTTTCGGGCTTTCTCGATATCGGCCAGACTAAGCTCAAAACCGTCCTGGTAGTTTTCAATTTCACCGTCTTTATAGTACTTAATGATATCTTCTTTGAACTTCGTTTCAAACGATACTGCTAAGGTCTTACTCCCAATATCATACTGAATACTTTTTGGATTTAGGTCTGTAAAGTTGAATTCGAAAATTTCTTCCTGACCTCCTTTAGCATCAACTTCTAGTTTGGTAAGCTTGATCTTATCTGGGTCTGAATCATCGATTCGCTCGAAGGTTTGTGTGATGGTTTCATCACCATTTCTAACCTCTTCCATGTTTTCGGTCAACCAGCCGATCTTTTGCTCCAGGTTCATGTCAGAAAAAGGATCAATGTAGTCGCGTTCGCAGATTTTTATTAAATCTTCAAGAACTGCCTTAATTCTTCGGGCTACTTCAACGTTTTCTGTGTAGATCTTTAGTTCATCATCATACCCATCAAACTCGTCATTCTCGTAAGTTTTGATCAGGTCCAGTGACTCTTTGGTTGTGAATTCCACATACATTTTACCAGAGGAAACGTCATAATCAATGAGATTTCCGTTGACGTCAATCAGGTTAAATTCGGCAGTGAGTTTTTCTGTCGATTTTTCGTCTGATTCTATTCTGGCAAACTTCATCAGACAATCGCCCTCTGCAGATTGTTCGAAGGACTCATTGCCGTAATCAATGTTCTGAACAAACTTTCCGAGGTAATCCAGGGCTGGCTGCAGAGCATCAAACTTTTGAATGGATGCCTCAACCTTATCCTCTGCCAGTGGTACGGCTAAAGTGAGAATGTTTTTTAAATCCCTTGCTTCCTCCACATTATTCGTAAATATTTCAATTTCATCATCGAATCCGTCTGGCACTCCATTCTCAAGCACTTTGATAACTTTTTGCTTTCGGTTGGTTTCAAAGTCAAGAGAGAAGCTTGAACCCGAAATATTGAATTTCAAACTATTGATATTAATGTCTGAAAGATTGAAGATGTATTGCTTTTCTTCTGATGATTTAGCTGTTATTTCTGTTTGAATTAGTCTGAAGTTACCTGGGAAATCATCAAGTGCCACCAATTGCTGGTTATAGCTTTTACCACTACTTTCGGCATTTACTACATGTTCTTCCAGCCAACTTTCCATCTCAGGATAGGTCTCAACTTTTAGCTTATTGGTCATGATCTCCTCAGCCATAGGGATGGCTTTTTTGATGAGGTCTTTCATGATTCTGGCATTATCGATGTTTTTAGTCACCATCAGCATGTTTTCATCATACCCTTTCACCTCACCATTTTCATATACTTTGATGAACTTTTGGCCATTGTCTACCGTCAGGCTTAGATAGATAATGTCTTTTTTGGTTTCTTCTCTTACTACGTAAGGATCCAGGTCAGCCACATTAAACTCATATACAATCTCTTCCCTGTTGCCTTTTTCGTCTACTTCAACCAGGCTGTATTTGAGAACCGAATAGCCAAGGTGCTCTATTTCATGGGTGTACGTTTCGTCACCCGTCTGCACCTCCAAAAGATTCGATTGCAGTTCAGAAATTACACTTTTGAACTCATCGTTTTGGCTAAAGCCAATAAATGACACAAAAAGGAAGAATGATCCAATTAGGTACCTCATGATATTTTTGTTGGTTGTTAAAGTGTAAAAGTTAAAAAGAAGTGGGTTTTAACCAATACCTAATTAGAGGTATTTATTTCTTTTTGGAGACTATCAAGTACATCATAGAGAATCCCTTCCTTCAGAGCATACGCTGATATGCGGATATTCTCAAGGTGCAGTTTTTCAATAATAAAGTCAACCAGTATGCATGCAACCACGATCATATCCACACGCATTTCAATCATTCCAGGTATTGCCAGGCGCTCTTCACGGGTTTTCTCGATTAATTCATTGAAAATATCCTTAAAAGCCTCTATACCAAATGGATACTCAGTGTCATCAGGATTTCGCTTGGTTTGCGTTTGTTCACAGTAGATATCACTCAAGGTATCGAAGGTTCCTGAGCATCCCACCAAAGTGGTTGGCTTGTGCTCAGCACAAGCTTCTACTAGTGGCTGCAGTTCAGTCTCAAAAAATGTCTTTAATTCGTCTGTTTCTGGAGTAGTAATAGGATCTGACTTGTGGAATTTTTCTACCAATCGTTGACCACCGACCTCAAAGCTTCTAAGCCAGTATACCCGGCTGGAATCTGCTATGATAAATTCGATGCTACCACCACCGATATCCATGATGAGGTTTTTTTTAGAGCCTAAATCCAGGGCCTTACTCGCTCCGTGATGGATAAGTTCAGCTTCCCTCATGCCAGAAATCACCTCTATCTCTATTCCTGTTTGCCGATGGATTTCACTTACCAGTAACTTTCCATTGCCAGCATTGCGTATAGCACTTGTTGCTGTAGCAAACACCTTGTCAATCTGGTGTTCGTCTATGGTTGCTTTAAATTCATTTAATGCAATGAGTGCTCTTTCCCAGGCGGCCTGGGTAATTTCTCCTTTGTTGATTCCCTTTTCACCTATTTTCACTGCTTTTCGCTCTCGAAGTAAAATTTCATGAGAATGCCTGTCCACACTGGCAATAAGCAGGTGAAAAGTGTTTGTGCCTAAATCGATGACTGCAACCTTCATAAACAGGCCGCAATATAGCAAAATGGGCGAGAGTGATTTTAGATTTCCCCGATAGATAAATGCATATTCCTCATTCTCCACTGCTCGTCTTATCTTTGGCGTTTTGCAATCAGATTATGAGTACAGAAAAACCAAAAACCGCGACCAATATACAATCCACAGCCGAGAAGATCGAGCGATTGGAGGCAATGAACGAAGAAGCTCTTAAAGGAGGAGGCGAAGACCGAATTGCGAAGCAGCATGAGAAAGGAAAACTCACTGCTCGTGAACGGATTGATCTTCTTCTTGATGAAGGATCATTCGAAGAGATCGGCAAGTTTGTCACCCACCGTGCGACCGATTTTGGTATGGATAAGCAAAAAATTCTTGGGGATGGTGTGGTAACCGGATATGGAACCATTGATGGAAGGCTGGTATACGTATTCAGTCAGGACTTCACCGTTTTTGGCGGATCTCTTTCAGAGACATTTGCAGAGAAGATTGTGAAGATCATGGACATGGCCATGAAAAATGGTGCCCCTGTAATTGGACTAAATGATTCCGGAGGAGCCCGTATTCAGGAAGGAGTGGTTTCTCTGGGTGGTTATGCTGATATTTTCTACCGGAATACACTCGCATCTGGTGTGGTACCTCAGATCTCTGCTATTCTGGGGCCATGTGCAGGTGGTGCGGTTTATTCTCCTGCCATCACCGATTTCATCTTTATGGTGGAGCAGAGCAGCTACATGTTTGTGACCGGACCTAACGTAGTAAAAACGGTAACTCAGGAAGATGTGACTAGCGAAGAGTTGGGAGGTGCACAGGCACATGCATCAAAAAGTGGGGTGACTCACTTTGCCTGTGCAAACGAAGCTGAGTGCATTCGACAGATTAAGCAATTGATGAGTTACATTCCTTCAAATTGCGAGGAAGAGCCACCAATGCTGGATTATGAAATTGGCGATGAGACCAGGAATGAGCTGGATGATATTCTTCCAGACAATCCGAATCAGCCGTATGATATGCACGATGTGATCAATGGTATCATTGATAAAGACTCGTTTTTAGAAGTGCATAAAGACTTTGCAGAGAATATCATTTGCGGGTTTGGAAGGCTTGCCGGAAGAAGTATTGGTATTGTCGCTAATCAGCCGATGAGTATGGCGGGCGTGCTTGACATTCATTCAAGTACTAAGGGTGGTCGTTTTGTTCGATTCTGCGATAGCTTCAATGTGCCATTATTAGTGTTGGTAGATGTGCCCGGATTTTTACCAGGCACTGACCAAGAGTGGAATGGAATTATCACCAATGGTGCGAAACTACTATATGCCTTCAGCGAGGCAACTGTCCCAAGGATTTCAGTTATAACCAGAAAAGCATATGGTGGAGCCTATGATGTGATGAACTCTAAGCACATCGGGGCAGATATGAACTATGCATGGCCTACAGCTGAGATTGCAGTGATGGGAGCTCAAGGTGCTTCTGAGATTATTTTCAGAAAAGAAATCAAGAAAGCAGACGATCCAAATGCGAAGCTTCAGGAAAAAATCAACGAGTACACCGAGAAGTTTGCCAATCCATACATTGCAGCAGCACGTGGCTTTGTGGACGAGGTGATCATGCCTCATAATACACGGACGAAATTGATCCATGCATTTAGAATGCTGGAAAATAAAGTGGATAAGCTTCCTCGTAAGAAGCATGGGAATATTCCTTTATAAGTTTTCAGCGGCAAGCTATTAGCCACAAGTCATGAGGAATTTTAAAGAATTATTAATCTGGCAGAAAGGGATGGATATTTGGGAAGAGTGCTATAAGCTTTCTCAATTATTACCCAGTGATGAAAGGTTTGGTTTAGTAAGCCAGATAAATAGAGCATCGTCATCCATTCCTGCAAATATTGCTGAAGGCTGCAGCAGAAATAGTGAAAAAGATCAATCACGTTTTATTAAGATCGCTCTTGGTTCTGCTTTTGAACTAGAGACCTTTTTCATCGGGTTAGGCAGACTTAAATTACTCGAAAGAATTCAGGTTGATTCGATTTTGGAATTAATCATAGAAGAACAAAAAATGCTATCAGGCTATTTGCGAAAGCTTGGAGCTTAATACTTGTAACATGGAGCTTAATAAAGTCGCAATCATAACAGCAGCATCGAAAGGAATGGGGTTAGCCTGTGCTGAGAAATTGGCAAAAGAAGGCTATCAACTGGCTATCCTTTCTCGTTCATCGGAGATTCATGATCTTGCAGATAAGTTTGGTGGCATTGCGGTGCAGGGATCGACAGACAATGAAGAGGATTTAAGACGTTTGGTAGATGCTGCCATGGAAACGTACGGTCAGATTGATGTAGTGGTGAATAATACCGGTCATCCGCCGAAAGGAGAGCTGCTTGAGTTGACAGATGACCAATGGAAAGAAGGATTTGACCTTGCATTGATGAATGTCATTCGCATGTCACGATTGGTTGTTTCTTATATGAATGGAGGAGGTTCGATCGTCAATATTTCAACATTTGGAGCGAAAGAACCTTCGTTGAGTTTCCCGATTTCATCGGTGGCACGAACCGCTTTGAGTAGCTTTGCCAAGCTCTTCGCAACAAAATACGGTGCTTCAAATATTCGTATGAATAATGTGCTGCCAGGGTTCATAGATAGCTATAAAGCAGATCAGGAAACAATCAATCAAATTCCAATGTTGCGACAGGGTACGCCCGAAGAGGTTGCTAACTTAGTGGCCTATTTAGCGAGCGATAAATCAGAATATATTACAGGACAAGACTTCCTCATAGATGGAGGATTAGTAAAATCAATATAATATGGACAAGAAGAGCAAAGATTTTCTTTACAAATACCTTAATAATGCTGCACCGACAGGTTTTGAGCAGGAAGGCCAAAAAATATGGTTGGATTACATCAAGCCTTATGTGGATGAATATGAAGTTGACACCTACGGAAGTGTTTATGGAGTAGTAAACCCTGAGGCTAAGTATAAAGTGGTGATTGAAGCACATGCGGATGAGATTAGCTGGTTTGTAAACTACATCACCGACAAAGGCTATATCTATGTTGTGAGAAATGGAGGTTCAGACCACCAGATTGCTCCTTCCATGCGGGTGAACCTACACACGAAAGATGGAGTAGTTAAAGGGGTTTTTGGATGGCCGGCGATTCATGTAAGAAAGGATAAGGAGGATAATCCAACTCTAAAGAATATTTGCATTGATGTCGGGGCAGAAAGTAAAGAAGAGGTTGAGAAGATGGGCATCCATGTTGGTACTGTTGCAACATTTCAGGATGAGCTTTTCGAGATGAATAAGAAATACTTGGTGGGGCGTGCGCTTGATAACCGAATGGGTGGATTCATGATCGCTGAAGTGGTAAGAAGGCTATCAGAAAATGGAGTGAAGCTACCATTTGGCCTGTATGTGGTGAACTCTGTACAGGAAGAAATTGGGTTGCGTGGAGCTGAAATGATGTCCAGAAGGATTAAGCCGAATGTCGCGATCGTCACCGATGTGACCCACGATACTCAGTCACCGATGTATGACAAGATCACAAGTGGAGACATGACGGCAGGAAAAGGCCCTGCGGTGACCTACGGCCCGGCAGTACAGAATAACTTAAGAGATTTGATTCTTGAAGTAGCTGAAAAGAAGGAAATTCCTTTCCAAAGGATGGCGGCATCTCGCACCACCGGAACAGATACCGATGCTTTTGCATATTCTGATATTGGAGTTGCTTCTGCTTTGATTTCATTGCCTTTGAAATATATGCACACTACAGTGGAAACAGTACATAAGGCTGACGTTGAGAATGTAATTCGACTGATTTATGAAACAGTTGCTCAAATAAAAGACGGTCAGGATTTTACCTATTTCAAATAATGAAAAAGATTTTCACAATTGCACTAATTATTACACTGTCTAGCTGTGTCACTAAAGAAACATTCAGTGTAAAAGGGAAATGGTATACCTATGCAGAAAGTGGAGACTACATGGAGCTCTGGCTTGGTGAAGATAAAGCAATGAGTTACCTGAGTGGAATTGATCAGTTCTTACTTTATGATTTAAAGCGAGATGGTAAAACGCTTGATTTCTCGTTAATTGAAAGTCGAATAATTGATGAGCATAGCTTCCAACTTGAGGTGACGAAATCAAGTGAAGAACTTTTTCAGGCAACTTTTATTGGAGACAATAAAGTAGATTCGTTGAAAACCTATTTCTTATTAAATGCTGAAGTTCCGGAGATTAAAGGAAGCCTGAACGAAAATCAGGACTTAATGAATGAAATGTTCGAGCGTCTTGAGAGTGGCTCTCACGCAGGACATGGTCATTGATCCATGAGTGCTAAAACTTATACCGATCAGATGGGGCGAGAGGTGAAAATAGCCTCTCCACCTCGTCGGATTGTGTCATTAGTGCCCTCTCAAACAGAATTTTTGATTGATATTGGTGCACCTGTTGTGGGACGGACTAAATTTTGCGTTCACCCAACTGATCAAGTCAAAGACCTTCCTGTAATTGGAGGTACGAAAAATTTTCATATCGATAAAATCAGGCAGCTTAAGCCGGAACTCATTATAGGGAATAAGGAAGAGAATTATCGTGAGGGTATCGAAGAACTTGAAAAGGAATTCCCTGTTTGGATGAGCGATATCTACACACTGGTAGATTCCTTTGAAATGATGTCTGCGCTAGGCGGTCTTTGTAATTTGAATGATCAGGCGGAAGCAATCATTCAAGCTTGTCATACAGCCACAGAAAAGGTTAAAAATTCCAAATCAGGAAAGGTAATTTATCTGATCTGGAAAGACCCCTGGATGGCAGCCGGGAAAAACACTTTCATCGATCATTTGTTGAACCATCTAGGTTATGAAAATATGATTACTGGGGATCGATACCCTGAACTAACCACCGAGCAAATTACCGATCTAAATCCTGATAAAATTCTATTCAGTTCGGAACCCTTTCCATTCAAAGAAAAGCACCTGGAAAAAGCCAGAGACCAATGGTCAAAAGCTGATTGCCAACTAGTAGACGGAGAGTTGTATAGCTGGTATGGCAGCCGGCTGAGAAAATGGAAGTCCTGATTTATGCCCATCTATCAATTAACTGATGACATCATATATCCACCTGTCGAGGGGGCGGAGGATGGGATCGTGGCAGTGGGTGGTGATCTGCTACCTGAAAGACTCATACTAGCCTATCAGTCAGGAATCTTTCCCTGGTATAGCAAAGACGACCCTATCATCTGGTGGAGTCCGGATCCTCGTTTTGTGCTGTTTCCTGAAAAGCTTCACATCTCTCGATCCATGAAACGAGTACTCAGAAAAATGGAATTCAAAATTACTTTCAATGAATCGTATGAGAAGGTAATTGCTGAATGCAAACAAATGCCCAGACCGGGCCAAAAAGGTACCTGGATCACCGATGAAATGGAGTTGGCTTATATCCGATTACACGATATGGGCATTGCAGAATCGGTTGAAGTTTGGAAAGGGGATGATTTGGTCGGAGGGATGTATGGTGTTCGAACAAATAAAGTGTTTAGTGGAGAGTCCATGTTTTCAAAAGAAAGTAATGCCTCTAAAGTGGCTTTGATCCATTTCATTCAAAAATTCCAACTAGAGGGTGGAAAGCTTTTCGATTGTCAGGTGCACTCGCAGCACATGGAGACCATGGGTGCTGAGGAGATTAGTAGGGAAGAGTTTTTGAAGTATTTGGTTTAAAACCCCTCTGCATAACTATCTCCTCTGGTATAATCAGGGCCACCTTCAAGTGTGCCGTCTGGCCTTACCAGAATACAGTTCATGCGACCCATCGCTTCTCTTGGTTCGATTTTATGACCAAGCTTTTCCAGCTTACGTACTACTCTCGGATTCAGCGGTCGTTCCTCGATTAATATCCGATCTGGTAGCCATTGACTATGTACTCGTGTTGCGTTCACTGCGTCCTGCATGCCCATTTCATGGTCAATCACGTTCATGATCGCCTGAAAGACAGATGTGATAATAGTAGAGCCTCCCGGAGTTCCAAGGACCAATTTAAGTTCACCATCTTTTTCCACAATAGTGGGCGTCATACTACTTAGCATTCTTTTACCGGGTTCGATAGCGTTAGCTTCACCCCCTACAAGACCAAATTGGTTAGGAACACCCGGTTTGATACTGAAGTCATCCATGATATTATTCAGGAAAAACCCTGCACCCCTTACATATACTTTACTGCCAAAGAATGAGTTGAGAGTGGTGGTGATCGAAACAGCATTTCCCATTGGGTCGATAATGGAAAAATGTGTGGTTTCTACGCTTTCTACATTTTCTACACTCCCTTCTTTAATATCTTGTGAATCCGTCTTTTTTTTGAGTGAAATACTTGAAAATCGCTCTTTGTTGTAATCCGGGTCAAGCAGCATGTCTACCGGCACTTCATAAAAGTCAGGGTCTCCCAGGTGAGTAGCTCTATCCGCATATACACGTCTTTCCAGTTCTGTTTTCAGGTGGATAGTTTCGGCGGTATTATGGCCCATTTCTTTGATGTTATACAATTCAGCACCTTGTAAAAGCTGTAAAAGGGCCACTCCACCACTGGAGGGAGGGGGCATGGAAATAATGGTATGCCCACGATAGCTACCAGTTACTGGTGGTCGCCATTTTGAGGTATAGCTTTTAAGATCGTCTTCAGTAATCAAACCACCCCCTCTTTGCATTTCTTTAGCAATTTGATCAGCAACAATTCCTCCATAAAATCCTTCTCTACCCCGATCCCTGATCTGTGTTAGGGTTCCAGCCAGCTCAGTAAACTTCAAAGTATCACCCTCACGCCATGGTTGTTCCTTTATCAGAAAAAAGTCTGGGCCATTCACATTAGCAAACGCGTCTCTTTTTTCATTTAGTTCTTCGGCCTGATTTTGTGTAATCGTAAACCCAAAATAGGCCAGGTTAATCGCCGGTTGAATGAGTTCAGCAAGTGGTTTTGTTCCATGTTTTTCATGCAACCGGAGAATACCATCAACTGAGCCAGGTACAGCTGCGGACTTATGTCCTACGATGCTCAAATCCTCAATCACATTTCCTTCTTCATCCAGATACATATCGCGATTGGAAGCTTCAGGAGCTGTCTCTCTGAAATCCAGCGCACCTGCAGTGCCATCGTTCAAACGGTATACGGCAAAGCCACCGCCACCAATATTTCCTGCACGAGGATACACCACTGCCAGGGCGAATTTGATACCCAATGCTGCATCAAAAGCATTTCCTCCATTTTTTAATATCTCTACACCTATTTTGGTCGCCAGAGGGTGAGCAGTAGATATCATTGCCTTTTCTCCTAAAGGCCCCACCTCAGATGGTAGAGGCTGGTAGATAGGTTGGGATTGGCATGCTGCGAAGAGAATTAGCAGCATGAAATACTTGATGTATCGAAGGTGTAAATTCTTTTTCATAACTAGCTAGAAAACTAATCAACGATCAAAACACAAAAAAATCCAATTATAGTTTCGTTATAAGTGAAAAAGTAAAGTTGAGTTTTATAAGTAGGTCGTATTCAGGACTTAGCAATTCCAAACATTAACCTCTTCCTTAATGAAAAAATTTTGTTGTTACGGGTCGAATGCTTATCTTCAACAGCCCTAAGCGAAAAAGCTCTATTTAATCTACAAAAAATGATAACCAGCCGACCATGAAAGAGTCACCTAGAACACCAATCGAAATTGAGATTCCGAAGGGATATAGAAGATATAAACTAAAGGGTATAGACAGAGAGATCATAGCGAAGAAAGGCGGACCTACAGCACGACAGATCAAAACGAAAGCATCGTATAAAGAATTAAGAAATAACCAGAAAGAATTTGGGGTAGCTTCTATGATGGCTAAAACGTTACGCCAGTCGCTATCCAGTGGCATGTCTGAAATATGTGAAACGTATGTTTCAGGAAAACTAACTGCCCAATTTAGAAACCTCGCTAAAATGGAGGAGGGGCAGACAGGCACCCGACCATTATTTCTTAGCAAACACGGACATTTACTCAGTGGTTTTGAGTTTAACTCCAAAGCTCCTTATGAAAAGATTTTTGGTGCGAAGTACTTTGTAAAACCCGGCTCACAAAGAGGGCAGGTGATTCTGCATTTCCCTGCATTCATTCCGGAGAAGACATTCAAAAGTCCGAAAGGAGCTACCAACTTTAAAATAACAGCCAGGCTCATAGCCCTTTCTGATTACCAGTTTGATCAAAAGGCAGGTGGGTATAAGCCTGTGAATAAGGACCTTCACGGTAAGTTTGGTACGTATGATAGTGCAATGCTTCCGCTACTAAAAATTCCTACGGAACCTATGACAGGGATGATTTCCATTGATAATCGGATTATTCCTGAGGGCACAGGCTTATTCCTTGTAATGGCCATTAGTTTTTATAAAATGGAAAAAGGAAAGTTTGTGCACCTAAGCAAGGAAAGCAGCATGCAAATTCAGAAGGTGTTATAACCTATTTCTTCATGGGTTCGTTTTCATAGGTTGAAACCCTCAACCCATGCGACCTATTCTCTACTTTTTTTTTATTCTTCTTTACAGCTTCATCAGCGCACAGGACTATTACGATCAGGCCAGACAGCACTACAACGAGAGCAATCTGGATTCTGCCAGATATTACATCAATAAAAACCTGACCAGAAAGCCCTCTGCTGAGGACTATTTTTTAAGTGCCATGATCCATGAAGCGGAAAATAAAGACCTTCGCGCCTTGGCAGATTATGAAGCGGTCATTCAGAAGGATCCAAACAATCTGGAGGCTTATTTTCAAAAAGGACTTATTTATTACAACACGTCAAGCACGGAACAGGCCATCAAAGACTTTTCTTATGTGATTGACAATCAATCCGGGTCGGAGACTAAAGCGGTTTACTATGGAGTCGACCCATCCGGAAGTCGTGGGACCTTTCTCACAACGCTACAATCCATGATCAGCAGGGTATACCAGTATCGTGCGATGGCTTATGAAAAAAATGGCGAGTGGGACAGGGCGCTAGCAGATTTTACCACTTCTTTCAAATTTGATACAACAGCAGACAGCTATATCAATCGCTCACAGCTTTATGCAAAAATGGGCAGGAAGAGAGAGGCTATTTCAGACCTGAAAAATGCAATTGAGTTAAATCCGGAGAGCTATAGGGCGTGGTACAACCTGGCTATTCTAGACGAGTCAACGCAACTTCCGGAGGCTTTGATGGCGAACGATGAGTTTACTCCAATGCTTAACCTGGTGGGGGCGAATGCCTATGAAAGCGGGGACTATAGTTTATCCGCTCAGTATCATTCGCGGGCTATTAAAGCGGATCCAAATGATGATTTAGCATACATAAGTAGAGGAAAGGCATTGTTACGAACGGGTGCATATGGCCAGGCCAGAAAGGACTTCATAAAAGCAATGCAATTAGAACCATCCAGAACTGAAGCCTTTTACCTGATCGGTAATTCATTTTTTCATGAGCAAAAATTTCAGGAGGCTGCCGGCTTTTATGAACGATACCTGTCTATTGATAGGGGGTATAAAAATGTATGGTTCAATGCTGCTATGGCCTACCTGAGTCTGGATAAAGATGAAAAAGGCTGTGAGTATTTGCGGAAGGCAGAGCAATTAGGAATGGATCAGGCGATGAAGATGCTCGAGAAGCACTGTAGCAGACAATAGGTAAATTTCTTTTTACCTTTGTAGCATGGCGAACAAAACAAGTTTGAAAATCGATATGCATACGCATATCCTCCCTCACAATGTCCCGAACTTTGCAGAGAAATTCGGATATGGAGACTTTATCCATTTACTTCATCACAAGCCGGAGGCGGCCCGGATGATGAAGGGAGATAAGTTCTTTCGGGAGATTCAATCAAACTGCTGGGACGAAAAACTGCGGGTAGAGGAGTATAAGAAATTTGATACTCAGGTGCAGGTGATTTGCACCATCCCGGTGATGTTCAGCTATTGGGCAGACGGTCACGATTGCCTGGATCTATCCATGTTTCTGAATGACCATATCGCTCAGGTTGTGGAGGAAAATCCTAAAAATTACATTGGATTGGGTACTGTGCCAATGCAGGATCCGGACCTGGCTATTAAAGAACTGGAGCGATTGAAAAAAATAGGAATTCCCGGAGTTCAGATAGGATCCAACATCAACAACCATAATTTAAGTAAACCCCGATTCTTTGAATTTTTTGAGGCGTGCGAGAGTCTCGGAATGGCCATTTTGGTACACCCGTGGGATATGATGGGCAAAGAATACATGGAAAAATACTGGCTCCCATGGCTGGTAGGCATGCCGGCAGAAACTGCGAGAGCAGCAGCTTCTATGATTTTTGGTGGGGTATTCGAAAGATATCCGAAACTGAGGGTTTGTTTTGCGCATGCAGGAGGATCACTGTTGGCCACCATCGGGCGTTTGGAACATGGCTTCAACTGTCGTCCTGACCTGGTCGCGGTGCATAATGATGTAAATCCTCGTGAGTACTTAGGTAAATTTTGGGTGGATAGCATCACACATGACCCAACTTATCTTCAGTATGTCATTGATCTCATTGGATCTGAAAAAGTATGTCTGGGTTCTGATTATCCATTCCCCCTAGGTGACTTAGAAATTGGTAAGTTCATTGCTGAAATGGATTTACCTCAAAAAGATCTGGATAATATTTTCTTTCAATCTACCCTTGACTGGCTAGGATTGAGTGAAAGTAAGAATAAAGAGCTGCTCAAGGTATTGATGGAGGAGGGATAAAATCCATATCCCCTTGCGTTGCGACGTAGGAGCAAGACTTGGGGATCTAAAATCAGCTTAATTAACCTGAGTTCGAAGTAAGAAAATCCATTTTTTCTCAAAAATGACTCCTATAAATCTCCTCCTTGGAGGAGGAAGAGGTGGGTCAGACGTAAAAGCTGTCTTTTTTGAGTAAAAATTCATCAAAAGGAAACGATTTTTTCTAAACTCACCGCTGCGGCGGACCGTCCCCACCCCTCCAAGGAGGGGAGTTAGGAGTTTCCTTTTGATTCTCATATCGAACTGACGTTAAATTAATGGTAGAGATTCCCAAGTTTCGGTTTTCTGCGAAAAACCTCTTAAGGGAATACAGTTCTTTAATTTCGATCTTAATTTCCCTTCAAATATTTATCCAGTGACATCCTCGCAACTTTACTTACTCTACTTTTTAAGTAAGGAGACCATCCCATTAATATCCCGGTTAGTCCCAGGGCCATTTTAGACCAACGCCAGAAATCAAATTCATCAGTGTGTTTGATGATCAGCCCGTCTTTGAATTCCATTGTGGCGTGAATGATATTATGTACGGGATTACCCGTTTTTGAGAATTCATAATCTGCTTCCCAAATACACTGTGCCATCTCACTGTCTCCCATCACCGTGTGATAGTCTATGTCAAGATTGCCTTTTGAGCGTTTGATCAGCATTTCCCACATGGCTGTTACCTCGTCGTATTTAAGGTCTTTAAATACAGGATCGTTGAAGACAACATCTTTATGATAGCATCCGGCCATGGATTTTGCATCCAATTGCTGAAATGACTGATAAAATTTCTCAATGATGGTTTTGCTCATGCGTAGTGTTTAATCAGGTGTTCTTTTACTTTCGGGAGCCCGGTGCTGGCTGGCTCTTCATAAAGGTAAAAGTTATTTCCGTTAGCTATCTCGGGAATTTTTGGGTCTATCACAAATTTTGGTACTTCTGTATTTACAAAATCCAAAAGTCCTGCAGCAGGATATACTACCAGAGATGTGCCTGCTACAATGAAAATATCAGCAGACAAAACCTCCTCGATTGCGGGTTCCATCATTGGTACAGGCTCACCAAACCAAACAATGTGAGGGCGGAGTTGGGATCCTTTCGCACATTTATCCCCTTCTCTTAGCTCCCAGCCATCAAGCTCATAAATGAGCTCCGGATCCAACGTGCTTCGAACTTTACTTATTGCACCATGTAAATGAAGCACATTTGTGCTGCCAGCCTTTTCATGCAAGGCATCAATATTTTGTGTGATTATAACCACTTCGAAGTGCTTCTCCAACTCAGCCAATGCCAAATGGCCAGTGTTGGGCTTTACCTCCATAGCTTGCTTACGGCGCTGATTATAAAATTCCAATACCAATGCACGGTCTTTCCTCCAGGCCTCAGGAGTAGCGACTTTAGTCACATCATGCCCTTCCCAGAGTCCACCAGAGTCCCTAAAAGTTTTAAGTCCGCTTTCTGCACTGATGCCAGCACCGGTGAGTACAGCTATCTTCTTTTTCATAGGAACAAAAAAAGCTTCCTGTTTGGAAGCTTTAAAGTTAATGAGATTTAAGGGTGTTTTCTAAAACCTTAGAAAGTATAGACTACTCCACCTTTCATGTTAAATCCAAAGGGGTCGTTTGCACCATCAGGCTTAGCCATATTGTAATTTAAAGCTGCAGAGGCACCCAGATTACCCGAAAGCGGGAAGATAGCACCAGCACCCAGGCTTAGCCCTAAGGTGCCATCCACATCACCTCCAAGGCTTGTCAAACCAGCTGATCCATATACTTGAGTGTTATCGGTCACGAAATAGTAACGATAATCAATGCCAAGAACATTGGTGGTAAAGCTATCTTTTGTATAAGAGTAATATTCTAAGGAACCAGACATTCCATCTTTGAAAACGTACTCAAAATTCGCACCAAACCCTAGCGTTCCATCCCCACCAAAAGGAGAGAAACCAAAGCCTAAACCGGCTCCAGCACGTGCCTCACCCTGACTTTGAGCGAATGAGGTCATTGAAAATAAAATGAGGGCTAGCCCAAGGAGTTTTGTCTTGATTTTCATGTTTGATGAGTATTTAAATGATCGAATTATTTATATGATAAACTTAATTAAAGAAAATCTCAAATAAGATGAAAACATGACCAAGATGAAAGATTTATTTCCTAAAATCTAACTATTTGATACTGAGGTGCATATTCGACTATTTACATAAACAGCTAAAATACCCACATAGAGGTATTTTATACTTCGTATTGTATCGCTATATTGCATGCATTGTACAACCAAATTATTTATTAATCCTATGAAAAAATTTACTATCCTTTCATTATTCGCAGCTTTTCTTCTTGTAGGAATGACTGCTAACGCACAAGAGCAAGGTGACATCAGAGTTGGTGCTGGACTTGCTATTGGAACTAAAGCTGGCGTAGATGAGTCTGGCGAAAAAATGGGTCTAGGTCTTAACTTCGGTGGTGAGTATTTAATCACTGATGCAATTAGTCTTGCGCCTAGCTACACCATGTTCTTCAAAAGCTCAGTTGGATCAACTGATTTTAGCCTTAACGCTTTAAACGTAGATGTTAGATATTATTTCGGAGAAAGTGGAGTTTATGGACTTGCTGGTTTTTCTTCAGTTAGTGCTAAGGTAGAGGACAGTGGTTTCTCTGCTTCTTCTTCAGAAGGTGGACTTAACATCGGTGCTGGTATCATGTACCCACTTAGTGACAACCTATTCGCTAATGGTCAGGTTAAATATCAAACTCCAGGTGAAGGTCAGCTAGTAATCAATGCTGGTGTAGCTTTCGCATTCTAAGATATCTTTTTAAAAGATTTAAAAAGCCCTTCCATTTGGAAGGGTTTTTTTATTTGTTTTCGACCTGTTTTTATCAAAGCTCATTGGTCGTATTATATTGCAGAATCATTAATCAAACATTCAAGCAAGTATGAAAAAATTGTTATTTACATCTACGCTAGTTGCACTTTTGGTATTTACGGCTAAAGCTCAAGAGGGTGAAATGAGAGTTGGAGGCGGATTGGCTTTAGGAACTAAAGCTGCTGTTGATGAGGGGGGAAGTAAGGCTGGAATTGGAATCAATATTGGTGGTGAATACTTTGTGACTGATATTATAAGTGTGGCGCCAAGTTTTACTTATTTCTTCCCATCATCTGTTGAGTTCTTTGGACAAGAAATTAAAAGCCAAGCCTCATCGTTGAACATTGATGGGAGGTATTATTTCGGTGATTCTGATATGCAGCTATACGGGTTAGCAGGAATTGGTGTTGGATTTGCAAGTGCAGAAGCTAACGGCAATAAGGAGTCAGACTCAAAAGTGGGATTAAACATCGGGGGAGGTCTCAATTACCCGCTAAGCGATGGGATGTTTCTGAATGGTCAAATAAAGTATAATACGCCCTATGAGCAGCTCGTAATTAATGCTGGGATTGCATTCAATATCGGTGGATGATATTCATTCGACTAGTAAAATTAAACCCTTCCAATTTGGAAGGGTTTTTGTTTTTAAGGGCTCACCAAAAATATACCCGATCGATGAGCTTATAACTCACGGCTGAAAGCGTAAATTACACCTATTGTGTAATCGCAAAACAGCAATGAAAAAAGTATGGCTTATCGCTACCTTGGTAGCGATTTTCGGGTGTGCCAATGCACAAACCGATCGGGGTAAATGGCTCATTGGAGCCTCTTCAAGTTTGGGATATTCGTCAACAAGTTATGATGAGCCCGGACTCGATAAAACGACTTCTTTTAACATAGAAGGAGTGGCAGGCTATTTTGTAATGGATAAACTCGCAGCAGGATTAAACATTGGTTACGATAAGGAAAAACAAGGGGACGATGGAAACACTACAACCCTGATTGGCCCGTTTGTCAGGTACTATGTGAAGGGAATCTTCTTTCTAGGTGCATCGTATTCCTCAGCCAGTCGAGAGGACGTATTTGCAAGGGCTGCAGACAAATTTAGTTTCAGGGTGTTGGCATTTGAGGCAGGATATCCAATTTGGATTATTGATCAGCTTGCTATCGAGCCTAGCTTAAACTATGGGATAGCCACTGGAAATGAAATTGTAAAGAGTAAAACATTTGGATTAAGTCTGGGGCTCAACGTGTATTTGTGAGATCTCCATTAACGTCAACGATTAACCCTCCGGGCGGAGGGTTTTTTGTTCTAATTAAACTGGAACGTAAATAATTTTCTTGGTATCGAAGAATTCCTCTGAGAAATAGTCTGATAAGTTCTTTTCCACGTAACCTCGCCCAAATTCTTTCATTTCCTGCTCTAAGTCACCTCCTTTGAGTAAGATCATGCCATTATCCAGCTCGTTTCGTTGATTTTTGCTCACTTTTTGATGTGCCCAGATAAAAAGCTGTTTGGTCTGAGCTACAGCTCTGGAAACCACGAAATCATAAGTTCCTTTCACCTTCTCCATCCGTTGGTGCTCAGCCGTAAGGTTATCCAGACCAATAGCGCCGGCAACTTCATCCACCACGGTAATTTTCTTACGAATGGAATCCACTAAATGAAATTGACAATCAGGGAATAAAATGGCTAGTGGAATACCTGGAAACCCACCGCCTGTCCCTACATCCAGGATTTTTGAACCAGGGACAAAGGATGTAAACTTAGCGATAGCCAGGCTGTGAAGTACATGTCGTTCGTACAGTTGGTCTATGTCTTTTCGGCTCACCACATTGATTTTAGCATTCCATTCTTCATAAAGAGGAAATAGCTGCTCAATCTGGCTTTTTTGCTGATCAGTGAGGTCAGGGAAATACTTTAATATGATATTGATTTTACTCACGAGGGTTTATTCCCCTCCTTGGAGGGGTTAGGGGTGGGTTAAATATGCTTTTTCTTATCCTTCACCAGCTCGTACATCAGTTCACGTGCTCTATGTAATTGTGCTTTCACAGTTCCTAGTGGAGCTTCCAGTTCCTTCGCGATCTCATCGTATGAAAGCTCTTCAAAGTATCGAAGCTTTACCAATCGCTGGTATTTCGCCGGCAGTTTATCTACAAACATGCGCACCAACTCAATTTTTTGATCTTTGATGGTCTCCTGATCTGGAGTAAGGTTTTTATCCTGAACGTCAATATTCACAGACTCTCCACTATCATCGGTGAAGGTGCTGTTCAGGCTGAAGGTATTCAGCTTCTTTTTTCGGATAAAGTCAATGGCATTATTCGTGGCAATGCGAAAAAGCCAGGTACTGAAAGTGTAGTCCTTTTTAAATCTGCCTAAATTCTTAAACGCTTTAGCGAATGCTTCTATCGTCAAATCCTCCGCGTCATCCACATTTCTAACCATTTTGAGGATCATGTGGTATACAGGCTTCTTGTATCGCTGCATCAGCTCTGCATAGGCTGCCTGATCTTTGCCTTCGGTAGCAAGATCGATTAGCTTAAAATCCTGCAGTGCCTTATCAGAAAACTGACGATTTAATTCTTCCATGGAATGTCCTTTACGAGTTTTGACCACAATGCAATCACCGGAGTGAGCACTGCGTATAGCATGTCAACGAGCGGAAGCAACATATAGTTGATGTGCGTTCCAATTTTACTCGCGGCAAATCTATAACTCACTAATTTAATAAATAGGTAAAAAAGGAGCATCGGCCAGAAAAATAACTGAGATGTATTTAAGAATAGTAAAAGGAAAAAGCCGAAATGAGTAGTGTGTAAAACGGTTAGAAACAGCAGATCTCGATTTTTGTAGTTGGCTCCAACCGATAGATGACGGAGTTTTTGCTGGAAGTAAGCTTTCCAGCTCTTTTTTGGATATGTCCATATTAACGCTTGCCGATCTAATGCAACACGAGTATTGAACCTGTTTGCATGCTGCTGGATAAATAAATCATCATCTCCTCCCCGGATTCCTTTGATAGACTCATATCCGCCCATTCGATTAAATAATACTTTGTTGATCATCAAATTCCTACCCACACCCATATAGGGTTTGCCTAACAAGGCACGACTGATGTAATGATAGGCAGTCATAAAGGCCTCAAAGTTGATGTATTTGGAAAGGAAAGAAGCTCCTGACTCATAAGGTGATACACCAAGGATAATTTGTGTTTCGGTATCAATTTGTTGCGACATTGTACTGAGCCATTTTTTTGAAGATGGATAACCATCAGCATCTGTGAAAACCAACCATTCACCTGAGGCTTGTTTGGTTGCCTCCTCTAGTGCATACTTTTTAGCATTCCAGCCAGCTGGCACCTCAATGATTTCCAAAACCTTAATGTTTTTACGACTAGCAAGGTATGATTTGCTGTCATCTGTGGTTCTGTCTAATGCAACAATGATCTCAAAATCGTGATATTCTTGATTTTCAATAGCGGGGATCAGTTTTTGTAGGTTTTCTTCTTCATTATGTGCTGCTATGATTATGCTCAGTTTCGGCTTTTCAGAATTTTTTGGTGACCTGTACTTGCCAAAAGCAGCTGACAGGTAGATGGTCAAAACCAGGTGAAGCCCTCCAAAAGCAAGCCATAATTCAAAAATCATTTTGTGAAGTAAATGAAAGCTTGTGTTAAAATGAATGCACCACTTTAAAAGTTATTTTTGCGCCCCGATGCAATTTGACTTACAACATACCGATAGTAAATCTTCGGCACGTGCAGGTACGCTGAAAACTGCTCATGGCGAGATTAAAACGCCTATTTTTATGCCGGTAGGCACTGCCGGCACAGTGAAGGCTGTCCATCAGCGTGAACTGAAGGAAGACGTTAAGGCTCAGATTATATTAGGCAACACCTATCACCTATACATGAGACCTGGTCTGGAGGTGATTGAGCAGGCTGGGGGTTTACATAAGTTTAATGGCTGGGATCGGCCGATTCTTACTGATAGTGGAGGCTATCAGGTTTATTCGCTGGCAGATAATCGAAAGATTGTGGAGGAAGGTGTTCATTTTCAGTCCCACAAGGACGGAAGCAGGCATTTCTTCACTCCTGAGTCAATCATGGATATTCAGCGCACCATAGGTGCTGACATTATCATGGCGTTTGATGAGTGTACTCCTTACCCATGCGAGTATGATTATGCGGAACGTTCCATGCACATGACTCATCGCTGGCTCGATCGCTGTATCCAGCGCTTTGATGAGACGGAGGGCAAGTATGGATATAATCAAACCCTTTTTCCAATTGTTCAGGGAAGTGTTTACAAGGATTTACGGTCGAAATCAGCGGATTACATTGCCAACACAAATCGGGAAGGAAATGCGATTGGAGGACTATCGGTAGGGGAGCCGGCAGAGGATATGTATGAAATGACTGAACATGTATGTGGTATACTACCAAAAGATAAGCCAAGATACCTGATGGGTGTAGGCACTCCAGCGAATATTCTTGAATGTATTGCACTTGGTGTGGATATGTTTGACTGTGTGATGCCAACAAGAAATGCCAGGAATGGCATGCTTTTCACCACTCAGGGGATCATCAATATCCGCAATGAGAAATGGAAAGAAGATTTTTCCCCGATCGATCCTGAGTTGGGACGGTATACAAGCACTTTTTATTCAAAAAGCTATTTGCGCCATCTGATCACAAGCAATGAAATTCTTGGCGCACAAATTGCAAGCATTCAAAACCTCACATTTTACCTGTGGTTGGTAGAGGAGGCTCGCAAACAAATCTTAAATGATACCTTCGCTAGCTGGAAAGATCAGATGGTGAGGAAGGTGAGTCAACGACTTTGATCTGGCATATGAAATTAAAGAAACTTGATTGGTACATACTTAAGAAGATTCTGGCGGCATTCGTCTTTGTTGTGGTGTCTCTGGAGATGATTATATGTGTGCTGGACTGGGTAGATAAAAACGATGACTTTATAGAGAATGAAGTTCCCGGTCATCTGATCAGGCAATACTTCCTCACGTTCATTCCTTGGATTGCAGGACTTCTTACTCCTATTACCGTGTTTATTGCCACTGTTTTTACAACGGCTAAAATGGCCGCTAAGACCGAAATCGTTGCGATCCTGGCTAGTGGAGTTAGTTTTCGCAGGATGCTGATCCCATATTTAATGGCGGCTATATTGATTGCAGGTGCTAGCTTTTATTTGAATAGCTATGTAATCCCTGATGCCAATAAGTTTCGAATCGCATTTGAGCTGGAGTATTTAAAAGATCCATTTTACAATACAGATAAACACATTCATCTTAAAATAGCTGAAAGGGATAGCCTGGAGGACTACATCTATCTCTATCGCTACGATGTAAGAAGAGACATAGGTTCCTCTGTATCTCTGGAAAAAATGAAGGGCACTGAGTTGGTAGATAAAATAAATGCCCGACAACTTCAATGGGTAGATAGCACCAAAAGATGGAAACTAAAACGCTGGCAAAGAAGACAAATCCTGGAAGATGGTGAGGTCATCACAGAAGGTAAAGAACTCGATACGCTACTAAATCTCTATCCGAGCGATTTTGGTAACAAGGATCGGATGTGGGAAACCATGACCATGGGGGAGCTCAACGATTACATCCGGCTGCAGAAATCCAGAGGAGCCGATGATGTACACATCTTCCAAGTGGAAGAATATATTCGATACATGTCTCCTTTTGCTGTTTTTATACTCATGGCTATTGGTGTAATCGTTTCTGCAAGGAAAACACGACAAGGAACAGGATTCCAGATTGCTTTGGGATTTGTGATCGCATTTGCATTTATCATCACCTTTGTGCTTGCGCGAGCGATAGCAGAAGCGAACTCCATGAATACCATCCTTGCCATATGGATGCCTAATATCATTTTTGGAGGGGTAGCCATGCTGCTGTATAAAACCGTACCGCGATGATGCAGGAGCGCAAAGATTACCTCACCCTACACTTCATTGTGTTGATATGGGGCTTTACAGCCATTTTGGGTCTATTGATTGATATCCCATCGGTGGAGGTGGTGTTCTTTCGAACCCTTATTGCTGCGATTGGCCTGTTCATTCTTTTGAGGTTTTGGAATCGACCGTTAAAGATCAATTCACGAAAGCACATATTACAAATACTTGGTACAGGTGCTTTAATCGCCCTGCACTGGATATTATTCTTCTTGTCCGCGCGTATATCCAACGCTTCTGTGTGTTTGGCGGGTATGGCAACATGCTCCCTGTGGACAAGTTTAATCGAACCCCTATCCCAGGGGCGAAAGATTAAAAGATTTGAGGTGATGCTCAGCATTATAGCGTTTATAGGTATTGCGGTGATATTCAATGTAGAGTTTGATTATTTGGCGGGTCTTCTTACAGCAGTTCTTTCTGCGTTTATAGCATCAGTGTTTACTGTTATCAATGGTCGTCTTACCAAATCATATGATCCTTATGTGATTACCTTTTATGAAATGACGGGTGCTTGTTTGGCAATAGCCGCCTTTTTTCCCATCTATATCATCTATTTTGTTGGAAGCCTCTCGCTAACACCCTCTTTAACTGACTGGTTATACTTAGGTATACTTGCGATTGTTTGTACGGTGTATGCTTATTCTGTTTCTGTGGAATTAATGAAACGGCTATCGGCATTTTCAATCAATTTGGTGGTGAATTTGGAGCCGGTCTATGGGATTATCCTGGCATTGATTATTTTCGGCGATAGCGAGGAGATGAGCCCGGGATTTTATGGAGGGACATTATTGATCCTAACCTCGGTGTTGCTTTATCCGTTATTGAATCGGCGCTACAAGAAAAAGGCGCTATCAACCGATATAATCAGATAATATGCTACTTACAACTACTAACAGTGTGGAGGGTAAAACCATCACCACTTACTATGGACTGGTCACCGGCGAAGCAATCATTGGTGCGAATATTTTCAAGGACATCTTTGCCTCTATCACCGATGTGGTAGGTGGGCGATCTGGTGCTTATGAGAAGTCGCTCAAGGACGCAAAAAACATTGCTGTTCAGGAATTGATCGAAGCTGCCTCTGCGCTTGGAGCCAATGCAGTCATTGCCATTGACCTTGACTATGAAACCATGGGAAAAGATTCAGGAATGATGATGGTGAGTGCCAGTGGCACGGCCGTGAAACTTGATTAGAGAATAGGACATTTGTATCTTGCCATCATGGCAAGAAAGAATTTATTTCTACTTGCGCTGAGCATTACCCTATCGCTCAGCGCACAATACTATCCTTCCAAAAAAAGCTGGGAAAGAAAGGAGCCAGCTTCTGTCAACATCTCACAAGCTGCCGTCGATGATGCAATCCAGTTTGCTCAAGATAATGAGTACTCAGGGCCAAAAGACCTAAGGTTGGCGATATTAGAAGGGTTTAGTCAGGAACCTTATCATGAACTACAAGGGCCGACAAAAGAAAGGGGTGGACCAGCCGGAATGATCATTAAGAATGGTTATGTCATCGCTGAATGGGGTGATGTCACGCGAGTGGATATGACCTTCAGCGTCACCAAAAGCTATTTATCAACCACAGCAGGACTAGCTATTGATGATGGACTTATAAGCTCGGTAAAAGATAGGTTAAGCCATTATGTGTGGGATGATACATTTGAAGGAGAGCACAATTCGAAAATAACCTGGGAGCACCTTCTCCATCAAACATCCGATTGGTCAGGTGCATTGTTTGGACTATACGATTGGGCTGACAGGCCATCTCGGGATGGAAAGCTCGATGATTGGAAATACCGCGAGCTAAAGGAACCCGGCACCAGCTATAAATACAACGACGTTAGGGTAAATGTACTTTCATACGCTTTATTGAATGTCTGGAGAAAACCTTTGCCGCAGGTACTAAAAGAACGCATCATGGATCCAATTGGGGCGAGTACAACCTGGAGATGGCATGGCTATGAAAATTCATGGGTCACAATGGATGGGCAAAAAATGCAGGTTGTAAGTGGCGGAGGACACCATGGAGGGGGAGTTTTTATCAACACAGAGGATCATGCTCGATTTGGATTGCTATTTGCACGAAAGGGAATATGGGATGACAGACAATTAATCTCTGAAAATTGGACTGAAATGATTCAGACACCCGCCTCTGCATTTGAAAGTTATGGCTATATGTGGTGGCTAAATAAAGGTCCAAGAGCATGGGAGGGTTTACCCGATCACCTTTTCTATGCAGCAGGATTTGGAGGAAATTTCATTGTTATAGATCAAAAGAATGATCTGGTCATTGTTACCAGATGGTTGGAGCCATCAAAATTAGGAGAGCTTGTCTCTAAGGTTTACAAGGGTTTGGAGTAATCAAATAATCGAAACGATCACTTTACCGTGATGCTTCCCTTCCCCAAAATACTGAATGGCCCAGGGAGTTTTCTCCATTGGATAGGGGCCATCAATGATCGGTTTGACTTTACCTGACTCGTATAGCTCTTGAATTTTATCCAGGTCTTTGTTGGCATCAAGAGGTAGCACATAAACGGGTTTTTTCAATACTTTCTGTGCAAAAACCACCTGTAAGAGTCTCCCCAATACTCCACCAACTGTTACATACCTGCCATTCGGATTTAAAACCTTTGTGTATTTTTTTGGAACACGCGTTGTTTTTGCATCCAGAATCAGGTCATAGCTTTCATCTCGCTTTGTAAAGTCTTCTTCTTTGTAATTAATAACTTGATCAAAACCACGCTCTTTCATGGTCTTCAACTTATCTCCGGTATCTACACCCGTCACTTTGCAATCATAGGATTTTGCAATTTGGAGGCCGATCATTCCTACTCCACCTCCAGCCCCATTGATCAGGACATTCATTCCTTTTTGAATTTTTCCCAGATCTACTAATCCCTGCCAGGCCAGGTTTGCCGCATGAGAAAGGGCTGCAGCATCTTCAAAGGACATGTTTTTTGGTTTCTTGACCAGCGCTTTTTCATTGATACAGATATACTCTGCAAAACTCCCGAAACCATAATATGAGATGTCTCCATAAACAGTATCTCCTCCCGTGAAATGTGTCACACCAACACCACAGGCCTCCACTACTCCGGAAAGCTCCATGCCGGGGATTGGATGTTTGGGTTTAAATAAACCAAATAAGAGACGGTAAAGATTGGGTTTGCCTCTGACCATGCTCCAATCATAATCATTTACGGCACTGCAATGAATTTTAACTAAAACCTCATGCTCCTTTGGAATTGGTTTTTCAACGTCTTTAATCTTGAGTTGGGAAGTCGGGCCGTAGGAATCACAAATGATTGCTTTCACAGTTTGGTAGTTAGGATGACGATGTAAGGACGAATGAAGTCAATCAATAGTTACATCCTCAGACTTCCTGATCCATCAAATCTGTCACCACATGGTAGCGAGGATCATCGATGGAGGAGACAATCATATGCTCGAACTCCGGACTGGCTTTATGAAGCAATGTCTTACATTCAGGGCTTAAGTGAACGAGCTTAAGTTGTTTCCCATAGTCTTTATATTTCTTTTCTAAAGCATAGATGGCCTCTATTCCGGAATGGTCGCTTACTCGTGATTCCAAAAAGTCCAGTTCTACTTTTTCGGGATCATTGGCCGGGTCAAATTTGGAATTGAACGACTGAACCGAACCGAAGAATAGCGGTCCCCAGATTTCATACACTTTGGTGCCATCTTCCTTGATGGATTTTCTTGCTCGAATACGAGTCGCATTTTCCCAGGCAAAAACCAAAGCAGACATGATTACACCCACAATTACCGCGATTGCCAGATCTTGCCAAACAGTAATGGCCGAAACGGTCACAAGTATGATGGCATCTGATAGTGGAATTTTGTTGATGATGCGGAAACTACTCCAGGCGAAAGTGCCTATCACCACCATAAACATCACACCCACTAGTGCAGCAATTGGAATTTGCTCAATCAAAGGGGCGGCAAACAGTATGAAACATAGCAATGCAATAGCCGCTGTAATGCCTGAAAGCCTCCCTCTGCCGCCTGAATTAACGTTGATGATCGATTGACCGATCATCGCGCATCCACCCATGCCACCGAAAAGGCCATTCAGGATGTTGGCACCACCCTGCGCAACACATTCCCGGTTACCACTTCCACGAGTCTCCGTCATGTCATCAATGAGGTTTAGCGTCATTAAAGATTCTATTAAGCCAACAGCTGCCAAAAGGAATGCAGTCGAAAGGATTAACCCCCAGTGTCCATTAAGTGTATCGAGTAATCCAAAAATCTGAATTTGAAAACTTGGCAAACTTCCCTCAAGTCCGTTTCCACCACCTTCTCGGATGAATGACCCTACGGTACTAACATCCAGTCCTCCAAATATCGTAATGCATGCAACCACTACAATACCCATCAATGCGGAAGGTATTTTTTTTGTGAGCTTAGGCAAGAAGTACATGATAGTCATGGTGAGTCCTACCAGGCCAAGCATGATATAAAGGTCTTCTCCTGACTTCCATTGGTAAGCTCCATCTATTTTTTCTTTGAAAAGCCCCAATTGAGATAGAAATATGACAATGGCAAGCCCATTCACAAACCCCATCATTACCGGGTGGGGGATGAGACGCACAAATTTTCCAAGACGAAAAACGCCTGCCGTAATCTGGATTGCTCCCACAAACAAAAGCGTAATGAAAAGCCATTGTAGCCCCAGGTTTTCAACTGGGTTGGCGAGTGACATTCCAACTTCATTTCCTTTTTGGATCATATGAACCATCACCACGGCCATTGCGCCGGTAGCTCCAGAGATCATGCCCGGTCGTCCGCCAAACATCGATGTGACAATCCCCATCATAAACGCACCATATAAGCCAATCATCGGGTCGACTCCTGCCACAAAGGCAAAAGCCACCGCTTCAGGTACCAATGCCAACGCTACCGTCAGGCCGGATAGGATGTCATTTTTCGGATTAAAGGTGAAATTTCGGAATAATCTTTTCATACGTCATTATAAATGAGCGCGCAAAGATAGAATATTAGGAGAGGGCACGTAAAGATGACCCGATTATTTCTCTGTTATCAGACCAATCGACTGTGCGTGACGATAAGCTTCATCTGTGTTTACGACCATCTTAATTGGAACGCCGGCCTCTACCACTTTAACTTCAACTTCATTGTCAATTTCTCTATTCTTGATAGATCTTATGTAAATTGCTTTGACCCGATCTGGATGTTTTTTTACTATGGATGCATAAATCTCCGGGTCCCGCTGGCCGCTATCACCAATCAGAACGAACGTAAGGTTGGGATAAAACCTCATCAGCGATTCTATTTTCTCTTGCTTGTGAATGTGAGTGCCACCTCCAGACTTTATTAGTTCTTTCAGTCCACTCTTAAATCGCTGCAAGAGAAATGGGCCTTTTGGCAGTTTCCTCGTTTCAAAAAAGTCTACCAAAAAATCATATAGATTCCATTCGCTGCTACTGACATAGAATATTGGATTTACAGACTCATCACCTGCAAGGGCACAATAGAAATCCTTAACACCGGGAAATGGCAAACGCGTTTTTGCATTCTTAGTCAGAATCAATCTAAGTTTTCGTAGTAGCTGTGTTGCATGAGAAATCAATACTGTATCATCAATGTCTGATATCACGCCGAAATCAGTATTTTGACTTGTGATCAATACCTCACCGTTTACTTTACAGTCAGCAATGGTGTATGTAATTTGATGCCAGCCTGGTTTTAGGGGATGAATAAGATCAATATGCGCTTGAAAAAAACCCAGTTCATCTGTAGTTACGTTCCGATTCTGATCATGAAATTGAATGCCTACCTCCACTTCAGGAAGTGAAGTACTCATGTAGCGAGCAATCATATTCCTAAAGTTTTTACGCTTTTTATCGTCAGCATCAACCAGAAATTTCGGACGGTTTTCTAGGACGTGTCCTGAAATAACAACTTTCAAATCGTTTCCATATCCACGATAAGGTACAATAGTGGGTGGCCGAATAATGCCCAGTTTTTTTTTCAGCCAAAGAAAAAACCGTATGCGAATTTTTTTGAATATTGCGATTGGTATGTTGGTTTGGTTACTGACTAAATTATGTACTTATTCAATAACAGGTGAGCAAACAGAAAGTTCTTTTCGTTATCAATCCAATTGCCGGGGACACCAATAAAGATGGTCTATATGAGCTGATTGATGATTTTTGTCAGACCCATGATTATGATCATCAAATTTTAAAAACCGAAGGGGAAAATGATCGGAAAAGGATCAATGATGCAATAAACAGGTTTGATCCAAAAATTGTAGTAGCCGGGGGTGGGGATGGCACCATCAAGTTAGTAGCAGAAGAGTTATTGGGTACCTCAATTAAACTGGCAATACTGCCGCTGGGTTCTGCGAATGGACTTGCATCGGAACTGGAAATACCTGAACGATGGAAAACTAACTTAAAGCTCCTCCAAGAAGCTAAATTCAGAAAGATTGATGCTGTACGTGTAAACGGAGAATTATGTCTGCATTTGAGTGATATTGGATTTAATGCAAAACTGATTAAAGAATTTGAAAGAGAGGGTAAGCGTGGAAAACTTGGCTATGCAATTTCATTTTTCAAGCAACTGGGCAAAAGGAAGAGAGGCAAGTATAAAATTAGCATTGATGGAGAAAGGTATCAATACAAAGCAGAAATGATAGTCATTGCTAACGCTTCCAAATATGGAACCGGAGCTGTCGTTAATCCCCGTTGCGATATGCAGGATGGACTATTGGAGGTTTGCGTGTTTATGCCCATTCCGTGGTATAAGCTTATACACTTGACCTGGCATAGTTTTATTGGTCGACTGGAAGAGTCGGATTATTATGCTATCCATCAAGGAAAAGAAGTCACTATTTATTCCTCAAGAAAGCGAACCCTTCAGGTAGATGGTGAGGTGATTGGTAAAGCGAAAAAAGTAAACGCAGAGGTGCTTAAAGGTGCTTTGGATATAATGGTTTGCGATTAATTAGTTCAAACGCTTTTTTCGTCCCCTCTTTCTAACACTACATACGATTACTGCAACAATAATTACTAGCCATCCGATTCCAATTTTGATGACCATAACTTCCATGAGCATTGTGAAGAGTAGCGTGTCTACCTTTTCATACTTCCAAAATACCCATTCACTAGCCAGTTTGGTGGCGATGATGGAGTGACCGGTGGAAAGTATGATGATGCCGTCACCTGTATCTGGATTTAGTCGAACAGCCGTGTTGATAGGGGGAGTGCTTTTTCCATCATGACCAATAATGAAATCTTGAGTGTCTGTCTTTGCGAACAGAATGGTGCCTAATCCCCAAATTGCGGCTCCCATGGTGCTAGCATGTGGCTCTCGCATCATTTTCAATGTTTCAGGTTTGATGATATTTCTTCCTTGATTTTCACCGTTTTCATTTTTGAGGTGAATTTGAAAAAATATCTCCAGATCTGCTATTGAGGTATAAAGTGATGTGGCAGCAAGGGACACATAGCGATAATGCTTCGCTTTAGTTCCATCGTTATTATAAAATTCGGCTAATGCATAAGCCGAAGATTCGTCCCACTCATAGGATGTTTGCATCATACCAAGTGGTTGAAATATCGATGCTTTCATGTAATCCTTGAATGACTGTTTGGTGACTTCTTCTACGAGCAGTTGCAGCAAGGTATAGCCCCCTCCAGAGTATTTAAATTCACTCCCCGGTTTTATGCCTACTTTAACTATACCGCTTATCCCTTCATCTGCGTCTGGTGCGTGAGTAAGAGATTCTTCGATAGATGGAAGAGGCATCCCCTCAGCAAATCCTGAGTACCCCAACTCATCGGTGAGTCCTGCGGTATGGCTCAGTAATCTCCTTACAGTCACTTCATCATTGTTATATTCACTTGGAGGAAGTTGCCACCGTGTCAGATATGTGCTGATTGGAACATCTAAATCGATTTTACCATCATCTACTAATTTCATGATACCAAAAGCAGATACCCACTTGCTTAGTGAAGCCACTTGGAAAACCGTGTTTCGATCAACCGGACGTCCTGCTGAACGAAATTTTTCGAGGGCCACCTTTCCGTTTTCCATTGTTGCCATAGCAAAACTGCCGACGAATTCATCTTCCAGCATTTGGTCTACAACTTGTTGAAATGCTTGTGGAGATTTCTTGGCAATAGGTTGATGAAACCAACCATTTACTGTGCCGATAAAAGTGAAGCCTGCCCATAGACTCATTAGAAGGACGGCAGCTAAAACGCAGAAAAGAATCTTTTTCATTCGGTGTTTTTGCTGCTAATTACGTGGATTCGTACTCAGAAAATAAATATTCCACCCGTCACTTACCCGTCATTTTCATGAAACAGAAAATTTACGGTTCTACCTGTTAATCATCCCCATGTTTTCAAACCAATGATTCCATGATCCCAAAGGTATAATGATGCAATGAGGCACATCACGGTTAGAATTGAATAAAACCAGAAAGTAAAGTTGCGTTTGACTTTAGTATATGCATAGACGCTAATTCCTACAGCTAAAAAAGAAAAGAGTCCTAATAGTAAAGATGCATAATAAACTGTTAGAGACACACCGGTTGGGCTGCCTAATAGGTTGTGAGGATCTTTATTACCGCCGTAGGCTAGAAAGAAGAAAAATAGCATAAGGCATGCTCCTATTATAACCGGTCCGGACTGTACAAGGTGGGTTAAATTCAGCTTTTCACTGCCTATCAATAATCGAATGATTGTTACTAAAATCCATACTCCACTCGCTAGCAATCCAACCACCCAAAGCCCGGTAAATATCCAGGACGACCATATAGCAACTAAGGAGGTAGGAGCGTAAATACCCCACCCTGTTGCCACTACTTCTCCTTTTAGCGGATCTTTGATTTTAGCCAGGGACACCTTATCCAATTGTCCATAAGCTAAGCTATCGTTGATTGGGCGAAATTTACGTGCTTTTCCAGAAGGATAATTGGCCAGGTAAATTAAGCTATCATCCGACCAAATTTTCTTGATTTGAAATAGACTGCTAGTAAAGAAACTCATTTCTTGTCGGGGGTTGATTGCATAGTAGAAACCATCAAATGCATCGGTAGTGGAGGTTTCAATTTTAATTTTAGGTGATTCAATATTTTTGGTTAAGTACTTGGCTATTTCTTCCGAGATTGAGTTTCTGATATTGCTGTTAGAGGAATTAATCATTACAACATATCCAATGTCATATTCCCGGTTATAAATTAACTCACTTGATCCCCCACCAACTCCTCCATTGTGTCCTTGAAATGGGAAATCATTGATGATGCTTGTGTAATTATTTAAGCCATACCCAGTTTCTACACCTGCTCTTGCTCCAATGGTAGTTTTAGGTGTTTCCATTCGGATCAAGGACTCTTTGCTGATGAGTGATACTGAATCAACTTTTCCATCATTTAAGAAAAACCGAATCATGTTAGCCATATCTATTGCACTGGCATTGATAGAGCCAGAAGCTCTCATGATAATGTTCCAGTATTCCTGTGGTTCCGTTCCTTTGTATAAGGTTACTCCATGAATATTATATTTATCATCCTTGAAGTAGGTCGCAGTTTCCATACCTAATGGGTCAAAAAAGGTTTCCTGCACGTAATCTTCAAAATTCTGACCCGTAATCTTCTCAACAATGTAAGCAGCTACAGGAGGGCCGGAGTTACAATATGAATGTCTGGTTCCTGGTACCCATCTTGTAATTCTGGAATGTGGGTGGAAGTCTAATGCATCTCTTAAAGAAATCGGCTCAGGTTCATTATGTGCATATTCAACTAAATGAATATCATCCCAGCCGGTGGTATGTTCCAGTAGATGTTCAATTAGAATAGGGTTGGTATCCTCCCATGGATTTTCAAAGACAATCTCTGGAGCCCAATCTATCAAACGATCTTCAAGAGATATTTTTCCTTCCTCTTGTAGTTTCAGGATGGAAAGGGCCACAAACATTTTTGAAATGGAACCTATTCTAAAGAGTGATTCACCGGTTGCCTTTTCTTTAGTTTCCAGGTCCCGTACTCCAAATGCCGTCGCTAATAAAATGCTATTACCTCGAACAATGGATACTGATGCAGCAGGAACCGAAGATTCATTTACCATTGAATCTATTTTAGATATCAAGGCTTTCAAATCTCCAGGGGGGCTCGTTTCCTGGGCCAGACCCAAACCAACGAATCCTATATAAATAAGTGTGATCAGTGATTTTTTCATAATGGCATCACATCCAAAGAAGTTCTTTATTCGACTAATTTAATTCTTCGTTTTTTACTCTCATCCAAACGTAAACAGGTAAGCCTCCCACTAATAGTAAAAATCCCCAGTACACGATTTCTAGTCCCGAACCGGCAATGGCCCAGATGGAAAAGATGAAGGAAACAGAGGCGATTGCGACCTTACGTTTAAATCCGGATGTGAGACCTTCATTTTTAGCTGTTATAATCACATAACTCACGGAGGTAAAAAGATACGCAATAAGGGCAGTCATGCTAGAAAGAAGAATGGCAAACTTAAAAGCAGCGACCAATCCTTTGGAGTAATTCATGATCATCAGAATGGAAATGAGGATGCTCGATAGTACGATACTCACTGCAGGAACACCATTTTTGTTTTCTTTAGTAAAAACAGAAGGGAATAGTTTATCTCTGGATATAGCTGCAGGTATTTGGCCTTGAATAAGGATCCATCCATTGAGTGCACCGAGCGTGGAAATGATCGCACCAACGGCCACCAGCTTTTCTGCCCATGGTCCCCAGATGATGGAGGCGACATCAGCAAAAGGAGCTTGTGAAAACTGTAGTTCTTCAGGAGGTATGATTCCCATTAATGAAGTGGTTCCAAGGATGTATACCAGGGTGACAATTCCTAACCCAAAATAGGTTGACCGGGGAATGGTTCGTGTCGGGTTTTCAATGTCACCAGAAGGAATGGTGGCGCACTCGATTCCCATATAGGCAAAGAAGGTGAGCGTAGCAGTTTGAGTAATGGCACGAAAGTCAGAGAGTTCACTAATATTGAAGGAACTGAAGTGTTCAACTTCAAGATAGAACAATCCAAAAATGCCGATAGCGAGCAGAGGAGTAATCTTCAGGATGCTGGTAACCAAGGAAAAAATGCCTGCTTCTCTGATGCCCAGGGTATTAACCCATACCACTCCCCACACAATCGCTAGTCCTGTACAAATAGCCAGGACGTTATTGACTTGCAGGACAGGAAAGAACACTCCCAGGTAGCTCACCAGCGCAATGGCAATCGCGGCATTTACGCACCAGATAGATATCCAATACCCCCACGCTACTAAAAATCCGGCAAAATCACCTAAGCCAGAGCGGGAGTACACGTATGGCCCGCCGGAAGTACCCGGTATCATTTTGCTAAACTCGATGAAGACATAAGCGAGGGTGGCCGCTCCAAATGCTGAAATGATCCATCCTAGAATACTGATACTTCCAAAGGAAGCGAGGGTGGCAGGCAAGAGAAAAATGCCTGAGCCGATCATGTTTCCCACAACCAGGGAAGAGCTGGTCCAGAAGCCGAGCTTTTTTCTGCTCATGTAATAGTGATAGATGTCGGTTTAAAAAAATGTATTTTTGAAATATACCCCAAAATAAATGAACCGATATCGCATCAATCCGGAGATTACGCAGGCAGAAACATTACCGGCTTCTTTCTACAGGGATCAGGCCACTTTTGATTTGATCCGGGAAAAGGTCTTTTACCAGTCATGGCAATGGCTGGGCGATGAAAATCTGGTTCAGTTGCCGAAACAGACGTATCCTTTTGTTTTGATGGATGGTTTTCTTACCGAACCAATGGTGCTGACCAAAGACGAGGAGGGTGATATCCATTGCCTGAGCAATGTGTGTACGCACCGGGCCAATCTTGTGGCACAAAACCCCGGGAGTCAACGAAAGTTGGTTTGCATGTATCATGGGAGGAAATTCGGACTGGATGGAAAGTTTGAGTCTATGCCGGAATTTAAAGAAGCCAAGGATTTTCCGAGAGCGTGTGATGATCTGCATCGGTTTGAGCTAGCAAAGTGGGGACCTATGCTGTTTGCACAGTTGGGAGGGAATATTGACTTTCATCAGGTGATTAAGGAGATGAATCAATATGTCGGTTTTCTACCCATTGATGAATTTGTCTTCAACGCTGTGCAATCGAAGAATTACCTGGTCAATGCCCATTGGGCGCTGTATTGTGATAACTACCTGGAGGGATTCCATATTCCATTCGTGCACAATGACCTGAATGAGGCACTGGATTACGGGAGCTATGAAACGATCCTTCATGATCATTTCAACGTGCAGGTGGGATACTCCGAGGGAGCGGAAGATATTTTTGATTTACCTAAAGATCATATCCATGCTGGCAAACGTGTGGCCGCCTACTATTTCTGGGTGTTCCCCAACATGATGTTCAATTTTTATCCCTGGGGATTGTCGGTCAATATTGTGCGTCCACTTTCACTGAATCAAACTAAGGTGTCGTTTTTGTCATACATCTACGATGAATCCAAACTCCACAAGGGGGCGGGCGCTATGTTGGACAAAGTAGAACGAGAAGATGAGTTTGTAGTGGAGGGGGTTCATAAAGGCCTGCAATCGAAATACTATCAATCCGGCCGCTTTTCACCAAAACGTGAGCAGGGGGTGCATCAGTTTCACCAGATGCTGGCGAAGTATTTGGGCTAGATTGTTGCTAGTTAGATTCCTAAGCATTGGTTTGTGTCTTCACAAACCTTTTCTCCTTTCGTTTCGTGAGGACACGAACCGAGGCATGCTGAGAGGGATCTTAAATAAGAACAATGTGATAAAACTGATTACTTAAAATCCAGATTGATGTAAAAAGAATAGTCAAAAGAAGCGTAATTACCAGGAAACTCAATCTGTACTTTTCTCTCATTGATATCATGTAAAGCATGAGAAAATGAATGGTGATAAATATTATTGGTAATGTAAAAAGTCCAAGGTCTAGTGATGTGCTAATTCTTCCTAAATCATTTGGGTTACGATAGTTCATTACTCCAGAAAGAAGCTCCAGATAAAAACAAGTAAACAAAAAGGGAAAGAGGTTTTTGTTTCCATTTCGACCAATAATCAAAAAGAAAACAATCGCTTGTAATAGTGTTATTACTGGTCCTGCTAAGCTAATTGTCGTGTAATGCCAATCTCTTTCGTATCCTCCAGAAATGGGATAAACTTTATTTAATGTCATTCTCATCTTATATCCAAGAGACTCCCCTATAGTCCAATGGGCGAACTCATGCATGATAAATGTGAAAACAACTCCTATTAGGGAAAATAAAATATACTTATATAAACTTCTCTTTTTAAGTATCATATTCTTTAGGCATGGCTTGTGTCCTCACATGCCTTCCTGTCGTTTCTTGAGGACTCGAACCGAGGCAGGGGAGTCTCTCTGATTTTGAACGTAGGATTACGTATAGATTACTCCCATAAAAGTTTACGAGACGGTTAGTGCAATTTGAATGACTTCCATTCAGTATGCGCTATCTCATTCTCAAACACTCCAAACACCGTACTTCCGCTTCCGGTCATAGAGGCATAGATCGCTTCTGCCTCGTACATCTCTTTTTTCAGCTGCTCAATTTCAGGGTGGTTCGGAAAGATGGAGGCCTCAAAATCGTTTCTAAGCAGGTCTTTCCATTGCTCAATGGGCCTTTGAATAATTTCTGAAACAGAGATTTCAGATTGCTTAGGCTTAACCCCTGAATAGGCCTCTTTGGTGGATACGTGAATGCCTGGATTATGGATAGCTAAATGATAGCCGGAAAGGTCCAGATTTATAGGTTTAAGTTTTTCCCCTCGTCCTTTGGTTATGGCTGGTTGGTTTTTAATGAAAAAGGGACAGTCGCTTCCTAGCTGCAAGGCGTAGTTTTCAAGCTGCGAATCTGTAAGATTGAGTGAAAATATGTCATTCAGTATTTTCAGTGTGAACGCTCCATCCGCCGAGCCGCCACCCAGTCCTGCTCCCATGGGAATGTTCTTTAACAGATGAATTTCCACGGGAGGAATGTCAAAATCTGCCTTGAGGAGTTCATACGCTTTTACACAAAGATTGGAGGAGGTGTCTCCCGGAATGTCCAGACCATAGCTGTGAAAAGCAAAAGAAGCTGCCTCTATCACTTCCAGGCTGTCGCGCCATGTAATGGGATAAAAGCAGCTTTCAATGGTGTGATAGCCATCTTCCCGCTTGCTCACAATGTTGAGTCCAAGATTAATTTTTGCGTTGGGGAAGGAGATCATTGTTGCAAGTTTTTAGCTTCAAGCTACAAGTTTTTTTAAATAGCCAGAAAGCATTTTTTGCTCTTCAATGATCAGATTCAAAATGCTTTCTAATTCAGCATTTTCAACCAAGTTTAACCTAGAGATTCCTATAAAGAACGTTTCAAGTTCAAAAGTAGAACCAAGTGCTATTTGAATAAACCGCGCCTGATCCTTTATTCCTTTTCTACTTGCTTCTTCTGCAATATTGGCTGGAATGGATGATGAAGCCCTATTTATTTGGCTCACATGTCCTTTTTGCCATATCAATAGCTCTTTGAAGTTTCGCATACAAATTTGCAGCTTAGGCCTTGCGGCTTACAGCTTGTAACTTATCACTTACTAAGCTCCTCCACCATCGCATCGGTGATACCTGAGGTAGAGAACCCACCATCGTGCATCAGGTTCTGCATCGTCACCATACGTGTCAGGTCGGAGAACATGGCAATGCAGTAGTCTGCACAGCTTTCAGCGTCTGCATTTCCAAGCGGAGACATCTTGTCTGCATAATTGAAGAAGACATCAAAGCCCGGAACTCCAGAACCTGCAGTTGTCATGGTAGGAGACTGGGAGATAGTATTCACTCGTACTTTCTTGCTTACGCCAAATCGATAGCCATAGCTCCTGGCAATGGACTCCAACAAAGCTTTGGCCTGAGCCATATCCGAGTAATCGGGAAAGGTGCGTTGTGCTGCGATGTAAGAAAGACCAAGGATGGATCCCCATTCGTTCATGGCATCCAGCTTCTCTGCAGTTTGCATCATCTTATGGAAAGAGAGTGCAGAAACGTCTAATGTTTTCTGGAACCAGTCGTAGTTCAGGTCACCATAGTCTTTGCCTTTTCTAACGTTCGGGCTCATGCCGATGGAGTGAAGTACGAAATCGATTTTTCCACCCAATGTTTCCTGAGATTTGGTGAATAGGTTTTCCAGATCTTCCATGGAGGTAGCATCCGCTGGGATGATTTCTGCCCCACATTTTTCACCGAGTTTATTGATCTCACCCATTCGCATGGCGATCGGGGCGTTGGTCAATGTAAATGTGGCTCCTTGTTCGTGTGCTTTTTCAGCCACTTTCCAGGCGATGGAGTTTTGATCCAGTGCTCCTGAGATGATTCCTCTTTTTCCTTTTAGTAGATTATTTGACATGGTATTAATTTCAATTGGTTGTCATTCTGAACCTTCTGCCGCCAAAGGCAGGCGTGTTTTAGAATTTAAATTTCCGTAAAAATAGATGTTGATTTAAAGACATAGACTTTTAATAAGAGTTTTTTTGATTATCCCCTCAAGCCGGGGAGGCTCTTCATTTTTCCTAGATGAAAAACGAAGCAAAAAATCATGACAAAATCAATCCAGCCATCCCACAATTCCATCACGTAATTTTGTCTTTTCGCTGCATGCGGCGATTGTGAACTAAACCTCCTTTTTTAAGGGGGAATGTTCACAGCTGAAGTAACTCCTTCGCGCTTTCCATTGCTGAGGTACCTGGATTTTCTCCCCCGATCATTTTGGCGATTTCGGTGACACGATCTTCGTCTGCTAATTTTTTGATTCGGCTGACGGAGCGGTCAGAAGTGTGATCTTTGTATACATAGTAATGTGCATCACCTCCGGCTGCAAACTGCGGTAAGTGACTGATACTGATCACCTGATGATTTTTAGCCATGTGTTTCATCATGCGAATCATTTGAAGTGCCACCTCACCAGAAACCCCCGTGTCAATTTCATCAAAAATGATGGTCGGCATGGCGGTCTTATCTGCGATCAAATATTTCACCGCAAAAATCAGTCTGGAGAATTCTCCTCCGGAGGCTACTTCTTTCAGCTCCTGAGGTTTGATGCCTTTATTGGCACTAAACAGCATTTCAATGGTGTCCAGTCCGTGTATGGAAGGCTCAGTTGGATTCACTTTGATCTCTACCGTACCATTTTCAATGCCGATCTGATGAATGATTTTTTCGATCTCATCAGAGAAATTAAGAGCGGATAGCTTCCGAGACTCAGTGAGTTTGCCACCCTTTTCCTGCATCGCTTTTTCTGCACTTTCCATCTCTTTCTTTGCTTTCGCAATGTCATTGTCAAGGTTCGCAACCTGGCTCAGGCTTTCATCCAGTTCGTTTCGAATGTTGACTAGCTCCTCCACTGTAAGAACCGTGTGCTTTTTCTGTAATCTGAAAAGCAGATCCAGTTGATCCTTTAGTTCCTGGATTTTTTCCGGATCATGCTCCACTTGATCCTGCACGCGCTGCATCTCATTCGAAATATCAGCTAGTTCGATGGAAGCACTTTCCATCCGCTCGCTCAAGTCCTCCAAATCTTTGGAGAAGGATGCGATGGAGTGGAGGAGGGATTTAGACTCATTGAGCTGTTGTAAAATGGCTACCTCAGACGCATCCAACATATGTATGGACTGAGATAGCTTGAGCTTTATGTCTTCGGCATTTTCGAGTACTTCCAGCTCTTTTTCTAGCTCTTCCTGATTTAGATCATCCAGGTTTGCTTCTTGTAGTTCGTTCAGTAAAAACTGCTTATAGTCTGCATCTTCGGCACTTTGAGCTGCAAGTGTTTCCAGTTTCTCTAATCGTTTTTTAGCAGATGCATAGGTTCTGTATGCTTCCTGATAATTAGTAATCAATTCAGGATGTGCTGCAAATGCGTCCAGTGCATTGAGCTGGTACATATTTTTCCCCAACTGCAATGATTCATGCTGCGAGTGTACATCCATCAGTTTTTCACCGATGGACTTCAAAGCACTGAGGTTGGTTGGTGTGTCGTTTACAAAAGCACGGGATTTTCCGGAAGGACTGATCTCCCGACGGATAACACATTCGGTCTCATTGTCAAGGTCTTCTTGTTCGAAGATTTTTTCTAAAGCGTATGAGGAAATATCGAATACCCCTTCAACAATGCATTTCTGATTTTCATCAAGTAGCACTTTGGTATCAGCTCTCTTGCCCAAAAGCAAACCCACCGCACCCAGCATGATGGATTTTCCTGCGCCGGTCTCACCAGTAATGATGTTCAGGTGAGAAGATGGGGACATCTCCAGCTCGCGGATGAGTGCGTAGTTCTTTATCTGCAGTGACTTGATCATAAATGGGTCACAAAGATATGTAAGAGACTACTGAATTAATGCCTTGTACTCATCCGTTCTTGCAGGGTCAATATTGCTTAAGAGATTGTAGGCTTGTCTGCGTGTTGCGAGGCTGGATTCTGAGAAAATCTGGATGAGCTCACCAGATTTAGCATCCATAAAAGCAATAGTCAGGATGGAGCGTGGGCGTGCCCGATTTGCACGCTGAACTTTTGATAGAGCATCCAGAATATTTTTTTCTGCCTGCTCCCGATCGTCCGCCATTATGTCTAGCCCTTGACGATGGTAGATATACAATGCTTCTCTAATTGGTTCTAGTTGTGGATTCTGAACATTTTCAACCAGCCAGTACCTGTTTCGTACACTATTGAACTGCTGCCAACCAGTGTAATTTGTTTGCTGTGCATTGTTCACGATTTTGAAAGCGTTTTGAAAATGCGGTGTACCGCCCATCTCAGAGAAGGTGTCATAATCAAAACCAATGATCATATAGGCATAGTATGCCAGCATGGAGGTGATGTTGCTGGTAAAGGTGTTTTCATTGAATCGAAGCGGCTGTGCCTGCACATATTCAAACTCCCAATCTCTGTCTGCGAAGTTTAGAATGACGGATTCATACCCAGTGCCATACACAGGTCGGCTGGAAAGTACCTGCACAGAAGCTTTAAATACCCCAATGCTGGGCATTTCAGAAATAGTGATCACCAGATTACAGTTGATGACTTCTTCCTCCTCAAACTCGTCATTGGTCCACTTGGTGGTGTTGAGAAACTGGGCAAATTCCGTTTCCATTTCAGTAAACACGGCTCGTTCGGTGGTTTGCACCTGTTGTGCATTGACAATCACCCGGCAGTTGAGTTCCTGAGAAAAAGATGTGGTAACAATAAGAACGAGTAGTATTCCTGAAAATCTCATTTAAAGGTGCTTTATGACGTATTTTACGATATCCTCTGCTACTTCGGCCTTACTCTTCAACTCAAATTTTTGTTCGTTATTGTCTTTATCAAAGAAGGTAACTTTATTGGTGTCTTGCTGAAAGCCAGCCCCCTGGTCATTGAGTGAATTGAGTACGATCAGATCAAAATTTTTCTTCTTTAGCTTCTCCTTTGCATTGACAATCTCATTGTTTGTTTCCAATGCAAACCCAACGTGATATTGCGTCTTTTTATTTGCGCCAAGTGTGGCTGCAATATCCGGATTCTTTACTAACTCAATGTGAAGGTTGTCTTCACTTTTTTTGATTTTTTCCTTGGCTGGTTCTTTTGGTCGGTAATCAGCAACGGCAGCAGCAAACACAACAATGTCTGCATTGGCGTGGTGTTTTTCCCCTTCTGCCAGCATTTCGTTTGCAGATTGCACTTTAATTACTTCTCCATGCTGTGGAAAGAAATCTGCAGGACCAGAAATCATGGTGATCTCTGCTCCGGCATTTCTAAATGCATTAGCGATGGCGGTTCCCATCTTTCCGGACGAATGATTTCCAATAAACCGTACCGGGTCAATCGACTCAAAAGTAGGACCCGAGGTGATAAGTACCTTTTTTCCTTTTAGTGCTTCGGAATTAGCGAGCTTTTTTTTTACAATTTCCAGCAACTCTTCAGGTTCTGCCATTCTTCCTTGCCCGGACAGTCCGCTGGCAAGCTCACCATCTCGGGCTTCAATCACCTCGTTTCCGAATGACTGAAGTTTTTTAAGGTTTTCTTGAGTCGTTGGATGTTGGTACATATCCAGATCCATTGCTGGCGCCACCATGACCGGACATTTTGCGGAGAGGTAAGTTGCTAAAAGCAGATTATCACAAATGCCATTCGCCATTTTACCCAGAGTATTCGCACTCAGGGGTGCAATCAGCATCAGGTCAGCCCACATTCCCAGTTCAACATGGTTGTGCCACTCCCCACTTTTTTCATCAAAGTATTCGGAGTAGACAGGGTTTTTGGAAAGAGTAGCCAGTGTGAGAGGAGTAATAAAGTCTTTGGCGCTCTCTGTCATGATCACTTTGACTTCTGCCCCTTCCTTTTTGAGCAAACGCACAAAAAAAGCGGTTTTATAAGCCGCGATGGACCCACAAACCGCTAATAATATTTTTTTACCCGCCAACATGGCGACTAATTTATGCTAATTCTGAACCAGACTCTTGTTCTTCTTCAGGTAATCTGAAATTTAATTCACCATTTAAGAATTCTTCGATTGCCATGGTAGTAGGCTTTGGCATACGCTCGTAGAATTTAGAGATTTCAATTTGCTCTCTGTTTTCGAAGATCTCTTCCAGGTTGTCAACTGAAGAAGCAAACTCAGCAAGTTTAGCGTTAAGCTCTTCTTTTTGATTTGCGCTGATTTGTCTCGCTCGCTTGGCAATAATTACCAAAGACTCATATAGGTTGCCGGTAGGCTCTAGAATCTCCTGATTGTCTCGGGTAATAAGTGATGAATTTATCTGCTGCATTTCGCTCTAATTATTTTGAATCTGCAAATTTAGTAATTTCTTCTATGCTTTTTGCATAAATCTTCTCTGCATCTTTTATGTACTCACTATTTGGATATTTGTCGATAAACTCCAGGTAGTGATCAATTGCGTTTTGGTATCGCTCTTTTTGCTTTGAAGAGATGCTTTCCTCAGCATAGTCGAAGGAAGTTTCTATTCTTAAATACGCAATTTCTTCATTGTATTCCGAATCAGGAAAATCATCAGCAAAGTTGTCGTAAACCACTAAAGCTGACTTATATCTTCTCAGCTTATAGTAAAGCTTACACTGTTCATAGGCCTTCTTTTCCAGTTTTTCCTGCATGTCATCAATGATCCTATCTGCATCCTCAGCATATTCTGATCTGGGATATTTATTGATGAAATTTTGCATCGCTGCTACAGCTTCATAGGTCACCGTTTGGTCCAACTGATAGTCTGGTGATTGCAGATATAACGAATAAGCATGCATGTATGCAGCCTCCATCACATAATCGGATCGGCCGTAGATTCTAACAAATTCTTCGAAGTGGTGAGCACTGAGGATATATTGTTTTTGGTAATAGTAACTGTAAGCAAGGTAGAAGTTTCCTAACTCGGCTTCTTCCGTCCCTCTAATAATTGGAAGAATATCCTCAAGTAAAAGAATGGTTCGATGGTAATCTTCCTCTTCGTAATATTGAAGGGCTGCTTCGTATTTTACTTTCCAGTCTCCACTTTTTTGAATCTTGCGAAACTTGCAACTACCAAGTGCAGCGACAGCAACAATGAACAAGATTAGAATTCGAATTTCCCTCATAATTTTTTAATAGGTCGGCAAAACTAAGGACTTATGGCTTAAACGGAAACAACGCCGCAATCATTCACCATCGTTCTTAATGCTTTTTAACGTTTGTTTTCTTTTTTCATTGATACCCTCGATGTTTAGCTTTTCTGGTGGGGGCAATTTTTTTGGTGTATCCTCCATTTCTGACGATGGCAAAGGAGTAGTTAAAAGGTCTTCCAATGAGGGCCTTTCATCGCCTCTCCATTCAAATCCATCAAGCCTCTGCACACCTGGAGTTAGTTCATGTGGAGGGATAAATCTCGCTTCAGGCTTGATATAAAATGAAATATTATCCAGTTCCTCATCGACAAAACGAATGGTCATGTCACTACAAAGAATACGATTCATTCCAAGTGTTATAATTTCATTAGGATCGTCATCATCCAGCACATAATAGATACTCTCACCATTTCCATTCACATCAATTCGCTTGATCTTAGATCGCTCAAAATGAGCCTGCATGGTTCTTCCTTTGATCTGGTTATAATTGTTAAGGGTATCCTCTGTGGCAAGGAAAGCTTTTTGAAGGAGTGACATGGTTTTGATCTCCTTCTCAGTCACTTCCATTACAATTGTATCACCCTGTAGCTGGTTTTTGAGATTCCAAAAAATGGGATCTTTATAGAAATAGAGCAATGAGTCTTGCAAAAAATAAGAAGCTGAATCAGCTAGCCCCTGGAGGTTTTGTTTCCAGATACGCACATTATGATATGCTAGTATTCGCTTCGCTGAATCGTATTCGCTTTCTATTGAAACCAGCGTGTCTGCTGCCAGATACAATGTGTCTTCTCGAAGAAAACGACGCATAAGTGCGTTCCCATATACTTTACTTATGCCGTTGGCCTTGTCAGCGAATCCATCATCTCCTGTAATGACCACATCGTCTTCTTTCGAAGTGAGTTTTACATTACCGCTGGCATCATAATATTTTTTGAGATCATCAAAGAAAAGCTCATCGCCTTCCATATAGTAATCTGTTGTTTCCACGGTTCCTTCCACGAATTCGGATTGATCCATTCGTGTACGGAATGTTCCTCCCTTAGCATGCAGGATTGATTCATCTTCGGTGATGATGGTTGTCTTTCCTTCTGTGATGGCGATCTTAGGACGGATGTTGTATCGCAATGTGTCGGACTTAAGCGTATAATCAGGAGCGACAAGCACTACGTCCGAATAGAAAAGTGCATATTTCTGCAAACCGTAATAGTATCCGGTTTTACTTGTCAATACATTCACAGAATCTTTAAGCTTACCTCCATTGAAGTATTGGCCTTCCTCTGTATCCATGTTGTAATCAAGGAAGTCGGTTGTTAATCTTTGATCTGCTTTGGTATAAATCACATTTTGACGGAGTTTTGCCGTTCGATCCTGCCCATTATAGATCAGTTTTCTTGAGGTAATTGTCACAGAGTCATCAATGATCTTCACATGACCGAAAGCCTCCATCACATTGTCATCTACATAATAGTAGGAGCTGTCGCAATACATGGTGGTTGTTTCCTGGGCAAATACCACATTGCCAATCAGTCTTCTGATTTTTTCTCCATTTTTACGAAATTCATATAAATCTTCAGCTTTGTATTTGATGCGATCTTTCTTCTGGGCTTGTGTGTTCCAGCAGAGGAGTAAAAGTGAGAAGACTAAAATGGTTTGGAGTAACTTCCGCATTCGGCAAAATTAACTGATCGAGTTGTGCATTCTTTACAAAAACAGTTCCATGATTTCATTCGATCCAATCATTTGATTGAGAATGATGAAAAAATATTGCTGGCAGTGAGTGGCGGACTTGATTCCATGGTCATGACAGACTTATTTCTTAAAGGAGGGTATGACATTGAAATTGCTCATTGCAATTTTGGTTTAAGAGGTGAGGAGTCTGATGAGGATGAAGCGTTCGTATTAGAGTGGGCCGACCAAAATGATGTGAATTGTTATGTAAAATCGTTCGATTTAGGGAATGGATCTATTCAATTAGAAGCTAGAAATGTGCGCTATCAATGGTTTAGCGAACTTTTACTGGAGCATAAGCTGGATAAAGTAGCAACAGCACATCACCTGAATGATTCACTGGAAACGATCTTGCTTAACCTTGTAAGAGGGACAGGAATTAAAGGAGCTTCAGGTATTTTAGTCAAAAATGATCGAATTATCCGACCGCTTTTATTCTCTGAAAAAAGTGCTTTGCATATGTACGCTATGGATAGTGGGCTGGAATGGAGAGAAGACGCAAGCAACGAAACTACAGATTATGATAGAAACCTGATCCGTCATGACGTGATCCCTGAATTGAAAAAACTTAACCCTTCGTTATTAAAAACATTTAGAAATACCTCTGAGCGTTTAGGTTTTGCTTCTGATTTGGTGGCCAGTAAAGTGATGGAAATTAAGAACCATCATTTACATCAAGAGAGTGAGAGTTGGAGGTTGGATTTGCAATGGATTTCAAATGCTTCGGATGTGTTGATTTTAGCGGAAATTTTGTCTGATTATGGTTTTAACTATACTACTGCGAAGGAGATATTTGAGGCCAGGGGAAAATCTGGCAAAATATTTCAGGAGGGAACCCATATCCTCTCCATGGATCGTGAATCAATTTTTATCGATAAGAATCGTGCAGGTGTTTCAGGAGAATTACTAATAAAGGAGCCCGGTCATTACTCTTTTGACGGGAAGGATTTTTCTGTTGTAGACATACCGAAATCAGAAGTTGTTTTCGGTTCTGAAAAAGTTGTTTTTTTGGATAAAATGAAGGTTCAATTCCCGCTAAAGGTTCGATACTGGAAAGAGGGAGATAAATTTCGGCCGCTGGGTATGAGAGGACAGAAAAAAATCAGCGATTTCCTGATTGATGAAAAAGTGCCCTTATCCAGAAAGAAATCAGTAATGGTCATTGAATCGGATGATCAAATTGTATGGGTCATTGGCTATCGGTTGTCAGATCAATTCAAGATTAGCGAAAAAACAGATTCTGTGTTGAAAATCGGTATCCAGTGACTTTTCAGGATACATCAATTTTAGTTCTGCAGAGACCGGATTATGGAAAAATGTTTAGGGTGTTTTTGCTAATAAAGTGGCCAGCTCTTTGCCATAATTGATGAAATCAAGCGTTTCATCTGTACGCGCCAGTTTTATTTTATTAAAAATGAGTAGTGCCTCCCCATTGCTTTCCAGATGATAAATCTGTTGATTTTCGAAAAAACGTATGATTTCATCTGTAAAAAATGATCGAATCTCTGATTCATTATTTCCCATGAGAAGAAATTTTCTGGAAAAATCTGGATACAAATCAAAATCAATGTCTTTATACCCTGTAAGAGCCATAACCCGATCAAAAATTCTTTCAAATACTCCTTCCTTGTCTAGTGTGAATACGGGTATTTTTTTGTTCAATTTTAAGACCATAAGTGTTGTATTAAACGTCTCAGCTGTAAAAGCCTGGCCCTCATTGAAGGTTATATCAGCAATTTCCCAGGATACATCCAAATCTTCATATGTTCCTTTAAGTGTATTGGATTTCCCTTCAATTGGTCTAATCTCAAAAAAGTGGAATCTCTTAAGATAAACCGTATTCCAATCCACTTGACTGTTGTATTGATAATCATTCTTAGTAGCTAAGTTTCGTAATCGTTTTTGCCTCTGCGATAATTTAGCAGAGCTTGTTAAGCTAATTTTCAGGGCTCTGTTATACGTTGATGATGATACATGCGAATCCAATCCTGTTATAAAAACATTACCGCCCGTATCCCTTTGCATCTTTAAAAATTCTACCAGGTAGTCCATATAGGTCATACCCACCAATCGTGTTTCTGATAAATCGATATTAACATCTGCCCCGGGTGGAATTTGTGCCACCAACTTGTCTACCTTCAAGATGCCCAGGAAATTAGCAATGCCTCTGATTTTAAGGTCGAAACCGCCCTCTGGTCGCTTGATCAATTTTGTACGCGAGTGATAAACCATATTAAAGAATTGTGGAATCGATAGTCTTGCTAATAGCATGTGGGTAATCAGTGCCAGTAATAATCCACCAAGTAAACCAATTAATAGATTGGTGTAAAGGGTCAAAATCATTGTCCCGACAAAGAAGAGTAATTGCTCAGTCCCCTGATCATAAGCTTGTTTGAAGACTGCTGGGGATGCCAGCTTGAATCCAGTGTAAACAAGCAGAATGGCAAAAGCGCATAATGGCACTTGACTCATTATAGGGCTCAAAACCACAATGAAGATTAGCAACAATAGCCCCTGATACAAATTAGACCACTTTGTTTTCGCACCATTATGGATGTTGACTGTGCTGCGTATAATCACGGCAATGATTGGCAAACCGCCAATGAAACCTGCTGCCATCGTACTCAAACCAATTCCTGTCAAATCCTTATTTAAATCCGTCTTTCTCTTGTAAGGGTCAATTTTGTCTACAGCTTTGGCGATAGCCAAGGATTCAATACTTGTTATAATCAAAATGGAAAAGACGGTTGTCCAGAATTCAAGCGTGTCAACCTTGCTGAAATTGGGATGCATGATGGAATCCAAAATAGAATCAGGAATGTCCAACAGCAGATGAGGCCCTACCTCGTATGCTTTCCCAATGAATGAAAGTGTGTGTTTGTCAAAGAAATTGAAGGTATATGCAAAAGGTATGGAAAGAGCTATGACCCACATCGGTGCAGGTAAAAAATGGAAAAACCGATTATTAATTTTGGAGTTGAACAATAATAGAAGCAATCCAACCAACGAAATAATCAATACAAAAGGATTAGCTTGAGGTAACAATACAACCGCATCGATGAGGTTTTGTATAATGCTCGGGCTATCAGATTGTGTGCCCATAGCAACATGAATTTGTTTTGCAAAAATGATTATCCCAATTGCTGCCAAAATGCCATGAATGACAGAAGAATGGAAGATCTCCGCTAAACGACCCAATTTTAATAACCCTAATACTGCCTGAATGGCTCCTGAAACAACCACTGCTGCCAATATGTAATTGAAGGCCTGGCCAGAACCATCATCCATCAAAGCAATACCCAATAATATAACACCAATAACTCCCTTTGCAGGTCCGTTTACGGACACATGGCCACCCCGATAAAAGGTTGTCACCACGCCACCAACAACTGCTGAAATGATACCTGCCATGGCAGGTGCTCCTGCGGCCAATGCAATACCCAATGAAAGGGGTAAGGCAATAAGTGCAACACTCACAGCAGCGATTAAATCACTCTGCCAATTTTCAATTAATCCTTGAATACCCCCTTTGGGTGTAGTTTCCATTTATATACTATTTGACGGTTTATTAAAAACTAACCTAGTTCCGTAAAATAGCAAATATTAGGAATTATTAGGAATGAATAAGAGGAGCTGTGAAGTGGTAGAATGGATTTAGTTATCCCATTTGGGAAGTTCCATATAAAAGGTCGTTCCGTCACCTTCTTTGCTTTCACATCTGATACTTCCTTTCATCGCCTCTATATACTTCTTGGAGATAGATAACCCAAGACCGGTTGACTCAAAATCTCCATTTTTTAGAACCTTAAAGGTTTCAAAGAGATACTTTTGATCTTCCTTACCAATCCCTGGTCCGTGATCTTTTACAAATATTTCGTAATGCTGGCCATTCGAAGCATTGGCTCCTAGCTCAATAATGGATCCTTTTGGAGAATATTTTACAGCATTGTAAAGTACATTCTCTATTGCTTGAGTTAGATACACACGATCCCCTTTGATGAAAGATTCGTCTGGGATTTTCTCAAGATCAAATGAAATATCTTTCTCTCCAGCAGACAAGCTTTGAGATTGTGCATTGTCCTCTAGTATATCTCGTATGTTGAGTTTCTCTTCAACTACATTGAGTTTTCGACTTTCAATTGCTCCAGCGTCCAGAATTTTATGGACCATCTCACGGTATCCACTTGAAGATTTTTTTAAGACACTAACAAGGCGATTAAAGTCTTCTGGTAGCTTATCCTTGTATTGCTCCAGTATTTCAGACAATGAAGTTAAATCATTGATCGGTTTTTTAAGATCATGAGCTACCATACTCATCATCAAATTCTTCTCCTTATTCACCGCAGATAGCTCCTCATTTTTAATGGTGAGGTTTGCGCCCTGCCTTTCAATTTCTTCTTTCTGGCTTTTTATTTGTTCGTTTTGTTGACTCAGCAAGATGTTTTTCTTCCGCTTTTGTCTGTACTGGATATAGAGGATAATCAAGAACAGTAAAGTGAGGCATGTGATGATAATGAGGCCGTTTCTGATCAGACGCTCATTTTCTAACTGGGCCTCCTGTTCCCTCAAAGTCACCTCATTTAATTTTAGCTGCAATCGCTGACGTTCAGTGATCTCTCGTGCTCTTTGAAGTGAGTCTTCTGCAACCTGTAGCTTCAAGTTGCTACTTTGCAGCGCTTTATCCGTTTGTGCCTTCTGGCTGGCTATAGCTGCTACCTGTTGTTCAGTTTCAGCTTTTATTTTCTTTTCCTGTTCATTTCTCAAAAACCTGTCTACGGTAGAGTAGAGATCAAAATACTCAATGGATTTTTCCGAATCTCCAATGGACTGGTAGCTTTCGTAAAGAATGCCGTAGCACCTTTTGGTTAGATTAATGTTTTCTAACTCTTTAGCGATATCCAAAGCCTCCGAAGCAAGATTTATGGCCTCTTGATTTTGGCCTAGGCTTTGACTTACCGAAGCAGCGTTTATCAGTCCGGAAAGTACATGGTTCTTTTGGTTTAATTCCTTTGCAAGCACAATACCATTATTGAAATCCGAAAGTGCTTGCTCGTATTGCTGATTATCTATGCGAAGAAGCCCAAGGTTATAGTAGGCACTCTTCATTCCGTTTTTGTTATTGACCTTTTGATTGAAATCAATGGACTTTTCGAAGTAAGAGATTGCCTCTCCATATACTCTATTGTCCCAATAGATGTAGGCTACCTTACCACAAATACCAGCAGCATTGTCGTATTGGTTTTCACTCAATGCAACTTCCAATGCTTGCTCATAATGAGAGAGCTGACTCTGAGTCTCTTCACTTAGGTCTTGAGCATTAGAAAAAAAGGCGGTAAAGAAAGCTGCACACAAGAGCACAGCTTTGCTTAAAGTTTTCATAATTCAAATTTAAGATTCATTATTCAATATAGAATCGTATTTCTTGTTGATTTTCATTTCCAAGTTTATCAACAACTAAAACGTTTATTTCGTAAAGGGTATCTTTTTTGAAGTTTTCTATCAAGCTTCTGTAGGGTTGCATAGCTCCACCATTTACCTGGAAGCTAATCTTATCAAGTCCAGCTTTACCATCAGTAGAAGACAAGAAAAGTAACACGTGAGGAGGATAAACATCAACACTCTCACCATCAATCATCTTAGATTTATTCGAATCTATACTAAAACGATTATATACGACAGGTCCACTGTTATCAACGATGCATAGAATCGACTCTGTACTAGAGTTTGATAGGTTATCATATCCATTATAGGTAACAATGTGTAGTCCTTCACTTTCTATTTTAAAAGGCTCAGAATAGGTTTCGACTGTTCCATTGTCTACCTGATAATCGATTTCTTTAAATCCAGAATCTTTATCGGTTCCTCGTAATGAGATGGTAGTTTCTTTGGTTATGTAGACGGTATCTTTCAAAGAAAAAGATGGTCCGACAACATCGTAATTCAAGCTAGGGCCCGATAGATCAACATAGTTTAACAAGTTGTTTTTGTCAGAGAATTCTTTAGACCGAACCCGGTTGTTCACTTTATCTGTTGCTAACACTTCTACATTAAGATTTCCAGCCTCTGTCAAATAAAATGGAGCCTCATAAAGTTTGAATTCTCCTCCATTGATCGAATAAAGAATTTCCTTCACTCCGGCTTTATTATCCATCGCCACTAGCTTTAGCTTGGTTCTTCCTGAGTAATATTCTTTTCCATTGGCAATGAAAGTATTACCAATGATCTCGTCAATAACGCGTGGTGGCGATTTGTCTAAATAGAAAGTATAGGTTTTCTTCTCTTCGTTGTTGTTAACTGCATCTACGGCAAAGTAGGTGATTGTATGTTCTCCTTCGCTAAGCGCGGCAATAGAAACAGGCGAGGAATACTCATACGTTCTTCCATCATCTATGGTATAGAAAATCTTTGAAACTCCAGAGATATTGTCTTTTGCTTCCAGATTGATACTGGATCGAGTAGAGACCACATTTTCTGAAAGGTCTCCCTCTATCTTCATTGAAGTTACAGGGGCTGTATTATCCACCTGAAGAGAAACATTTTTCTTTTCCTCTACATTACCGACATTGTCTACTGCGTAATAGGTAAGTGTGTAGGCTTTTTCTTCATTAACCGGAATAGGTCCGGTATATTTCTGAAAGGAAGTACCATTTAACGAGTAATAGATAGAATTGGTGCCAGAGATTTCATCTGAAGCCGAGAGTGTAATAGTTGTGGCAGCTAGAGCCATCTTTTCTTCCAAATTAGACAGTTTAACATCCCCATATGAAATTTTAGTAGACGGTGATTTGCTGTCTGCATAAAGCTCGAAAATTACCTCTTCCTTTGGGTAAACAACTTTCTTTGTTTCAGGATCTACCTTCCAGGGGGTTCTGATGGTGTTGTAACCCTCTGAGTCCAGGTACATCGGACTGCTGTACTTAGGATCTTTTCCGTCAAGCACTTCACTATCCGATCCATCAGGACTGGTTGATACACTTAGGTACAAGGGAAGAGCTTTGTTTACATATACTTTCCCATCTTCATTTTTATAGATCTTTTTCTCATGGTTTAAATCTTCCTGACCGAAAAGGTTGAGGCAAAGACATGTGATAATTAACAAGCTAAAAAGGTTCTTCATGGTTATTTTGGTATTCGTTGTTTCAAACTAGTTCCACTAATATATACCTCAAAACAGCCTAAAGAATCAATTATAAGACGGAGCAGTACCACCTTTCGATCAATCAAGAAATATGACGACAAGCGTATTTTGTAATTAATGGATTAGAGTACTTTTTTCACTCTTCCAACAATGCCGTTTTCTAGCATGACTTTTATGCCATGAGGGTGATTTGGTGATTTTGTGAGGATTTTTTTTACAATACCGTGAGTCAATTCACCTGAGTGCTGATGATGTTTTTGGACTACCTCAACTTCAGCTCCTATTTTGATATTACTTCTTTGCGTCCCGTCCTTCATGCCTTTAGTCGCATCTGAACTAACTTGAATGCCGAAAACACTACCCAAACAAAATTGACTGCTACGAATGGGAAGGCACCATTCATGTATGCATTATATAAAAGGAGAATTGAACCAATGAGGTTTAACATCAAATAGCTTGATGATTCGGCCGTAATCTTTTGAAATAAGTTTAGAGCGAACCCCAAAAGCAAGCTACCGGCTCCCAGCCATCCGATTAGTTCTAGTGTACCCATAGTAGAAAATGTTGAATGGCGAAAGTAGCTATTTACATTGTTTTTGGCTCCACCATCACCACCTCTTCTTTCTCCACAATAACCTGACCGGCCGGTGCACCCTTTGCTTTGCGAACAAATTTTTTAAGTGTGTATATCACAGGACAGAGGGTATCTGTTTTTCGTTTGGAGTTTGCGGCAGCCAATGCTGCTGCCTTTTCGATGATATGTGTTGGGAAGTTTTGTCCGGGCTTTTCGCGCACGACTACATGCGATCCGGCCACATCTTTGGCGTGCAGCCAGAGGTCGTTTTTGTTGGCTACCTTTAGTGTCAGTTCGTCGTTGGCTTTAGCGTGCTTGCCCAGCAGGATTTGCCAGCCATCAAACTCAAACTCATGGTAGGGAAGATGCTCCTTTTTTACTTTTTCCTTCTGGCCTAATCCATAGTCTTTCAGGTATTTTCGGAGCTCTTTTGTATCAGATATTTCATCAATATGCAGGATCTGTCTGCTAAGCTTGTCGATGAGCTTTTCTTTGGCCACAATATTTTCCTTAAGTGAATCAATTTCCTGATGTCTGTTTTTCGCTTTTCGGTATAGGTTCTCTGCGTTTTTCTGTGGGCTTAGTTCACGGTTGAGCTTAATTTCAATAGGCTCATCCGTATAAAAATCATGAAGAACTGCTTTAGATAGTCCTGTTTGGAGGCTATTGAGGTTGGCCATCAATATATTGGCCACTTCCTCCGGACTTCTTGAATTTTCAACCTGCTGGAGCTTCGTCTTTGTCTTCGAAATGTAGTTCTCCGATTTTTTGATCTTTTGTTTTAGCTTGTTGATCGCTTGAGATTTTTCTTTCTCAAAATAGAAGTTTCTGACGGTCTTGTTATACAGCCAATTAGCTGCTGTAACGGCCGAATTAGTATTTTCAGGTGAGCCACCATTGAGCAAACTAATAAATGGTCCATCATGTAAGTAGATCGGATTACTGTCAAGCTGTGATAACAGTTGATTGAAAAGCTTCCATTTCGCTGCGTTTTGCTTTTCGTAGTACCCGGTTTGTTCCAGATACATTTTGGTTTCCTTACCCAGTGCTGGAATTAAAGATGTTGGATCGTAATTATGCTCTGCCAATGCTGATTTAGAAATTTCAATATCCTGATTGAGCTCGTGAGGAATGATTTCAAAATCCTGACTTAGGTTCTTGCGAAAGATGTTTACGATCTCATTGTTTCTGCTATGTAGAATGTTTGCTCTGCGAGCATGCATTTTAAAGATCAATGCATCGTCTCCCAATTCAATTTGAAACGAGCGTTCGTATTCAAAAACGGAAACATTTGTTACCTCTTTGTCTAGCAATTCCGAGAAAAGATCAACGCTGTTTTTTCCTGCTCGCGCAAAACCCTCAGGAAAGGAGAGCAGCGAAACATTGGGGTCAAGATTTGCTCTGATATAAAATGATTGACTTGGATCACCAAAACCCAAAATGAGCTCGTCTTTATTTTGTGAGAAGCATTCCAATAACGTGAGGCCTTTTAGCTTTTCTTCTAATTCTGGTGCGAGGCGTTTAAGGAAGAAGTAGTTGTGGAACATGCCAATTGTCAATTATGAATTGTCAATTGACAATTGCAGTCCATCCCATGCAATCTCCACATTTTCGGGCAATTCTTTTGATACATCCTTATGTGTTCCCATTAAATGCCCAAGATGAGTAAGGTATCCTTTTTCCGGCTTTAGCTCTTCCATCAGCTCCAGTGCTTCTTCCAAATTGAAATGACTGATATGACTTTTTTTCTGAAGCGCATTTAATACTATGACCTTAGACCCTTTGATCTTTTCCTTCTCTTCTTTTGAGATGTAGTTAGCATCAGTGATGTAGGTAAAATCCCCAAACCTGAAACCTAGTACCGGAAGTTTGTAGTGCATCACTTCGATCGGAATTATTTCCTTCCCATGAACAGAGAAGGGCTTGATCTCGATAGGGTTTACGATGACCCTAGGTATGCCCGGGTAGTCATCTGCAGAAAAGATGTACTCAAACTCTTTTTCTAACCGACCGATAACAAAATCGGTGGCATAGATTGGCATATCCTTTTTCTGGAGAAAATTGTAGCTTCTTATATCATCCAATCCAGCGACATGATCTTTGTGTGCATGCGTGAATAGTACTGCATCCAGTTGATCGATCCGTTCTCTCAACATTTGTTGCCGGAAATCCGGACCTGTATCCACAACGATGTTTACCCCTTCATATTCAACGAAAATTGAAGCACGCAAGCGCTTATCCCTGTAATCTACAGAGGTGCACACCTCACATTTACATCCGATGACCGGAATACCTTGGCTGGTTCCTGTACCCAGAAAGATAACTTTCACAACTGAAGTTGATTATTCGTGATTTCGGAGTAAAGTTTTTTGTTACCGTCGCTGAGTTTATTGACATCCACTTTGATGGATCTTATTATTTCAATTAAGCTATTTACCTTTCCTTCCAACGCAAAAAACTTATTAACAACAGCAACTTTGCTTTCATTTAGAATGCAGTAGCCCGACTGGAAGTTCCCTTTTTCATAGCGAAGGATATAGTCCGTTTCGGACATGATATCCTCCAGCTTGTTCAAAAAATGATTCGTGTATTTAATTGTCATCCGTATACTTTTTCACCATCTCCACAACTGAATCGTAATTGAGGGGTTTGGGGATAAAAGCATTAATACCAGCCTCTTCAAAATCCTCTATGGTATAATTATTCGCATTTCCTGTGATTGCAACGATCGGGATATCTCTATTGCTTCCAGACATATTCCTGATTTTTCTTGCACATTCCATCCCATCCATTACGGGCATATGGATGTCTAATAGAACCATTCCATAATCATCTTTTTCAAGGAGGTCTATCACTTGCTGACCATTTTTGACTGAATCAATTTCGTAATTGAGTTGGGTCAGGATTTTTTTGGTTAGGTTTTGGATAACACTGCTATCCTCGGCGACTATTATTTTCTTACTCATCGGTGACTAACAAATTTTGGCTACTCTCTTTAAACTCCTGAAAAAGCGTTTTTAGCTTTTGAACTTCCCCTTCCAGTCCTTCAAATTTATTTTCTTTTAATCTTTTTTCAATAAAAGCTGCCTGCTTAGATAATTTTTCTACTCCTAAAGTACCAGCATTGCCTTTTAAGGTATGAAGTTCTCCCTTCATTTTATTGAAATCCTTATTGTTTAGGTGTGTTACAGTATGATTTACTAGTTGCTCTGCCTCTTCTTCAAACTCCATCAAAGTAGCCTCGATCAACTCCTGCCCACCAAACTTAGCAAGTTGATTTAGCGTATTCTGATTAATGGCTAAATCCTCAGCTTTCTCGGCGATTGAGTCAATTGAAACTTCAATGGGCTTAAAGTCAACCCATTTTTTGATCTTATCAATTAGCATTTCTGCTTTGATAGGTTTAGCGAGATAGTCATCAAGTCCGGCATTCAGGAAGCGTTCACGGTCTTCTTCCATAGAATAAGCGGTCATTGCGATGATTGGGGTATTGGAACCATTTGACAGCTTCCTTACTTTGTTGGTAGCTTTTAAGCCATCCATTTTCGGCATTTGAATATCCATGAAGATAAGGTCAAAGGCCTCTTTTTTTACCTTTTCTATCGCATCGAATCCATCATGAGCCTCCTTCACCTGACAGCCTGATTTAGTCATAATACTGCTTGCCACTTTTCGATTTACATCATTATCGTCAACCAAGAGAATTTTGGGCTGCTTGCCAGTAAATTCTTTTGTGAATGGTTTGTCGGGCTGACTTGCTTTTACCTGGTCAGGAGAAACTTCCTCTGCCATAAAAGTGAACCAAAAAGTACTTCCCAATCCTGGAGTAGACACAACGCCTATATCTCCTTTCATTGATTTTACAAGCTCTCGCGAAATAGCCAGTCCAAGTCCTGTTCCTCCAAAGTTTTTGGAACTACTGTTATCCAACTGATGGAAGCTTTGGAACAAACTCTTTTGATCCTCTTCGGAAATTCCAATACCGGAATCTTTGATTGACACTTTAAACACAAATTGTTTACCTCGCTTCTTTTGTAAACGGATGCTCATGTTGATGTTGCCTTTGTTCTCACTGAATTTGATCGCATTGGATGTGAGATTGGAAAGTACCTGAATCAAACGGGTTTCATCACCTAAAATCCATTCAGGTATACGTTCATCTATGTGATAATATAGGTTGTTGTCTTTGGATGAAGCTTGCTGAGAGAAGAGATCGTAGACTTTTTCGATCGTTTTGACCAGATGAACAGGTTGCTGGCGCAAGTCCATCTTACCGGCTTCTATTTTTGATAAGTCAAGTATATCGTTCAAAATATTAAGTAATGTCTGAGAGGACTTGTTGATGGTCTTTACATACTCTGACTGTTCTTCATCCAAAGTGGTGCTGGCTAGCAGATCAATCATCCCAATGATACCGTTCATCGGGGTTCTGATTTCATGACTCATATTTGCCAAAAAACGTTCTTTAATCTTTAGCGAACGCTCTGCCATTTCCTTTGCTCGAATTAGCTCTTCGTTGGTTTTTTTAAGCTGCGAAATATCTCTAGCCACGCCTTCGATCTCAACAGATCCATCGTCTTTATTGATGAGTCGAATGTTAAATAGAAACTGCAGTTTGTTTCCATCTGCCGTTTTTAATGTTCCCTCTACGTTCCTGATCCTCGTCTCATGGTTAATCCTCCTGCCAATTTCCAGCACTTGCTTTTTTCGATCTGCATAATCCAACACGTTGGTATGAAGGACATTTTCCGGAGAATAGCCAAGCACTTCCTGAACGGAAGGACTTATCATGGTCACCATTCCTTCAGTGTCACAACGAAAGTAAATGTCCTGAAAAGATTCGAAAATCGTACGGAATTTCTCCTCACTTGCAATGAGTGCACTTTCAGACTCTTTCTTTTCTGTGATGTCATTGGCGATGATGGAAAGCTCCTCAATTCTGCCGTTTGGAAGAAAAATTGGGTTCACAAAAACTTCTCGCCAGACCATCTTCCCTGATTTGTCAAGGTTGTTGGTCTGGAAATTGACAAACTTTCCGGTAAAAGCTTCCTCATATTTTGATGTCCAGAAGTTTTTGGTTTCGTCTGTTAAATGATTATTTGATACTTCTTTTAGACTGGTGCCAACCTTCGGTGAGATTCCGTAGTACTTTTTAAAAGCAATTTCATAATTCTGATTGAAGGAGGTGAATCGAAATACGCGATCAACAGACCAGATCTCATGCGTACTACTATCGAAAATTGCGCCGAGTGTGGCTGCCTGATTTTCAATCTTTTCCTCTTTTTGCTGACGCTCCATTGCCAGACTTATTTGTCCGGCGATATAATCTAATAACTCAAGATCTTTGTTGTTAAAAGCACTCTGATCTTTGTAGCTATAGATAGACATTACCCCCATTTCGGAGGCTGTCCGAATAATTACCCCAAGCCAGATCTTGGGGATAGGATCTTTAAAATCCACATTGTTTTGCTGGCTGATTTTTTCGATTCCGTCCGTATAGATGATAAGCGATCGATCGCGCTGAACGGTGTAGTTCATGAGAGCATGGTCTACATCATGAGTTATACTTTCATCTTCAGCTTTTTCATTGATGCAGAATACCTGACTATACTCTTTCCCTTCTTTTAGAGATATATGGAAGTTTTGGACCTTCAGCATCTGGTTTAGCTGATGATAGATATTTTTATATAGCTGCTCCAGATCATTCTCAGTAATGGTAATATTGGCGATCTGATAATAAAGACTTTGTGCACTCTCCGCCCTGATCCGCTCAGTGATGTCATAGAATACACAGCGATACTCCACTGGCTCATCATTTTCGAATACGGATGTCATCTTTCCGGTCACATAGATGTTTTTACCGGATCTGGAGGTTAAAACAGTCTCAAAGCGTTCAAATCGACTGCCGGCAGTGATTTTTAAGATATTTTGAAGTGTTCCTCTTTGATATTCATGGTGAACTGCCTCGAGGAATTTCATGTCCGTTATCTCTTCCTCAGTGTAGCCTAGTTTCTTTTTCACAGCCTCATTAGCAAACCGGATTTCTCCTGTTCGTTTGAAGATGATGATCAGGTCATTGGAGTTGTCGAAGAGATCTTTAAGGTTTTGATTGGTCTTTTCGACAAGCGTGTAGTAGTCCCTTTGGGTATTGTCTAACTTAGCCTCAAGATTTGCTATCTTCTTTTTTAACTTATCAATATCGTTTTCCACCTCAGCCATATCCAATAAAATTAGGCATTTTAGCCATTACAAAAGATGGCAATTTCGAGCAAACCTATATTAATATCTATCGTTGGTCCGACTGCCGTAGGCAAGACCGACTTGTCAATTCAGCTGGCCCAGTGGCTGAACACTGAAATCGTATCGGCTGATTCAAGGCAGTTTTACCAGGAGATGACTATTGGGACAGCTAAACCTACAGAAGAAGAGCTTAAAATGGCCCCCCATCATTTCATCAATTCGCATTCCATTTCTGACACATACAGTGCTGGAGAATATGGTAGAGATGCGGTACAGAAAATCGCAAAATTGCATCAAGAGCATGATGCCGTTATTGCTGTGGGTGGATCAGGTCTATACCTGAAAGCGATCTGGGATGGGTTTGATGAAATGCCGAAGATCGATCCGTCAATCAGGGAAAAGCTAAATATTGAATTTGAACAAAATGGACTTGATCCACTTTTGAAAGAATTGAAACAAATAGATCCTGCTTACTATGAAAAGGTAGATAAGAAAAACGGTCAGCGAATTATTCGGGCATTGGAAGTAATCAGGGGATCTGGAAAACCTTTTAGTTCATTCAGGAGGAAGCAATCTGAGGAGATGCCTTATGATCATTTGAAAATTGGTTTAAATATGGATCGGGAAGCACTTTTCGATCGAATCAACAAGCGAATGGATTTGATGATTGAGCAGGGACTTTTTGATGAGGCAGAAAGCTTATATAAATACAGAGACCACAATGCCCTACAGACAGTTGGGTACTCAGAAATATTCGGGTTTATGGATGGTGAATATGACAGAGCGGAGGCCATTAGGCTGCTCAAAAGAAATAGTAGAAGATACGCAAAACGACAATTGACCTGGTTTAGAAAGTATCAAGACATTCATTGGTTTGAGCCAGGCCAGATTAAAGAAGTAAAAGCACAGATAGAGAAAGAGCTTTCCTGAGAAGGAAGATTTATGTTGATTTGCGAATCGCTTTATGGATTCATCCCGCAAAATTTTAATTGTAACCTATTATTGGCCACCAAGTGGGGGAGTGGGTGTGCAGCGATGGATGAATTTTGCCATCCAACTAAAAAAACGTGGATGGGAACCATGGGTTTTGACTCCAGAAAATCCACAGTTTGAAATTAGTGATGAGAAACTCCTGGAGCGAGTAAAAGATATTCCTGTCGTCAAGTTGCCGATATGGGAGCCTTTCAATCTGTTTCACGCTCTCACAGGAAACAAAGATCGCAAAAATGTTCAGCAGGGGCTGGTGCTGGAAAAGTCAGGCAGGTCATTTAAGGATAGCCTTATGATATGGATCCGTGGAAACTTGCTTATTCCGGATCCTCGCCTGTTTTGGATTCGCCCTGCAGCAAAACGAGCTATTAAGCTTATTGAAGAAGAAGGGATTGGTGCCATAATTACAACAGGACCGCCTCATAGCATGCATTTGATTGGTAAACGAGTAAAGAAAAAAACGGGTGTAAAATGGTTAGCTGATTTTAGAGACCCCTGGAGTAAGTGGGATGTGCTGGAGAAACTGAAAACATCTTCAATGGCATTAAACATACATAAGAGGTTGGAAAAGGCTGTTCTTGATCTTGCCGACACTGGCATTACTGTGAGCGCCAGCTTGGCAAAATCTTTTGGAGGAATTGAGGTAATCCATAATGGGGTCACTATTCAAAATAAATCAGTGGAAATTCCTAATACGTCTCATTTCACCATTGGCTATTTTGGACTTCTCAATGAGCTAAGAAACCCACGTCAGTTGTGGCACCTGTTGGATCAGATGTGTAGAGAAAATCAAGTCTTTGCCAACAAACTTCGAATCCGGATAGGTGGAATCGTTTCTGAATCGATAAAGGGCGAAATATCCGAATTGAATGAATTAAAAAGTAAGGTGGATTTTTTAGGGTATCTACCTCATGAATCAATTCAGGATGAATATAGGAAATGTGATATTTTGCTTCTTTTATTGAATAAGTCTGATAATTCTAATTGGATTCTTCCGGTAAAGTTTTTCGAGTATCTGGCTGCTCAGCGGATGATTTTAGGGTTAGGAGAGAGAAGAAGCGACTTGGGAGAGTTGATGAATTCTAAAGATGTAGGAGAAATATTGGCTTATTCAGAAATTGATTCAATCAGAGGATTTTTAGAGGACGTATTTGAGAATGAACGAAAACCCAATACAGAGGATACAATGTCTCTATTGGAGAAATTTTCTCATGAAAAGCTGGTTGATAAATTAGAGGAATTGATAAAGAAATAATGGAAAAAATTCGAGTTGGAATTATCGGGTGCGGACGAATAGCACGACGACATGCTGGTCATATTGATAGGCTTGGAGAGCTGGTTGCTGTCTGTGATGTAAATGAAGAAAAGGCAAACTCGCTTGGGGAGGAATATGGTGTGTCATCGTTCACGACTGAGGATGAGCTTTTACAAGTGAAAGAAATGGATGTGGTGGCCGTCTGTTCTCCAAATGGATTGCATGCCAAGCATAGTATTGCTGCGCTCAAAGCAGGCTTTCATGTGCTTTGTGAAAAACCCATGGCGCTCACATCCTCTGATTGCGAAGAGATGATTAAAACCGCCGAGCGATGTAATCGACGCTTGTTCATCGTTAAACAAAACAGGTTTAATCCGGCCATTGAGGCTGTGAAAGAAAAAATTGATGCGGGGGCTTTCGGTGACATTTACTCTATGCAGCTCAATTGTTTTTGGAATCGCAATTTTGCTTATTACCAAAACTCTGACTGGAAAGGAACCAAAGAGCTCGACGGTGGAACACTCTTCACTCAGTTTAGCCATTTTATCGATTTGCTCTATTGGATGATAGGCGATGTGGAGGAGGCTTCAGCACTTATCCATAATTATGCTCATCAGGAAGTGATAGAGTTTGAGGATACCGGGGTGGTGTCTTTAAAGTTTAAGAATGGTGTATTGGGTACTATCAACTATACGGTCAATTCATTTGCCAAGAATATGGAAGGATCCATTACCATTTTTGGTGAAAGAGGAACTGTAAAAGTAGGGGGTCAATATTTGAATAAGCTTGAGTATCAGTCTTTCGAAGGAGAGGGGATCGGTGAGCTAAGGGCCGGAAATCCTGCGAATGAATATGGTGAATATCAGGGAAGCATGAGTAACCACGATCGAGTTTACGAAAACCTGATTGACGTTCTCCAAAAAGGAGGTAGTATCGCTACCAATGGCCTAGAGGGACTTAAGACCGTAGAGATTATTGAGAAAATTTACAAAGCTGCAAATGGCTGATTTATTCATTGTTGGTGATGCAGGTGGAACCGGCACTCAGTGGCGTGTTGTGAAAGGTGAAAATATTCAACAGTTCGAAACCATTGGATTTAATGCCTACACCCATGATGTAAATGATCTGAAAAAGAGTATCTCGCAAACATTTGGTAAAGAAATTGAAAAAGGAATACCTGCCTATTTTTATTCAGCCGGAGTAGATACTGACGAGCAAGCTGAAGAAGTTAAGAAGGCACTTAGGGATGTTTTTGGAGATAATGTAAAGGTTGAAAATGACCTACTGGGTGTGGCCAGAGGTCTCTGTGGAAAAGAAGAGGGAAATGTATGTATCCTTGGTACCGGGGCAAATGCCTGCTTCTATGATGGGCAGTCGGTAAATAAAGTAAGCGCCTCGCTTGGATATATTCTAGGCGATGAGGGGAGTGGGGCTTATTTGGGGAAGAAGTTGCTAGCCAGGGTATTTCGCGGACAGATCTCTGAAGAAATTAACTATTCGTTTCAGGAAAAATTGAATCTGTCTCCTCATCAGGCAATACAAAAGATATACAATAAGCCCAAACCCAATCATTTCCTGGCTTCATTCGCTACATTTATTCATGAGCATCGAAATCATCCGGAAATCTACCAATTGATCAAACAGTCCTTCAACGATTTCTTTGATGCCTTTTTTCATTCCTCAGAATATCACAATAGGCCATTCCATTTTTCAGGATCGGTCGCACATTATTTTTCAGATATTCTAAGAGAAGTAGGAAATGAACAAGGGTTTTTCATTAGAAACATCGTACAATCACCCATTGCTGGATTAGTTTTATATCATCAAAAGCATGGCTAAAAAACCACTTACAGAGTCAGACTCTAAATACGATCATTTAGAAAAAATGGCTGTTGGAGAGCTATTAAAAAATATTAATAAAGAGGATCAGGCGGTTCCATCAGTGGTGCAGAAGTGCATTCCTCAAATTGAAGAATTGGTGTTGGGAATCATTCCACGAATGCAACAGGGCGGGCGATTATTTTATATTGGAGCAGGCACAAGTGGTCGTCTCGGGATAGTTGATGCTTCTGAGTGTCCGCCTACGTTTGGAGTCTCTCACGATTTAGTCATCGGGATTATTGCGGGTGGAGATGGTGCTATCAGAAAAGCCGTAGAGTTTGCAGAAGATGATCCAAAACAGGGTTGGGAAGACGTTATGAAGTTTGATATTACAGCTCTTGATACGGTAATAGGAATTGCAGCCTCAGGACGTACGCCTTATGTGATTGGAGCTATAAAATCAGCCCGAGAGTTTGGCTGTTTGACCGGATGTATTACCTGCAATTCAGACACAGAGTTGGCCAGTGTTTCAGAACACCCCATTGAAGCATTGGTTGGGCCGGAGTTTGTCACCGGAAGCACGCGTATGAAAGCAGGAACCGCTCAAAAGCTTATTTTAAACATGATTTCAACAACGGTTATGGTCCAGCTAGGGCATGTTTCAGGCAATAAAATGGTGGATATGCAGCTCAGTAATGAGAAGCTGGTGGAGCGAGGTATACAGATACTTGTAGAGAAGCTAAACGTGTCTACCGAAGAAGCTAAAAACCTCCTGTTAGATCATGGGTCTGTCAGAGCAGCCATTCATGCATATCAAAGCTAGTCTTTCTTTTAGTTGCATTTTTATTTTATTAATTTGGTTTCGGGCTTTTCGTAAAACGCAAAATTTTCTTTGTTAAGAAACTATTAAATATTCTCAGGGAAAATTTAAACGTAAAAAAACATCTATTAACACGATAGATTCTACTTTTGTGAGGCTTTATTAAACCAAAATTGAAAAACTTAAAAGCATGAAGAAAATTTTACTAACTGTGACGCTTGTGCTCACTGCGTTTGTAATGATGGCGCAAGGGGTCGTAACCGGTAAAGTGGTAGATTCGGAGACCGGAGAAGGTCTACCAGGAGCTACTGTTTTAATTGAAGGTACTACACTTGGTACTATCACGAACATCAATGGGGAATTTAGTTTAAATGTTCCTTCCAGTGGTTCTGTAATAGTAGTAAGTTATGTTGGTTTCAAGGATTCAGTTTTAAGACTACAGGATGGTCAATCCGATCTGGGAACGATCAACCTCGAGTCTGGAGTTACTGAATTATCTACGCTTGAGATTATAGCGTCTAGATCAACACAAGAAACACCTTATACTTTTACTGACCTTGAGAAAAAGGATATTCAGCAAAACCTTGGTTCAAGGGACCTTCCTTTGGTGCTAAATGCTGCTCCTTCATTTTACTCAACCAATCAGGGTGGTGGTGCTGGAGATGCAAGATTGAACGTACGAGGATTCAACCAACGAAATGTTGCAATCATGATCAATGGTGTGCCTGTTAATGACATGGAAAACGGATGGGTGTACTGGTCAAACTGGGATGGATTAGGTGATGCTGCTCAATCTATTCAGTTGCAAAGAGGAATGAGCCCAGTAAACTTAGCAGTGCCTTCTATTGGTGGTACTCTTAATATCATTACTGACCCTGCGTCAAGAGGTAAAGGAACCATGATAAAGCAAGAGGTGGGTAGCTGGAACTTCAGAAAAACAACAGCGACATTCAACTCTGGTCTCATTGATGATAAGTGGGCGATTTCTGGAACGATTGTCAGAAAAACAGGCGATGGTTTTTACGATGGCCTTTACACTGATGCCTGGGCATATTATTTAGGTGCTTCTTATCAGTTGAATGATAACAACAAATTCGAAGCTTTTCTGGTGGGGGCACCACAGTCTCACGGGCAGAACCTATACAGACAAAATATTGCAACCTATGACAGAAATTACGCGCTTGGTCTTGATGGATATGAAGTTGCTGCTACAGATGATTTCTTAGAGCAAGGTAGAAGTTTCAACCAAAACTACGGTGGAGTAGATGCTTCATACAATGGAAAGCAATACTGGGGTATGTATAATACCCGTAGCAGAAGCAGAAAAAGCTCGAATTATATCCTTGAGCGAGAAAACTTTTTCCACAAGCCACAATTTAACTTAAACTGGTATCACTCATTCAATGACAATATGCAGTTATCAACTGTTGCATATTGGTCTGGTGGTCACGGTGGTGGAGCCGGAACTTTCGGTGAAGTTATTAGAAAAGACGCGTATGGTGTAAATGGCACACAACAGCCATTCTTTTTCGGACCATCTCCATGGGAGTGGGACTGGAATGCAACAATCGCTATCAACGAAGGACCAGCTCAAGCATGGGTTAATGATTTTGATTCAGGTACCAAGCAGGATGGAGAATCCATTGGTATTTTGAGAAGTAGTAGAAACAATCAATATACGATTGGTGCTATTTCAAAGCTATTCTGGGATGTGAATGAGAATATCTCCTTACAACTTGGTGTTGATTGGAGAACGGCTACTATAGATCACTTCAGAGAGGTAAGAGATCTTCTTGGAGGAAGCTATTTTAGGTACACAGGTAATGTATTCGAAACACAAGAATGGCAGTACAGAAAAAGATTAGGTGATAAAGTCGATTACGACTACACCAATACTGTAGACTGGATAGGCACCTTTGCACAAGGAACGTATACTACTGATGCTTTGACAGTTTCTTTGACAACTGGATTTACAAGCACGAAATACAGCCACGAGAATCACTTCTTGTCTGACGATGGTACTGCGAACGGTAACAAGCTTACTATTAATCCTAACGCATTCACTGGGTATCAGGTAAAAGGTGGAGTTTCGTACAAGGTGAATGACAACTTGAACACCTATGCTAATGCAGGATTCATCTCTCAAAATCCAAACTTTGATAGAGTAATTGATGATGAGAGTTTCATCCTTTTCGACGATCCGGAAAATCAAGATTTCAGCTCATTTGAAGCTGGATTAACATATCGTTTAGGTTCAGATATAGTAATTAATGCTAATTACTATAACACATTGTGGTCTAATAGAACTCAAAAGGAGGAAATAGAAGATCCGGATGGAAACGATATTTTCGCATTAATAACGGGTATTGAGCAAAGAAATACTGGGGTTGAAATTGAAGCATCATGGAAGCCAAATCAGATCATTAGAATCGATGGAGCTGCTTCTTTTGGTAACTGGACATTTACTGATGATACAGAAGTGACTATTACCGAAAATGACGCGGAAGGTAATGTGTTAAACAGATTTACTGAGACACTTTACATCAAAGATTTGAAAGTAGGAGATGCTCCACAGACGCAATTCTACCTTTCTGGTACATTCACTCCAACTCCAAATCTTACTTTCAAAGCGGATTACAGATTCTACGCTGATTTCTACTCTGACTTCAATCCAATCGGAAGAACTGCATTAGAAGATGCAGATGGTGATGGAAATGCAAATGAAAGACCACAAGCATGGAAAGTTCCATCTTATGGTGTTGTTGATTTACATGCTTTCTATACCATTCCTACGAAAGGTACCGGATTTACAATGCAAGTATTTGCGCACGTTTTCAATGCATTTGATGAATTATATATTCAGGATGCTGGCGATAACAGCCGATTCAACTCGTACGATGGAGATCATGATGCTGATGATGCAGAAGTTTTCCTTGGTCTTCCAAGAAACTTCAACGCAGGTATTCAGATCAACTTCTAAGAAACATCTAACTTAATCATTTAAACCTCTGACGATATCGTCAGAGGTTTTTTGTTTCTATGGCCGGCATCTACCTTTGCAGCAATGCATACCATTACTCCATACGAGCGCTGGAATCAATATTACAATTCCAGCTACGACGATCGTTCACCTTTTGCTGGTAAGGAGTATAATTATGATCTCTACTCTGAGAATATCTATGGTTACTACATTGATCCAGCCTGGGATTTTTTCGGCTCAGAAACACTTTATATCAAAATCATTTTCGCGGACTACAAGCTGGGATTTGCGGTCATTGAAATGATAGGAGAGTGGAATGATGCACTCAATAATGATATCATGCAGCTGAAAAGGAACATCATCGAGCATATGATTTCTTTCGGCATTAACAAATTTGCCCTAGTAGGTGAAAACATTATGAATTTTCATGGCAGTGATGACTGCTATTATGAAGAATGGTTTGAAGACGTGGAAGACGGGTGGATTGCCGGTATCAACTTCCGGGACTTTATTGTTGATGAAATGAAGATGTATAACATTGACAATTACATCAATATGTCTGGCAGTCTTCAGATAGAAAAATGGCGAACGTTACCCCCGCTTCGGTTCTTCGAGCTGGTAAATGGGCTGATATCCAGAAGGCTGGCTATTTAGTTACTGTCTGTTTTTCTAGCTGTGCCAGTGCTGTAGGTAGATCCATTCGATTCATTCGTGCAATGACCTCTTCGCTCAATTTCAAAAAATCCTCGGCCACATCACTTTGCTCGGTGAAAGAGTATAATGATTGACATTGCTCGTTTGCTTCGCTCACACGAATTGACTCCCTAATTCGTTGATCCAAAATAAGGCTTCCAAGTTCTTGCTCAGCTTCACGTACAATCTTCTGATGAAACAGCGTATGTTTCCGGTAGAGGTTGAAGAAAATCCCAAGGATATTAAGTGGCTTTTCTTTTTCAACCTCATTTAAGTACCCGAGTAGTTTTTTGAATCCTGAAACTGAAAATGAGCCCGGTGTTGCGGGAATCAGAATGCCATCGATGTTAGCAATGAAGGATTTCACAGTAACTCCAAAATGGGTAGGGAAATCCAATAAAATAATGTCGTATTGGTGTCTGATGGCTGATAGTAACTTATAAAAAATGATTTGTCCAAATGAAATGAACTGTGTATTTGATTCCATTTCAGCCATGCAATAATCGCCGGGAATGAGATGCAGATATGGATGAACGACAATTGGCTCTATTCGGGGTTGCTCATTGTGAAGTATCTTTTTTGCTAGGGTAAAAAGAGTGGCGCTTGAAGTAGGTTCAGTGCTTAGCACTTGCGTCAGATTGGATTGAGGGTCACAATCGATTACTAAAACTTTAAATGCCCGTGACCAGGAGTGTGCAAGGCTGAGTGCTGTGCTGGTCTTACCAACCCCACCTTTAAAGTTATATACCGCTATTGTTTGGGACATACTATTCTTAAGTCAAATTCCATCCAGCAGCGGTGATTTTTAGGAATGTTAAAATAGTAAAATTTATTCTTAAAATGATGCTACTTATTGATTTTATTTGGAGTCCATCATTTTTACTTCTGCGACTTCAGAAATCAGGTATTTTTTCTTGGTCTCAATCTCCTGACAAACGGATCGTGTTCTTTTCTTTTCTAGTTTAACAAACGACTTGTTGTTAAAGAAAAAGGGAACTCCTACCTGAACATCTTTTAACAGTATTTTACCGTTCGGTTCATCAAATTGCTTTAGGATTTGATAAAGCACAGGATCTGAGCAGCTAGATGCTTTCGGATTTTTAAAGTATTTATTTAATGCGTTTAAAACATTTGGGTGAAAAACGTCGGCATTGAGCATTGGGATGGATACCTGCTTAAAGCACTCTTTCCACTCTTTACCGTGAGGTTGAATCCGTCGGCCATATTGCTTAAAAGCGATGAGGTGGGCAACCTCGTGGAGATATGTTACCAGAAAGGCAAATGGATTCAGGTCATTGTTGACAGTGATGGTATGTCTCTCAGCCTTAGGATTATATCGATAATCCCCCAGTTTTGTCTGCCTGGCCTTTTTTATTTTAAACTCAAAGCCAAGCTTTTCATAGAGTTTGACACAGTAAACGACTGCACTTTCGGGAACAAATTTTCTAAAGACCTCTTCGGAAGTCATTTTTTTCTAAAAACCATTTTTATTGGTACACCCCTAAAATCAAAATGTTCGCGCATTCTGTTGGTCAGGTAGCGCTGATAAGGTTCTTTGATGTATTGAGGGAAATTACAGAAATAGGCAAACGTTGGTGTATGCGTGGGTAGTTGGGTGATGTATTTGATCTTGATATAATGACCCCTGACAGCAGGAGGAGGATAGTTCTCGATCTCTTTTCCCATCACCTCATTCAGCTTGGATGTTGGAATCCTTCTTGATCTGTTCTCATAAACCTGCAGAGCTAGCTCCAGCGTTTGCATGATTCGCTGCTTGTTTAGCACGGAAGTGAAAATTACCGGTATGTAATTCAATGGTCCCAGTTTTTCTTCGAGAAATTTTCTGTAAGTGTCAGCGGTCTTAGAGTCTTTATCCTGCAAGTCCCACTTATTCACCATCAGCACAATTCCCTTTTTATATTTATGAGCCAGACCGATGATATTCATATCCTGTGATTCCAGGCCAGTTTCCGCATCAATCATGACGATACACACGTCTGAGTCTTGAATTGCCTGAACAGCCCTCAATACGGAATAGAACTCAATATTTTCTTTAACCCGAGATTTCTTTCTAATTCCTGCAGTATCAGTAAGAATAAAGTCTTTGCCAAAAAGATTGTATCTGGTATTTACTGCATCACGGGTTGTGCCAGCTATATCCGTCACAATGCTGCGCTCTTTGCCCACCAGCGCGTTAATAAACGAAGACTTTCCGACATTTGGACGACCCACGATTGCTATACGAGGAACATCATCTTTCTCAATTTCTTCCTCATCAAAACCCTTGACGACCTCATCTAACAAATCTCCGGTACCAGCTCCGCTGGCAGCCGCAATGGCAAAAAGAGGTGCATCCAACCCCAGTGAGTAAAACTCATTGGAAGCTAATAGTTTTTCCTGGTTATCAGCCTTATTGGCTACCAGGTATATGGGCTTTTCAATCTCACGAATGACATTGGCAAAATCCTGATCCAGCCCATGCATGCCGGTATCACAGTCCACCATAAACAGGATGGCTGTGGCTTCTTCCAATGCTTCTTTTACTTGCGTTCGAATCGCACCTTCGAATATGTCATCTGATCCCTCCACATACCCTCCGGTATCAATAACGGTAAATTTTTTACCATTCCATTCCCCATAGCCATAATGCCGGTCTCGGGTGACACCCGACTCATTATCCATGATGGCCTGCTTCTTTTCGATCAGTCGATTGAAAAGGGTGGATTTACCTACATTAGGTCTGCCTACAATTGCTAAAACATTGGCCATCAGCGCATTTTTTAATTAATGTGCGAAATTAAGGCAAACAGTCACCAAACCCCTAGTTTGTCATTCAGGATTTAATCTGTTAACGAAAGTGCGGCTATTTTTTCGATACTATCAGTAGTCATCTCTATCAAGAGAGTCAAGTGGCAAGCCATTCATTTGTAACGAATCCAGACGCAAAGAATCAGATTGTAATGAATCCATCTGAAGTAGTTGCATTCTGAGAGAGTCGGCTCTTCGTATTGAATCCTCACGTGCCTGTCTTGCAAGCTCCTCCAGTCGAGCTATCTCTTTCAGTCTTTCGATCTCTTCACGTGCAATCTCGATGGCTTTATCCAAAACCTCATCTTTTCCGGCACGGATACCCTTCACTGTTGGTGTCACTTCCACATCTGGCACAATCCCTACCCGCTGCACATTACTTCCATCCGGATAATACACACCAATTGCTGTCATAGAAGTATACAATCGTCCCAGGATGGCAAATTTGGAAACATTGCCAAGGGTGCCTGCGGTTTGGTTGCCAACAACTGTTACGTTGGGAGCTGTTTGCAGGCACATCGCCGCAAATTCTGTGTTGTTTTGTGTCTCATCATTAACAAGTAATATCACATTGCCCTTGAAATAATCTGCATTTTGGGAACCGCATCTTTGCTCACCTTCCCAGATAAATTTGCCTGGGTAGCTTAAATCTGGTTTTGCGAACCTTGCAAAGACAGTGTCCGATGGATTTAAATATTTGGAGATAGCCCGATAAGTGCCTCTTGGGCTTTTCCTCAAATCAAAAATGATGAATTGTTGCTCCATAAGCTCACTCATCATGGCATCAACATCGCCCGCTGTTAGTTTGCCCATGTCAACATACCCGACTGAGTCTTCTACGATTGTCCATTTTTCTCCTGAATTATCACCATCATAGCTAAGGTCAGCGTATTTGTATAGTGTCGGAGTTGCTGTTCGTGTCGTTCCATTTCGATCAATTGTGACCTGTGGGGCCTCTTTTATGCCCATAAAAAGGGTGTGGTAAATGCTTCGATCTTTTACCGCATCATTCGATCCCCAAATATATTTTCTGTTTGTCTCATGCATAGCCACAGCAGACCGGCCGTTGATGGTTTTTAGTATATCACCTACCTGCAAGTCGCTTGCCTGCGCCTTTGATCGATCTATGATCTCAGTAATGATTACTTCACCTTCAATCAAGTCGAACTTGGCAGGTAGATAGTTATAATATGGCATTTCATCCAGCTCAGGTGTTACTAATCCAGCATGACTGTCATCTGCCTTTACAATCAATTCCAACATAGCGAGGTGAAATGCTAGCTTGGTGTCTGCCTGCTGAAATTTGGGAATCATTTCTTTGAGCACATCATCCCAGTCCTGATCGGTCAGGTGCTTATGAGGGTAGAAATATTCAATATAATTCCAATATCGAAATAGGGGAAGCAGTCGCTGATTGGGTTCTTTCCACAAAAAGTTATAATCCGGACCTTCATTTTTAGGTTCAAATTGCTCGGCTTTTCCTTCAGTTAGATAAAAATGATTACCCTGGAATCTATTTCTTTCAATGTTTTTAAAGGTCTTTCTAAACTCATCAGTAAAGCGGCGATCCTGAGTCCACGAAAGGTCAAAATTTTCAAGGAAATGGTTTTCCTGGTTGACATTATTACAACTGCTACATGGAGGAACCTGGCCCATGTAGTAGATCCATTTGGATATGTAGTCGGAAAACTCTGTGTAGGTTTGGTATTTGGCAGTTTTCTCAATGATGCTTTGCAATTTTTCATCCCAGTTGTAGGACCCTTTGGCTACCAGTGGATGGTAGTACTTTAGAAAACCCCATATTTTGCCAACATAGAAAAGTCGATCAACTTCAGTCAGCTGATTCTCAACATGATGTGTTGCTTTTGGAGCAAAAGAAGTATGAACTGAAAAGCAAAGTGCCAGTAGGAGCAGAACGAAAGGTCGCATGAGTAGATTACATTGTTTAGTAACCAAACCTACTCAATTTTCGGTCATCTTTTCGCCAGTCCTTTTCAACTTTTACAAATGTTTGAAGGTGGATCTTCTTACCGAAGAATGCTTCCATGTCCTTGCGGGCCTGCGTTCCCACCTTTTTGATAGACTCTGCCTTCTTCCCAATAAGAATTCCTTTCTGACTATCGCGCTCTACATAGATTTCTGCCTCGATGCGGATGATACTGTCTTCTTCTTTGAAGCTGGTAACCACCACCTCTGAGCTGTAGGGAATCTCTTGCTGGTAGTTTATGAATATCTTTTCGCGGATGATCTCAGCACAGATAAATCGCTCGCTCTTGTCGGTCATCTCATCTTCAGAGAAATACGCCGGGTGCTGAGGAAGTAGCTCGAGGATTCTGTTCAGTAATTCATCTGTCCCTTTTTGTTCCAGCGCCGAGATGGTCATGATCTCCAGATCTGGATACAACTCTTTCCAGTAGGCGGTTTTATCGTACGTCTGTGAGCCTTTATTTTGATCCGTCTTGTTAATAAGAAAGATCATGGGAGCCTGAGCCTGCTGTGCCATCTCAATGAGCTGTGGATATTCGTTTTTATCTTCCAGCGCCACCATGAAGAGTATCACATCTGCATCCTCTAGTGCTTGCCGAACGTATCCCATCATTTTTTCTTGCAGTTTGTATGCCGGATCGATTGCCCCAGGCGTATCAGAAAAGACGATCTGGTAGTTGTCCTTGGTGAGGATTCCAAACATGCGGTGGCGGGTAGTCTGGGCTTTGCTGCTGGTGATGGCCAGCTTTTCGTTCATTAGTGCGTTTAGGAGGGTGGACTTACCTACATTGGGTCGGCCGATGATATTTACAAAGCCGGATTTAAAATTGGTCGCATCGCTCATAGTGGGATAATTAATGAGCCCTAAGCTCGTTTCATCTTTATAAAAGCAAAACTATGCGTATAATACCAACCATACTAGCTCTGGTTATTTTTACGAGTGCTGGGGCTCAAAATAAGGAAGTGCAGGCCATCGAAACACAGGCTGTTCAGTTTTCAAAATACCTGATGGCCGGAGATCGCTCTAAGGTGATCTCGATGTACACGAAAGATGCCAAAATCTTCCCAACCGATTTAAACATCTTAGAAGGGGAGGAACTTAAGAATTACTGGAACCCTGCTGTTGAGCAATCGTGGAAAACGACCTATCACAAATTAACACCTGTCGAAATTAAAGTATGGGGAGATGAAGCATACGACTATGGCTACTATGAGGGAACTTCTTCTAACGGTGAGCAAACGTCAGACTGGCGTGGAAAGTACGTTGTGATCTGGCGCAAGGAGGAGGGAGAATGGAAGATATATTTAGATATTTGGAACAGAATAAAATTGGATGGATAAATTCTTTTGGTGTTCTGATTATTCTGTCTAATTTTGCAGCTCACATCGCGGGATGGAGCAGTTGGTAGCTCGTCGGGCTCATAACCCGAAGGTCGCAGGTTCGAGTCCTGCTCCCGCTACTAAGAAAGAAGCCTCAGAGAAATTTGAGGCTTTTTTTATTGGGATTGAAGGTCGTTTATTCGTTGTTCATTTTGGGTCCTCTCCTGCCAATAAAATTAAACCCTTGGCTTTTTTCATCAAACATATCTATAGTGTTCACTGTTGAAATTCAAATTTGAATAATGAAATACGTGATTTTGGTTTTTGCAGTGCTGCTCGGTGATACCTTAAAAATAGATTTTGATAAGGAAGAATTAAATTCCTGGTACATTGTGAATGATGGAGTTATGGGTGGTCTGTCAAAAGGTAAAAGTGTGTTTACAGAAGATGGGACATTATTTTACGGTAAAGTGTCATTAGAGAATAATGGCGGATTTACTTCTTTTCGTGGACCATTTAAGGAATATGAGCTTTCTAATTACTCCAAAGTAACCATTCGTTATCAAAGCACTGGAATTCGCATAGCGCTCCAAATGGAGGTGGATAAACGCTTTTACTATCCAAACTTCAAAATCAATTTACCTAATACAGATGGATGGGAAACCTTATCCTTTCCCCTGAGACAGGTGGATCAGTATCGAATGGGAAATGCTACGGGAAGATCCATGACTGACGATAACAAAAGTGAGATCATTCGTATCGGATTTATTACAAATGAAAAAAGAGCGGGTGATTTTAGCTTTGAAGTGGATTACGTTGAGTTCAAATAGCTGTCAACTTATTTTGCCCAGCTAAAATGCTTATCTACCAACCGCTGTTTATTTTCCTCCATGAATTCAATCAGCTCGCTTTGGGCAGGGGTTAACACTTTTCCTTTGTTATAAATCAAATTCCAGCGTGTAATAACTGGGAGACCCTGGAGTGGTATTAAAGTGATATGCTCTCTGGCAAGCGCCGTTCTTAACCCGATCAGTGGAACAATAGATACACCAAGACCGGCAAAAATTGCCTGCTTCACTGCTTCATTGGATACCAGTTCCATTGATTTGTTCACCTTAATTTTCTTGCTCTCCAGATAGTGCTCCATTGCATTGCGTGTGGCAGATCCTTTTTCACGAAACAACAGGGTGACTTTTTCCAGGTCTTTCGGTCTCTTGATTTTGTCTCTGTATTCCAGGTTACCTACAAGATTCAGTTGATTATCCATGAGCTCAACTGCATGCACATGAAGCTCATCGGGCACTACAGATACCAGCGAAAAGTCACTATCATTTTTATGCAACCCCTCAATTACTTTATTCTTATTTGACACATCAATTGATATTTCTACTCCAGGGTAAGTGTCCATAAATTCCTTTAAGAAGTAAGGAATTACATATTTACCCGTTGAAACTACAGAAATTTTGATTTTGCCTGTCATCAAGCCTTTATATTGATCAATCGTATATTTAATTCCATCGGCTTCTTCAAGGATTCTCCGGCTTCTGATTACAATTTCTTTTCCAAAATCCGTGACATATAGCTGCCTTCCAATGACTTCTGTCAACGGTAATTCAAATTGCTCCTGCAATTTTTTTAGCTGAATTGAGATCGCAGGTTGTGTTAAATGTAATTCTTCGGCTGCCTTAGTAATGCTCTGTAAATCAGATACTTTAAGAAAGATCCTCAACTGGTGAAGCGTGTAATTCATTTATTATAGTTTATGTAATACATAATAAAATTAAATAAAAATTAATGAATTATACCTCCTACATTCGCAGTTGTTTAACCAAATAAAAAAAATATTAAACATGTCACTTTTAATGAAATCAATGCCCGTTGCAGAGTCAGTAAAAAAATCTGCAGAGAACAGATCTGCAAGTTCAAATGCGATCAATGATAAATTGACAATTTCCATGCATGTATCTAATCAACAAGTGAGTTCTATGAAAGACGAGCTTAAGCAAGAAATGCAAGCACAGTCTCCGGGCCTAAAGGATCTTCTTCTGGAAGTAGTCAACGAAAAGGGCGAAGAGGAAAAAATGGAAATGATCAGTATTTCTGGTAATGAAATTGAACTCGATGGCGTCTCTCAGATGACCCTACACAGCTTTTTGCTGGAAGCAGAAAAATTGGGTAAAAATATTACCTATACGCGCACTTTGAAAGTAGAAATTACTGATTAATCCAATAAGAAAAGCTATCGATGAAAAAGTTAAGGAACATACTTATTGGGTTTGTCCTGGGTGGAGCGTTTGGTGCGAAGGTCGGCGCGTATCTCGAAAGACTGTTGGAAATGCCTGCTTCATCCAATTTAATGGAAGCAGGATTCAACTATGGGACCATAATAGGCTCGTCTGCGGCAGTCATTTTCATGATTGCCTACGCGGTTGCGAGTATTCAATTAAATACGAGCAATAAGTCAGAAAAATGGCGTGTAGCGACGAATGGGTAAGCCATCAGCTGAATAACTAAACAATAAATCATGCAAAATTTATATACAATCATCCCGGTTTTAGCACCTCTGATGCTGTTTGTTTTCGCCAGTTTGTGTTTGCTTAATTTGACAAAAGCAAGAGTGCTAACTAACAGGCATATTCAGATTGTCGGTGTGATTGGAATAATCATATCATTGATAAGTGCCTACATTGTCATCGATCAGGGTGCGGTTCAATCCGGATTGATCGGGCTCAAAGGATTGGGATTATCCATTCGTTTGGATGCTTTGAGTGTAACCATGCTCACAATGATTTCGATCCTGGCATTTGTAATACTGAGGTTCAGTGCCAATTATCTGGATGGTGACCCAAGAAAGGATGTCTTTTTCTGCAGGTTAGCTACCACCATTGCTTCTGTAGAGCTACTTATCCTATCAGGTAACTTGTTTCAGATTCTGGCTTTGTGGGTAATCACGAGTGTTTGTCTTCACTATTTGTTGATTTTTTATCGAAGCAGACCACAAGCCATAGCTGCAGCACGAAAGAAGTTTATCGTAGCTAGACTTGGAGATATAAGCCTTCTTGTAGCAGTCGGTTTAATCTACCTTTCATTCAGTACCGGGGATTTAAATGAAATCTTTTCAAAAATTCAGGAAGGAGTGGTTTTAACACCGCAGTTTACCCTGGCGACCGTATTGCTGGTACTAACGGCAGTCCTTAAGTCTGCTCAATTTCCAACACATGGATGGTTGATAGAAGTGGTTGAAACGCCAACTCCTGTATCTGCTTTACTTCATGCTGGCTTGTTAAATGCAGGTCCATTTTTGATGGTAAGGCTCGGATACCTGATGATTGAATCCACAACCGCTTCTGTGATGCTCATCGCGATCGGTGGGTTTACAGCCATGTTTGCTTCTGTAGTCTATCTCACACAGCCATCAGTTAAAGTATCGCTTGGCTACTCGAGCGTGGCTCATATGGGGTTTTCCCTGCTACTCTGTGGATTAGGTATTTATTCTGCGGCAATTTTGCATGTGGTAGCTCACTCCTTTTACAAAGCTCATGCATTCTTGTCATCTGGAAGTGCAGTAGAGCAGATTAGAGCTCAAAAGATTCGGCTGCCTAAAAGATTGGGTAGTGCCTGGCGAGTCGGTGTGAGTGTTCTGTTTCCTCTTGTGGTATATACATGCTTCTGTTACTTCTGGGGTTTCAATTTCCAGGCTGATTTTAGCTTGATAGTTATTGGTGCAATTATCGTTCTTGGCTTAGGCCAAATGATGGCTGCAACCGTGGATACCAACGGTAGACCAAAAGCAATGATCATATCGATCGGGGTTACAATAGGGGTCATTCTTAGTTTCTTCACCCTGGAGCATGGAGCAAGAGCTATGCTAGGATCTGAATTGCCTAATGTACAAATGCCCGTGTTGGCAATTCAAGTGAGTGCGTTGATTTTGGTTTCTATTTACATGACCATTCTTCTAATCCAATTAATAGCTTTCAAATGGAGTAAATCCGATTTAGCATATAGAGTGGGTGTTCACTTGAGAAATGGCCTATACGCCAATGTGATTTTTGATCGCATAATCGGCTCTTTGAAGCATGAGAAATTTAAATGGGCCAACCTCTCAGTAAACGAAGAGATTGAGTCATCTAAAGAAGCTGAAAAATCAGACCAGATGAGATTGCCCAGCCAGGAATTACTTCTAAGTAACCAATAAGAAAATGAAAACTGATCAAATTGCTAATCAAGCTGAAATAAAAGAAATCCTTCAAAAAGGTTCCAAAAGGATTGCACCACTGTGGTCGCTTGAAAACTTTGTGGCAGTAAATCCATATCTCGGGATGGCAGATACCCAATTTGCTGATGCTATTGATTTCCTCCATAAAACCGGTAAAATAGAGGGAACCTTACCCAAGTCATTTTATCTGGAAGCGATTCGGCAGGGACGAATAGTGCGAACAGATATACAGAAAGCACTGGATAAAGCTTCGGAAGACTATGAAAAGGATGATGCAGACACCTTTCTTCACGAGATTTATGAAGTGGAGGAAGCATCTGGAGATTTACACGTGAAAACGCTAGTGGATGTGGCTAGCGAAATCAACGGTAAGAAATGGCAAAGATTCATGGTAGATCGGATTTCCTTTTGGGCCTCTGCCTATTTTGACACCAAGCAAGCCATTTGGAATACCGCTAAGGCACGTAAGTCGATCTTTAAAGCTTGGAAGCGCGAGGCTGAAGTAGATTTTGCTTCTTCTGCCATGGGGTTGAAAGGATTTAGGAAGTTTATCAAGCAGCTTCCCGACGATCACCTGAAGGCTTCTGCAATCGCTTTGAAGATGTTGGATTTGCCAGAGAATATGCTGTATAGCTACCTCAACAGTCTCTTGATGAAAATGAATGGTTGGGCTGGGTTTGCCGCCCGAATCGATTGGGATGCTGGTCTCAAGGGTAGAAAAAGCCAGGTGTTAGAAGAATTCCTGGCCATCATGCTGGTATGGGAACTTACCTTGCTGAAGCTTCTACCGTACAAAAAGCTTGATCAAGCGTGGAGACAAGCCAAGCTGGAAAGTAGTGCCATCATTTTTAACCAGGAGATAAGCAGAGATCTGGCTCAGAGGCTGATTTTACAAGAGGCATTTGACATGGCCAACCAACGAATGATCATTGAAAAGATCAATAATCAAAAGTCGAGTCCTAAAGAAGCATCCATACCAATGGCTCAGGCTATATTCTGTATTGATGTGAGGTCTGAGTTGTTCAGGAGAAAGCTTGAAGCTACCCACCCGGATATTGAAACTCTAGGATTTGCTGGTTTTTTCGGCTTCCCAATTAAGCATCGCTCACTCGCTTATGATCAGGGAGAGGACCAGTGTCCGGTATTGTTAGCACCTTCTTATACCATTAAAGAACGAATCAATGATTTGGATGAGAACAGAGAGGCCATTGATCGAAGGAAGTTTCAATTTCACATCAAGAAGGCATGGAAGTCTTTTCGATCAGGAGCGATCAGTTGCTTCGGTTTTGTAAGTCCGCTGGGGATGTTTTTCCTTCCAAAGCTCATAGCTGATTCTTTGGGAATAACAAGGCCCGTAACGCACCCGGACCAGGTGGGATTAACCAAAAAGCAAATAGCAAACAAACAAGTAGAAGTTGAGGCACTTGGAATTGGTGAATCCATGGGAATTCCCCTGAGCGACCGAGTAAGCATGGCAACTTCTGCGTTGAAAGCTATGTCGCTAACAGATAATTTTGCGCCGGTGGTTTTGATCACAGGACATGGATCCTCTACGGTGAACAACCCGCATGCAACCGGACTTGACTGTGGCGCTTGCGGAGGGCATTCCGGTGAAGCCAATGCGAAAGTAGCCGCTACGGTATTAAATGATCCGGAAGTTCGAAAAAGGCTGGTAAAGGAGGGAATTGAAATTCCAAAATCGACGGTTTTTATACCAGCGCTGCACAATACCACTACCGATGAGGTTACGATTTATGATCGTTCGGTCAAGCTGTCTTCATGGCACTCAGATCTGGTAGGCGAACTTAGAAATTCGCTAAATCTGGCTGGCGAAGAAGCGAGGAAAGAGCGAGCCAATCGTATGAATATTACGAATGGGGATGTCTCTGATCAGGTTATTCAGCGAAGTAAAGACTGGTCACAAGTACGTCCGGAGTGGGGGCTGGCAGGATGCTCCTCATTTATAGTGGCTCCTAGGGAAAGAACCTCGCAGGCAGACTTTGGAGCCAAAGCGTTCATGCATAATTACAGCTGGCAAAAGGATAAGGGGTTCGAAGTATTGGAGACAATCATGACTGCACCGATGGTTGTTACAAGCTGGATCAATCTGCAGTATTATGCATCAACAGTGGATAACAAGCGATTTGGGTCTGGCAATAAAACTCTACATAATGTAGTGGGTGGAATAGGTGTGCTGGAGGGCTTTGCCGGAGACTTACGGGTAGGGCTACCCTGGCAGTCAGTGCATGATGGGAATAATTATCAGCATGAGCCTCAGCGCCTGAATGTAATCATTGAAGCACCTGTGGATGAGATCAGTAAGATTCTGAAAAAACATGACTCCATACGTCACTTGTGTGATAATGAATGGATTTTCCTTTTCGTAATTAATGACGAAGGTAAAGTGAAGTACAAGTACGTTGGAGGTTTAGAATGGGATATAGTTGAGTAGCACATAGGTAGTGTAGTGAGTCCATTAATTTGGAGTTGTGCCCTCTGGATGAAAGACCGGAGGGTTTTTTGTTTGAAGTCTTAATTTGTGTATTGCCATTATGAGTTTCTTTGGGTGAGTCTTTCAAAATGACTAAGTGATTTACGTTTGCTCATTACGTACTTAACTTAAACCCTTACTTTCAGAAATTCACTCTCCTGAAAACGAGGTTTCCTGATCAATTTTATTGATTGAATCAGGGGAAATATTAGTATCCTGAATTTTTGAATAAACGATGGAGAACATGGACTTAAAAAAGCTGGAAGAACTTATTAATAAGATAATTCTTCTAAATCATGATAATCAAAGAGAGAGCGAACACCTTGTTAATGATAATCTCTCTAATTCAATTGAAGTAGTAAAGCAACAATTCGGAGCGTATCTTGAAGACCACTTATTCGAAATATATGACGATTATTTTGAAGATGACGAGATGAAACCATTGGATCAGTACTTCTCGCTAAATGGTGTTAAAGTACACGGAGACGAGCTAGGATTAAATGAGCTGAGTGTATTCATCAAACCATACCCTTTACGTATCGAGCTGGCAAATCAGGAGTGTAATTTCAGAAGTGTTGTTTGGCAGGAGGCAGCTTAATTCTCAGAATTCAAGAATGTTTTAGTGGGGCTGTTGTGTGGATTAGATAGTTCTGCCAAGTAAATTTTTCTAATGCATTTTGTTAACCCAATCAATGATCACTGTTAAAAATAGGCGTAATTTCATCCACTTTTAATGTGTTTTAACATTGAAATGTATTTCACCTTTTAAAATTGACGTTTTGCCTATGAGATTAAATATTATCATTTGATAAAGTTAGATTTACAGCCGATTAAGCGAGTAGAAAAAATGAATTTATGAACATCGACAGATCACTGGATCTCGAGATAAATGAGCGACTTGGGATTTGCATGCTGAAAGGCTGGTCCGTCGGAAACGAGTGTAGTTCGCACTACGATGAAATTTTAACGTTTATAGAGACGCACCTAAAAGAAAATGAACGACTAACAGCTTATTTCAGCCTCGATTTTTTTGATAAGGAATCCCTCAGATATTTATTTAAAATCTTTAAGGTTTTAAATAGATATCATCACGCCGGTAAGAAAATAACTATCAAGTGGAGTTGGCGGATGTCTTCCAGCCTAATGAAGCTATCTGGTGAAGATTTTGAAGAGCTCCATGATTTTCCTTTTGAAATCTTTGAAGAGTAAAACACCACCTAAATTATATAGGTAAAACATCACCCTCTTATTAAGTGACTTTTTCCTTATGCTTCGTCCAACGTCTATATCAGACGTTTATGACGGGAAAAAGGACCTATATCTATTCGGCCTATTTGGTGGCGGATAAAATTGACTTAGCATCTTATCGGAAAGAATACTCAAACAAATTGATTTCCGGAAGTTCCTCAGAATTGTACTATCAATTGGCAGAACACCAATACATGTTCATTTTGAATTATGGAGTGGTGGTCTTTTCTAACATGAAACAAGGAGACATGCAATGGGAGATCAACCGTATTACCACCTATGGATGCAACCTCAAACTTAATCCTGTTGAGGATGATCTGAAAGTGGAATACACAAGCGAAAAGCAGATACAAATCGGATTTAATGAGTTAACGATCGGTAGGTTTGATCATAAGGTAAACAAGATGGTGATGATGAACCTCGCACAAACAGTGACCATTGATCATTATTCGATCCTGGGTGAGCAAATACTAAGTAGCATCAATAATCACACGGATCTGATGCGTAAAAAGGGCCGAATTCTTCTGAGTAAACGCAAAGCACTACAGTTTATCGGCACCACCCTTTCCACTAAAAACACCATCGCACAACATCTTTACATTTTGGATAGTCCCGATGTGGCTTGGGAAGATGAATTTTTGGATCAGCTACACAAACAACTGGTGAAGCATTTCGAGCTAGCCTCCCGATACAAATCGCTGGAGACTACCTTGCAGATAGTTGGAGACAACCTGGATGTATACCTTTCATACAACAACCACAGGGAAAGCAGTAGGCTGGAATGGATCATCATTATTTTGATTGTGATAGAAGTGATCGATACACTTCTCTCCAAAGTTATTTAGGTTAAATACCGACCATTATGTGTTTTAGATGTCAATCTCTTTGAAAGATGACATCCATCGATTCAAGAATCTGACAATGAGGCACATAAGCGGCATGTATCATTATATCACTCCTAAATTCATATCCGAAGCAATCCGCTTGATTTTTAATTCATGGATTTGCTTTTGTATTTCATTGATGCGCTTCATTGACTCATCTCTCAGTTTAGGGTTGTTTCTAACGCTCTCTGACTGAAGATTGGCCAATACAATATCCATCTCATTAATGAGCAATTGGATTTGATCATAATATGGGGTCTTCGATTTCATTTTATCTATTCCTTATCGATCTGACGAGAAATAGTAAAAAAGTCACACCGGCATTATTTCAATTTGAGCTGCTCTCCATATAGCTTATTTATGGTTTCTTTAGCTCGCTTTAGACGCATTTTAACAGCACTCTCCGAAAGACCAAGTGATTGCTGTATATCCTGAATGGAATGCTTTTCCTTGTATTTGAGAAGTAAAATCATTTTTCCTTCTGGAGTCATTTGGTCCAACAAGCTCTCCAGTATTTCAATGGTCTTTTCCTCTGGAATTTCCTCGTCATGATCCACTATATCAAATACCTCATCGGCCAGCTTCTCAGTGATTACCTCATGGGTGCTTTTCTTTTTGGATCTCAGGAAATCAATGCAGGTATGATAAATGATACTGTAGAGCCATGTAGACAGTTTCGCCTCTTCCCTAAATTTGGCTAGCTGAGTAAAAACTTTAATTAATACTTCCTGGGTCAGGTCTGACGCTGCATCCTTGTCTTTTACATACGATTGGCATTTATTGTAAATGTATTTTTCATATCGTTCTACAAAGACAGAAAAATAACGATGATCACCACTTTTCATTCGAAGGACAAGTGCTTCATCACTTAATTTCTCAGCCTGATTACTCATAAAAAATATGTGACTTATTGTAAATGCAGCGTCCAAGATAGAAAAGAATACCACGGATGCTTTTGCAAGAAGAAAGAAAATACATCAAAATTTTACCTCAGCCAACAGATGTGAGTTGCGGGCCCACCTGCTTACATGCAGTGTACAACTATTATGGAGACCAATTAGATCTTAATAGGGTGATCGATGAAGTCACACAAGTTAATGGTGGGGGAACCCTTGCGGTAATGCTAGCCAACCATGCATTGGCTCGTGGATATAAAACGCAGATATATACTTATAATCTACATGTATTTGATCCGACCTGGTTTCAGCTGGAGGTAGATATCGTTGAAAAGCTGAAAGAACAATCCCGACACAAAAAGTCGAACAAGCTGAAGCAGGCAACAAACGCATATTTGAGATACCTGCAATCTGGCGGAAAGCTGTTTTTTGAAGAGTTGACTCCTGATTTATTAAAAAGATTTTTGCAAAAACGAATGCCTGTTCTCACAGGATTAAGTGCAACCTATTTGTATCAAAGCGCACGAGAAATTGGCGAGCTCAATGTGTATCACGATACCAAAGGAGAGCCAAGTGGTCACTTTGTGGTTTTGTGTGACTATGATGAAGCCAACGATAAAGTTCTGATCGCTGATCCATTGGATCCCAACCCGATCAGTGACACCAATCAATATTACGCCGTTGATACCCAGCGAGTGGTAAACGCAATTTTGCTTGGTATTGTAACATATGATGCAAACCTTTTAATTATTGAGCCAACAGATGCAGCGATTAATCATAACTGAGAATCCGGAAAATTGGAAGATTAATGTAGCGGGTGTACAACTAGTATCTCCCTCTGCTTACATCAACAGTGAAGAATATGCTCGACAGAAAAGTATAAAAGTCATAAATCTCTGTAAGAGCTACCAGTACCAGTCTGAAGGCTACTATATTTCATTATTAGCAGAGGCAAGGGGTCACAAGTCTTTACCCGTAACGTCAACCTTAATGGATTTTAAGCTGCCCAATCTGGCACGTGAAGATGCCCAGGATTTTGATCACCTGATACAAGATGAACTGGAAGATTTGAAAGCTGAAAATAAACTTGAATTTAATATCTACTTTGGTTCAAGCTCTAACCCATCACTGACTAAAGTGAGCCAGTTGCTTTTCAACCTGTTTCAAATGCCGATACTAAAGGCCATTTTCATGAAAAAAGATAAATGGCAGTTGCAGTCTCTCAAGCCAATCAATCCGAAGGATTTAGAAGATCATGAAAAAGAGGAGCTGACTAACGCCCTCACGCTTTTTCTAAAAGGAAAAAAAATTGTTCGGAAAAATTATCAGCGTAAAAAGTACGACCTGGCCATTCTGCTAAACCCTGATGATCCTAATCCTCCATCAGACCCTAAGGCATTACAAAAATTTGTAAAGGCAGCTGATAAAGTGGGTTTCAGTACAGAGTTTATTACGCGAGCAGACTATGGTAAGCTCACTCAGTTTGATGCGCTATTTATTCGTGAGACCACAAATGTAAACCATCACACCTTTCGGTTTGCCCGAAGAGCAGAGTATGAAGGTTTGGCCGTCATTGACGACCCTAATTCTATTTTGAAATGCACCAATAAGGTATATCTCAATGAGCTTTTGGCAGCAAATAATATCCCCACACCAAAATCTGTGATTATTCAGAAGAATAACCATGATGCAATCAAAATGGAGTTTCCTTACGTGCTTAAGCAGCCTGATGGAGCGTTTTCAAAAGGAGTGAAAAAAGTCAAGGATAAGGCTGAGCAAACTTTGCTGTTAAAGGAATATTTTCAGCAAACAGACTTAATGATAGCTCAGGAATTCATGCCAACCACCTTCGATTGGAGAGTGGGTGTACTGGGTGGGGAGGTGATCTATGTGTGTAAATATTATATGGCAAAAAATCACTGGCAGATCATCGATTGGAAATCCACGAACAAAGATCGGCTGGGTGATAGTGAGACAATCCATGTACATATGGCGCCAAAGAACCTGATTTCGATTACGCTCAAAGCAACAAAACTTATAGGGAATGGATTGTATGGAGTGGATGTAAAAGAAGTAGACGGAAAGTTCTACATCGTTGAGATTAATGATAATCCAAGCATTGAATCAGGAATAGAAGATGAAGTGGATAAGATGGATTTGTATGTTAAAATAATGAACCATCTAATGAAAATTGTTCAATCCAATTAAACTATGAGCAAGCGATTACACCTATTCCAGGGATATGGTATTGAGCTGGAATACATGATAATAGATAGAGACACGCTAGATGTAAAACCAATAGCTGATGAGCTCTTGAAAGAGGCACTTGGAAAATATGGCGAAGAATTCAATAATGGTGCAGTTAGCTGGTCCAATGAATTGGTTCTTCATGTTTTGGAGCTCAAATGTAGCTCTCCAACTGCTGATCTGATTCAACTGGAGCATGATCTGCATCAAAATATTATTGAGGTAAACGAACGCCTAAAAAAATTCAATGCTCGACTCATGCCTACAGCCGCTCACCCATGGATGGATCCTAAAAAAGAGACTTTCCTGTGGCCGCATGGAAATTCAGAGATATATGAAAAATACAACGAGCTATTTGATTGCCAGGGACATGGATGGTCCAATCTGCAAAGTACACACTTGAATTTGCCCTTCTATGACGATGAAGAGTTTGCCAAGCTGCATACTGCTGCTAGGTTAATTCTTCCGATTATACCCGGTCTTACTGCCAGCTCTCCAATTCTTGGTGGTGTATACACTGACTACCACGATCGGAGAATGGTATATTACAAAAACAATCAAAGACGATTTGATAGTATTACCGGAAAGGTTATTCCTGAGGGAGTAACCTCTCGTCATCAATATCAAAAACAAATTTATGATCGTATAGTAAAACAGATTAAATCACACGATCCTGAAAATATACTGGATCCTGTCTGGGTAAATTCCAGAGGTATTATTGCCAGGTTTGATAGAGGTTCGATTGAAATCAGAATTGTTGATATACAGGAAAGCCCCAAAGCTGATCTAGCCATTTTGGCGCTGATTATCCATACCATAAAATTATTTGTGGAAGGTAAGTTGACTGACTATCATACGCAGCATGAAGTGGAAGTTGAGCCACTTTACGTTTTGCTAAAAAAATGTATCAAGAAGAGCAGTGATACAATCATTGATGATAAAAGCTATCTGAAAGCATTGGGTATGGATCAGGAAAAAGTTTCTGTTATTGATATATGGAAACACTTCCTTGATTTGAGCACGAAGCATTATCCGGAGAAAATGACACACTGGATAGATCCTTTGAATCAAATTTTTGAACATGGATCATTAGCCAAACGGATACTGGATGTGACCAATGGTCAATACACAAAGGAGAATTTAAAGCTGATCTACCAGGAGCTGAGCCAGAACCTGGAGGAGAATAAAATTTTTGAACCATGCGACACGTCCATATCCTTGTAACCTGTGAGCATGCGGGAAATCAAATCCCTAAGCCTTACGAATACCTTTTCCATGATAGGCATGTAATATCAACCCACAGAGGTGTCGATTTGGGCGCAGTAGCGTTTGCTCAGCAATTATCTGATGGTTTAAGAGTTAAATTATTTGAAACTCGCATCAGCCGACTGCTCGTAGACTGCAATCGAAGTGTCCATAACCCGCAGATATTTTCAGAGTTTGTAAAACCCCTAAGATCTGAGGAGAAAAACGTCATCCTGCAGAAGTACTATTACCGATATAGGAATTCGGTTGAGAGCTACATTCGTCAGCAGCTGATTAAGAAGCCGGTAATTCATATTTCCATGCATACCTTCACGCCTGTCTGGGAGGGAGTAGAAAGAAACATTGACGTTTCTCTTTTATTTGATGAGAATCGGAAGCTTGAGAATGATTTATGTATGAGTTGGTATGATAGAATACAAGAAGAATTGGTGGATTTTGATGTGTTTACGAATGTGCCTTATAAAGGGTCGGACGATGGATTCACTACCTATTTGCGTGAAAAATTCCCATCACAAGGCTATATAGGAGTAGAAATAGAAATCAACCAAAAATGGGCAGATACCCAACAAGGTAAAAAATTCGTTTCTGTATTACAGTCTACCCTAGAAAAGACGTTGGAAAATCAATTGGAAACGATCCAATGAAAATAGATAAAACGATATTAATTGATGAATGCCTTGAACTAATTGCACTACACAAGAACCAGCACTGTGAGCAAAAAGATGACGAATCCGATCTGCACTGGTATCAACGAATCCACGCATTATTGAACGATATAAAGGAAGAGCCCGATAGAAATTCTGCCAAGGACAGGTCGAGTGTATTGCTAAAAGCAATTAGTGAGTTGATCGCTGATGAGTCTTAAAATTTTCCTTGAAATAGTATGTGACCTTTTATTGGATTTGCGTCATATATCTGTGATTAGGTAGGTGAAAAATACCGGCAGCTTCGAAAGAAATTCCTCGTGTGTTGCCGGTTACTTCTTCCTATCAGTTTCAAAAAGAATAGACATACAATGAAATTAAAACTGATGGCTATTTCCTTGCTGGTGATAGCTGGGTGTAGCAAAGAAAAGGAGACTACTCAAACGGAGGAGTTTAGTAAGATTGATTCCCTACAGCAGGTAGTGGACGAACACCAATACGCGGTGGCTTTGTTGAATCAGGTGGGACTATACCTGGATTCGATTGATGCAAACAGAAAAATGATCACGTTGGATTTGGAAACTGGTCTGGATGAACAGGATTATATCCAGCGGATGAAAAGCCTGGATGAATACACCAGAAAAGCAGAGTGGACGATTGCCGAGCTGGAAAAAACCAGGAGTGCGTATGCTTCTCAAGTAAAAAGACTGAAAAAGCAAATCAGTGATCAGGAAAACCAGATCGCGGTTTTACAAATAAGTGTAGAGGAGTTTAAAACTAAAAATGCACAGTTGGCTGATGATCTGACGCTTACGAAAGAGCAATTAATTGAAACACAAGTAGCACTGGAGTTTAATGAAAACTCACTGATTGACTCAGAGGAGCGTGTATCTCAAATGGCTGAGAAATTAAGCTTGTCGGAAGCTGAGACAATGTATGCCAAGGGAGAAGGCCTTGAACTTATGGCAGAAAAAATTGAGTTTGCTCCAAAGAAGAGAAAACAAACGCTTGAGCAGTCTTTGGCTTATTACAAAAAAGCGATAGAGCTTGGGCATGTGCCCGCCAAAACCAGAGCGGAGAACGTTCAAAAACTCTTGAAATAACACCGATTGAAGTTGGACGATGAGTGGAAAAAGAGGAGGTATTAAAGCCTCCTTTTTTTGTGACCTTTTAAAGGTAGCACGTCTAATAGTAAAATAACATTATGCCAAGAGTAATACTTGTACTGGCTGCCATATTTTCCCTGGTGTTTTTCGGATTTTTGATTCATAGTGAAAAAAACAGGCAGGATGAATCAGAAGAAAGTGATGAAGTATGCTAGGTCAATTCCTAACAAAAACCTTATCGCTTTCAGGATGGTGGGTTTGGTAAAGATGGTAGTTGATACCATCTTTCAACCCTACATCTGGCACTATGATGCTCTTTGCTTTTGCTGCCTTCATCACGGCTATGTAGATATCTGAAGCAGGAATGATTACATCGGCCCGATCAGGATTCAGTTGTAGTTTATTGAGGCGATCATCCAACGATAAATTTTTTAACACATCCTGAGTTCTCATCAGTGTATTAAGTGACATTTTACGTGTCTTTTTCTCAAGATTAGAAAGTTCAAATAGCTTATTTATGTTACCACCAGTACCAACCGCGGTTATTTTTTCTCCTTTCTTAAAGGCGTGCTGAGCCACCCATTTTCGCATTTCTTCCCAAGCCTCCGGTGTATCTCTTCCTTCCAGCGTTCGTACTGAACCAATCTTAAAGGAGTGAGCAAATACTTTCTCATGCTTTTCATAGATGTTGAGCTCAGTACTACCACCCCCTACGTCAATATGAATGTAGTGACCATCGTCCAGCCCTTGCAGGATGACTTTGTTAATCATCTCTGCTTCTTGCTCTCCCGAGATGATCTCAATATCCAAATCTAGCTTCTCTTTGACTTTATCGACGATTTCTTTCCCGTTCTCTGACTCCCTCATTGCAGAGGTAGCACATCCGAAATATCCATCTATCTCATACAGGTCAATCAGGTTTTTGTATGCGTTCATCAGCTTAAAAAAGCGCTCCTCATTGTATTCACTGATTCGACCCTCGGAGAATACATCATGGCCTAATCGAAGAGGGAATCGCACATACTCCAGCTTCTTGAACGTGATCACCGTTTCATACTCAATCACCTTGGTAATTTGTAACCTTACCGCATTCGAACCGATATCTATCGCTGCTAACTTCATGTTTGCCTAAAGGTAATACGTGAATGTTTGCGAGGAATTATATTCTAATATATTTGCACTACTTATCAAGAAAGACCGAGGGACTGGGCCCGTTGACGTCTTAGCAACCTGACTATCAGTATGTGGTTTTCGGTGCTACTTCCCATCCCTAATGCACGGGAGCAGATGAGCGAATCCGATCGGAACTTTCTCTGGTAAGTAAACTTTAAACCGGAGAATGAATAAACTATTAGAACTTTTATATCAGAAAATCCTGGTGCTAGATGGAGCCATGGGTACCATGATTCAGCGTCACAAGCTGGAAGAAGAAGACTTTAGAAACGACGCACTAAAGGATCATTCCAAATCGCTGAAGGGCAACAATGACCTTCTTTCCATTACTCGACCAGAAATAATAAAAGATATTCACTCAGCATATTTTAATGCGGGCGCTGATATCGCTGAAACCAACACCTTTTCCGGGACTACCATCGCTCAGGCTGATTATGGGTTGGAAGATTTGGTATATGAATTGAATTATCAATCGGCGAAAATCGCCCGCGAAGCAGCGGATGAATTCACTGAAAGGGAACCCGACAAGCCTCGTTTTGTAGCAGGAGCGATGGGGCCAACCAATCGGACAGCTTCACTTTCTCCTGACGTAAATGATCCCGGATTTCGAGCGATCACGTTTGAAGAGCTGCGAATTGCATATAAGCAACAAGCAGAAGCATTGATAGCCGGGGGAGTGGATATGCTTTTAGTGGAGACTGTCTTTGATACCCTCAATGCTAAGGCAGCTCTTTATGCCATCGATGAAATCAAGGAAGAGCGGAAAATTGACATTCCGGTGATGGTCTCCGGCACGATAACGGACGCATCCGGGCGAACGCTTTCAGGTCAAACAACTGAAGCATTTCTTATTTCTATCCAACACATGGATTTGTTAAGTGTCGGATTGAATTGTGCATTGGGAGCAGCTCAATTACGCCCATACTTGAAGGTTTTAGCTGATAAAGCTGATTTTTTTGTAAGCGCGCACCCAAATGCTGGCTTGCCAAACGAATTTGGCCAATATGATGAAACACCGGAGATGATGGCCAATCAAATCAAAGAATTTCTAGAAGAAGGTCTTGTAAATATTATAGGCGGGTGCTGTGGAACTACACCGGAACATATAGCTGCGATTGCTGATTTGGCTGCAAATTATGAACCAAGAAGGAAGGAGGTACTTGTATGAGACCATTGATCCTCTCAGGTCTAGAACCATTGATTGTCACCGAACACACCAACTTTGTCAACGTCGGTGAGCGTACCAATGTGACCGGATCGAAACGATTTGCCAGGCTCATTTCCGAAGACAAGTACGATGAGGCGTTGGACGTAGCACTCGATCAGGTGCGTGGAGGTGCCCAAATCCTGGACGTGAATATGGATGAAGGGATGCTTGATGGGAAGAAGGCGATGATCAGGTTTTTAAATCTCATCGCTTCCGAACCAGAGATCGCACGCATTCCAATCATGATTGATTCTTCTAAATGGGAGATCATCGAAGCAGGGCTACAATGTATTCAAGGTAAGGGAGTTGTCAATTCCATCAGTATGAAAGGTGGAGAAGCTGAATTTATCGAGCAGGCAAAAAAAGTCAAACGATATGGTGCGGCCGTAGTAGTGATGGCGTTCGATGAACAAGGGCAAGCCGACAGCTATGAACGACGTATTGAGATTTGTGAAAGAAGCTATCGCATCCTTGTAGACCATGTGCATTTCCCTCCTCAGGATATCATTTTCGATCCTAATATTTTCCCTGTAGCAACCGGAATAGCCGAACATAATAATAATGCAGTCGACTTTTTCAGGGCCACCAAATGGATCAAAGAAAACCTCCCCGGAGCAAAAGTGAGTGGGGGAGTTAGTAATGTTTCGTTTTCATTCAGAGGCAATAATATCGTGCGTGAAGCGATGCATTCTGCTTTTCTGTATCATGGGATAAAGGCAGGCATGGATATGGGTATTGTCAATGCCGGAATGATTGAAGTATACGATGAAATACCTAAAGACTTGCTTGAGCATGTAGAAGATGTTTTGTTGAATCGGAGAGAAGATGCTACAGAAAGGTTGCTTGCATTTGCAGAGAATGTAAAAGGAGAAGGCAAAAAGAAAGTAGAAGACCTAAGCTGGAGAGAGGCATCTGTGGAAGATCGTTTGTCACATGCCCTGGTTAAGGGAATCATTGATTTTGTTGAGGAAGATACAGAGGAGGCTCGTCTGAAATATCAAAGCCCCTTGAAAGTGATTGAAGGTCCGCTAATGGATGGGATGAATATCGTGGGGGATTTATTCGGAAGCGGGAAAATGTTCTTGCCCCAGGTGGTAAAAAGTGCCAGGGTAATGAAGAAATCAGTCGCATACCTTACACCGTTTTTAGAAAAAGAGAAGGCGTCTGGAAACACCAAAGGGAAAATTCTATTAGCTACTGTTAAGGGAGATGTGCATGACATTGGAAAAAACATAGTTGGGGTTGTGATGGCATGCAACAACTTCGATATTGAAGATATGGGAGTGATGGTACCCGCAGATAAAATTTTGGATCGTGCAGAGGAAATTGGTGCAGATATCATTGGTTTGAGTGGACTGATTACACCATCATTGGATGAAATGGTATATGTGGCTGAAGAGATGAATCGGCGTAAGATGAAAACGCCACTGCTAATAGGTGGTGCCACAACCTCCAGAATTCATACTGCAGTAAAAATTGCCCCAAAGTATGATCAAACGGTTGTGCACGTGTTGGACGCCTCAAAAAGTGTTGGTGTTTCGACCAATTTATTAAGTGATAAATCTGATGAATACAGCAGGCTTATAAAATCAGAGTATAAGGATCTGGCTTCCGATCATGCCACCCGAACGGAGGCTAAGAATTACATTTCTTATAAGGAAGCTAAGAATAATGGCCTAGCAGTTGATTGGGATGATCACGCTCTGGCTAAACCAAATAAATCAGGAATCACCATCTTCGAAGATTATGATCTGTCAGAAATCCGAAAGTATATCGACTGGACGCCTTTCTTTTCTACCTGGATGCTTAAAGGGAAATATCCGGCCATTTTGGAAAATCCTACGGTAGGAGGCGAGGCAAAGAAGCTACTAAAAGATGCTGAAGAAATGCTTGACGAGATCATTTTGAATAAAACACTTCAGGCCAATGCTGTGGTCGGATTATTTGAAGTAGCAAGAGAGGGAGATGACGTGAAAGTTGTCGGAAGTGATCAATCTTTTCATTTCGTAAGACAGCAAGGGAAAAAAGCACCGAATATCCCTAACCTTTCACTAGCTGATTTTCTTAATCCTAAAGGAACCGATTTTATGGGTGGATTTGCTGTAACAGCAGGAATCGGTCTGGAGAAACTGATTGCAAAATACAAAGCTGAGCATGACGACTATAAGGAGATCATGGCCAAAGCCCTGGCTGATCGATTGGCTGAAGCTTTTGCGGAGTTGATACATGAAAAGGTAAGAAAAGAGCTTTGGGGATATGCGAATGATGAGAAGTGGTCAAATGATGATTTGATTAAAGAAAAATATCAGGGCATTCGTCCGGCACCCGGCTATCCAGCCTGCCCGGATCATACAGAAAAACAAACGCTGTTTCATCTGCTGGAAGTAGAGAAAAATACAGGCATCACACTTACAGAATCCTATGCGATGTATCCTGCAGCTGCAGTTAGTGGATTTTATTTTTCACATCCGGACTCGAAATATTTTGGGCTCGGAAAGATTGGGAAGGATCAAGTGGAGGATTATGCCAATCGCAAACAAATGAAAGTAGAGGAGGTTGAAAAATGGCTAGCGCCGAATTTGAATTATAAATAAATGAAAGTAACCGAACATATAGCAAACGCAGATAAAACACTTTTTTCACTGGAGATCATTCCACCCAAAAAGGGAGACAGTATCAAAAACCTTTTTGATCAGATCGATCCTTTGATGGAGTTCAACCCACCTTTCATAGACGTGACCTACCACCGGGAGGAGTATGTGTACAAAGAACGAGAAAATGGATTGCTAGAGAAGCGAAGCATCAAGAAGCGGCCGGGAACGGTGGGTATTTGTGCTGCTTTACAAAACCATTATCAAATCGATGCAATCCCCCACATCATTTGCGGAGGCTTTTCAAAAGAAGAAACAGAGAATGCGCTAATTGACCTTAATTTCCTGGGGATTGATAATGTACTGGCACTTAGAGGAGATAACATCAAATCAGAACGAGAATTCAAGCCCGAACCTGACGGAAACGCTTATGCCTCTGACCTGGTAGAGCAAATCGCTGCGATGAATAAAGGTGAATACCTGGATGAAGAGCTGCAAAATGCCATTCCTTCCAATTTCTGTATTGGGGTGGCCGGTTATCCGGAGAAGCACTTCGAAGCTCCAAATATGAACTTTGACTTGAAATGGCTAAAGAAGAAAGTTGATTTAGGAGCGGAGTACATTGTGACGCAGATGTTCTTTGACAACAAGTTTTACTTCAAGTTTGTAGAGGATTGCCGTGCTATGGGAATCAACGTTCCCATTATTCCGGGAATTAAGCCTGTGGCTGTGAAAAGACATTTAACGATACTCCCTAACATCTTTAAAATAGATCTACCGGATGAATTGGAGCAGGAAATAACCAGGTGTAAAGACAATTCCCAAGTGAAGGAATTAGGAATAGAATGGGGCATTCAGCAATGTCGTGAACTAATTGAATACGGAGCTCCGGTCATCCATTTTTATAGCATGGGAAAATCAGATGCCATTCAAAGAATAGCAAAGGAGTTTTTTTAGTTTAGCGTTCCAATAAAAACAGTACCGAATACTTGATGAAAATCATTGAATGCCCCAGAGATGCCATGCAAGGACTGCATGACTTCATTCCTACAGAAACCAAGGTTGATTACATCAATCTGCTACTTCAAGTTGGTTTTGATACCATCGATTTTGGAAGCTTTGTTTCACCCAAAGCTATTCCTCAAATGAGAGATACCGCAGAGGTATTAACGGGTTTGAATCTGGCAGAAACCAAATCAAAATTACTAGCCATAGTAGCTAACATCCGGGGAGCTAAGGATGCCTGCCAGTTTGATGAGATCAGGTATCTGGGGTACCCACTTTCGCTTTCTGAAACTTTCCAGCAACGAAATACCAATAGATCTATAAATGACGCTTTTAATGATTTAGCTGAAATGCAGGAAATTTCTGAGGATCATGAAAAAGTATTGGTCGTATACTTATCCATGGGTTTTGGAAATCCCTATGGTGATCCTTACGAGATGGATTATGTGGGTGAGTTCGTGGATCGGTTGGATAAAATGGAAGTGCAAATCATTTCGTTGGCAGATACCATAGGTGTGTCAGAGCCGCAAAATATCTCCACTCTCTTTGAAACACTGATTCCAAAGTTTCCCCACATTGAATTTGGAGCTCATTTACATTCTACACCTGATACCATCAAAGAAAAAGTGAAAGCTGCTTATGAGGCTGGGTGCCGACGAATGGACGGAGCAATCAAAGGGTTCGGAGGCTGCCCGATGGCCAAGGATGATCTAACCGGGAATATGGCTACTGAAGTAATGCTTTCATGGCTCAATGAAAATAATGTCGAAACAGGCTTAAATCAGAAAAAATTTGAAGAGGCTCTAGCTGTAGCCCCTTCAGTATTTGGTTAAGTCAGTCCAAATTTCTTGCCCGGCATGCTTTTCACCAGGTTTTTGAATTCCAGGCTGAGCAGGTGAGAGGCGACCTGATTAATCGGTATCTGCGTTTTCATGGCAATCAAATCAATTTCAAGAGGAGACCGATTCTCATTGAGTAGCTCGTAAATAGATTGCTCTTCCTGTGTTAGTTCCGGCATCACTTTCGGTTTACTGTCTTCCTGGGTGATGTCCCAGTTTAAGTGATAGATCAGGTCTTCAACTCCTGTATAAATAAGTGCCCTTTGAGTTGCGATTAGTTTGTTAGTGCCTTCAGAGAAGGTATGCCCGACATCCCCGGGAACAGCGAAAACCAACCGATTGTATGAGTCGGCAATATTAGCTGTAATTAATGCTCCTCCTTTTGCTGCCGCTTCTACCACAATAGTTGCATCGGCCATGCCGGCTATGATCCGATTTCGGGCCGGGAATAGGTGAGGATCAGGCTTGGTTCCTGGGACGCTCTCTGAAATAATAGCTCCGGTTTCCTGCAACTGTTCAGCATATTTTTTATGAACAGATGGGTAGATTCGATCCAGCCCTCCGGCGAGGATGGCCAATGTTGGAGTGCTTGCATTCAGGCTTGCCTTATGCGCCTGAATATCAATCCCGTAAGCCAACCCACTAATTACGGTCACATTGAGACTGGCAAGATCCGCCACGATTTTATCTGTGATGCTTTTGCCGTATTCGGTAGCCTTTCTTGTGCCTACTACGGCAATTGATTTTTTAGGATTGAGGTCTCCAGCTCCCTTCTTATAAATGATGTTAGGAGCATCGGGAGCTTGTTTGAGTCTGTTTGGGAAAGAGGAGTGAGTATAGTGGAGCACTTCAGCTCCAATTTTTTCCGCAGAATTAAAAATAGCTTCAGCTTCTTTGAAAGGACTCGACTGCTTAATAAGGTCAGCCATTTTCTCACCTACGCCGGGAATCTTAAGCAACTTACTTTTTGAAGCACGAAAGACTTCAGTCGCCGAACCGCAGTAGCTCATTAGCTGCTTCGTTCCTTTGTTACCAACACCTGGAATCAGCTCCAGCGCAATCTGGAAAACCAACTCCTCGGACATGGACTATAATTCTTGCTTAAGGTCAGTTAGAAATTTTCGAATTTTCTTGAGCGACTCGATCATCTCCATTTTATCAGAAGCTGTGTCACCACCATTAGCAATAAAGTCACGGGCGCCCTGTAGGGTGTATCCTTTTTCTTTTACTAAATGATAGATCAGTTTGACGTTTTGAAGATCTTCCTTGGTAAACTGTCTGTTTCCTTTTCGGTTTTTCTTGGGTTTGATGTTGTCAAACTCACCTTCCCAAAAACGGATAAGTGAAGTGGCTACACCCAATTCATCGGCTACCTCACCGATGGTGTAGTACTTCTTTTCAATTTCCTTTTCCTTGTAGGGCACTGTAGGTGAATAGGCTTTTAATTACCAAGATAAACTATGTTCCCTTTATCATCGATGGTCACGGGATTTTCAGGGAAGTCATCCAAAGATAATCGTTGGATTGTTTTTATAGAAGAAAGATTCAAATCATTTCTTGGTCCATGCGAATAACTTTGTCGAAAGGCGTGAATTTTTCCGTTCAAAAACCTACCTGATGCATCCGTATTTATTTCAAGTATAGGAGCTTCACCCGCCAGACCTCTCAAATTAAATCTCCCGTAAGTAAGAAAATTACCAAGGCTATAAGCTATGATGCGCTCTTTGTACACTTCAATAGCCCGAACAATGTGTGGCCCATGACCCAATATCACATCGGCTCCATTGTCAATCATCAAGTGGGCCAGCTCATACACATTTCCACGATCTTCTCCGTAGTAATATTCCCGTTCTCTTGTAACATGTTGATGTTTTGATCCTTCTGCTCCGGCATGAAAGGAAGCAATAACAATGTCTGTTATTGTATCCAGGTGCTGGATGGTGGCTTTGACATTTTCATACTGATGGATGCTAACCGTCCCTCTGTTTGGAGCGAAAGCGCAAAAACCAATCTTGAGATGACCAATTTTTGCAATGGTGTATGGTTGATCTTCTGATCCGGCATGAGTAATACCTAACGAATCCAGCACTCGCTGAGTATTCTTTCTTCCTGTTTCACCAAAGTCATTTGCATGGTTATTAGCCACACTCATCAGGTCGAACCCACTTTCCACAAAATTTTGAGCAATGTATTCTGGCGACCGAAAGAGATAACAGAGCTTAGGGTTATTGCACTCTTTTTGTTCCCCGCCATCATTTAGAATGGTCCCTTCTAGGTTGCCAAATGTTATATCTGCCTGCTTTAGAATAGGCCTTACCTCATCCCAGAGGTAGGCTCCATTTCCTCCGGGTAAATAGGAGCGGTCAGGAAAGTTTGTGCCCCCCATGATGTCACCAACGGCCGCAATAGTAACGGTATCGGGTAGCAGTCTTTCCATAGGGATGGGTATTTCTTCTTCCAGACCAGATAGCGTATCGCCTTTTTGAGTGATCAGGTAGATGGTATCAATTTCTACATCCTTTGCAATAGTGTCTACAGGAATTGCTACCGGCGATGATGGCGCTTTTTTGATTGACTTACAGGCCCAAACGGAAATGAAGATTAGAACAAGGTGTTGTGCTTTCATTGAGTACAAATAAAAAAGCGGTTAGCCAGATTTGACCAACCGCTTCTAAAATCTTTTCAAAAAAACTAGTAATTACCCATTGATTGATTCTCAAGAGATGATAGTCTCAAAATCTCAGCATATTCTTCATCACTTAAATCCTGATAGAAGAAATTAACCGGGTTCACTTTCTTATTGTCTTTGATTACCTCATAGTGAAGGTGTGGTGCAGTGGACCCTCCGGTATTTCCGGAATATCCGATCACCTGACCTCTTTTCACTTTTTGTCCAGGCTTAACCAGGAATTCGCTCAGGTGAGCATACAATGTTTGATATCCAAATCCATGATTGATTTTGATATGTTTTCCGTATCCACCAAATCTTGTCTTAGTATAAGCGATCGTTCCATCTCCAGTTGCATAAACCGGTGTGCCTGTTGGTAAGGAGAAATCAGTTCCTGTATGCATCTTTCTTACTTTGTAGATGGGGTGCATTCGATAGCCAAACCCAGAAGCCAGACGTTTCAATTCTTTGTTAGAAACAGGCTGAATAGCTGGCATGCTGGCAAGCAGGGCTTCCTTATTCTTAGCCATTTCTACAATATCGTCATACGATTTGGTCTGAATGTACATCTGCTTTTTCAGCTTGTCGATACGCTGCATATTGGATAAAATCAGCTCCTCACGTTTCAATCCTTTTTCCAATAATTCACGATATCTGTTGGATCCACCAACACCCGCTGATCTGATTTCATCTGGAATTGGTTCTACACCAAATACCACACGGTAGATATCATCATCACGCTCTTCCAGTACAGCAAGCATTTCGTTTGCTTCTTCCAAATCTTTTTCAAGAAGTTCGTAGTAAAGTTTTAGTTCTTCATTCTCTTTTCGCAGTGACGCCTTTGCTGGTGATTCAAAGTAGTGATCTGTCACAAAAAAGATTCCTAATCCAATAATTGAAGAAACTACAAGGAAACCAAGCAGGTTGAGCACAATGTCCCAGGAAGAGACTTTTATCCGCTCGTACCGGCAAGATTCTGTGTCATAGTAGTACTTAATTTTAGCCATGGGTTGATAGGGTAATTGTCGTAATTTTGTAAAATCAGTTTATTCGGTGGTTTACAAATTACCGCTGCAATTTACGGATAATTGATATTTTTTCATAATTGCAAGATTTTACAGTAACATTCTAATTTTTTTATCCTAAATGGATTCCAAATCAATACGGAGCACTTTCCTTGAATTTTTCGAAAGTAAAAAACACAAAATAGTGCCTTCTGCGCCAATAGTGGTACAAAATGATCCTACGCTCATGTTCACAAATGCGGGCATGAACCAGTTTAAAGACTTCTTTTTGGGCAATAAGGTTGCCGAAAATAAACGAGTGGCAGATACTCAAAAATGTCTTCGAGTCTCCGGAAAACACAATGATCTGGAGGAAGTAGGCATTGATACCTATCACCATACCATGTTTGAAATGCTGGGAAACTGGTCATTTGGTGATTATTTCAAGGAAGAGGCCATAGACTGGGCATGGGAATTACTTACAGATAAATTCAAATTACCAAAGGAACGATTCTATGCGACCATTTTTGAAGGTGATTCTTCAGAAAATCTGGATCAGGATAGTGAGGCAAAGAAATTTTGGATGAAACACCTTCCGGAGGATAGAGTACTTAATGGGAGCAAAAAGGACAACTTCTGGGAAATGGGTGATACCGGACCGTGTGGACCGTGCTCCGAGCTTCATATTGATTTGAGACCGCAAAGCGAGGTGGATAAAGTACCGGGAAAAGATCTGGTAAATCAGGATCATCCTCAGGTGGTGGAAATCTGGAACCTGGTATTTATTCAATACAACAGACTAGCGAATGGATCTTTGGAAAACCTGCCTGAGAAACACGTAGATACAGGCATGGGCTTTGAGCGACTGGCCATGGCGATACAAGGCAAGCAATCCAACTATGATACGGATGTTTTTCAGCCACTTATTCAATGGGTAGCAAAAAAAGCAGGAGTGAAGTATGGATCAGATGAAAAGACGGATATTGCTATTCGGGTAATCTCTGATCATATTAGAGCGATTGCGTTCACCATCGCAGACGGTCAGCTCCCAAGTAATAACAAAGCTGGTTATGTGATCCGAAGAATTTTGCGACGTGCAGTACGATATGGATATACATTTCTTGGGTTCAAGGAGCCATTCCTACATGAACTTCTGGAAATCCTGGTGAATCAGTTTGACGGAGTATTCCCTGAATTGACCGAACAGAAAGATTTCATAGCGAAAGTGATCAAAGAAGAGGAGTTGTCATTCCTTCGAACACTAGATAATGGACTGAAAAAGCTTGATACGATCACTTCAGGCGACTCAAAAGTAATCGAAGGTTCTACTGCCTTTGAACTGTATGATACGTATGGATTCCCTCTGGATTTAACGGCACTGATTGCCAGGGAGAATGATATGGAGGTGGATGAGGCTGGCTTTCAAAAAGAAATGGAAGTTCAGAAGAACCGATCCAAGAGCGCAGGAAAACAGACAACCGGAGATTGGTCAGTAGTCAATGAAGGTGATGACGTCACATTTGTTGGTTACACCGAAACTCAGTCGACGACCAAAGTACTTCGTTACCGTGAGGTAAAGCAAAAAAACAAGACGCAGTATCAAATTGTATTGGAAACTACTCCATTCTATGCCGAAAGTGGAGGCCAGGTTGGAGATACCGGATACGTGCAATTTGGTGAAGAGAAGATCGAAGTGGTTGATACGAAAAAGGAGAATGATCTCATTGTTCATTTCACCAAGAAACTACCGGCTTCATTGGAGGGGGAAGTGAAAGCTGTGGTAAATGAAAGCAAGCGTCGATTGACAGAGAATAATCACTCTGCCACTCATTTGCTGCATGCTGCTTTACGACAAGTATTGGGAGATCATGTACAGCAAAAGGGTTCATTGGTGAATGATACAATTCTTCGATTTGACTTCTCCCACTTTGCAAAGATGACTGATGAGGAAATTGCTGAGGTGGAGCAGATTGTCAATCGAAAGATTCGTGAAAATATTCAACTGGATGAAAAAAAGAACATCCCAATAAGCGAAGCACAGGAGATGGGTGCGATGGCACTTTTTGGTGAGAAATACGGGGACTTTGTGCGTGTGATTACATTCGATCCCGAGTATTCAGTGGAGCTCTGTGGAGGAACGCACGTGACTCGAACGGGAAACATAGGCCTATTCAAGATTGTAAGTGAGGGGTCGAGTGCAGCAGGTGTGAGACGTGTAGAGGCGGTGACTTCTGTGGAAGCAGAAAAGTACTATCAAAAAAAATTACAGCTAATCTCTGAGCTGGAGGAAATGCTGAAGAACCCGAAAGATCTGAAGAAAACAGTTGAGAACCTCGTCAAGGAAAATCTGGCAAACCAGAAGAAGATCGACGAGATGAATCAGCAGCAGGCCGGGCAGATCAAGAATACGCTGAAAAATGATGCGAAAGAAATCAATGGTAAGAAGCTCATCACTTATAAAGGCGATTTTCCATCTGCAGATAGTATGAAGCAGGTGGCATTTGATCTAAAAAGAGAAGTGAGTAATCTTGTGCTATTAATAGCCGCCAATATCAACGACAAACCCATGCTCACCGTGATGCTTGCAGATGACCTGGTGAAAAACGGTATGAACGCTAACGAAATCATTCGAAAGATGGCAGCTGCCATCAAAGGAGGAGGTGGTGGACAGCCATTCTATGCCACTGCTGGAGGTAAAGATCTTTCCGGTCTGGATGAGGCATTGAAGATTGGGAAAGAGTTGGTTGAGGCTTCTTAATGAATAACCAGGATACATATCAGGTAGTTGTCGGGCTGGAAGTACATATTCAGCTTTTAACTGAAAGCAAGTTATTTGCAGCAGATTCTACAGCTTTTGGAGAGGAACCGAACAGGAACGTGAGTGTGATTACACTGGCTCACCCAGGCACCATGCCTTTGCTCAATAAGAAAGCGGTGGAGTATGCTATTCGCATGGGTTTAGCTTGTCAATCGAAAATTACCCGGCACTGCATTTTTGATCGTAAAAACTATTTCTATCCAGACCTGCCAAAAGGATTTCAGACCACACAGGATCGTACACCTATTTGTGTTGGTGGTACTGTGCCAATCACACTAAAAGATGGAAAAAATGTTGACATTCAGCTCAACCGCATTCACCTGGAGGAAGACGCTGGAAAATCCATGCATGATCAGGATGATGAAGATTCATTGATCGATTTGAATCGGGCTGGAGTCCCCTTGATTGAATTGGTGACCGAGCCTTGTATTGGATCGGCTGAACAGGCCATGACTTTTCTAACTGAAATTAGAAGTATGGTTCGCTACCTGGAAATCTGTGACGGTAACATGGAGCAAGGTTCATTACGGTGTGATGCCAACATTTCTGTTAAAAAAAATGGAGAAAGTGACCTAGGGAAGAAGGTAGAGGTTAAGAATATGAATTCTATCAGAAATGTGGGCAGAGCCATTAAACATGAGTTTGAACGACAGGTAAGCTTGCTGGATGCCGGTGAAGAAATCATTTCAGAGACCCGACTTTTTGACGCTAACTCGGGATTAACATCCGGTATGAGAACCAAGGAAGAGCTAAATGACTACCGATACTTCCCAGAGCCTGATTTGAGTCCGTTCACAGTTTCGGATGAATGGTTGGCACAGATTCGAGAAGAAATGCCACCTACTCCCCAAGTGATGAGAGAGACATTGACCAATGTGTTTGGGCTTCCCGATTATGATGCGAATGTCCTTTGTCAGGAAAAGCGAGTTGTCGACTTCTTTGTGGAAGTATGCCAAAAGACCGGCCATTATAAACAAGTTGCCAATTGGTTGATGGGGCCTGTTAAATCCATCTTGAATGAACAGGAAACGGAAGATATGGAAATGCCTTTGTCAGCTGTGCAGCTTGCGGATTTGGTAAATGCAATTGAAGATGGAAAAATCAATCCATCGATGGCTAACAAGCAGGTATTTCCGTTTTTAATTGAACATTCGAATAAGCTGGTGGCTGATGCGATTACGGAACTTGGTTTAGAACAGGTCAGCCAGGACGATATTTCCGATGTAATTTTGGAGGTGTTGGGACAGCATCCGGAAAAGGTAAAGGCCTACCAGAGTGGGAAGAAAAACTTGATCGGGATGTTCATGGGTGAGGTAATGAAACAAACACAGGGGTCAGCAGATCCAAAAAAAACGAACGAACTTTTACGACAAGCGTTGGAGGAACAGAACTAAAAAGTGATCATGAAGCATATATTGATTTTAGGATTTATTGTTGGGTTGTTTGGTTGTAGTGATCAGGCACAGGAGGGAGTCAAACTAACCGGAAATGTTGAACAGTTTCCTGCAGGAGGATTTGCTTATGTCGAACGTGTGGGCGAAAATGGTATTGAACCATTCGACACCTTAAATGTAGATTCTAATGGAGATTTCTCAGAATACATGAAAATTGAAAAGCCGGCTTTTTTCCGGGTAAATTTCAATGGCAAGCAGATCATTTCCTTAATCCTGACAGGTGAGGAGGATGAAGTCGTTTTGAATGCTCAGGGCAATGATCCGAGAGGTTTTTCAGAAGTGTCGGGATCTTATGACACAGAATATAAAAATCAGATTGATGCCATGATGCAGGAGTATCGTGTAAAGGTACAGGGTATGCAGCAGGCTCAGCGTCAGGCCAGAGCTAATAACGATGCACAAGCCTTTCAGACGGCACAATTCCAAATGATGGATGTCGCAAAGAAAACCGAAGCAGAGCTAAAAGCACTAATTCGTGAGGCGAGTCCTTCGTTAGCAGCATTTTACGGTTTGCAAATGATTGATGCGACGCAAAATTTTGAGTTCATTGATTCTATAGCCACGGAACTTCAGGCTGAGATGCCTGAAAACTTTCATGTGGAAAGCCTTTTGTCACAAGTGGCAACTAAGAAAAGTCTGGCCATAGGTAAAGAAGCACCGGAAATTGCACTTGAAAATCCAGAGGGTGAAATAATTAAACTTAGTTCTCTGCGTGGAAAATATGTCTTGATCGATTTTTGGGCAGCCTGGTGTCGACCATGTAGGGCGGAAAATCCAAATGTGGTTCGTGTGTACAATGAATACTCCGCTGAAAATTTTGAAATCCTTGGGGTATCGCTAGACCGAACCAGAGAAAAATGGTTAGGAGCTATTGAACAGGATGGACTTCCATGGTTACATGTTTCAGACTTAAAGTACTGGAGAAGTCAGGCAGCAATCGACTACCAGGTGAATGCTATTCCTGCCACCTTCCTGATTGATCCAGAAGGAAAGATCATCGCTAAAAACCTAAGAGGTGCGAGCTTAGAGGCTAAGCTTAAGGAGATTTTTGGGTAACTCAATCATTTACCAGGCGAGATCAATCTGTTGTTAAGCAGGAGGGATTTTGGGGTTGTTAAACCATTGTTTGACAAATAGGTATGAAACCTATCACCACTAAACTCCTGTCTGTTTCAACTCTAGAGATAACAAGGAGATTTTCAAAGTATCCATGACTCTGCTTATTTTCTATTTGCCGTTTTTATATCACAAACTTTTGAAGTGCTCCCCAGAGCTTAGCTTTTTCATTTACGTCTGCGGCTAGAACGGATAAGGGCTTAGAGCAAAGAAATTCACTGCCTTTGTATGGAATAGGGGTGTAGAAGGCTTTGGCTTCCGGAACAAAGACCAGCGCTTTTTTGAACTTTACTGATTGATCAAATCCATTGCTGAAAATCTTGTAGTCACTTTTCGGAATCTTACATGCATCTATGATCTTGTGAAGTAGCTCATTCTCTCCAGGATCATGACTAGTATGGAATACAGCAAACGGTAAAGGTTTGGAGTCCGGCAGATCGTGATGCGGAATGTGAGGGGACTCCTGATGGTGTCCCTCTTTTGGCTTTTCTTGAGTTTCTGGATTTGTTTGTTTGGTCTCGGTTTCTTCTAGCTTTGATACTGGCTCAGCTACCTGGTTCGACTCCTGCACCTCTTCTGCTACATCGGTACTTGCTGTTTCTTCCAACTCTACCTTATCAGCAATTACCTCATCTTCGGGCAGTCGGAAGATTTCTTCGTGAATTAATAAGTGCAGATGTTCTTTTTCCATCAACTATATAAAATTAGATGTCATATCGAACGCAGTGAGATATCTTTTCCAAATGAGCACTGAAGCTCAATTTAAAGATTTCTCCTAACCTACCCTTGGCAGGATCGTCGAAATGACAAATCAATTTTGAGCGTATCAGTCTTCCATATCAAAGATAGACTTTAACTCCTTGGCTTCGCTTGGTTTCATACGTTTTCCAAGAACGAGCCTTAACTGTCTTCTCCGCAGAGCACCATCGTACAATTCTTTTTCAAACTCTGTCTCAGGCTCCAATTGTGGAATATCGATTGGCTTACCCGATTGGTCCACCGCTACGAATGTGAAGAATGCTCTATTTGTATGCACTTTTTTGTCTGCCGGAATGTCCTCAGCAGTTACTTCCAGGTACACTTCCATGGATGAGCTAAACGCCCGGGTAACGAAAGCGGTTATGGTGACCGTGTTCCCAATACGGATGGGTTCAGAAAACGAAATATTATCGACCGAGGCAGTTACTACAATTCGATTGGAATGCTTCTGTGCGGCTATTGCTGCAGCTATGTCCATCCAGTGCATCAGGCGGCCTCCCATGAGGTTGTTCAGCCCATTGGTGTCATTAGGAAGGACCAGCTCAGTCATGGTTACGTAGGAGTCCTTGCAGTTTTTTACTTTTTTCATTGAGTTCTTGCTTTACTTTTTATCTCTCCACCCTCTTTCTCCACGCAAAGGTACGAAGCTAAAATGGTCGAATTGTTTCTTTTTTATTTTGTTTTCGTCCACTTTCTGGATCAAAACCATAGATTGTATGTCATTGTTCCCGACAGGAATAACTAATCTTCCTCCAATCTTTAGTTGCTGGATTAGCTCCTCAGGTACAGTGGGAGCACCTGCCGTGACAATGATCCCATCATAGGGCGCGAAGCGAGGCAACCCCTTGGACCCATCTCCCTGGTACATATGGGGTTGGTAACCTATCTTAGGTAAAAACCGAATAGCCTTTTGATAGAGTTTTTTCTGGTATTCAATGGTGTACACTTTTGCTCCCATTTCCACCAATACACAAGCCTGGTATCCTGAGCCAGTTCCTATTTCCAGAATTTTGTCACCCGGTTTTATCTGAAGTAGCTGTGTTTGAAATGCAACTGTGTAGGGCTGACTGATGGTTTGACCTGCATCGATTGGAAAGGCTTTATCCTCGTATGCATGAACATCAAATATTTTATCAAAGAAAAAGTGGCGTGGAATCTTGTTTATGGCATGCAAGACTCTCTTGTCTTTGATTCCTTTTTTGGCAATTCCCAGAACCAATTGCTTCCGCAATCCCTTATGCTTGTAGGTATCTTCCAATTCACTTATTTTGAGCCTTAAATTTAATCAGCGTGTTTACAGGAATAGTTGAAACAGTAGGGAAAGTAGAAGAAATCTCTAAGGAGGGGACGAATGTGCATTTCGCCATCTCATCTACAGTTTCTGATGAGCTAAAAATTGATCAGAGCGTGTCTCACAACGGTGTTTGCTTAACAGTCACCAAAGTAGAAGGAGGGAAGCACTGGGTGACGGCCATTGACGAAACAATAAAAAAATCAAATCTCGGAGCTTTGGAGGTAGATTCACAAGTGAACCTGGAAAGGTGTATGAAAGCTGATGGACGGTTTGATGGTCATATCGTGCAGGGGCATGTGGATACAACAGCTATTGTGAAGAAAATTGCGGACGAAGCAGGTAGCTGGGTATTTACTTTTGAGCTGGAAAAAGAGGGGCTGGTAGTAGAAAAAGGAAGCATTTGTATCAACGGTACCAGCCTAACTTGCTTTAACGTTGAAAAAAAAATCTTTTCTGTAGCAATAATTCCATATACATTTGAACATACCAACTTCAATCAGCTGGCAGTTGGTAGCACGGTAAATATTGAATTTGATATTATCGGAAAGTATATTCACCTAATGTTAAATAAAAATTAAATGGCTCTCAATTGCATGGTAGTGGATGACGACAAGATGTCGCGTCTGGTAATCAAAAAATTTATAGACAAAACTGACACCCTTGTGATGACGCACGATCTGGACAACACCCAGGAGGCGCATGACATACTCTTGGGTGAAAGTGCCAACGATGTAGATATCGTATTCCTGGACATAGAAATGCCTGGAATGAGTGGCCTGGAGTTGGTAAAAGATCTACAGCATGCGTACAATGTGATTTTGGTTACATCCAAAAAAGAGTATGCCATTGAGGCATTTGAGGATTCAGTAGCCGACTACCTTGTGAAGCCTGTGGAGTATGAACGCTTCATGAAGGCGGTGAACAAGGTAAAAGAAAACCTTGAGAAGGAGAAGGCAATCGCAGAGCAAGAGGATCATATCTATGTTAAAAGTGATGGTAAACTATTCAGACTCAGCTATGATAATATTCTATTTGTTGAAGCATTGGCAGATTATGTGATCTTCAATACCGCTGCTGGTAAGAAACACATCGTGCACCATACCATGAAGGGTATCGAGAAGCGCTTGCCTGAAAGTATCTTCAGTCGTGTACACAGAAGCTACATCATCAATAGAAACAAGATTGATAAAATCGAAGACTTGCAAGTGCACATTGGAGAGAAGACCTTTTCCATTGGTGCCTCTTACAAGGAGTCTTTGATGGATAAATTCAACTTACTGTAATAAAAACTTTACGAAACCCAGTCAATTCCTTTTTTAAGGAGTGAAAGGGTTTCTTTTTCTAGGTTCGAAGATGGCTGATGATCGTACTCCCAGTTGGCTTCAGGAGGCAGACTCATCAGAATGGATTCTGTTCTACCATTAGTGTCAAGTCCGAATTTGGTCCCTTTGTCATGCACCAGATTGAACTCTACGTACCTGCCACGTCTGATTTTCTGCCAGATTTTCTCTGATTCCGACCATTGTTTATCTCTTAGATCTTTCACTGCATCAGTGTAGGCAGGGATAAAGGTTTCACCAACATCTTTCACAAAGTTCCACTGCTGTTCTTTCGATCGGCCCTCTTTATCAGCTAGTCGGTCAAAGAAAATACCGCCAATCCCCCGGGTTTCGTCTCGGTGTTTCACAAAGAAGTAATCATCAGCCCATTGCTTAAATTTTGGATAAAAGTCTTTATCGTATTGATCACACGTGTCTTTCAGGAGATTATGGAAGTTTTTTGCTTTTTCGGGAATCACATAATGAGGTGTAAGGTCAATACCGCCTCCAAACCACCAGACCCCATTACTCATTTCGAAGTAGCGCACGTTCATGTGGATGATTGGAACCCACGGATTTTGCGGGTGCAAAACAATGGAAACACCTGTGGCGAAAAACTCAGCTTCTGGTAGGTTCAAAGCTTTCAGGATTTTATCAGGCGTAGGGCCGGCAACTGCTGAGAAATTTACTCCACCTTTTTCAATGAGGTCTCCATTCTTTATTACTCGCGATCTTCCTCCACCACCTTCCGGTCTGCTCCACTGATCTTCCTGAAACGTTGATTTACCATCAAGCAGTTCAAGCGAATTGCAAATTGAATCTTGTAATTCCTGAAACCACTCCGCTATTTCTTCTTTTGTTATCTCCATTTAGAAAGGATATCCTATACCAATATTAATTTCTGTGTTTCTTCCGAAGTTGGAAAAGATTTCATTGCCAACAAATCGCTCTCCGCGTTTTTGAGCAGGATCTATAAGTTTCATTCCCAGATCTACTCGAAATACAAGAAACTGGAGGTCAAAGCGCAACCCAACTCCGGTTCCTACTGCCATTTCACTTATGAAGTTATCAAAGTGGAAAACTCCGTCATCTCCTTCCGCATCTTCACCCACCAGTGAGTTTCTCACCTGCCAAATGTTTCCTGCATCAATGAATACCGCCCCTTCCAGAAAGCCAACCAAATCCTGTCGCAACTCTACACTTGATTCGATGATCAACTCCCCCCGCTGCTCATTTGAGTAATCAACAACGTCCGTTGGGTTGCCATCCCCATCTTCTTCAAAGACTCCATAAGCCCCCGGACCAAGTCTTCGTGGTTTCCATGCCCGAATACTACTACTACCCCCCGCAAAGAAATATTTTTCATAAGGCATGGATTTATTGTCTCCATATGGATAGGCAAGACCCACGTTTAGTCGGGCGGCCAGGTTGGTGTTTCTTGTTAGACGTTCAATCTTTCTCAGATCGATCTGTGTTTTTGCGTATTGATAAGTCTCCAGACTGTCCCCAAAGAAGGATTTACCTACTACATTCACCAGATTGCCTCCAAGCTCGGCATTAAGACGAACAAATGCTCCGTCTTGATTTAAAGCATAATTTCCAAGGCTTAAATCTAGCTGGAATGCGGTACTTGTAACCACAGCAGATTCAAAAGCTAATGCATATGGATTGTTTTCAAGTCGTAGACTGTCCAGAAACTCTTCAAATTCATCACCAGTAATCGTCGTATTTGTTAGACTAAGTTCAATGGGAGTTAATCGATACCGGATCTGATCACGAACTTGCCAGCTGTATGTCCATGTTCCTCTGTAAGTTGCTCTTCTATACTCTGTTACTCGATCTTCAAATGAAAAACCTAATGAAAGTCTGGTTTTGGGATTAAATCGACCGATTTTGTTTTTGTAATAAGACCCGAGTGGGAATAGAAATTGTGGGAATGTAATCGCTGCTTCAGCACCAAATTGACGAGAGGTGTAATTGCCGTCAAACTCAGACTCTTGACGGACTGATCTTAAGTCTTCTAGCTTAGCATTTGCATCAAAGCTCAGTATTTCTAAGGTGCGGAAAGTGTTTCTGTTTTTTAGGTTGATGTTAACAAATGGGCCGGGTCTGCCTTGCGTCCTTGAGAAACCGAACTCACTGGAAGTCTGATATTTATCAAATGGTGAGGTGAAGATGTTTGCTACAAAGTAATTGCCCGTTGTATCATAATTGATATTGATAAACTTGAAATTATCCAGATAAGAAAGCTGTCTTTGTGTTTCAATCGTCAGGTCTCGGCTGTAAGGATCATCCTGCTCTAATGGCACTCGCCATTCAAGCACTTTCTTGGAATACCTGTTTCGGGCAAAGCTGAATGTAATGTCTCGATACTTTTCCTGAGTTCGATCAAAAGATTCGCTCACACTTGCGTCAGTTACAAAAACAATGGAGTCTAAGTAGAATATCTTGTGCTTATTTTCTCCGGGTGGATTTTTGATCACTTCTCTAACAATCAAAGTGTCTTTTCCTAACTGCATAGAGTCTATCTGAAAACCTACATATTGTTTTGAGAATTCATAGTACCCGTTGTTTACAGCCAGGTCATATATGAAGTCCCGTTCCTGACTCAAAACGTCCTGATCATAATAGCCCTTTTTCAAAGGCGAGTCTTCGATGTTTTCAAATATCAGGGCCTGAAGTACTGTGTCTTTGATGTTATATTGAATGGAATCAATTACATAGCGATCATTTAATTCTATTTCATACTCCAGATTGATGTACCGATCCTTTTCTCCAAACCAACCACTAACCCAGTTTCTAATATCCCTACCCGCTTTACCAATCATCCCTAAACTATCATAGGTAGCTGTGTCGATCTTAATCGTGGCATCAAAGTATCCTTTAGAATCCAGATACTGATCGATTTTCTCTGCCGTTAAGTTGGTGCTCACATGATTATAGATGGCTAAAGGCTCACCCCATCTCATCAGCTGGTTGCCTTGCTTCACTTTTCTATTCTTCTTATCGTATTTTTTTGCTTTCTTATTTCTCAGCTTTTGCCTTCTCTTATCTGAGGTAGCTGCAGCAATTTTTCGATCATACTTAGCCTCCAGGGAATCTCTTTTTGCAATAGCCTTTTGTTGGCTGTACCCTGGAAAGATCCAGCCATTTTCTCCAAGCTTGTATAAGTGAGCAAGGTGAGTGAAAGGATAATACCCAAAAAGGATGCGGCTATTAGCTTCTTGTTCATATAACCCTTTGACATCATCCTCCAGCGCTCCGGACAATCCATCTATTTTTTGCTTAGCGAGAAGATGTTGATCGTCCTTTAAAAACTTTGAACCCAGGCATGATGTAAGAAAAATGCCTGCGAATACTGATATTTGGCTTAGTCTAAAAAGTCGCTTCAAATCAAATGCTCTCTAGGAAGGAACAGAAATTTATAAAATCGCTCAAAGTTAAGAAGTACCGCATGCGTGAGAAATGCTTTTTGATTGAAGGTGCAAAAAATGTGCAAGAGTTGCTCAAATCTGATTTTGATATCGAAATGATTCTCGGAACTGAGGATTTTTTTTCGTTAAATCTAAAATCCGGAGATCATCGAAATGAAATCGTGACAGCAGAAATACTGCAGCAGCTGGGTACGTTTAAAACAAATGAAGATGCGCTTGCGGTTGCCAGAACCAAATCATACGATTTAGATACCCTTTCTTTTAATGATCACATTTTCGTTCTTGATGGGGTAGGTGATCCAGGCAATGTCGGAACGATCATACGAACACTGGATTGGTTTGGTTTTGATCAGTTGGTCTGTTCTTCGGATTGTGCAGAGTTCTATCATCCTAAGGTGATAAATAGCACAATGGGATCTTTTACACGCATTAAAGTGGTATCATGTGAACTGGAAGATTTCTTTCAAAAGAATAAGCTACGCGTCTTTGCGGCAGATATGGATGGAAATCCACTTGACCAGATAAATCAGAAAGAACCTTTAGTTATTGTCATGGGGAGTGAGTCTCATGGAGTGAGCCCGATTACGCTCCAAAATATGGAAGCACGCATAACCGTTCCACGTTTTGGGGTAGCAGAGTCATTGAATGTTGGCATTGCGACCGGGATCATAGCTGGTCACTTGCGCATGTCCAGATAGTTTTTCATCAATGCATTTGTGGAAGGATCGTGATTCCCTTCTTTTCCTTCCTTGATCTCCCTCAGTATTGGTTTGGAAAGCTGCTTACCAAGCTCAACACCCCATTGATCAAAACTGAAAATATTCCAGATCACACCCTGAACAAAAACGCGATGCTCGTAGTAAGCTATCAAGGATCCAAGATTCTTCGGTGTTAATTCTTTGATAAGGATGCTCGTAGAAGGTCTGTTGCCTTCGAAAATTTTAGAGTTGACCAAGATATCGCTGGCATCTTTGCCTGCTTCATCTATTACCTGATCTTTTGATTTGCCTGTTAAAAGAGCTTCCGATTGAGCAAAGAAGTTAGCAAGCAATTTCTCGTGATGGTCGGTATGCGCATGTGCAGGTTTCGCTATACCTATGAATTCACAAGGAATAATCTTAGTGCCCTGATGGATAAGTTGGTAAAAAGCATGTTGGCCATTAGTGCCCGGCTCTCCCCATATAATGGGTCCGGTCTGATAATTTACATTTTTACCTGATCGATTGATGTATTTACCATTACTCTCCATATCCACTTGTTGTAGGTAGGAAGGCAGATACCTCAATCGATGATCGTATGGGAGGATAGCCAAAGAATCATATCCTCGAAAGTTATTGTACCAAATACCAAGAAGCGCAGAGATGACAGGTAGATTTTCATCAAGTTTAGTGTTTTTGAAATGCAGATCCATTTCATGAGCACCTTGAAGCAGCTCTTCAAAATGATCGTAACCAACAGTGCAGGCTATCGAAAGCCCGATAACAGACCATAGTGAGTATCTGCCACCGACCCAATCCCAAAACTCAAACATGTTTTGACTGTCAATTCCAAATTCGTTTACAGCAGATTCATTCGTACTCACTGCTACAAAATGCTTGCTGATGTTGTCTGAGCCGCCACCATTTTCTAAAAACCAACTTTTAGCTGAAAGTGCATTGGTGATGGTCTCTTGTGTTGTGAATGTTTTTGAGGCGATTATAAAAAGCGTGGTTTCCGGATTTAGATTTCCCAATGTCTCAACCATTTGTGCTGCATCTACATTGGAGATGAAGTGAGGAGTAATCTTTTTCCAGTATGGTCTTAATGCATAGGAAACCATCTTGGGCCCCAGGTCAGAGCCACCGATACCAATGTTCACCACATCGGTTATGGGTTTGTCTGAAAATCCTTTCCACTCACCATTATGAAGTTTTTGAGTAAATAACCTGACCTTTTCCAGCTCTTTAACAACTTCAGGTTTACTCTGTTCTCTAAGTGCTACATGGTGAACAGATCTACCCTCAGTCTCATTGATCTCCTTACCATCAAACATAGCTTGGATGGCATCTGTAAGGTTACATTCCCTTGCAAGAGTAAACAGTTCACTCATTGTACTCTCTGAAACTTCGTTTTTCGAGAAATCGAAATAGAAATCATTGAATTTGAAGGTGAATTTATCCAGATGCGAAGGATTATCAACCAGCTCATTTATGCTGATTTTTTGATTAGCATATTCACTAAGTTTCGCCCATGACTTGGTAGTCGTTGGGTCAATTTTTGGTAGCATGATATTTGGTTTTTAGAATAACCCCGGAAGGATATTTTCTCTGACAAAAAGGTAATATGAATAAGCTATGAAGCCAATCAGATACACCATCCCCTCTGCACGATCCAGCTTGAACTTGTTTAGTGTAAACATGAATATGAATAACATAAACGTGCCAAGCATTACGATGTAAAGATCCGTATTGAGTGAAGCTGTGTATACGAGAGGTGCATGCACTACAGATGTAGCGCCTAATACAAGCAACAGGTTGAAAATATTGGATCCAACAATATTACCAACAGCAAGGTCTGATTTTTTATGGAATGCAGCTACGGCTGAAGTAGCTAGCTCAGGGAGCGAGGTGCCAGCCGCAAGAATCGTTAGACCGATCATTTTATCACTTACTTTAAAAAATTTGGCGATTGTAACTGCATTTTCAACAATCAGATTGCCACCAAATACCAACCCCACAATACCCAATACAATCATCACGGTCGTTTTTAAGCTTCCGTGTATCTCAATATCTTCTGCGATCTCTGCCTCGGGATTCCTGCTTAAGTTCATAAAAATGTAAACCAGGAAGAGGACAAACATGATCAACAAAATAATTCCATCTTTTACGTCCAGACTGTTTTTGTCCGCATCAAAGAAAAGAACGTCATTGACCAGGATGAAGAAAATGAAGGTAGCAAGCAATGAATACGGTACTTCTTTCCACAGGGCATTCCTTTCTACAGTGAGTGGATATATAACAGCAGAAATCCCCAGGATGAGGAAGATGTTGAAAATATTAGATCCGATAATGTTGCCAAAGACCACTTCGTTTGCACCACTATCTACGTCAGTAACTGAGCCGGAAATAATGTTTACCACTAGCTCTGGAGCTGAGGTACCCATAGCAACCACAGTTAGACCAATAGCTATATCAGAAACATTGAAACGTTTAGCTAAGGATGAGGCTCCATTTACCAGGTAATCCGCTCCTTTTATAAGGAGAACAAACCCTACGACTACAAGCAAAAAATTTAATGCTATGCTACTCAATTTAGTTTTCGGTTAGATTGGTGACTCACTGTTTAGATGACTTGAATAATTAATCTATCTAATCTTCGCAAATTAACACTTTTGATCTATTTAATCCAATTATTAGCGTATCGATCACAAATTCAAGTCATTCAGTAAGTTATGGATTTTGTTCTTTAATTTTTTTTCTGTTTCCAAGTAGCTCGAACCTTCTAAATCGCCTCTAACCGAAAAATAGAATTTAATTTTCGGTTCCGTGCCAGAAGGCCTCACACTTACTTTTGTTCCATCTTCAGTAAGGTATTGAAGTACATTCGATTTTGGAAAATTGACAGGCTCTTTTTTTCCATCCGAATGAATTAGAACTCCTTCCAAATAATCAATCACATGTGTCACCGCTGAGCCAGCCAGTTTTTGAGGTGGGGATGACCGGAATCCTTCCATCATTTGTTTGATTTCCTCGGCACCTTGTAATCCTTTCTTCGTGATAGATTTAAGCTCCTCATAATAAAAGCCGTAGGTTTTGTAGATTTCCAGCAGAAGTTCAAAAACACTTAACCCCTGATCTTTTGCCCAGGCAGCCATTTCTGCAATTATGACACTGCTGGCAACTGCGTCTTTGTCACGAACCAATTCGCCAATCATGTATCCGTAGCTTTCTTCTCCACCACCTATAAATAACTCTTGCCCTTCTTTCTTACGGATCATGTCTGCAATCCACTTAAATCCAGTGAGTGTGTCATAACACTTTGTGTGAAAGCTATTGGCAATGTCACGAATTAGTTCAGTTGTAACAATGGTTTTCCCAATGTACTCATTTCCTTTTAGTCCCTTTTCACTCCATTTCTTCATCAAATAAAATACCAATAGGGAACCCGTTTGATTGCCATTTAATAACTGAAAGTCTCCATCCAAATTTTTCACAGCTATACCAACCCGATCGGCATCAGGGTCAGTTGCCATTACAATGTCAGCATCGATTTTTTTAGCCTTTTTTAAGGCCAGGGTCATCGCCTCGGTTTCTTCCGGGTTCGGATAAACCACTGTAGGAAAATTACCATCAGGTGTTTTCTGCTCTTCGACGATATGTACATTTTTGAATCCTAGTTCCTCTAGAGCTCGAGGCACCATCGTGATTCCAGTCCCATGAATGGAAGAGAACACGATCTTCATATCACTATTCGATGAGGTTTCATCAGGTGATAGCGAAAGGTTCTTGATCATCTCAAGGTAAGACCGGTCCATTTCTTCACCAATTTCCTGAATCAAAGACGGGTTAGATTCAAAGTTGATCTCATCTATTGAGTTGATCTTTTTTACTTCTTCGATAACATTCTTATCATGCGGAGGCACTAGTTGTCCACCGTCGTTCCAGTATGCTTTGTAGCCATTGTATTCTTTCGGGTTGTGAGAGGCAGTAATAACTACGCCTCCCTGACAACCAAGATTCCTGATTGCAAAAGATAACTCGGGTGTAGGGCGTAGATCTTCGAAGAGATAAACATGGATGCCATTCGCGGAAAATACATCGGCGGTTGTTTCAGCAAATACCCGACTGTTGTTTCGACTGTCGTGGGCTATCGCAACCTTTATCTCATCCTGAAATTGCTTTTTAAGATAGTTAGCGAAACCTTGAGTCGCCATTCCCACAGTATACTTATTCATTCGGTTGGTCCCGATACCCATGATGCCTCTCAATCCACCCGTTCCAAACTCAAGTTCTTTTAGAAAAGCTTCATCCAGCTCCTCCTGATTTTGCATCAAGGATTCGATTTCTTGCTTGGATGAAACATCCATGTTGGCGGCATTCAGCCATTGTGTTGCTTTATTTCTTGCTTCCATTAATTCAGTATCAGGCATAGCCTAGTTTCTTCTTCACTCTTAGTAATACATCATTTGCAATATCAGCTGCTTTTGCTTCACCTTTTTGAAGTTCTTCTTCCAATTCCGGCAGATTGGAAATATAATAATCAAACTTCTCTCTTTCATCCTGAAATTTATCCCGAATAAGCTCGAAAAGCTCTTGCTTAGCATGTCCATAACCATAGTTGCCTCCCTCATAGTTTTTACGCATTTGCGTTACCTCATCCTCGGTGGCCAGTAGTTTGTAAATAGAGAAAACATTACAAACATCCGGATCCTTCGGATCCTCCATCGGTGTACTATCGGTCACAATTTGCATGATATTCTTCCTGAGTTTTTTCTCAGGCTGAAAGATATCAATGATGTTTCCGTAGCTTTTGCTCATTTTTTGACCATCTATACCCGGAATAGTCATCACATTGTCATCGATTAAAGCCTCAGGCAGCACAAATGTTTCACCAAATTGATGATTGAATGTCGATGCAATATCCCGAGTCATTTCCAGGTGTTGCTTTTGGTCTTTTCCTACAGGCACATAATCTGCATCATATAATAATATGTCAGAGGCCATCAGTACCGGGTAATCAAACAATCCTGCATTCACGTCAGCCAATCGATCGGATTTATCCTTAAACGAATGCGCATTGGCCAGCATCGGGTAAGGGGTGAAGCAGTTGAGGTACCAGGTAAGTTCACAGCAAGCTGGTACTCGCGATTGACGGTAAAATGTATTGGATGATGTATCAAATCCACAGGCCAACCATGCCGCTGCTACTGCGTTTACATTTTCTGTGCGAACTTGCGGATCTTTAATGGTGGTAAGCGAGTGAAGATCCGCAATAAAGAAAAAGGATTCGTTATCCTTGTTTTTTGATAGTTCAATAGCTGGTATAATTGCACCCAAAAGGTTGCCTAAGTGTGGTTTTCCAGAGCTTTGTATACCTGTGAGTATTCGTGCCATTCGTTAAAAATTTGTGCAAACCTATATAATTTGAGGCTTTGAATATCGAGCCTTTACAACTGAAAATGAAATTAGAGATGAGAGCGATTTTTTCCACTTTAACCCTTGTTTTTTTTCTTACTGCTTATGGGCAGTCAAAACTTGATTTTGAGAAAACAGATCACAATTTTGGAGAAATCCGTGAGGAGAGCGGGCCTGCTGAGTACACGTTTAAGTTTGTGAATACTGGGGATGAGCCAATTAAAATCACAAGAGTGAAGGCTTCATGTGGATGCACAACTCCAGGCTGGACGAAAGAGGAGGTGATGCCCGGAGACTCTGGATATGTTAAAGCAAAATATAATCCACGTAATCGACCGGGCCGATTTAGAAAGTCGCTCAGACTTACTACCACGGACCCATCTTCCAATATGACCCTTTACATTTCGGGTTTTGTGAAGCCTAAACCCAAAACTCCTGAGCAAGAGTTTCCAGTATTAGCCGGAAATCTTCGTTTGAAATACAAGGGAATGAACATGGGTAAGATCACCACTGAAAAGCCAGTTGAGAAAACGTTTGATGTATATAACTATTCAGATACAGTTACTATGTTGAATCCGGATGAAATGACACTACCGGATCACATTAAGGTAGAGCTCGTACAGGAATTTCTAAACCCCAGAGAAGTAGGACAGATAAAAATAACATATGATCCCATCAAGAAAGCAGATTATGGGTTTGTGAGTGATAACGTCCAGCTTAGTGAAAACTCAGAGGAAAACCTCTCCGTGATTGCCGTAATCGAAGAATATTTTCCTGAGATGACTGCTGAAGAATTGGATAATGCGCCAAAGCTGGAAATTTTAGAACGTTCTTATGATTTTGGACGGGTAACGGCTAGTGCAATACTGGAAAAAGAGTTTGAGTTATCTAATGTTGGCAAAGAAAAATTAGAACTGAGGGCTGTAAAATCAAACTGTGGATGTATTACTTATGACATAAAAAAGAAAGGTATCAAAAAAGGTAAAAGCCAAACGCTTAAAGTCTTTTTTGATACCTCGGAAATGCGTGGTAATCAATACAAGTCCATTACGATCTATTCCAATGATCCTGTGGCTCCCACACAAATAATCACTATAAAAGGCAAGGTGGAGAAAGCTGACTAGGAGAAGATTATTTCTTCTCCCAGGTATTATTTTCTCGATTTACGTCTGCCATATATCCACTCTCATCAATCACTATTGAGCTGATCTCGCTGATTGGCGAATCAATAGTGAATTGATAGGCAGGGTGTGTCCATGGCCAGTCTGGAAGTTCAACTCTTTCCAAATTAGTTTCGTTCTTTTTCTCTCCTCTCATCACAACAAGTGGAGCGTAATAGATTTTCTTTGATCCATCAGCGAAGGTTACGTAAACATCCATAGGCATGGGCATATTGCCCTTTCTTTCCAATGTTACGGTAGTATTGCCATCGGTTTCAGATACAGATTCCACTGCGTAATCAATTGTGTGTATGTTATTCGTCCAAAAATCCAGATACCAATCCAACTCCAAACCAGACTCTTTTTCAAATACTCTGATCCAATCATTCGCATCAGGATGCTTGAACTTCCATTGATTGTAGAATTTCTTTTGTGCTCGTAGAGTAGTCTCCTTGCCGACTAGGTAATTCATTTGAGCAAGCGTTATTGCTCCTTTAGTGTAGGCAGATCTACCATAGGCATAATTTGTTTTAAAGAAATCAGAATGAGTGCTCATTGGCTCCTCTTTACCTGACTGAGTCAGCCTAAAATAACTGAAATAATTACCCATCTGAGGGTTGCCTTGCTCTCCTTTGAGATAGGCAAGTGTTTCATCTTGTACGTAGGTGGTAAAGCCTTCATCCATCCATGAATAGTAGCTTTCGTTGAATCCTAACACGCCTTGATACCATGAGTGAAGTGCTTCGTGAACGGTTACGCCAAGTAAGCTTCCGAAGCTCCGTTCCCCCGTTATAAGGGTGGCCATCGGATATTCCATTCCACCATCACCGCCTTGGATAATGGAGTAATGAGGATAGGGGTACTCACCATAATTTGCTTCAATGAACTCGAATGCTTTAACGGTGGCTTCAGGTAATTTATCCCATGCTTTTGTTTTAGCTCCTTCCTGATAAAAGAAATGAAGTTCAGGCCCACCATCAACCATAGCTGTCTTGTGAGTGTAATCAGGATCGGCAGCCCAAACAAAATCATGCACTTTTTCTGCCTTGAATTTCCAGGTTAACGTTTTTCCTTTTCGTTTTACATTCACGCCTTCATCTTCGTAACCGTATCCGATTTCGTTTGGGTTTTGAAGGGTACCTGTAGCAGCTACCACATAATTATTATCGATTGTAATGTTAACTTCAAATGCACCAAAAGGTGCATAGAACTCTCGGCCTACATATGGATGGGTGTGCCAACCTCGCTCGTCATACTCAGCCATCTTTGGATACCACTGGGCCATACTGTAGTCAATGCCCTCTGCGTTATCCCGTCCACTTCTTCTAATTTGAATAGGCACCTGGCTTTGAAAATTCATATTTAAAACGGTTGCGGAACCCGGAAGGACCGGTTCTGCTAGCTTTACCTCCAATACAGTTCCTTCTATATTGAATATAACGTTTTTGCCATCTTGAGTTAACGATTGGATTTTATGATAGCCAATCTCAGAATCGTTCAATTTTGAAATTCGATCCCGAACTCTGCCATCCGGGTCTTCAATCGTTCTGCTTCTTGTATCCATCATGCTTCCGGGCTGAAAAGCATTGAAATAAAGGTGATAAAAAACCTTATCTAAGGTGTCAGGGCTATTATTGAAATATTTCAATGTTTGAGTGCCCGAAAACTGGTGGCTATCTACATTGAAATCAATATCCATTTTGTATTCCACTCTTTGTTGCCAATAGGTCTGCGCGACGGAAAATGACGCAAGGTTGACAAATAAAAGAAGGGAAATGGCTTTCTTAATAAAATTATATTTCATAATCGATAAATAGTTTAACATTTTATCGTCTTCATGGTTAATAAAAGTGTATATTCAAAAAACGATTAACCTGAAGAGTATGGAGAAAATTTTAGACTTTATTCTTCTGATCATTTTCGCCTTTGGATCGGCAATCCTCTTTACGTTTGCTGTAATTTGGAAATTTATCCAGGCAATGTATCAGATTATTTTATCTAAGTAAGTTATACGTCAACATTGGCGTATTTGGCATTTTTCTCAATGAACTCACGGCGTGGCGCTACTTCGTCTCCCATTAGCATTGAGAATAAATGATCCGCTTCGGCAGCTGACTCAATTGTTACCTGTTTGAGACTTCTATGCTCCGGATCCATGGTGGTTGTCCATAACTGATCAGGATTCATTTCTCCCAGACCTTTGTATCGCTGTACACTCACCGAATCTTCTTTACCATTTGGGGCTACTTCTTTTACCACTTTCAAACGATCTTCTTCTGACCATGCGTATCGTTCAGTTTTGCCCTTTTTGATAAGATACAATGGTGGTAATGCTATATACAGATATCCTTTTTCTATCAATGACCTCATATATCGGAAAAAGAATGTTAAGATTAACGTTCGAATATGACTACCATCAATATCAGCATCCGTCATGATAATGACCTTGTGATACCTCAGCTTTTCCATATTGAGGGCCTTTTCATCTTCTTCAGTTCCAAATGAGACTCCAAGTGCCGTGATCATATTTTTGATCTCGTCATTATCGTAGATTTTGTGCTCCTGCGCTTTTTCTACATTAAGGATTTTACCTCTCAATGGTAAGATTGCCTGGAATCGACGATCTCTACCTTGCTTGGCGGATCCACCTGCAGAGTCTCCCTCTACAAGGTAAAGCTCACAAACAGAAGGGTCTTTGTCGGAACAGTCAGATAGTTTACCTGGAAGTCCTGTGCCAGAAAGTACATTCTTTCTTTGAACCATTTCACGTGCCTTTCTAGCTGCGTGTCTTGCCTGAGCTGCGACAATTACTTTAGAAACAATCTGCTTGGCTTCTTTTGGATTTTCTTCAAGGTATTCGAGTAGAATTTCACTCACGCAGGTATCTACTGCTCCCATGGCGTCAGAGTTACCCAGTTTTGTTTTGGTTTGTCCTTCAAACTGGGGTTCTGCAATTTTTACAGAAATAACTGCCGTTAAACCTTCTCTAAAGTCGTCACCGCTGATCTCTACTTTCACTTTATCCAGCAAGCCGGATTTGTCTGCATATCCCTTCAATGTACGAGTCAATGCTCTTCTAAAGCCAGAAACATGAGTACCTCCCTCGATGGTATTGATGTTATTCACATAGGAAACTACATTTTCTGTAAATGAAGTATTGTAGCTCAATGCTACCTGCACCGGCACCCCACCTTTATCACCCTCAATGTATATAGGCGTAGGTATCAGACTTTCTCGCGTGTTGTCTAAGTATTCAACAAATTCAGACAGACCACCTTCTGAGAAGAATTCTTCAACCATTGAATTTCCGTCCTCATCCAGGTTTCGGTGATCGATCATTTTAATCTTGATTCCTGCATTTAGGAAGGAAAGCTCCCTAAGCCTGGAGGCTATTGTTTCTGAATTATATTTCAGAACAGTAAATATTTCATCATCCGGCTGAAAATGAATTCGCGTTCCTTTGATATCTGTCTTACCAATTTCTTTTACTGGTGCTTTAGGTACTCCTCTATTATACTCTTGTTCCCAGATTTTGCCATCTCGATGCACCGTCGCTTTTAAGCTTGATGATAGTGCGTTTACACACGAAACACCAACTCCGTGCAGTCCACCGGAAACTTTATATGTGTCTTTATCGAATTTACCTCCGGCATGAAGCACGGTCATCACGACTTCCAGGGCACTTCGATTTTCTTTTTTATGAATATCTACAGGGATACCACGACCATTGTCGACTACCGTGATGGAATTGTCTTCATTGATCTCTACAGTGATCGTATCGCAATGCCCGGCGAGTGCTTCATCGATAGAGTTATCGACCACCTCCCATACCATGTGGTGAAGTCCTTTTACTCCAATGTCACCGATGTACATTGCAGGTCTTTTTCTTACGGCTTCCAGGCCTTCTAGTACCTGAATATTACTGGCCGAATAATCCCCTTTTTTGTTTTGCTTATTTTCTTCCATGTGAAATGATTAAAAAACGCTATTTGAGAGCTAAAATCAAAGATTTTTGAATTTGAACAATTGGCTCGATCGCGTTAGAAATGCAGTCATTTTTCAACCCTCAAATGTACTAAAAATATCCCTATTGGTCCTGTTTTTGCTTAGCTAAATATTGTTAATGTTTTCACCTATATAACCTGACCATTTATGACCAAGATTCATGCCGTTTTCGCATTGTTTTTCCTTACAATTTCTTTCACTGTTTTTTGCCAGGATGATGAAGTAGAAGAAGTGCTGGGAGTAACCCTGGATGCAAATAAAAATACCGAAAAGGATAGTGCTACTTTGGCTAAACAGAAAGCCTATGAGGAGCAGCTTAAACAAGCTGAGGCCTTTAGAAAAGGGATGGCTAAAGATCCAAAACGTTTTATGGATTCACTGAATTCGATTCGCAATGAAAAGCTGCGAGTGGAAGCACTGCAGCGAATTGAAGATTACAAGTCTAATTCTGAACTGGCATACTTAAAAGAAATTGATCTGTCCAATGCGCAATTGTCTGATTTTCCAAAGTTTGTCTTTAAAGCGGAAAGTGTGGAGGTATTGATTTTAGATGGTAACAGGTTTAATGAGTTGCCAACAGAACTTGCTCAGTTAGATAAATTAAACAGGATCTATTGGAGAAATAATGATCTTGATACTCGCGTAAAAATTCCACGGTTAGAGGGTATAGAAAAGCTTGATTTATCTGGAAATAATCTAGAAAAGTTACCCAAAGTTCATCGGATAAAAGGGATCAAAGAATTAGTGCTTGAGAAAAACAGCTTCAGCAAAATTCCAATATGGAGCGTGTGGAGGCTAAAAGATTTGGAGGAACTAGAGATCAGTCAAAATCCGATAAAGCTGGATCGAAGATGGTATTGGTTATTAAAAAACTTGAAAATCCTAAAGGTTAATAAATCAAATCTTGCAACCATTCATCCTTCTTTGTACAAGATGAAAGGGCTAGAGGAGTTACAACTTCAGGTAAATAAATTGACTACCATTCCCAGAGGAATATCCAGGCTTGAGCATTTGACAAAACTTTCATTCTACAAAAACAATATTCACAGTTTGCCTAAAGACTTGTTAGATCTAAAAAACCTTGAGATCATTGATCTTTATTACAACAAGTTAGAGGTTGTTCCGTCTGAAATTACCGGGTTGGAAAATTTAAAAATTCTATACTTATCCTTCAATGAAATATATGACTTACCTGAGGAGATTGGAACGCTCAAACAGTTAAGAGAGCTATATGTTCATCACAATCGTTTAAGTGAATTGCCAGAAAGTATTATCAATCTTGATCATTTAAGAGTGCTACATTTTCAAAACAATTACATTCCTCAATTTCCTCGTTTCATCCTTTCAATGGATTCGGTTGAGGATCTGGACATATCAGAAACCGACATCACCAGCCTGCCTCTTGAAATAGAAGAAATGAATTTGAAGACTTTTTTTTGGCGCGATCTCGATATCAATCTCAACAGTGCGGAACATGAAGCTGAACGAGCCATGATAATTAGAATGATGGATCGAGACATGGTGATGAACCCGAAGGTATTTGATATGGTAAACGAATCAGAGTAATTTTAAATCTTCTAATGATTATTTTTTAGCTATAAATAGTTCTATTTTGCATCGCTTAATTGCTATGGAAAATTGAGACAGTTTGTATTTGCTTTGTTGTGTTTATGTGCCTGTAGCTCGACGGCACAAACGCAACCGACGATTCCTTCTGAAAAACAAATCTCAAATTCGGATGGGGTCTGGTTAGGTTTCTATACCAAGTATCATTTCAATGATAAGTGGGCTTATTATGGTGAGTACCATGTAAGAAAAAGGAATGGTTTTCAGGACATGGCTCAGGTGTATCTACGCTTTGGGGCAACCTACACCATTAAAGAATACCTTGATTTTACGGCAGGGATAGTTTTACCCTTTTATTGGGCTCCCAATCCGGAAGATCCGAACGTTGATGACATTATTCCTCAATATCGTTTATGGCAGCAGGCCGTTTTGGCTACACCTTTCGAGCACATCAAAGTATTTCATACGTTAAGGACAGAGCAGCGATGGCGTAGAGGATATGCCAAGGAATCACCATTTGAACTGACTTACAGATTTAGATATAAGCTTACGGTATATATTCCGTTAAATAAGCCTGCATTCGAAAATCATACACTGTTTGTGGCTACCTACAATGAAGTATTCATTCAGGCAGGGAAATCAATTGTTTACAACCACCTTGAGGACAACAGGGCTTTTATTGGGATGGGTTATAATCTAAGTGAGCAGTTTCAGGTTCAGGGTGGCTACATGTTTTCCTATAGACACAACGGGTCTCCCTACCATTATGAGAAAAGGCACATCATTAGACTTAGCCTGATTCACCACATGGATTTACACCTCAGCAGGCATAGGGAAGAGCGACCAATTCCTATTCACTAATATTGACCACTAGCCAGCATTACAAGTGTACAGGCATTAAGAGTTTCTATGCCGTGTTCCTTTGCTTTTTTTGCAAGCGTTGGATTTTCTGCGCCTGGATTAAATATGATCCTCTTTGGCTTCAGGGAGAGGATGTAGTCTTCCCATTCGCTCTGATTTTGAGGGCCTATGTACACGGTCACTGTATCAACCCCATCAACATGAGGTTTTTCTCTTAAATCCAGTATTTCAGAGCCAAATACTTCTCCTTTCTTGATACCAATTGGAACGATTTTATGGTTATTGGATTTAAGTCTCTCAGCTGCCAAATAGGCGTATCTTGCCGGGTTTGGAGTGGCACCAAGGATGGCGGTCATTTTACTCATTGGGTTTTGCTCTTGCTTTTAGTTACTGCAAATCCAATGTTCAATCCAAAAATAATTGGAAAGTGAACTGAGGACTTGATCTTTTTATTAAAGTATGGATCAAGGCGGTCATTAAGAAGGGTCAGTTGGCTCGGTTTGTAATCCTTTTTGTAGGACCTGTTGGCAATCCCCAGACCTATAAAAGCATCTATGGTTAATCCTGATGATCCAACATCCTTCATCCATCTGTTACCTATTAACAAGCCATACCCGTAGCTGGTTTCAATCAAATTTCCGTTTAGCTGTGGAGGAGGGTTTCGTAGGGTGTCTAAATGATTTACCTGATTGTTAACATATTTGAAATTGACTTCATGTCCGAAATAAAACATCCCCAGCTTAGAGTCTGCATGATAAAATTTTTGTCTAAAATGAATCTTAATTCCTCTTCTGTATACTTTATAATCCGCAATTTCAGGAGTAAAAAATGGGGAACGGATAAGATCTAACTGTAGTTCATAACCCAGTCGTTCCTGAATATAATATTCTATAGCGATTGGGAGCTGGTCATCTGCTAACCAAATAGGATTGGATCCAACGATGATTCCTTTATATTCATTTACCCTGGGTAGGAAATACCTCAGGCCTCTTTTTTCGGGATGATAATTTGGCTTGTCCTGGGAGTCTTTATCTTCAAAGTCACTAGTGATCCGTGTTTTAAAAATAGGCTGAGCATTTTCGTAAATTGGACGATAGGTTCCGGCTGTAGTACCATCTGGATTATACAGAGTCCATTCTCCTATACGTTTATCATTCTTTATCCGCCCCTTCATTTTTATACTTCCATCTGGGTAGTAGCCTATGTATTCACCTTCCCCATGCTCCAAGTCAGCTTCGCCTTCGAGTTGCCCTTTTTCACTGTAGTAATACCATTTCCCGGTCTTTTCGCCATCAAGTATTTCACCTTTCGACTTTTGATTTCCGCTTGGATAGTACTCATTAAATATCCCATCACCCTCATTATATATAGCTTCTCCCAAAACTTCTCCTGTAGGATAAAAAAGTTTCCAATACCCATCTTTATGATCATTGATCACTTTTCCTGCCTGACTTACAGCCCCATTTTCATGATAGTACTGCCATTCTCCATTTCTTAGACCTTTAGTGTAATTCCCGGTGGCAGCTCGTTCTCCATTTTTGTGATAATAGCTCCAAGTACCCGTTTTAAGTCCATTTTGAAATTCCCCGATAGCCTCTATTTCACCTGTTTCATAGTAATACGTCCATTCACCTGCACTCTTGTCATTTTTATTTGTCCCCTCCATTTTTCTTGCTCCTGAAGGGTAAAACTCAGTGTATTGACCTACTCCGTCAGTTATGATAGACTGAGCCTTTAGAGAGCCATCTTCATAGAAATAATTCCAGATGCCGTCCTTAGAGTTGTTTACATAGGTGCCATTGCTTTTTTCACCATCATTTTCATAATAGAATTTCCAATGACCTTCTTTGGAGTTTCCATTAAGCGTCCCCTCGGATTTTAGATTTCCATTTTCAAAATAGTATTTCCAATGTCCGGATGGCATTCCATCTTTAAACCTACCCTCGGCTTTCTTACGTCCATTTTCATAATAGTATCGCCAGATACTGTCAGGTTGATTTTTCTTATACCAGCCATAAGTTTTTAGTGAGCCATTAAGGTAGAAGGATTCATATGTCCCATGAAGCATGGAGTCCTGAACAGAATAATGATACACTTCACTAACCCGAGCACTATCAGAGCCGAAATAGTTTTTGCCTTGCTTTATCTGTCCATGTGTAAAAGCAACAAAAAATAGAAAGGTGATATATCCACCAGTTCTAAGCATGAGTACTGGATAAGGCTTTTTTGAACTTTTGGCCCCATTCTTTAGTCTCCTCTTCAGTCCACAGCTCCGGATAAAAAATAATTCTCTGTCTTCGAGGAGGGAGATACTTTTGCCAGTTGGTACCTCCAGATGCCTTAATCACTTCAGGATCTCTCTGCAAATACCTGGTAGCTGATTTCAAATGCTGAAGCGGCCAGTCAACGTTGGCCTTCTGATCCAACATTTTTAGTTGATCAATAACCTCCTCATTCCCCTCGTAATGATCATGGTATTTCCTCAGCAGGTTGCAGTCAGAGAGGTTTTGTCCCATCTCAATAAACTCCTTCCCATATTTGGTCTCAAATTGCTTGAGTGTAAGTGTTTTCTTGCCAGTTGCCAACTCGGTAGCTCCTGCCTTCCAATACAGATGTTCATACAGCTTGCTAATGTCGTTTTCTCCTTGCAATTCTCCTCGCATGTTTAGGTTTACAAGGTTTTTGAAATCTGTAGAATGAATTTCGATTTTTCGATACTGGGCAGACTGAAAGCCACTCGCAGGAAGGAGAGCCATACGGAAGGCAAGAAACTGATCCTGATCCATGCCATCTGTCATTACATCAAAAGAGTCAATAAGGTGATCCAGGTATCGGTTGATTCTTCTTAGGCGCTTAAGAAATGTCTGCTCTCCAACTGGATCAGTATAAGCAGCTTGCTCCATTTCATTCAAGATCATTCTAAAGTATAACTCCGTAACCTGATGGTACAAGATGAAGATTTTTTCATCAGGAATTGCAGTGCGGGGACTCTGTAAACTCAAAAGTGTGTCGAGGTGAATATAATCCCAGTACGTTAGGTAGTCTGAATACAATAATCCATCCAGATAGCTGGAAAGATCCTGTCCCATGGCCTCATACTTTTCTTCAAGTTTGGTGAGTTGTTGTATAATATTTTCATCGATCTTCTTTTCCCCCATAGTAGTTGTCTTAGTTGCGTTTTATGGTTGTAAATTTGGCCCAAAATTTTAACAACAGACATAAACCCTATCCTCTGATGAGTGCAGAAAAGCGAAACTTTGTAGATGAATTTGAATCACCGGATTTTTACGCCCTGGATGATTTGCTAACTGAAGAGCATAAATTGATCCGTTCATCCGTTCGGGACTTTGTAAAAAAGGAAATTACACCATACATCGAAGGTTGGGCAGAGAAGAATCACTTCCCGGAAGAAATTGTAAAAAAATTTGGTGAAGTAGGGGCTTTTGGACCTACTGTTCCGACAGAGTATGGAGGTGGAGGTCTTGATTATATCTCCTACGGTTTGATCATGCAGGAGATAGAGCGTGGTGACTCTGGGATGCGATCAACTGCTTCTGTTCAGGGCTCACTTGTGATGTATCCAATCTATGCCTACGGATCGGAGGAACAAAAGAAGAAATATCTGCCCAGGCTGGCTTCTGGTGACATGCTTGGATGCTTCGGGCTAACAGAACCAAACCATGGATCAAATCCTAGTGGTATGGAGACCCATTTCAAAGATATGGGAGATCACTACCTGCTAAATGGTGCCAAAATGTGGATTTCAAATTCACCTAAAGCTGACATTGCAGTGGTGTGGGCGAAAAATGAAGAAGGCAGAATTCACGGATTGATAGTGGAGCGAGGAATGGAAGGCTTCAGTACGCCTGAAACACATGGTAAATGGTCTTTGAGAGCTTCCTGCACCGGAGAGCTTGTATTTAGCGACGTAAAGATTCCTAAAGAAAATTTATTACCGGGTAAAAACGGGCTTGGCGCCCCAATGGGATGTCTTGATAAAGCACGGTATGGAATCGCCTGGGGAGCAATAGGAGCTGCGATGGACTGCTACGACTCTGCCAGAAGATACTCGCTGGAAAGAGAGCAGTTTGGCAAACCTATTGGAGCATTCCAGCTGGTACAAAAGAAATTAGCAGAGATGCTAACTGAGATCACAAAAGCACAATTGCTGAACTGGAAATTGGGTAAAATGATGGATGAGGGAAAAGCCACGACAGCTCAGATATCCATGGCCAAAAGAAATAGTGTAGAAATGGCGTTGAACATTGCCCGGGAGGCCCGACAAATTCATGGGGGAATGGGTATCACTGGGGAGTATCCTATGATGAGGCATATGATGAACCTGGAGTCGGTGGTGACATACGAAGGAACGCATGATATTCATCTACTTATTCTGGGAGCAGATATTACTGGCATTCCTGCCTTTAAGTAAAAAAGAAGAGCGCCTCATTTGGGATTGGGGCGCTCTATCAACCTACTCTACTACTCAAAAATTTTTATTTCAATCACGCATTTCGCCATCCATAAGGATTTACGTCTGCTGTGAATAGCTGGGATTGGACCTTGTCGTTTGAAACATCAAGTACACAATGCATGCTCAACTCACTCCACACAAGCTTTTCTACTTCATTTTTAAATTTATTTTCATCACCATTAAAGTGATGCTTGATAAGATCAGACTTGCCATGAGCAACCACCTCTTCGGATGGTCTGTTTCTATAAATGATTGTGTATTCTTTCATGCCGAATGAAGTTTCAATTAAAACCCACCGACGTGTGAATTGTTAGCTGATTTTTTTCTGGAGACTAATTTTATTTAGATATTTCCTGTATAAAGCTATCGAGAGCTTCGTCAAGGGTGATTTTTCGTTTTATGTGAGGAGAAAAATATTTTTTGAAGTAAATCGTGAAAGCCACTGAATACTTGATTTCTCTCCATGTGGCTTTCAGGGTATGAATGCCCAATGGCTTCAAAAAGATTTAGCCAAAGTTCTCAAATATCAATCCCATTTGCCATTAATTCTGCCAATAATGGGATACATGCCATAATGATTAATTCTCCCAGAATGTATCGTTTCATTCTTGTCGTGTTTGGCAACATAATCATTTGAGGTGGATTCTTTTTGTTCTGCTTTTTTGCGCGAGCAATCATCACGGTAGGATAAATGGAAAGCAATCCCACGACAATGAAAAGTGATATTTTTACAAGAAATATGGTATTGCTGGTGTAATACGGGCCTCCTTTTCCAAAAACCATCCAGTTAAGCAAACCTGTCCCTACTACCATCAATGCTGATAATCCATAAATTCCATCAATAGCGCTGAGCTTTTTCAGAGTTTTCCATGAAATATTTTGTTGAATGAGAATAAGTTCAGCAACCAGGCTGCAAAAAATAGTGATAATGAAAATCAGGTGGATGTATGTGTTTAGTGCTAGGTGGAGCATGCAGAAATAACGCAATGATTATTAGTAGGTTTCATAAAAAAGGTTCGACTTTCACTGTATAAAGTGTAGCCGAACCCAACCAACTATCCTTAGATAGCTCTTTGAAAATGGAGCTATTGCAACCGTAAGCTCCTCTTCATTTTTTAACCAATTAGGTTTCGAGATTAATCACTTTACTTGATATTTAAATAACGATAAGAAGACAATTTTTGAAAAATACCCTAAATAGGGTAGCGTTATTGGCAATATTTTATCAATTGATAATAATAATTCTCATGTACTGATATAGATTAAGTGGCCAACCTGTGAAAAAGACGAATCAAAAAATACCACTTTTTGGGGATTTACATTGGGTAGTAACTCCTCTACCTTAGCTTCACTTATCACCAATGTTTATCACCATGAAAATTTCAGTGTGTTTCGCAGCACTTTTACTACTATTTGGTTCACGGTATACGCCCAGAAGTTCAGCGCAGAATGATTTCTTAAGGGTCAAAACCCAACATACGAATGAAGTGAATAAGATCAACCTTAATGAATACTGGCCATTTAAAGAAACCATTAAAAGAGCGGATCCATACTTAATTGAAATAGCGAAGCATAAAGCATTTATCAATAGCTAACATCTCTTAAAGCTGAATCGCTTTAATCAGTTCTTTTAAAAGGATCACCAAATCTTTCTCGGTACTTTTTGCGGTGGCTATGATGTCTTCAATATTGATGGGCTCCAGGTTATCCGGGTCACACTCATCGGTTAAAACAGAGATTGCAGAAACAGGTAGTCCCATTTGATTTGCAGCGATTACCTCAGGAACTGTGCTCATCCCTACCACATCTGCTCCAATCATTTTTAAAAAGCGATATTCGGCCCTTGTTTCCAGGCTGGGACCCACTACGGATACATAAACACCTTTATTCAGTTTGATGCCTTTTTCTGTAGCAATTGATAGAAGTCTATCATTCATTTCCGGGTCATAGGGTTGACTCATATCTGTGAAAATTTGCCCGAATGCAGTTGCTTCATACCCCCTTAAAGGATTGTCGGGTTGAAGATTGATATGATCATCGATCAACATCAATTCGCCTTTTTTCCAATCCAGATTCATGCAACCCCCGGCGTTCGAGATTATCAATTTTTTGATTCCCAACATCTGCATAACACGTACAGGAAAAACAACCTGTCCCATGCTATGACCTTCATAGTAATGAAAACGTCCCTGCATGGCCACAACCGTTTTCCCTTCCAGCTTGCCGTAGATCAGCTTGCCTTTGTGGAACTCCACAGTTGCAATAGGGAAGTAGGGGATATTGGCATATACAAATTCCTTTTCAACCTCAATTTCATCGGTCAAGGCACCCAGACCGGTTCCCAGTATGATGCCGACCTCAGGATTTTCAAAGCCTTTCTCCATGAGAAACTTGACCGCAGCACTAACTTTTTCAATCATTTGCATAGCGTATATCTATTTTTATGGTTGTATTTTGAATAATCTCTAAATTGACTTGAAATTAATTAGACTCCAATCACAATGAAAAAATTTCTTATTGCCTTACTCGTTCTAGTATCTTCCTTACTCCGCGCTCAAACACCTATTACATCTACAGAGATGCAGCTGTTTGGGGATCACTTGTTTATCCAACTCAGCGTTGATGGATCTGAGCCACTTGATTTTATTTTTGATACTGGCGATGGATTGCCGGTTATTGATTTAGATGTGGCAAATGAGCTAGGTCTGGATCTGGATCATAGAGCTTCAAAAACCAGTGCCCAGGGTGCCGTCAAAGGAGCCTTGATAGATCACAACACAATTGAGCTTAACGGGATACAGTTGGAAAAAGACATCCAGCTTTATGCTACAAGCCTGAGGCACCTGGAAATGAGTATTGGTAGAAATATAGATGGAATCATCGGATACGATTTACTTCATCATTATGTGGTGAGATTGGATTATAACAAGGGGGTGTTCGAACTGTATGATCAAGAGACTTACAACCATGACGGTTTTGGTGAGAGTTTTGAGTTTAAGCTTGACAACTACATTCCTCATATAGAAGGTGAAGTAACCTTGAATGATGGTGAAGTTCTAAGTGGTGATTTTTTTATCAATACAGGTGCGGGTACTACCATGGATTTCAATACCAAATTCGCCGAGAAAAATGATATTGTAGATAGAACAGGCGAGCATTTTTCCTATCCTGTTGCTGGCTTGAGTGATAAGGAAACGATGCACTACGAGGGGAGGGTAAGGAATTTTGGTTTTGGCACCTTTGACTTTTCGAAAATGCCTATTGGAATCAGTACGGCTAAGCATGGCATTCAGAACAATAAAAAAGTAGCTGGAATAATGGGGAATAAGTTGCTGAAGCGATTCAACATAACATTTGACTATTCCAGAGAGCAGATTTACTTCTTAAAGAATAAAAACTTTAATGAATCATTCACTGTAAACGCGAGCGGCATATACCTTCAGCTAAGTGAAGACATGAGCAAAGTGCTTGTTCATCGGGTGTATGAAACGAGTCCGGCGAAAGTAGCTGGAATTAAAACAGATGCAGAGATATTAAAAGTGAATGGAAAAGATGTGAGTGAATACACATTGCCTCAGTTGCGTGCAATTCTGGAGGAGGTGAATAAAGATGTTGAGCTCACTGTGTGGCAAATGGGACAGGAGCAAACCTTCACACTTGATCTAAATCAGCTGATCTAACTTTCAACAACGTCATTAATAGCCTGTAGGATGATCTTGCAGGCTTTTTTTATTTCCTCTTCCGTAATGATTAAAGGTGGGGCAATCCGCATCGATCGGTCATTAAACAGAAACCAATCAGTAACTACTCCCATTTCAATCGCACGATCAATGATTGGTTTTAAAATATCATAAGATTCAAACTCCACCGCCATCATAAGTCCTTTGCTTCGTACTTCTTTAATCATCGGGTGTTTGAGCAAGTCATGAAACAACTGCTCTTTCTGCACTATTCCATCTAATAAATTTTCTTCCAGTATAGCCTGCAAGGTTGCTAATGATGCTGCACTGGATACCGGGTGGCCACCAAACGTGGAAATGTGGCCGAGCACAGGATTGTTGGTGAAAACCCCCATGATTTCTTTTGAAGAGATAAAGCATCCAATTGGCATGCCACCACCCATTCCTTTGGCACTTACTAATACATCCGGAGCTATATCATAATGCTCAAAAGCCCATAATTTACCCGTCCTGCCAAATCCACACTGAATTTCATCCAATACCAGCAGAGCTCCTTTTTCCTTGCATTTTTTTTCAACTGCTTTCCAATACTTGCTATCTGCGTATCGCACACCTGCTTCCCCCTGGACGGTTTCTATAACCACCGCAGCAGTATCCTCATCTATCAAGTCAAGAGATTCAGTATCCCCAAAATCCATGTGCGAAACACCTGGTAATAAAGGACGATAATTTTGTTTGAAATCTTCACTGCCAGTGAGCGACAAAGCTCCATGTGAAGAACCGTGGTAAGCATCTCGGCAAGCGATGATGTTAGCTCTGCCTGTATATCTTTTGGCAAGTTTCATTGCCCCCTCAATAGCTTCACTGCCTGAGTTGACCAGGTAAACCGAATCCATCTTGTGAGGGAGCGTGTTTGTGAGAGCTTCTGCCAATCTCACTTGTGGGCTCTGCACGAATTCCCCGTAAACCATTACATGGAGGTGCTTATCTACCTGATCTTTTATGGCATCTACTACGCTAGGGTGCCTATGGCCTACGTTGGACACCCCAATGCCTGAAATAAGGTCAATGTATTTTTTACCATCAATGTCCGTCATGTAAACACCTTCGGCAGAAACCATTTCCAACATAAGTGGAGCATCAGATGTTTGAGCTAAATGGTTGAGAAAAAGCTGTCTGTTTGAAAGCATAGCGCAAAGATGCAATGTGATTTTAACTATTTGATTTTAAAGTGTGATTATTGAAGGAAAATCAGGATCAGTCTTTTAGTTATGTTTGATCATTAGTATCTTACTAGAGATACTCACTAATCACCTAACCACTATGTCACTCTCACTCCCTAAAGTGAGCCGTAAGAATACGGTTATTCTCACTACGTTTCTAATTATCATTGGTGTGTTTGCTTACTATTTCCTTGTCTATGTACAAGGGAATGAAAAAGAAATCACAGAAAGAGCTTATCGGGTTCTGCATAGGAAAGCACTAAATATTCAGAATAAGAGTAAGGGCTATGAAAAGTATTTGGGGACCGTATATGATGAAGTAAGTCCAGACTTAAAAAAGATTTTCAAAAACAAAAACGATGAAATAAAGCAATTAAATGCCCTGACAGAAAGGTACTATTCACAGTTGGAAGAATATGACTACAATCAGGATACCACACGCAAAACTGATCAGGCAAAAAGAAGATTAAGGGAAAATATTGATCGGGCATATAGGCGATTAGATAATCTATATCGAGAGCTCGAATTGGATGTTAGTGATAATATCAAGTCGATATTAGAATCAGCAGCACCAGAAAATGTTCATGTTGATTTTTTTCAGGAAGGTGAGGTCTACTATGAACGAAAGAATTACTATCTGGATAAGAATACTTTCACATGGTTTATTGAAAAAAACGATGAAAAAGACGGCTTGAATTCCTGGGTTCAATTCAGTGAGTCTTCGGGATCATTTCTGCGAGATATTTTAAGGAATAAGTTTTATCAGGAATTCATTTTGTTAAAGGATTTCAATAACTATTATGGAGAAAATGAAAATAAATATGCTGTAGCATTTCAGACCTTCAAAAACCCAATAGATCTCAAATCTTTAAAAGCGATAGAGGATGCTTCAGTCGTTTTTGGATCAAATCAGGATTCCGTAAGCAACGTTAATGATCCCAAGCTAGTCCAGCCAGTCAAAGTAAGCCTTTATAATACCGACTATTTACTTGTTTTCCATCAGTTCAATATTAAAGGGAAGAAATATTACCTGGGTGGTTTTTTGGAATCGGAAAAGTTTAAGAAAGAGGCTCAGAAGGTAGAAATTTTTGTGCTGGTACTAGCCATTCTCACTGTACTACTGCTAATTATTTCAATGCCACTACTTAAGCTCATTTTCATGAGTTCAATAGAGCGTCTTTACATCAAGAATGTAGTGATGACGGGTGTTTCGATAATTATCGGTGTTCCGATAATCCTATTGATAATCTTCGTGATTTATACATTCGTTTGGAGAGATGGTGAGAAAATGAATAACGAGCTTATACAGATTTCTAATCAGATCTCAGGATCCTTTGAGAAAGAAGTGGGAGACATGCTCTACACTTTAAACCAAATGGACGCTCGACTTGATACTACAAAGTTGGATTTGCCCAAAGCAGTGGACACCCTGGCTGATAGCACTTACAGATATTATAATCATGCTTTTTGGGTAAAGAGAAATGGTAGGCCTGAGTTGGTAAAAACCACTCTTTCTTTCTCTTCGAGTAATATTTCATTAAGGGAGCGAACCTATATAAAAAAGGTGCTTAAAGATTCCCTATGGACCTTTCGTTATGACACTATCGCTTATGACTGCTTTTTAGAATCGATTATTTCCTGGAGCGATTTTAGCAAGGAAACTGCCATTTCAATACCTTCTCGCCTAGAAAGCAAAGGCTATCCTATAGCTGCTATTACCAGTCAAATGGGAAGTGTAATGCATCCAATCCTTCCCCCGGGATATGGCTTTGCAGTTATAAACCCGTCAGGCGAAGTGCAATATCACAGTGAGAAAGACCGGATATTACAAGAAAATTTCCTGGAAGAATCTAATGAGCCGGCCCGTTTAATTGCGGCTATTCACTCCCGTGTGGATGATTTCGCTCACATAAGATATCGAAATGTAAATCACCAGGCTTATATCAAACCTATTAATTCCCTGCCTCTTTATCTGGTGGTGTTCTATAATAAAGAATACAGGAACGCCAAGATTCAGGGAGTCATAAGTATATCGATCATCCTACTGCTGGTCAGTTTCGGAATGGCTAGTTTGATGATGCTGATTTTATACATTTTACAACAAAAACGATCCAAGCTTAAAATCAAAAGTTTCTTATTTCATTGGATCAAACCATGTAAGGAAAAGTCAGCAGAGTATTTGTCTTTGGCTGTGCTTTTCATCATTGTTACTATTTTGATGAGTATTCTCATCCTTTTCCAGGAGTCATGGGGTATCAGGGAGTATGATATTTTATTCCTCTTCGTCATCACCAACGCTTACCTATTTATGGTTGCCTATTCATGGCTCTCTGATGGAAAAAAAGACAAGCGGCTTCATAATCGGGAAAGAAATCGCTTCTTTGGCTCTTTCATTTTTTTCCTTGTTATAGCCAACCTTATTTTCTTTTATTCGGTGAAAGATGGAGGGCTTGAGGTGCTAATTCAGAATTGGTGGGTATCACTCTATCAGATTATCCTCATCACAATTGTGCTGATAAGTAATAGGTATCATCAATTCTTGGATTTCATAAACGAGCGCCTATCACTTGATACAATCATTTTTGAAAAGCATGGATATTCGTTCTATTTATTCATTTGGCTATTCGTTAGCAGTGTACTTCCGGTGTTGTACATTTTTCGTGTTAGCTATAATGAAGAGACCAAAATCTGGCAAAAATATGATCAACTCGCTATAGCCGAGAGTTATCATCAAAAAATAAGAATTCTCGATAACTGGGTGCAGGCCATTCAAGATGATTCTCTTAGGAATGATTATTTCAATTCCAGGTTGACATCAGCTAAATATGCCAACATCGAGACAATAGAACGTAGAGATGACACACTTAAGTGTACATTTGGCAAATCTGTTGCAGATCAAATATTTGCTTCTATTCGCCCCCATTACAATGAGCTTATTGTGAAAAGTAAAGGGTTTGTTTATGATGGCTCTCATGATTGCAACTACCATTGGAGGTATACCACAGAGCAGAGAAGAACTACAGAGTCTGACTCTTCCAAATTAGACTTTTCCAATGTTGATTTTCTGGTTCTGCATTACCGAGGGAGCCATGATCCTTTAGCAAGGAGGGAAAGTGGTCGCACAATTGTGAAAAGCAAATTAGATCAGCTAGAGATGGACACTTTTGGCACCTTCTCTGGAGCCACTTTTGCAGTGATCATTTTGGTGGTTCTTGTATTCATATATGTGTTGATTGAATATTGTGCAAACAAGATATACGCACTTCAATATGCAACTTTCAAAAATCATCTCCCGCTTGAAATAGAAAACTTTAAGCAAGTGGCCAGCGATAAAGCAAATGAGAAGTTGGCTGATCGATTACATCCTCACATCATTTTACTGGGTCTACCAAAATCTAATAAAAGCAAGCTATTGCAGTCTTTGGACTCTGCCAACAAGGTGATTGATCTTATCGATATGAACCATGAGGAAGACTGGGAAAAGATCATGACGGCCTCATATAAAAAGGGTAAAGGAGTCATTTTGGAGAATTTTGAATACGGTATCTCTTCTCATGAACTGAATAAAAAGCGAAGGAAATTATTGGAGAAGCTCATCATCGAAGAGGTATCCCAACTGGTGATCTCTACAAATGTTCATCCAAGAGCAGTAATCGAATTCTACGAGGCTGAGGTGGCAAAAAAAGGAAAAGATGATACCTCCAGTTATACTTTGGAAATTGAGGTTTGGAGACAATTGCTTGGTGGTTTTATTGTGGTTCATAACCCTATTAAACAAATAGATACGATTGACCCTGAACTGAATGAGTGGGTGGAGACAGATGAATATAAAAACCTGTTTAAGCAAGAGCTGAACAAGGGTACTTTTTTACCCACACTTTTGCCAGCTGTAAAGGACTACTTCGTTAAAATGAAGGAAAATATTGGTGACGAGCAGCTGGTAGATAAAGAAGACATTATTCTCAGAATTCAGCTTTTAGCTGAAAGCTATTACCAGGGCTTGTGGAATACACTATCAAAAGAGGAAAAGTATGTGATTTATGATTTGGCTGCTGACAGGTTTGTCAACGCCAATAATACAACCGGAATACGTAATCTGTTAGAAAAAGGATTACTTGTCTACGATCAGGAATTAAAAATCATGAATGAAAGCTTCACCAACTTTGTGCTAATGGTAATTAATAAAAGTGAAGCATTGAAAATGGAAAAAGAGGTTAGAGAAAAAGGCACCTGGAGTACAATCAGTACCGTTTTGATCTTAGTCTTATTAGGTGTGCTAGCTTTCTTATTCCTTGCAAATCCAGATTTCTTTCACAATCTGAATGCACTTATGAGTGTACTGGTCGGCATTGTTGGACTGTTGACTCGATTTGGATCGGTTTTCGTCAGTGGAAAATCCATTGCTCAAAATGGCAATAGTTGATTAGCCCTTGCGCTGTATCGCTTTCTTCGCTTTATCCACAATATCGTTTACGCCAAGTCCATACTTATCCAATAAGTCTGCTGGCTTTCCACTTTCTCCAAATTGATCGTTTACAGCTACAAATTCCTGAGGTACTAAATCGTTTCTTACGATTGTTTGAGCTATGCTCTCACCTAAGCCTCCTGCAATTTGATGCTCCTCAGCAGAAACCGCACACCTTGTTTTAGACAGTGACTTAAGGATAGTCTCTACATCCAATGGCTTAATCGTATGAATGTTGATTATCTCAGCAGAGATACCTTCCTCAGCCAGTATTGCCTCTGCTTCGATTGCTCGCCAAACCATATGTCCGGTAGCAAAAATTGAAACATCAGTACCCTCAATTAAAGTGATCGCTTTACCGATTTCAAAAGGCTGACCTTCCATAAACATGGGCCATCCGGGTCGTCCAAATCGGAGATATACCGGACCGTGATGATCAGCAATAGCTAGCGTAGCTGCTTTCGTTTGGTGATAGTCACACGGATTGATGACAGTGAAATTTGGAAGCATTTTGGTCATGCCAATATCCTCAAGTACCTGATGTGTTGCACCATCTTCTCCAAGGGTCAGGCCAGCATGGGATGCACAAACCTTAACATTCTTTTCAGAATAGGCGATGGATTGTCTTAATTGATCATACACCCTGCTTGTGGAGAAGTTGGCAAAGGTTCCAGTAAATGGAATTTTGCCGGCAGTTGCCAGTCCAGCTGCTATTCCCATCATATTTGCTTCTGCAATTCCAACCTGAAAAAATCGCTCTGGAAACTCTTTCTGGAAGGCATTCATTTTTAATGAACCTGTTAAATCGGCGCAAAGCCCAACAACGTCAGGATTATTTTTTGCAGCCTCCAGGAGTCCATCACCAAAACCGGAACGTGTATCTTTCTTGTCAGTGTAGGTAAGTTTTGTTTTCATTCGAATTTGGTGATTTTTAATAGTCTCCTAATGTTTCTTCTAATTGGCTCAGTGCATCTGCCAACTGCTCATCATTTGGTGCTACTCCATGCCATTTATGAGTTCCCTCCATAAAGTCTACTCCTTTGCCCATTTCTGTGGTCATCAATATCATGATCGGCTTTCCATTTCTGGATTTGGACCTTGCAGCTTCTAATGTTTCAATTAATTCCTTCAACTCATTGCCATTGCACTCCATCACTTCCCATCCAAACGATTCATACTTTGCTTTCAAATTACCCAGGCTGTTCACCTCTTCCAGCGGCCCGTCAATCTGCTGACCATTATAATCTATGGTGGCAATTAAGTTGTCAACCTTATTATGCGCTGCAAACATGGCAGCCTCCCATACCTGTCCTTCCTGCTGCTCACCATCACCCATCAGTACGAAAACATTTCGATCATCTTCATTAAGTTTTTTAGCAAGGGCAACACCAATAGCAGCAGAAAGCCCTTGACCAAGTGATCCCGAAGCAATCCTTACTCCAGGTAATCCTTCCTCGGTGGCAGGGTGACCTTGCAGTCTGGAATCTAACTTCCTGAATGTTGTTAGTTCAGAAACATCAAAAAAACCTGCTCTTGCTAAAGTGCTGTAGAAGACTGGAGAAATGTGACCATTGGAAAGGAAGAAGACATCTTCATTTTTTCCTTCCATATTGAAGGAAGGATCATATTTCATGATATGATTATATAGAGACACGAAGTATTCAGTGCATCCAAGAGAGCCACCTGGGTGACCGGAATTCACAGCATGTACCATTCTGACGATATCACGCCGCACTTGAGAACAAATTTTTTGGAGATTTTCCAGGTTAGGAGGGTTTGACATTGGGCTTATATTTTCAAGGGGGCAAATGTAATAATACAGATTATAAGTGACCTTAATTTCTTTAACATGGTACGATATCATTTGCCACATAAAACTTTTTTTGAGTGCTAAGATTTTTTTGATGAAGTGAATATTTATTTGATGAAACAACTAAATCGTTAGATAAGTGGTCACATATTTGAGATATTTCAAAGAAATAGCTTTCTTTAGGGGTATTGATAATTAATTTTTAACCAAACAAAGTAAAGTATGAAGAGGATTTTACTACTTACTACTTTGTTCTTTATGGCTATCTCATGTTTGATAGCACAGAGAACAGTTTCAGGTAAGGTCACGGATGATTCCGGTGAGCCACTACCTGGAGTAAACGTTGTGATTAAAGGCACAACAACAGGTGTTACCACCGATTTAGATGGTAATTACCGAATTTCCGTTGAAGACGGAGCGACACTCGTTTTTTCCTATGTAGGATTTAACACACAGGAAATAAGAGTGGGTTCAAGAACGACAATTGATCTTTCTATGGCAGGTGCCACAGAGCTACAAGAAGTAGTTGTGACTGCATTTGGTGTTGAAAGGGAAAAAAAGGCACTTGGATACAGTGTTCAGCAAGTTGACGGTGATGCAATTAATAAAGCCGCCGCTCAAAACGCTGTAGACGCACTAAGTGGTAAAGCTGCTGGTGTACAAGTCATTCGTTCATCTGGTACAGCTGGTGGTGGTACTCGAGTAACCATTCGAGGTATTACTTCAATGATTGGTGATAACCAACCACTTATTGTAATTGACGGAGTTCGTGTCAACAACGAAACATTCTCCTCTGAAGCACAAACTGCAGGTACTTCACAATCCAACAGATTGATGGACTTGAACCCGGATGATATTGCTTCAATGAACGTATTGAAGGGTGCTGCGGCAACCGCACTTTACGGAACGGCAGGATCTACGGGTGTGATTGTAATCACTACCAAAAAAGGGAAAAAAGGCCAGGACTTGGATGTAAGCTTCACTTCTAGTTATCAAATCGACCGAGTTTCTACTCTGCCTGATTTGCAAGACACTTATGCACAAGGATGGTCAGGCGCTTATGATGCACCTGAAACCGGATCATCAACATCATGGGGTCCACACGTTTCTACGTTGAGCTATGATGGAGATACGTCTTATCCATATGATAGAAATGGACGAATTGTAAGTGCAAGTGATCCAAGTGCGACTGGTCAGCCAGTAAATCGGTACGATAATTTGGGAGACTTTTTCCAAATGGGTAAAGCCTTCACAAACTCAGTAGGTATCTCTGGTGGTAGTGAAAAAGCAGCTTTCAGACTTTCTTTTTCAAACCATACACAGGAAGGTATTATTCCAAACAACCAGTATGATAGAAATACAATCAAGTTGGCTGCAGATTTGCAAGCAACAGATAAATTGAGCTTCTCAGGATCAATTAACTATACGCGATCTGATCATATTAGAATTCAGCAAGGATCGAATACTTCAGGTATTAACCTTGGTCTATTCAGAACGCCAACAACTTTTGATAACTCAGGCGGTTTTGGATCAGATGCTGTAGATCAGCCTTCAGCGTATATTTTTGAAGATGGATCTCAACGAAACTACCGTGGTGGAGGAGGTTATGACAACCCATTCTGGGTAGTAAACCTTGCTCAAAGATTAGAGAACGTAGATAGAACGTTTGGTAATTTCCGTGTGAATTACAATTTTAATCAGTGGGCGAAAGTTTCATTGAACGTTGGTACTGACTTTACCAGTGACGAGAGAAAGCAGGAGTTTGAGATCAACTCAAGAACAGCTCCGGGTGGACGTGTAATTCATGACAATTACACCATTAACCAGACAGATGCGATTTTACAAATTGCAGGTGGTGGCCAGTTTGATCAAATTGGTTTTAACTATACTGCTGGTATAAACATGTTTAGTTATCGATTTGATAATTCATTTACTACAGGTAACTCTCTTGCATCTCAAGGGTTTGTCAACATGGCAAATGCTTCTGATGTGACTAATGTGCAAACAATAAACAGATACCGTCAGATGGGTATTTTCGCTCAGTTGGAAGGTAACTATGCGAATACATTCTTCTTGACTTTGACTGCACGTCAGGATTATGACTCTCGATTGGGAGATCCGGCAAGTGATTTCAACGCTGGTGACATTGCATTCTTCTATCCCTCAATTAGTACATCATTCGTATTCTCTGAATTGATAGATGTTGATTTCCTTACGTTTGGTAAGGTTAGAGCTTCATGGGCTCAAGTGGGTGCAGGGCCTCCAAGCCCATACTCTACTTCATCAGTATTTGTTTCTGCGGGTGTTGGTGACGGATGGGGTGATAATATTCCATTCCCACTGGGTGGAGTTTCCGGATTTGAATTATCTGGTACTTTAGGTAACCCAAGCTTGCAGCCAGAGACAACCACATCTGTTGAGGTTGGATTAGATGCTCGTTTCCTTGATGGAAGAGTTGGATTCGATGTTGCTTACTTCAATAGAAAAACAGAAGACGCAATTCTTCAAGCTTCATTGCCAAGATCAACAGGATACACTAGTGTATGGTTGAACTCTGGACAATTGACTTCAGATGGAATTGAATTGACTTTGGATGGAGACATTCTTCGAGCAGGCGATTTCACTTGGAATACAAGCATCAACTTTACTAAGTTTAAAACTGTGGTAGATCAGCTGGCACCAGGACTTGAAAGATTCCAGATTGGTGGATTTACCGGAACAGGAGTCTTCCTTATCGCAGGTAACCAGTATGGAGCAATCTTTGGTGGTGCTTACCTGAGAGAAGGCGCTGGTGGACCAAACGATGATGGACTGAATATTCCTCCGGGAGAAATCGTAATCAACGATGATCCTAACAGCTCGGAATATGGTTTCCAGATTCCTGATCCATCACTACGTGCAATTGGTAACAGTAACCCTGATTTCCAAATTGGATTTAACAACAGCTTAGATTATAAGCGATGGAATTTCTCATTCCTACTAGACTGGAAGCAAGGTGGTGACATGTGGAATGGTACAAACTGGGCTTTGACATTCTTCGGAAGATCACAACTTACTGCAGATACAAGAGAGGAAGCTCCATTTGTTATTCCTGGAGTTAAGCAGTCAGACGGACAACCTAACGATATTCCAATCGTGAGAGGTCAAAATTACTGGACAAGTTCATTGGGAGGATTTGGTAGTGTGGATGAGCAATTCGTTCAGTCTACTTCATGGATCAGACTAAGAGAGGTATCTCTTTCTTATCGATTTGATACCTCAAATCTTATTGGTGGATTCTTCGATTCAGCTTCTTTAGGATTCTACGGAAGAAACCTATGGTATGATACTCCATATGATGGAGTGGATCCAGAGACTAGTTTGGTAGGTACAGGTAATGCTCAAGGTTTGGATTATTTCAACCAGGCGAGCAGTAGATCTTATATCCTAAGATTGAACCTTAACTTTTAATCAAAAAGAAGACGAAACATGAAAAATATATTTAAAACAATAACGCTCGCATTTGGCGTCTTGATGATGTCAGCATGTGAAAGTTTTCTGGGAGACGGGATCAATGAAAACCCTAACTCTCCGACAGATGCACCTGTATCGGTAGTATTACCGGCTGGTTTAGTAAATGCTGCGGACTTAACTGGAGGTTTTTTCTCTAGAAGTACTTCAGTGCTTACTCAGCAGACAGAGGGAGTGGCCCGACAGTGGTCTTCGATTAATAATTACTCCAGTTTCAACCCAGCGTATACCAATACAGGATGGAACAACATGTATGAGAATACATTAATTGAATTCGTAACTGTTAAGAATAAGGCCGTTGATAAAGGCTATGCTCATTATGAAGGTGTTGCTAATATTATGATAGCATATTGCTTGATGATGGCAACAGACGTTTGGGATGATATCCCTTACTCAGAAGCACTTCAGGGAACTACAGTTCTTCAGCCAGGCCTTGATACTCAAGATGAGATTTATACGGAGATTTTCACTCTATTGTCTGACGGTAAAACGCTCCTTGGTGGATCCAATGGTGGGCTGGCACTAGGTAGTGATGATGTAATGTACGGTGGTAATACTGCAAACTGGATCAAAGCTGCTAATGCGCTTGAAGCTCGTGCTAGACTACATCTTGGTGAATACTCAGATGCATTGACAGCAGCTCAGAATTCATTTACAAGTTCTGCTGATAATCTAGCTTACCAGTATCCAGGCGGTGATGCTGGTGCAGGTCAGTGGTATCGATTCAACAGAGATAGAACGGGTGATATTGAATTCCATCCTACCATGGAAGGGATCATGGAAGGCTTGGGAGATGTATGGAGAGAGCCTGTATTTGATAATACTTTTATCACTTCTCATCCATATTTGGTAGCAGCCTGGAATCAGGAACTCATTACCTACAGAGAGATTAAGTTCATTGAGGCTGAGTGTATCGCGAGAACAACAGGTGATCCAACTGCAGCGTTCCAAGCTGGAATCTCTGCTCATTTTGGTCATTTAGGGGTTAGTGGTGCTTCTACTTACATAGCTAGTAACTATGCAGGAGTTCCAACATTGAATGATATCATGACTGAGAAGTACATTGCGATGTTCTTGCAGCCTGAAGCATACAATGACTGGAGAAGAACAGATATTCCGGCCTTGACTCCTACTTCAGGAACAGCTGTTCCGGTAAGATTCCCTTACGGTGAAGATGAAGTTACCTTCAATTCAAATGTTGGTAATGTGGATATATTCACGGAGAAAGTTGGATGGGACGACTAATAGTTAGTTATCTAAATGAAAATAGACATGAAAAAAATAACATATATTTTAAGCATATGCCTACTTATTGTAGCATGTGATAACGAAAACCCTCTTGAGGATTTAGGAGGACAGGATGCAGCTTTTGCTAGCTGGGTATCAGCTCCTTCTGGGGATTTACTGACATCAGATCCTTCTTCTGCTATTTCCTGGGAGTTTGAATTGATCGATGGCAATAATGGCAATAATGTAGCATCTGTTACTATTGGCGTGAGCGATGGAGCGAATAGTGGAAACTTTGCTGCTATTACCAGTTTCACTGAAAACACTAATGGCAATCAGGGTGCGTCCGGTTCATTTGATTTGAATGATATTGCCGGCGCTCTAGGTGTTGCCGTAGGTACCATTGGAGAAGGTGATGATTTCGATTTCACCGTATCTGTGACTGACAATGATGGAAATGTTTGGGGTCAGGCAAATGCAGGTGCATCTTCTGGATATGATCCTGCTAATCCATTTTCATTGACAGTTGCTACTGAGACAGTAAGTGTAGCTAGTATGAGTGTAGATAGTGCTTACTTAAAAGATGGTTCTGTTGATACTGTCTTCCTTGAGTTTGCGAATGACTTCACTACTGAATTAGCTGTTAATCCAACTATTACTATTCTTAACTCGAATGGTGGAGATGCAATTGGAGCTATTCAAACATTGCAGGATCAAGATGGTGCTGACTCTGTTTACTGGTTTACTTACACTGCTAGTACAGAAGCATCTGATACAATTAGTTTTGAAATTACTGGAGCTTCTGCTTTCTCAACTGGGTATGTCATGACTGCAGATACATTTAAAATGGCTTATATCATTGATAATGTTGATCCAGCGGTAGAAGTGAATAATTCACGTTTAGTTGTGAATGGTGACCTGGATACTTTGGGTTATCAGTTTGATATCGTTTTCAGCGAGGATCTTGGAATGTTGTCTTTAACAGAGGACTTTACAGGCGTTGATGATGATGATGACGGTGATATTGATGGTGCGGATGCCGATGGTGATGCTGTTGCTGTTTCAGCAAGCGCAGAGGAAAATGTTTTTGAGTACCTGTATGAGTGGACTGGTTCCGCTGATGGAGAGGTAACGCTTACATTAACCATTAAGGATAAGGCTGGCAATGAGGTGTCATTGGGAACTACAGTTCTCACACCATAGTAAGCGTCAGAAAGTAAATATAAAAGCCATCCAGTCGGATGGCTTTTTTTATTTTTGATTAATTAATGAATGGATAGATGAACCCTAACGCCAATATTATCTTAAAAAGGTTGCAAGTAGTTTTCTTAGTATCAATTGCAATCGTTTCCAGCTGCGATCAAAACCTTGAAAATGAAGAAGGTCCATTATTTGAAAAGCTATCGTCTGGAACCATTGATTTCGTCAATAATCTCGAAGAAGATGCTGAAGTAAATCCATTCATATATGATAATATCTACAGCGGCGGTGGTGTTGCGGTTGGTGATTTGAACAACGATGGATTGCCTGATATATATTTTGGGGGTAACCAGGTTGCAGATCGCCTGTACCTGAATAAAGGAGAACTTAAGTTTGAAGACATAACCAAGTCTTCCAAAATTCTAGATAAGGGTGGATGGACAAGTGGAGTGACCATCGTGGACATCAACAATGATGGGTGGAAGGATATTTATGTCTGTAAAACACTATATGATGACAAACCAGAATTACGAGTCAATGAACTCTACATTAATAACGGTGACCTGACTTTTACAGAATCCGCAGCTGACTATGGGCTAAATGATCCATGGAGAAGTCAACAGGCGGTATTCTTTGACTATGACAAAGACAATGATCTGGATGTCTTACTTGTTAATCAGCCTCCGAATCCGGGTGTTCTATCTGAGCTTAAAGGAAAAGACTGGAGACTCCCTTTTTTAAGTTGGAGATTAATGCGGAATGATGACGGCTTTTTTAATGAAGTTACCCAGGACGCAGGCATCAATGACACTGGTTATGGATTAAGTGCCATTGCCACTGATATTAATAATGACTCATGGATGGATCTGTATGTGACAAGTGATTATAACAATCCTGACTTCCTCTATATCAATCAGGGCGATGGGACTTTTAAGAATACCATTCATGAAAGTATGGGGCATATTTCATATTTCAGTATGGGAGTAGATGCAGCAGATATTAATAACGATGGCTGGTCTGATCTGGTGATTGTAGATATGGTTGCTGAAGATAATTTCGGATTGAAGTCGAATATGAGCGGTATGAACCCAGAAGCGTTTTGGAATACCGTGAATCAGGGAGGTCACTATCAATATATGATGAATACACTCCAATTAAATCAGGGTACTAATTCTAGTGAGATTAATGTTTTTAGTGATATCGCACTTCTGAACGATGTGGCTTTTTCAGACTGGAGTTGGAGTCCAATATTCGCAGATTTCGATAATGATGGATACAAGGATTTGTATATCTCTAATGGTATTTATCGTGAACTGAGGAATACAGATGCGATAAAGGCATTAAACGAAAAAATCGGTGCTCTAATGGGTAGTGGGGTATCAAGATCTGAAATTCTTGAAAAATACCTACCTGAACTTTTAGAAGAATATCCTCAAAGAAAAGTTCCGAATTATACATTTAAAAATGTCAATGGGATTGAATTTGTGAAGCGGCATGATGACTGGGGGCTTGCTGAAGGAAGGTGGACCACAGGAGCTGCTTATGGCGATCTCGATCGGGATGGTGATTTGGATTTGGTGCTAAATCATTTAAATGACACCTCAGAAGTTTATGAAAATAATGCAAGCGACCTCATTGGAGGAAACTATATTCAATTTGACCTGTCAAATCCGAAACTCAATCACATAGGAAGCAAAATCCATATAAGATATACAGATGGTGAGGAATCGGTAGATCAATATGCTGAAGTAACCCTTAGCAGAGGGTTTTATTCATCATCAGATGATGTGGTTCACTTTGGGCTGGGAAACGCTGATAATGTAGAATTAGCTGAAATAACCTGGCCGAATGGAAAAGTTTCCAGCTTGTTTGAAATTGATGCTAATCAATTAGTAAAGGTAGATCCTTCAAACGCCAAACAACCGAATAATGCTGAGAGGAAGAACTATTTATTTGAAGAGGTGCAATCCAATTTAAAACATACGGAGGAAGATTTTGATGATTTTATGAGAGAGGTTTTATTACCACATAAATTATCTGATTATGGTCCCCAAATAGCCATCTCAACAACCAATAACACTAAGCCTAGGGTATATATACCCGGTGGTTCTGGTAGCACAGGAGGTGTTTATTCGCTTAAGGAGCAAAAACTTCTGGCCAATCTCTCCATCAATGCTGATTATGAAGAAACTGGCTCAGTATTTTTTGATGCAGATATGGATGGTGATGATGATCTGTATGTGATTATGGGAGGTAATGAGTTGCCAATAAACGATAAAGGCTATCAAGATAAATTCTTCGTAAATGACAATGGTAAGTTCATTCTCAGAGAAAATGTACTGCCTGAATTTAAGGAAAGTACGTTAGCAGTAATCCCAGGTGATTTTGATGGAGATAATGATGTTGACCTAATGGTATCTGGAAGACTAATTCCAGGTAAATATCCATTGGCACCAGGAAGCCGATTACTTGAAAATACATTCTCTGAAACCGGTAAGGTTTCATTTAAAGATATCACTTCAGAAAATGCACCAGATCTTTTAAATACAGGGATGATCAATGATGCCATCTGGTCTGATTACGACAATGATGAGGATTTGGATCTCTTTTTAGTAGGAGAATGGACTTCCATCCAATTGTTGGAAAACGTCGATGGAATGTTTAAGAGTGTTACGGATACGCTTCGACTTCCAAATCTATCTGGATGGTGGTTTCATATTAATGCAATGGACATAGATAATGATGGTGATCAGGATTACCTGGTGGGGAATTTAGGGCTTAATTATAAGTACAAGGCGAGTGAAGAAACACCATTTACCCTTTACAGCGATGATTTTGATAAAAACGGGCAGCTGGATATTGTGCTTTCCTACTACGATGATGGGAAGGAAGTCCCTTTGCGAGGAAAGTCATGCAGCAGTCAACAAATTCCAGATTTAAAAAAGAAGATCAAAAGCTACAATCAATTCGCATCATTGACGGTAGATCAGGTCTATGGTGAGAGTGCCTTGAAAGAGGCGAAATCTTTCAGAGCCACAACCTTTTCAAACATTTTTTTAGAGAACTATAATGGAACTTTGAAAATGAGAGAGCTGCCGATAGAGGCACAAATTGCTCCTCTTAGATCATCAGTATGTTACGACATTAATAAAGACGGCCTAATGGATATTATCTATGCAGGCAACCTTTATAGCGCAGAGGTGGAAACTCCTCGTGCTGACGCTGGGATGGGAGGAGTCTTGCTCAATAAAGGCAATTTTAATTTCGAATATTTATCTCCTCAAAAAACCAATCTATACCTCAATAATAATATTCGAGACTTGAAATTGGTTGAGTCAGAGGGAAAGATATATTTGATTGCAGCCTCCAACAATGACAGGATTCGAATGTTCCAACTTAATGAGTATTTTGCTCAGAAGAACCTGTAAAATTTAAAATGATGGTTAGATTATTCATATTACTGTTCGTATCTATTCAATTTGCTAATGCCCAAACTCCCTACGACATCATTGAAAGTGTCTCATCCGACCGAATAGAAAAAGACATTCAAAAGCTGGTATCTTTTGGCACAAGACATACTATGTCGGAAACAGAATCTGATACCAGGGGGATTGGTGCTGCGAGAAGATGGATCAAGGCTGAATTTGAGAAAATATCCGAATCATGTGGAGGATGCTATGAAGTGTCGATGCAGCGAACGCTAGAAAAAGGAAACGCTAAAACTCGAATTACCAAAGACACTGAGATTGTAAATGTATTGGCTATCAAAAGAGGCAAGACTTATCCGAATCGATATATTGTCATGTCCGGAGATATAGATAGTCGTATATCAGATCCATTGAACTACACGGACGATTCTCCGGGTGCTAATGATAATGCATCGGGTATGGCTGGTGTAATAGAGGCTGCCAGAGTTCTTTCAAAATATGATTTTGAGAGCTCTATATTATTGGTGGGGCTTTCTGGAGAAGAGCAAGGGCTGTATGGAGGTAAACACTTAGCTGCCAAAGCGGTAGAAGAAGGATGGGATATCGTTGGTGTATTGAACAATGATATGATTGGAAACATCAAAGGGGTAGATGGTGTCATTGATAATCGTACGTTTAGAATTTTTTCCGAGCCAACAAATCCAACAGATACCGATTTTCAGCAGAGAATGAGAAGGTATTATGGTGGAGAAGTGGATGGTATTTCCAGGCAATTAGCTCGCTATGTATATAAAATGACCAAAACGTATATGCCTGAGATGAATCCCATGATGATCTATCGATTGGATCGGTTTGGTAGGGGAGGGCACCACCGGCCATTTAATGATGCGGGTTTTGCAGGAGTTCGGATCATGGAAGCTCATGAAAACTACACTCAGCAACATCAAGACATTCGTGAAGAAGATGGAATCAAATATGGAGACGTCATTGAGCATGTTAATTTTGAGTATGCAGCAAAGCTTACTGCTGTGAATGCGATTACCCTAGCAGCATTGGCGTCTGCACCACCAGCCCCGAACAATGTAGCTATAAGTGGAGCGGTTCAGCCATCAACCACACTCTATTGGGATGCAGTAGATAACGCGAACTTGGCTGGGTATCGAGTGTATTTTAGAGACACTACTTCACCCACCTGGGATATGTACTTCGATGTGGAAAAAAATAAAACGGAGTTTACTCTGAAAGGAATCGTAATTGACAATTACTTCTTTGGTGTATCGGCAGTAGGTAAAGATGGAAATGAGAGTTTGGTGGTATTTCCGGGTGAGGTGAGAAGATAGCTGATAAGAAAACCCCGGAGGTTTGGCAAAACCTCCGGGGTTTTATCACTTCAATATCTGCGCAGTGTGATCCTTGGTTTTCACCTTTTCGATCACTTCTTCTATTTTTCCTTCCTCATCAATTACAAAGGTTGTCCTTACTGTACCTATGTATTCTCTGCCCATAAATTTCTTCAAGTCCCATGTGCCGTAGGCTTGATGCACGGACTTATCTTCGTCTGCTATCAGCTTGAATGGCAACCCATGCTTTGTGATGAACTTTTGGTGTGACTTTTCACCATCTGTGCTAACTCCCAGGACTTCATATCCTTGTTTTTGAAGTTCTTCATAATTATCCCTCAAATTACATGATTCTGCAGTGCAGCCTGGGGTGTTATCTTTTGGGTAGAAATAGAGCACTACCTTTTTTCCTTTGTAATCGGATAGTTTGATAGGGTTTCCATCTTGATCTTTGCTTTCAAAATCTGGTGCTTTATCGCCTGGTTTCAGTGTGATCATAGTTCTTTAGTGTAAATGGTTCCGTTGTTCGAATTATCTATTACTTCCAACATAAACTTTCCTTTAAAAGGAATGTTTTCATTCAATTTTTGCGACCAAATAAGCTTTCTTTTTGGCTCATAGTGCATTAACACAAACTCCCCATTGATAGTTGCTTTGAAACTCTTTATTCCAGATAACTCATCATCAATCCGGAATTTCAGGTAATCTGCATTTGCCATTTTCAATTCAATGGAAGGAGGGATCGTGTCTTCCAAAATGGTATATGTAACCAAATCTCTTGTGGAGAATTTGATCTGGCCATTTTCCCATTCACCTCCCATGAAATTGTAGCGCTTGCCGAAGACAGAATATACCATCGCTTTTTCCTGGTTGTATCTCTTCTCCGGGTTAAGTACGATCTCCATGTTCGATCTGATGGGTTGAGTTTGATTCTTAAAATGATAAAGCTCACGATTCTCCAAAGAATCAAATTCCTTTTCAAAAGCCAGATAAAGGGTATCAAAAAGCGACCTTCGCTTCAGATTCAATGTAAACTCTTTTTGTACATAGCTGATCTCCTGATTTGACGGAAGCAAGCCTACCAAGTCTGTTTTAACAGTTTCACCGTCAATAAACAAACTCTTTGGGGTGCCACCTCTTAGATCCCAGATATAATAGTGTTCTTCACCTGATTCTGTATAAGGCTTCAGTGGAACCCACTCATCCAACAATACGGACCCTTGCTGCTTAGACTTGAAATGAAGGTAGTTACCGATTTGTTCCGGCCTGTAAAGTTTGGGAGTGATTAGTATTTCTTCGTCACTTAGTAAGATTCTGGTCGTAGATGTGTTTTTGTAGCTGTCCTCAGTGTTGATTAATATTTCTTCCTGATCAACAAAATCAACTCCGCGATTGACCACATTGTATATGTTGTGCTCATTGCCATCGGCCAGATATAGTTTATTAAACCTTCTACTCCCTTTTTTGTAAGCAGGGTAGTTGTAGTGAACAAGCACATTCCGCTGTTTGCCGAAGCTGAATGCTTCTTTATATTCAAAAAATAAGGTATCTCCATCCAATTGGAAAGTGGTTTTAACGATCCCGTTCCGGTTAGGTATTCCATCCATAGGATCGTAAGAATAGATCTCCACACCGATCTTACCTACCAAGTTGATTGGTTCATTGGTTTGATAGCCATTTTTTGTTTTGATCAGATCAAATTCATATCTCCCGAAGAAACCGTTTACTCTTGCATCTTTCCCCATGGTTACAAAAGCAACTTTTTGAACAACAGGAGGGATGTTATCTCTGATTTCCTTAAAGCCTAAGGATAATACATCGATGGGTCTATGATTGGCGTCTCTAATTTCAAAGTGCAGATGTGGACCGCTGGATGAACCAGTATTTCCGGAGTATCCAATAATATCCCCTTTTTTGAAAGGGAACTGGCCGGCTTCAGGAAAAAGATCTACTTCAAAAGACTCTTTCCGATACTGCTCTTTTAGCGCCCATGCGGCAATCCTGGAATCAAATGCTTCCAGATGCGCATAGACGGAGAAAGTTCCGTTAGGATGCTTCATATATATCGCATAACCATATCCAGAGGCTGAGACTTTGATTCTGGCAATATGTCCATCAGCCACTGCATAAATTGGAAGGCCGGTTCTTCCGCCTGTTTTTACATCTATGCCGGTATGAAAATGAGAGCTTCGGATTTCACCGACTGTTCCTGCCAGGTAGTTTTGTTGGCCCGGGTTAATAGGAAATTGATAGTCAATAGCCCCAAAGTCCTGAGCAAAGCCCTGTAAGTAGAATAAGAGAAAAACTATTGAAATATATTTCATCATTTAACCTCGAAATCAAACATCTGCTGATCTTCCAAAAACCCTACCAATCGATCACCGATTTTTACTGGTCCTACTCCTTTTGGTGTTCCCGTGAATAGGATATCTCCGGTTTTTAGTAGAACAAACTGAGATACATAAGCAATGATTTCATCAATTGGCCAAAGCATCAGTTTTGTGTTTCCGTTCTGGACTTCATCTCCATTGATCTCAAGTCTGAAGTTAACATCAGTCATGTCCTGATCTCCTTTGGGTATGAAATCTGAAACTGGTGCCGAACCATTAAATGCTTTTGCAATCTCCCACGGGTGTCCTTTTTCCTTCACTTTCGTTTGCCAATCTCTTGCCGTAAAGTCTATACCCAGACCGATTTCATCATAATATTGATGAGCAAATTCTTTTTTGATAGACTTTCCTTCTTTTTTGATTTTAACCAAGACCTCAACCTCATGGTGAATATCCTTCGAAAAATCCGGGTAATAAAATGGAGCGTTTTTCTTCAAAAGAGCCGTATCAGGCTTCATGAAGATGATTGGGTGCTCAGGTCGTTCATTCCCTAATTCTTCTATATGTTCGGCGTAGTTTCTACCGATGCAAATGATCTTCATAGTCAATTTATTGATTCAAAAATATAAATGATTCAGGGTCATTCTGAACTAGTTTCAGAATCTTTTATGGAAGGGGAAATGTTGGTTTGATTGAAGGTACTAATGAACAAGTGTTTCTTCCGGCTCTTCCACTTCTACATGACCATCGGCATTGATGGATTTCAGGGTCACTTGCTTCACTTCATTGATCAGAATAGGATCGTACTTGGCAGCTATACGCACATAATTTTCAGTAAATCCGTGCATGATGCCATCCTGAATATCCTCTTCAAAAAGCACCTCAAAGGTTTTGCCAAGCTGCTGCTCGTAAAAGTATCTTCTTTTCTTTTCAGATAAACCTCTCAGCATTTTGGATCTCCTGTTCCGCTCGCTCTGATCAACTACTCCATCCATTTCAACTGCCTTGGTATTAGGTCTTTCGGAGTAAGTGAAAACGTGGAGGTAAGAAATGTCTAACTCATTCAGGAAATTATAAGTAGTCAAAAACTTCTCCTCGGTCTCACCCGGGAATCCAACAATGACGTCAACACCAATACAACAATCTGGCATCAGAGACTTGATCTTTTCAACCCTGCTTTGATACAAGTCGCTTAGGTAGCGTCGGTTCATTTTCTTTAGAATCGCATCACTACCCGACTGAAGCGGGATGTGAAAATGAGGCACAAATCGTTCAGACTGTGCGACAAACTCAATCACCTCATTTGAAAGCAGGTTTGGCTCGATTGAGGAGATACGAAACCGATCAATTCCCTCGATTTGATCAAGCGCTTTGATCAGGTCACTGAATTTTTCTTTTCTTCGACCATGCTGAATGCCAAAATCTCCAATATTTACACCTGTCAGAACAACTTCTTTCACATCCGTTTGGGCAATTTCTTTAGCCTGATCCACAATGTTTTCGATGGTATCACTTCGACTTTTTCCTCGAGCTAGCGGGATGGTACAGAAGGCACAACCATAGTTACATCCATCTTGGACTTTCAGGAACGTTCGAGTTCGATCAGCAATGGAGTAGGAGGCATTATATGCTTTTGCTTCTTTAATTTCTGATGCGTACACACCACCTTTGGTGAAATCGTCCAGGTAATCGAACAATCTGAATTTTTCAGCGGCTCCCAATACAGCATCTACTCCTGGAATTTCAGAAATCTCTTTTGGTTTAAGCTGCGCATAGCAGCCAATTATCGTTACGAAGCTATCAGGGGAGATTTTCTTAGCCTCTTTTACGATCTTTTTGCATTTCTTATCCGCATTTTCCGTTACTGAGCAGGTGTTAATGATGAAAATATCCGGCTGGTCTGTGAAGTCAACCTTCACATAGCCCTTATCCTCAAACATCCTCGAAATGGAGGATGTCTCGGAGTAGTTCAGCTTACAGCCGAGCGTATAAAATGCGACCTTCTTCATAGCAAACCGCAAAGTTAGATACAATATGTTGGAATTGAGAATGTTATCTTTCTTTCTAGAGATTTATCCCCTTACGAGTTTGTCAACTTCTTGTGAATTGTTAAACTGATCGATACTATCTGTTTATAATTGTGAATTGAGTATATCAAATGATCATTCACAAAGGAGACCATCTTACCATAACGCACGAAAAGGAAGCTCACCGCTATGTCATGTTTTGGCATCATCCACCAATTTCTTTTGAGGAGTTTAAATGTGAAATGCAAACATATGCTAAGCTCTTTGTTGAGAATAGAATTGAACAAGCTTTGTGGCTTCATAAGAATTACAATTTGCCATTGACTGATCAGCAGTTAGGATGGGTTCAGCAACATGTCAATGAGCCTTGCTCGAAGAGTGCGGTAAAGGTGGCTTTTGTGGTAGGAGAGGATGCAATGGTTCATCTTATGGTCATGGATCATTTTGATGATAACCCTATTGAAAGTGAGGTGCGCCATTTTGCCTCAGAAAAGCGTGCACGTAGGTGGCTTGATCTGGATCGTCAGGAGATCAATGCCCAAGGAAAGACAAAGATTACCTTCAAGGGTGAGGATGAATCCGGAGACTCTGTTTTCATTGTAAAGACTCCTTCAGATAGTGTAATAAGTGCCTTAAAGTCATTCAAATACTTATCGGAAGAAGGTGAATTTGTCAAACGTCACATGAAGCAATACTTATTACTTACACCAAGAGAGAAACAGGTTTTGATAATGATGGCAAGAGGCCTGACCTCAAAAGAGATTGCTTCAATTTTGTTCTTGTCGGTTCACACAGTGAGGACACACAGAAAAGCAATAAATCAAAAATTAGAAATCACCTCCGTGATGGAAGCCAAAAAATATGTGGATGCATTCCAGTTATACTTTGAATGATTATAGCATAGGCTTGATATACTTCCATACAGTTTCAGCTACAATTTCATGTCCCTCAGGAGTGGGATGAATACCATCCCGAAGGTTTAAATCTGGGTTTCCCGCCACTCCTTCCAATAGGAATGGAATATAGATCGCATCATTTTTTTCGGCTAGTGTTGGAAAGAGGTCTTTAAATTCAGTGGTATAGTCATCTCCCAGGTTAGGAGGGACCATCATACCAGCAATGATAATTTTCACTTCCGGATTTTCCTTTTTTACTGCATCAATAATATCCTGAAGGTTTTTATAGGTTTCATCAAGTGGCAATCCACGCAATCCATCATTAGCTCCCAACTCCAAAAAGAATATGTCAGGAGTAGTTTTCAGTACCCACTCGATCCGGCTTTTTCCTCCGGCAGAAGTTTCCCCACTGAGCCCTGCATTGATGGCCTTATAGTTTAAGTCCAAGGAGTCAATTTTTTCCTGAATCAAGGCTGGAAATGCCTGATCCATATCCAATTGGTATCCTGCAGTAATACTGTTTCCAAAGAATAGTATGATTTTTTCTTCCTCTTTAGGATCGGACGTTTCAAAAGCAGACGGCTCCTTTTTTGAGGTTTGTCCACTTTCTGAATTTTTGGAGGTACTGCAGCTAAAGAGAAGTGCAGATAATAATATAATTTGAACTCTGGGAAACATTGATAGTTGTATTATCGTGAGTGAAATGGTCTAACGAATTCAGATCATAAGCTAAGTTAACATCTGAGCTCACTTAACGTTTACTTTTTAATAATTCTACATGGCCAACGAATCATCCATTTTAGAGGTTTCAAACCTTTCAAAAACCTTCCGATCCGGCTCCAGGGAAGTACATGTGCTGGAAGATATCAACTTCTCGGTTGAGGAGGGGGCATCTGTAGCAGTAGTAGGTCCTTCCGGAAGTGGCAAGACTACCCTCTTGGGACTTTGTGCCGGGCTGGATCGTCCCACTGAAGGCTCCATCACCCTCAATCATATTTTATTAGACCGATTGAGTGAAGATGAGATGGCTCAGCTTCGTAATCAGTATGTAGGATTTGTTTTTCAGAATTTTCAATTGATACAAACGCTTACTGCGTTGGAGAACGTGATGATTCCACTGGAGCTTCGGGGCGTGAAAAATGCGAGTAAGCGTTCATCTGAATTGCTTGAAAGAGTGGGGTTGGGTGAGCGTATGCATCATTACCCTTCGCAGCTTTCTGGAGGAGAGCAACAGCGAGTAGCAATAGCGCGTGCGTTTTCAAACGAGCCTAAAGTATTATTTGCAGATGAGCCTACCGGGAATTTGGATGAAGAAACCGGGCAATCTGTAGAGGAATTGCTTTTTGAAATCAATCAGGAATTAGGAACTACTCTCATTCTCGTGACTCATGATCTGGAATTGGCAGAAAAAACAGAAAAGATCATTCAGTTGAAGGGGGGTCACATTGTCGATCAGCGAAAGGGAACAAATACCTCACGCCTTAGATCCACCGCTTCTTAATTAATGGACAGAAAAATAACCATAGAACCTGCTAAGTACAGCAAATCCTGGCCATGGAAAATGGCCTGGAGGGACAGTCGCAAAAGTCGGGGAAAGCTTCTGCTGTTCATTGCTTCCATTTCGTTAGGAATTGCGGCCATGGTCGGAATTACCTCTTTCCGGGAAAATCTTTTGCAGGAAATAGACAATCAAGCGAAAGGACTGGTCGGTTCGGATGTTCGCGTACAAGGAAGAAGGGATTTGCCGGATAGTTTGCTACAGCAATTCAAATCGCTTACCGTCGATCATTCAAAAGAAAGCTACTTCGCATCCATGGTGATGTTCACCGAGTCCAAAGGCACTCGTCTGGTGCAGGTTCGGGCATTGGAGGGTGATTATCCATACTATGGTGCAATTGAGACAAAACCGGAAAAAGCCTCACAAAAATTCAGAGATGGTCGGTTTGCTTTGGTCGACGAGAAGATGATGATCCAGTATGATGCGCAGGTTGGAGATAGCCTGAATGTGGGTGCACTCACTTTTGAGATCATAGGGGCAATCACACAGATTCCCGGTCAGACGGATGTTTCATCCTCAGTTTCACCTGTTGTTTACATTCCATACCGATACCTTGAGTCGACTGGCCTGATTCAAAAGGGGAGCAGGATTAACTATGTGCATTATTTTCAATTTTCTGAAGAGATTGATACTATCAGACGCTGGAAGAAATTGGCTTCCCAAACCGAAAGTAAAGGGTATGATGTAGAAACGGTGGAGGAAGAAAAGCGTGAAACCGGTGAGGACTTTGAAAATTTATCCAACTTCCTGGAATTGGTTGCTTTTACGGCATTATTGCTGGGATGTTTGGGTGTAGCCAGTGCTATTTATGTGTATGCCAAAAGTAAAGTACAAGCGGTGGCTGTGCTCAGGTGCCTGGGAATGAAGGCGAAGCAAGCAGTCAGGGTTTACTTGATTCAGGTCACCTTGTTTGGGTTTATTGGATCGATTATAGGCAGCTTACTCGGATTGGCCATACATCTGTATTTGCCGGTAGTTGTGCAAGATTTTCTTCCGATTGACCTGGTACCGCAACCCTATTGGCCCGCACTGGTTGTTGGAGTGCTGATAGGAATAGTTATATCTCTTTTGTTTGGACTTTTGTCTTTAATAGGTCTTCGAAAGATCAGCCCACTGTCTGCTATCCGACTTGGATTTGATGAAAGCAAATTTCATTTGGATAAAGCATTGATTCCAATCGTGGGAGCGATCATTCTTTTTATCTTTTTGTCGGTCTTTTGGCAGATACAGGAGCTCGGAGAGTCGCTTACATTTTCAGGTATTTTAATTGGAGCGATTGCTTTGTTGGGCGGTATTGGAAAAGGCGTGAGTTGGCTTACACGAAAACTGGTGCCACAATCCATGAAATATGTCTGGCGACAGGGATTTTCCAACCTCTATCGTCCAAACAATCAAACAGTTATTTTGATCACTGCTCTGGGGTTGGGTACAGCTTTTTTAGCGACCCTTTATTTTATGCAGGATTTGTTGGTGCAGCGGGTGTCTTTGTCAGCAGCGAATGACCGCCCGAATACGGTCTTGTTTGATATTCAGTCTGAGCAACATGAACTGATCAAAGAATTGACTCGAGCATATGACTTGCCCATCTCTCAAGATGTTCCAGTGGTCACTATGCGATTGCTGGAAGTGAAGGGATATACGAAAGATGAGGCGTTTAATGATACCACGGTTTCGATCTCTGACTGGGCCTATAGCCGGGAGTATCGCGTGACCTACAGGGATTCATTGATTGATTCGGAGAAAATTGTGGAGGGTGAGTGGATCGGAGAGGTACGAAATGACAGTATTTATATAAGTATCTCTGAAGGATTTAAAGACAACCTAGATATTGAGCTGGGAGATGAGTTGGTCTTCAATGTACAAGGGGCGATCCTGAAGACGTATGTAGGTAGCTTCCGAGAGATTGACTGGCGAAGGGTGCAAACCAACTTTCTCGTATTGTTTCCAAAAGGTGCATTGGAGCGAGCCCCACAATTTCATGTGCTAGTGACCCGTGTAGATGACATGATGAAGTCGGTTCGGTATCAGCAGGAGGTGGTGAGTAAGTTTCCTAATGTATCGATCATTGACCTGGAGCTGATCCTAAAGACATTAGAAGATGTGCTGGGGAAAGTAGCTTTTGTGATCCAGTTCATGGCCTTCTTTAGTATAGGGACCGGTATCATTGTGATGATCAGTTCGATCATACTCAGCAAGTTTCAAAGGGTGCAAGAGAACGTATTATTACGAACATTGGGGGCTTCCAAAAAGCAACTCTGGACGATTACGATTGCTGAGTATTTCTTTTTAGGTGCGCTTGGGGCGCTTAGCGGGATATTGCTGGCAGGTCTTTTCACTACGTTGTTGGGACAGTTTGTTTTTGAGTTCACCTTCGTCCCGAATGTTGTTCAGATCGGAATTGTATTCATACTTGTAACAGGCATGAGCATTCTCATTGGCTTACTCAACAGTCGTAGTGTGGTGCGAGAGTCACCGATGGAGGTGCTGAGGAGGGAGGGATGATTCGATTTGAAGATTTCTTGATTTGAAGATTTTTTCGCTTTAGAAATTAACATTTGAAACGTCATTCTGACCTTGTGCTGGAATCTTCTAATTGGTTATTCGAACATCTTATAAAAAACTTTCTCCATGAATTTTTTAGGTAAATCGACCATTCACTAAAGTCGATCGAATGATTGTCAAGTGTTCTTTGACATCAGTTATGTTTACCCGAAATACGAATAATAAATATGAATTTTAAATCTTTCAAATCGTGTGCTGCATTAGTAGTATTATTAATAACTGCATTATCCTGTTCTCAGGACGATGGACTTAGCTCGGAGGAAGCACTTATCAAGGCAAGCTTCACATCAGATAAAGAACAGGTGCTTGTTGGGGGAGAAGTATCTTTTACAGACAACTCTGAGGGGACACCAGATGCATGGAATTGGATTTTTGCAGGAGGGACACCATCTACTTCTACCGAACAAAACCCTGTGATCGAGTATAGTGAAAAAGGATCTTATAGTGTAACATTAATTGTCGAAAAAGGAGCAGAAAAAGACACCCTAATCATTGAGAACTACATCTCTGTATGTGAAGATACCTTTACCAAAACTGAAGGGGGAGAAGAAAGAAATGGAGTTTACGGATATGATGATCAAGGAAGAATAGTGCTGTTGGATTTCACTGCTATTCGAGCGGAGATTAGTTACGATGAAGCAGGTCACATGACTGGAATTGATTTTTTTGAAGGAGACAATATTTCAAAGGAAAGAACTTTCTTTTATGACAATGATGGACAAGTGATACGCGTGGAGATTGATCAACCAGACCGCTTTCGTAAGTATGAACTTAGTTACGAAGAGGGAGCAGGTGGAGAGACTATTGTAACTTCTCACGAGTTTGAAAAATCTGCTTCTGGTGAATTTGAGGCAACAGGATCATTTATAGAATACACCGTCATTAATGGGAACGTTACCGCATTTACTGAGTACCGAACGGATGACCAACAAAATGTTGTGGAGGAGGAAAGAGGCACTGTTACCTATGGAACGGATGAATGGAGAGTAGATATGGCCATCTTATTTGATCAGGATGAGCCCCCTGTACTTTTCAACAAAATGATTCCTACATCCATTTCGGTCTCTTACGATGGGGGCAGTTCAGTGGATTTCTCAGGGACTTTTGAAGTCAGCAAGTCAGGGGATGAGATTACTTCTGTAGAGCATACTTTTTCACAAAGCGGAATTGAAGAAACGATACTCTTGACTTTTGATCAGTCATGCGAATAAAATTATTGGTTATAATCAAACTCTTAAAGAGGGACAAAAATAAAGCCTGCGTTTAGCAGGCTTTTGTTTTTTGAATGGTCAGGAACTAATCACCTCCTCCGCATCGGATAATCCACTTTTTCAAGCTGTCTTTCGATCAGTTTTTCGATGCGCTTCATTTTGTAGTTATCATCCTTGCTGACAAGCGTGATTGCTACACCACTGGTTTTGGCTCGGGCTGTCCGTCCGATTCGGTGTACGTAATCTGCCGCATCATTTGGTACATCGTAGTTTACCACCAGATTAATGTCTTTGATATCGATACCTCGGGATAAGACATCTGTAGCTACCAGGATGCGCAACTTCTTAGCTCTGAATTTCAATAGGATTCGTTCCCGCTCATCCTGCTCTAGCATGGAAGAGATACCCTTTGCTTCCAGTCCCGCTTTTTTCAGGCTCTGTACAATCTCTGAAACCTTCTTCTTTGTGGAACTAAAGATCAAAATACTCTCAAAAGCATCGTATCGGCCAATGAGTTTGCTGATAAGCTCCGTTTTGTAGCCTTCTTCTACCCGGTACACTTCCTGGCTGATATTTTCGGCAGGTTTGGCCAACTCTAGCTCAATCTTTTTTGGCTCTTTTAAAATTTCCCTGGCCAGTTTTTCAATTTTAGGCGCCATAGTAGCGCTGAACATAGAAGTTTGCTTGAGGTTTGGCAGGTAGGTGATGATCTTCTTAATGTCATCATAGAAGTTCATGTCGAGCATGCGGTCTGCTTCGTCCAGAATCAAATGAGTGACCTGATCAAATTTTACATATCCTAGATTAAGATGGGAGATCAGCTTCCCCGGTGTGGCCACCACAATATTACTACCCTGTGTTAAAGCTTTTTTCTGCTGGGCAAAATCAGAGCCATCTCCACCACCATAAATGGCAATGGAATGAACAGGTAGGTAATAGGAAAAACCCTCAAATTGTTGATCGATCTGAATAGCCAGTTCTCGGGTTGGTACCACCACCAGGACCTTCACGTCATCACTGGGGTTCTGTGCCAGATAGTTCAATGTAGGAATTACAAATGCGGCTGTTTTTCCAGTTCCTGTCTGCGCACAGGCGATCAGGTCTTTTCCTTCTAGTATGGCTGGGATGGCTTCTTCCTGAATGGGAGTGGCCTCCGAGAAGCCCATGTGATCGATTGCTTCCGTAAGCTGATCGTCAAGGTTAAATTCATTAAATGTCATGTGCGGCAAAGATGCATTAATCGGGGCAAAAATGATAAACTAAAAAAGCACCACGCAGTTAGGTGATGCTTTGATTCGCTTATTAACGAATGACCCTATTTAAGCCATCCTGCTGCTTTTCCTTTCTTGGAGATGAGTATCAATGCAATTCCAAAGATTGGAATTAGTAGCGACATAACTATTTCTGCTGGACCATAGCTAACAGGTGTTTCGATCATAAATACTTCGTAAATCATTTGTACAATCACCCCAGCTAATGAGATAATGAAAATTATATAGGCAAGACCTTTTCTAGCAAGCAATAGGATGCTACCCAAAAGTCCACCCCAGGTAGCAATGGCGAAAGCAGCTGTTGCCCAAACAGGTCTTCCATCTATCGCCTGCAGCTGATCTGCGGGCATGGCCTCACGCATTGCATCTGTCATAAACGCTTGTCCAAGATAAGCCACAACTCCTGCCAAGTTCCAAAGCAGAGCGATAGCAGCTACCACCCAAAACCAGGTAGGCGGCTTTACAGATTCGTTTGTCATAGTTAAATTAGGTTGGTTAATCATTTAAATATACTGATTTCATTTCAAGACCAATAGTTTCTATCTTCCATTTATGAAACGAATACTTGCCTTTGCTCTTGTTTTTTATTCAATAAATGTACTGTCACAGATTATCAAACCCGGCCAGTGGCGTGGTGATATCCACTACGCTGAAGTAGATATACCTCTTACTTTTGAGATCGGATATCTCAATGGAGAAGTACCTGAAATCACTTTCATCAATGGAAGCGAACGAAGAACAGTGAGGAATGCGATCCTAGATGGTGACAGCATTTTCATTCCGCTGGATCCTTTCGATGTGGAGATCAGAGCACGATTTTCAGCGATGAGTATCACAGGCGTTTATAAAAAGTACTATCGTGACCTCACTATTCCATTTTCTGCTGAATTTGGGAAACCAAGAATGATGAAAAACAGCGTACGCTCGTCACCACCGATCGAAAAGCGCTGGGATATCACCTTTTCTCCGGAAACATCCAGCTTGTCTAAAGGTGTAGGGCTCTTCACCCAAAGAGGTCATATTGTCACAGGTACGATCATGACCAAGGTGAGCGATTACCGCTACTTTGAAGGTATTTTAGATGGTGATTCTATCAAGCTATCCTGTTTTGATGGAGCGCATGCGTTTGCTTTTCTTGGCAAGAAATCAGCAGAAGGATGGAGTGGTGAGATGATTTATGATGACGGGTACAGTGAACCGTGGGAGGCAGTATATGATTCAGAAGCTGAGTTAACGAACCCATTCGAAATAGTGGATGTGGAGCCAGGATCTCAAAAACCATATTATGACCTTCTCGGCGCAGGAGAGGGGCGTGACGCCATTGACCCCTCAAAGTATGAAGGGAAGGTGCTAATCATTCAATTATTTGGCACCTGGTGCCCCAATAGTCACGATCAGACAAAATACCTGGTTGAATGGTATAAGGAGAATCAGGAAAAGGATGTGGAAATACTAGCGGCATCATTTGAAGCTAATTATTCACAAGAATACGGTTTGGAACGTCTTGAGAAATACCGGGAAGTGAACAATATTCCATACGACATGGTGCTGGGGGGACGATTGAGTAAAACTGGAGCAGCTATGCCTTTTCCATTCATGGAACGCATAGAAGCCTTTCCTACCTTAGTCATCCTGGATAAATCAGGATATGTAAGGTATGTACACAGCTATTTCAATGGTCCGGCAACAGGTGAATACTATCGGACTTTTGATGAACGATTCAAAGAAATCATCGATTTACTACTCGTTGAATAGACTTAGTTTCTTGGACATTTAGGAAGTTTGAAGCTCCAATTCATTTACTATTTTGTAATAATCGTCAGACTTCAAAATGGCAAATTCTGTGTCACTGTCATTGGCTGAATTGTCGTGGATAATCCACTCCTTCGTCTCTGCTAGTATACGTCCTTTGCCATAATCACTTTCCACCATGTCACCGATTTTTGCTCTCTTCATACTTATCGATTACAGGATATTAGGACTAGTAAGGTGATAAATAATTCTGAGAGATTTCTGAGGAAAGCAAGATTACTTGTTAAGAATTATGATTTAATACTCTTTTTTCGACAGAAAATTCTCCAGGTTGGATAGGTAAATGTCTCTGTCTTATTCACCCATTCACCAGCCCAGTCAAAACCACTTTTCGATATGTTTGAGAAAGTGAGTCGGTAAAATCCGGGCATTCCATTGGGTGCTGGCTGATCTCTGTAGAGTACGATGTTGCCATTTTCTGTTTTGTTTCCTTCCCAGCTGGATAGTATCGGAGTAGCACTGGAAGAAGAATAATAGTGAACGTACCATTTTGCACTGTCTGCATTGTATTGGCGGATACTACCGGAATGTACTCCATCCTCTTTCAATGTTTCATCTTGGACGGCCATGCCATTCATAATGTATTTAAAGATCCAATTCATCATGACAGTATCCGCCCAGGTGTTTTGATTTATCCGTCTGACGGACTTGCACACACACGTCCCGATTAACGGTGCAAAATCTGCGGTTTGTTTGGGAGCTTCAGGGTTTAATTTCCCAAAGGGATTTTCAGCGGATGACGCATAGTCGTATTGCGCGAAAAGGCACATGGAGAATAAAAGAGTGAGCAGGTAGGTTACCTTTTTCATAGTGTATAAACAACTAAAAGCGGCAAACACCTACATTCCTACCAGAATAAAAGGAGCCCAATAGTACGGTCTGGAGAATTGCTCAGATTCAAGCAATGAAAGTTTGGCTTGTCTTAATGCAGCATTATAACCATGGTGCTCATTGTGTAGATTATATCTGTAAAACTCAATCATCATCTGAGCTGTTGAAGCGTCGGCTACTTGCCAAAGCGATACAATGATGTTGTTTGCTCCGGCATATTGCAAGGCCCTGCTTAAACCTACAATGCCTTCTCCTTTAGCTACTTTCCCCAGGCCTGTTTCGCAGGCAGATAGTGTAACTAAATCTGCATCAATGTTCAGGTTATAAATTTCCCCTGTATAAAGACTGCCGTCTTCTTCATTTCCGGGTTTTAGGAATATTCTTGAAAGCGCAGGTTCTGATTCATTCACAATTCCATGAGTGGCAAAGTGTAAGTAGCGAAATTTCCCAAGGTCTTCTTTCTTAAAATTGGATTCGCTAGCCTCCGTACCAATGCAAACCTTTGTTTCACAATTGCTACCCATGAATAGGTAGCGAATTTCATCGATCTCCTTTTCCGACCCGGGGAGTGCTGACATTCGTACTTCATTTTCATCGAAGTTTACCGGCGCGATGAGTAAAATCTCAGGATCAACCTGCTCATCGTCTGCTTTTCTCTCATTGAAGAGCGTCGCAGAGTAATCGTAGGAAATGTGATAATCGCGAATCAAAAAGCTGGCATCACTAAAAGTCTCCGTTTCATTATCAGGATTAACAAAAGCCTCGAATGGCAGAGTGCCAAGTATTCCGTCAGGAAGAATTACCAATTCACGAATATCTGATTTCAATTTAGGGATCAGGATTGCATGCAGATTTTTGGCAGCTTTAAAAAAGGTGCTTTTACTATTGTATTTGATTGCGTTCCTCAACCCAGTGGTGTATTTATTGAAATCGTCTCCTTTCTGTTTTCTAATGGCTTCAACCTTCTTCTGTGTGATAATAAAGATGTAGATGTCTTCTTCACCAAGGAAATAGGATAAAAGCGCTGCATTTTCATGCAAGTGTTTCTGGACGGAAGCAATTGTGGCTATTGAGTGATCGTATTTGAGTTTATAGTACTCCGGATACTGATTTTCTAAATTAGAAATGAACGTGCGATAGGCATTTTGATAACTAAAGAGCAGGTCTTTCATTTCCTGATTGTCTGCATTTTCCTGTTGTGCAAGCTGTTGCTCCAGGTAAGAGATTTCATCCCTCAGGCTGTCTTCCAAAAGAATCTGCTCGTCAGGAATACCTGCAAATTTCTTTGCTTTTGATTCGGTGATGGCCTCAAGCAGTACGGATGATTTACTTCGCTCGCAAAAATCAAAAGCCGTTTGAAGGTGTTTTTTGCGATTAAAGCTTTGCTCACTCAGGATGAGAGAAAGCTGAATACCGTTTTCATAGACCTCTTTCGCAATTTGACCGAGACGCAGTTTGTCTTGCTCATTCAATCGCTTTCTTCTAATGATAGTGATGAGGTCGTCACACTTTTGATATGCTTTAATGGCTCCAACAATATCTCTTACATTTAGTGATTTTTCAAAGTGCAAGGCTTCAAGTGCAATAGCTTTTGCTTGCATAGTTCTGAGAAGAATATCTGCATTAAAATAATTGCTGAGTTCAGGAAGGTCATAAAGGCTGGAATAAGACTGATCGGGAAGGTTCGCATAAATAGCACGTTGATAGAATTCTACAGAAGTCTTAAATTCAGATTTAGCCTTATGGATTTCGCCAATGAGGTAATAGGTGTTCGCTACGTCCGGGTGCTTCTCTCCGAAAAGACTGATATACATCTGCAATGCTTCTTTTTGATTGAGCAGGGCTTTTTCGTATTCTTCTTTTTCGAGGTGTACCCTACCAATTATTGATTGGATATATGCCTTGTTCGGATGCTCCTCATCGTAAGAAGCATCATAGATGAGTTTTACCTCATTGAGCTGGGCCAACGCATCATCATAATTCTCCTGCTCCATGTTAGCAAAGGCAATATTTAAGCTAGCTCTAAGTGCTCTTCGACTGCTGTTACCCAATTTTTCCTCATAGATGCCTTTGGCACGGTTGAAATAAATCAGTGCTTGAAGTGGATCACTGGTAAGAAACACACGCCCCAGATTATTGTAAGAGTTTGCAGCTTCGATTGATTGTGGACCGAAAAGCTTTCTTCTAATCACAAAAGCTTGCTCATGATACTGTGTTGCAAGCTGATTATTCTCATTGGTGGTGTAAACAAGGCCTAAAGCATCCAGACAATTTGCCTTTGCTTCTGTGTCTTCTTCACCAAATAGTTGTTCTGCTTCTAGCAAAACCTCCAGAGCTTCCTCATTGCGACCCAGATTGAGATGACTGAGTCCTAACAATGTGAGTGCCCTGGCTTTTAATATATTTTCGTTTGGTGTTTCATTTTCAATGAATGTCAGCGTGTTTTCTGCAAGGCTTTTGGCATGAAAGGGATTACCAGCTTGGATTTGACAATCAACCATTCTAAGGTGAGTGCTTGCATATTCTGTAAATGCTGCATTAGCGAAATAGATGTCACCTGCTTCTTTAAACTGAGCATAGGCAGTCTCATAGTTCCCTTTAGCATAAAAAGATTCTGCCTGCTTTAACTGAATGTCTTGGCCAAAGACATATTGTGAAAAGAACAGAAGTATAAAAAGTCGCTTCATTAGGCTAGAATTTATATATGTAGCTTATACTCAACACTTCATTTCGGGTTAGGCCGTCCGGATTAAAATCTCTATCTGTGAGCTTGTATCCTTTAATGATTTTTACACTATTATTTACGTCGAAGTTGTATCCAAAGCTAGCAAGCATGGAAAGGGCCATCCCCGTTGTTCCGTCTAATTTTCCCCGTTCATTGGTACCAGGAATGATAGCTTCATCTTTAGTGATTCGCCAAATAGGTAGTGCGCCAAGTGAAAAATTGAAATTGGTAAATCTCCAATTTCGCTCAACTCTTAGCATCACATCTATTCCCCTTTTAAGTTCTATTCCTCGATTATAGTCTTCTACGTATTCTGGGCTGGGATAAGTAGGAAAACCACCCCAGGTAAATTGATTGTTGTTTTCTGTTAATGCTATTTGAATGCCGGTAGCAAAAAGCCACTCGTTACTAATCAAAGAGATACCTGCTATGGCATCATAAGAGCCCAAACTGGTCTGATAATACATGTGTAGAGGGGAGTCCATTCCACCTGTATTTTCATTATTCACTTTGGCGTTGGAATCATTCGTAGGAATTTTTGCTCCTAGTGTGCCATTGATGTTCCAATTATTCGTCGCTTTTAATAAACGGGTGTAACAAAGTGATATGTCACCAAGTCCTGCATTTTCGCCCAGGCTTCCCTTGATCCATTGATAGGGTAATTTGATTTGAAAAGAACTGAAATCATTAATTCCTAAAGTGAAATCAATCGTTGTAGCACGAATAATGGGAGTAAGAAGGCTGGTACCTTCATAATAATTGAATTCAATTGATCGGAGTTTGATAGCAATTCTTTTGCTATAGTTCTGATCTGGCTTCATAGCTCCCATTGTGCAAAAGCCAGCATCACTACAGCCCTGCGAATAGGATGAGTAGCAAAGTGTAGTGAGTATCGTGAGTGTGATTAGGTACCGCATAATGAATTTGTTGGATTACGCCACTTACAATATTAATGATTTGCTTTCCTTAACATCCCATTTCGGACATTATTTCATCGGTTGTCTACCAATTGCTTACTGGAATAGCTTCTTTTTTCAATTTTTTTTAATAGTCAATTAAACCTCTATTCAGGTATAGTGTCCAAGCACCAAAATTGATTAAAACAAAACCGAAATATGAAAATCATGAAAAAGCTATTATTTATTACCGCAATTGCAGCAGTGTCATTCTTTACATCGTGTAGTGATGATAATGAAGTGAGTTCACAAGATATCGTTGAGTCAATGGATATCGAGTCTGAAGCTGCACTTGAGTCTAGTTATGAAGATGTAGACTTAATCGTAGAGGCAAGTATGGAAACCGTTGATACCGGCGGTCGAATTGAACAAGATGATATTCTAGATTGTGCTACTGTGACCCATGACAGAGAAAACAATACAGTTACCATTGACTATGGTGAAGGGTGTGAGGGACCAGGTGGACGCATTAGAGCCGGTAAAATTCTGATTACTTATAATGATCACAGGTTGGTTCCCGGTGCGTTTAGAGAAGCTACATTCGTGGATTTTAGCATTGACGGGGTGCTTGTAGAAGGTACACGAAGGGTTGAGAATATTTCTGAGGGCACTGATGATCATCCTACTTTTAGTATTACACTTACAGGTGGCAAACTGACGTTCGAAGATGAAACAACGGTGACCAGAGAAGCTGCAAGGACTCGTACATGGATCAGGGCCAATAATCCGATTGACGATGAAGCACAAGTGGAAGGAAATGCCAGTGGATCCAGAAGAGATGGAGTTACTTATTCCATGGAAATCATTGAACGATTGATATACAAAAGAGCTTGCTGGGCACGCGGGGTATATGTTCCGGTATCAGGCGTGAAACAGTTTACTTCTGGTGATAATGTTGCAATTGTAGATTACGGAGATGGAGAGTGTGATTACCTCGCTACCGTCACTGTCAATGATGGAGAACCATTCGAAATCACATTAAGACCAAGAAGAAGATTAAGATAGTCTAAGGTTGGTAAGTTTTCAGGTAGGAACGGCCCCATGATTCTTCGGAAGAGTGGGGTTTTCCTTGTTTAAAGCGCAGAGGTAAAAACATAAGAAATAATGTTTGCTCCCATTTTCAGCGCCTCTAGTCTCACCTCTTGGGGGTCATTGTATACCGATTGATCTTCCCACCCATTGCCTAGATCTGATTCATAGGAGTAGAAGCAAACCAATCGCCCTTGATAGATGATTCCATATCCTTTTGGTGGTTTTCCATCGTGCTGGTGAATCTTGGGTAGGCCATCATCAAAGTCAAACTTTTGATGATAGATTGGATGATCAAAAGGTATCTCCACAAACTCAAGCTCTGGAAAAATCTTCTTCATTTCAATTTGCACAAACTGATCCAACCCATAGTTATCATCAATATGCAGGAAACCTCCTGAAGTTAGGTAGTTTCTTAGATTTTCTGCCTGGGCATCATTGAAAACCACATTACCATGGCCGGTCATGTAGACGTATGGATAAAGAAAAAGATCAGGACTCCCTACCTCTACTACATCTTCTGATAGTGCCAGATTGGTATTTATTTGATCATTGCAAAACTCAATCAGGTTTGGCAGGGCTGTTTTGTTCGCATACCAGTCACCGCCACCATCATACTTTAGTTTTGCAATTTTTACCGGTTGGGCCAGTGCCATCATGTTGATGAAGGAAAGCAAAATCCAAAGATTTCTCATAGGTCAGTTATACTCGTCTTGGCTCAAATAGTTTTATTCAAACAGTTCTTTTAATGGTTCCCCATCAGCTCCGCTTGGCAAAGAAATATTCAAAAGCATTGATAGGGTCGGCGCAATGTCTGTTATAGCCACCTGTCTCACACTGTTGCCTTTCCTGACGCCTTTTCCATAAAAGATGATTGGAATATGAGTATCGTAAGTATATGGTGTTCGGTGGTCCGTTCCTTTCCTTCCCCACGCATCGTTTAGTGTGCTGGGCTTCAGGATGTAGAGAATATCCCCTGATCTCTTGTTGTCATAACCATTTTGTAAGCGTATCAGCATGGGGTCTGTAAACATTCGCATGGCTACCAAATCAGCATCTAATGCATCTACAATGTAGTCTTCAGCCATCAGTGTCTTGATCACCTCTTCTTTGACTTCTCTCAGATCCAATTGCTTATCAGCGACAAGATCTTTGTTTAAATAGACTTGCTCGTTTATGATGTAGCTGACCCATTTCCCTTCTCCAAATCGTTCATTTAACTTATCATTAATCAAAGACCTAATGAATCCATTGTTGTGATACCCTGCCGGCATTTTATTTTTATATAAATAGGCGGGTACATCCGTGGCACCATGATCGGCAGAGAGGAAAACCAGGTAATTCCCTTCTCCAATCTTATCGTCAAGGAAGCTTAGAAATTCACTGATTTCACGATCCAGTCTCAGGTATGTGTCCTGGATTTCTTTCGAACGTGGGCCAAACCGATGACCAACATCATCTGTGGCAGAAAAACTCATCGTCAAAAAATCAGGAATTGAATCCATGCCAAGACTTTCTCCAATGACCGCTTCCATTGAAACTTCCTTTATCAAAGTGTTCGTAAACGGCGTGTATTTAAGTAATGACATGTCTTTTTTGTGCTTTGACAAATCATGAGGGAAGGAAACTCCCATACCCTTTCTCAATTCTTGCTCATAAGGATTTTCATCTTCAATACTCTCATTATAGGTTTCTATCGCTTTCAAAGGCTCCCATTTTCCTGAAAGGAATTCACTCGGTCGGTTACGTTCATTGTATTTTTTAATCCATGATGGAAGGTCATTTCGGTAATAGGTACTGGTAATCATGTTTCCACTTTCCAAATCGTACCAATAAGCACCGGAAGGATTGTGACCAGCAGGAATTGCTGCACCTCTATCTTTTAGTGAAACGCCCACCACTTTTGAATTGAAATTGTAAAACAGTCTTAATTCATCCGTAATGGTGGTTGTTTTTACATTTCGAGGAGAGACTTCACCGTTAGAAACTCCTCCCACTACGGATGCTGTGCTATCATAAACACAATTGATTTTTTTATCGATGGAAGTGGCATACCAATCATTCCCAATGATTCCATGCCTGGCGGGTGTAGTTCCAGTGTAGATAGAGGCATGTCCGGGACCGGTTTTGGTAGGCATGTAATCATAATGAGCGTTGCGGAAAAGAAATCCATCATCGATCAGTCGCTTAAATCCACCATTCTCAAAGTCATTGTAAAATCGAGAGATATAATCATACCTCATTTGATCTACTACAATCCCAACAATCAGACGAGGCTTGTCCTGGGCTGCAGAACTGATCAATACCAAGATTAGAAGCGTGGAAAATACTTTTCTCATATACAATAGATTCAAACAAAATGTGAAGGTATTAAACCAAAATTATTCCAGAGTTAAATTGTTAGATCGATTATATGAATTTTCGATAAAGAGAAGGGCTAATTGTATGGTATTAAGCCTGTAATTTTGCGGCCATGCAAGATAAAATCCTGATCCTCGATTTTGGTTCACAATACACACAGCTAATTGCAAGAAGAGTACGTGAGCTAAATGTTTATTGTGAAATTCATCCATTTAGCAAATTTGAGATCACTCCGGATATAAAAGGTGTGATATTGTCAGGAGGTCCATGTTCTGTACTGGATCCTGGTTCTCCGGATATGAATATGGATGATTTGGGTGATTTACCGGTCTTAGGAATATGTTACGGTGCTCAGCTTTTGGTTCAAAAAAATGGAGGAAAGGTTGCAAAATCAGATCATCGAGAATACGGAAGAGCAAATCTCAAAACGGTTGATTCACATTTTGATTTGCTGAAAGAGGTTGAGATTGGCAGTCAGGTATGGATGTCTCATGGAGATACAATCACCGATTTACCAGACAACTTTCAAAAAATTTCAGCCACAGAGTCAATCCCTGTAGCTGCCTACAAAATCAAGGACAAGCAAGTCTATGGTATTCAATTCCACCCCGAAGTAACCCACAGCACCCAGGGAAAAGTAGTTCTTAGAAACTTTGTAGTTCACATTTGTGGTGCATCTCAGGATTGGACACCAGATATATTTGTTGAGGAAACGGTTGCATCGCTGAAAAAGCAACTAGGAAATGATAAAGTGGTGCTTGGATTATCAGGAGGTGTTGATTCTTCGGTAGCAGCAATGCTTATCCACCAGGCAATAGGTAAAAATCTGTATTGCATTTTCGTGGATAATGGACTCTTGCGAAAAAATGAATTTGAAGGAGTGCTGAAATCATATGAGGGCCTGGGACTAAATGTTAAAGGTGTGGATGCTAAGTCCAGGTTTTATGATGAACTAAAAAACGAAACCGATCCGGAGAAAAAACGAAAGATCATTGGCCGTGTGTTTATCGAAGTATTTGATCAGGAGGCGAAAAGCATAAAGGATGTGAAATGGCTGGGACAGGGCACCATTTACCCGGATGTGATCGAATCGGTATCAGTAAACGGACCTTCGGTTACCATCAAATCTCACCACAATGTGGGTGGACTACCCGCAAAAATGAACTTAAAAGTGGTTGAACCGCTCAACACCCTTTTTAAAGATGAGGTACGGAATGTGGGAAAAACACTAGAGATACCCGATTTCATTTTAGGTCGCCATCCGTTCCCGGGACCGGGGCTTGGCATCAGAATATTGGGAGACATTACCGCAGAGAAGGTACGCATCTTGCAAGAGGTTGATGCAATATTCATCAATGGGCTGAAAGAGGAGGGCTTATACGATGAAGTATGGCAAGCTGGAGCGATGTTACTACCTGTTCAGTCAGTAGGAGTAATGGGTGACGAGCGAACGTATGAAAGCGTGGTTGCGCTCAGAGCGGTGACTAGCCTCGATGGGATGACTGCAGATTGGGTGCAATTACCGTACGATTTTCTAGGTAGGATATCTAATAAGATCATTAATCAGGTGAAAGGGGTGAACAGGGTCGTTTACGATATCAGCTCTAAGCCACCTGCAACCATCGAGTGGGAATAATCATTAGCTTTGAAATAAAAAAAGACCAGTGAGGATAACCATTTTCAGCTTACTCATCACATCGTTTCTTGTTGGATTCACTCAATCCAATCAGGGAGAATATCTGGAAGCCAAGCGTCAGTTTTCTCTGGGCAACTATCAGGTTGCTATGCAGGCATTTCAGTCATTGACAAATGATGCAACTTTCGGTGAGTATGCTTCATTCTACTATGCATTATCTGCATTGAAGTCCAATCAGCCGAAAGTAGCAGAAGATATGTGGAAGCAAATCCAGGTCAGGTATCCGGACTGGGACAAGCAGCAAGAGGTAGATTTTTGGTTGGCTTACGTAGCTTTTGATCAGGGTAAGATGTGGGAGGCATTTCGAAAAGCTGAGCAGCTCCCAGATGTTTGGAGAAACAATCTGATTGACGCATTCCTAAGCAAAATGTCAATCGAAAGCCTGGATTCAGCCTACGCACTTAATCCAAAGAATAAATACATTGGTGAATACTATGCCAGAGCAATCAAAGCCCAGCCGTACGAAGATCGAGATCAGTTTATGCTGCAGGAACTGGCAGAAAAGTTTGATGTGGAGCTGGGATCAGACGAAAGTTTACCACTGGTCAAAAAAGATGAGTATGCCGTAGCAGTAGTGCTTCCATTCATGTACGAATCACTGAAAAGCCCACAAACAGTCATTCGAAACTCCATCATTTTTGATTTATATCAGGGAATGGAGCTTGCTCAAGCTGAGCTGGAAAAAGAAGATATCAAACTCAACTTATTTCCGTTCGACACGCAGAAGAAAGGCTCTGTAACCTATGATTTGATTGAAGACAAAAAGCTCGATAATGCAGACGTAATCATCGGGCCGCTTTACTCCGGACCATCAAACTTTATCAGTCAGTTTTCGAAAGAAAATAAGATTACGATGGTTAACCCTGTTTCATCCAATGAGGCAATAGTCGGAAACAATCCTTACTCATACCTTTTTAAGCCAGCGTATAGTACCCAAGGGAGAGAGGCGGCTAAATACGCTGCTAAGAAGTTTACTAACAATAAAAAGCTCTTTATCTTTTATGAGACCGAACGAGACAGCATTGTTGCAAATGCGTATCGCGAGACGATAGAAAAGGATAGTTTTTTCGTGGTTCAGTTTGCACGGCTTTCCAATGAAGATGCTCAGCAGATCCAGAAAGACTTTACAGAGCAATACGAGGTTCGGTTGGATACCATGTACTCGCAATCGGAAATTGACTCTATTGCGTTGCTGCCAGGCAGAATTGTACGCACAAGAAGCCTAAGAAATGAACGGACCGGACGTATTATTCGCGACAGAGAGGGAAATGATGTTATAGAATCGTATGAAGTGAAGTTCACGATTCAGCCGGATAGTATTGGACATATTTTTGCGGCTACTTCCAGCAATGTATTAGCGAATAACTTCATTAGTATGGTTGAAGTACGGAGTGACAGCATAGGCATCATTGGGTATGAGGACTGGTTAGATTTTTCACTGGTATCTTATTCGCAATTAGAACGTCTGCAGGTGGATTTTTTGAGTCCTTCCTACTACGATGATGAAAGTTTGGAGTATGAGCGTCTAAGAAATAAATTCATTGAAAAAATCGGTCAAATGCCTAGTGAATACCACCTCTACGGATACGAACTTATTAAGCATTTGGGTTATTTAATGAAAGAGCATGGAAAGTATTTTCAGCGAGGGTTAGTAAATGGCGATTTCTATCCAGGCTATATTATGGAGGGGCTAAAATACGGCCCATTCAAAGACAATCAGGTTGTTCCAATTACCACGTTGAAAGGGCTGGAATTACAAAACAGAAACGCAGAACAGAAAGTTGAAGGATCAAATGAATATAACGACGAGTAAAGAACTTTTTGAGCGAGCACAAGACTATATTCCGGGTGGGGTAAACTCACCCGTCAGAGCTTTTAAAGCAGTGGGGGGCGACCCCATTTTTTTTGCTAAAGCTGAAGGAGCTTACATGTACGATGAAGATGGTAATCGGTACATCGATCTTATCAATAGTTGGGGCCCGATGATTCTGGGTCATGCGAATAAAAAGATCGAGGAAGCTATTTTCAAGGCAGTCATTGGGTCACCTTCATTCGGAGCTCCTAGCAGAATGGAGGTAGAACTTGCGGAGCTGATTACAGAAATGGTGCCATCCATTGAGAAGGTTCGAATGGTCAACTCAGGCACGGAAGCCACCATGTCTGCCATCCGTTTGGCAAGAGGATTTACCAAAAAAGACAAGGTTATCAAATTTGAAGGCTGCTATCACGGTCATGGAGATTCTTTCCTGATCGCTGCTGGAAGTGGTGCTGCTACCATGGGCACACCTAATAGCCCCGGTGTGACAGAAGGAACAGCTAAAGACACATTATTGGCTCCATTCAATGATCTGGAAAAAGTAAAAGAGGTAGTAGCTGCGAACAAAGATCAGGTCGCAGCTATCATTATTGAGCCAGTAGCCGGCAATATGGGTTGTGTGCTGCCTGAACCTGGGTTTTTAGAAGGGCTCAGAACCCTTTGCGATGAAGAAGATATCATACTAATTTTTGATGAGGTGATGACCGGATTCAGACTTTCTAAAGGCGGAGCACAGGAAGTGTTTGGTGTCAAACCCGACTTAACTACGCTAGGTAAGATTATAGGTGCTGGCATGCCAGTAGGAGCTTACGGAGGACGAAAGGACATCATGGATTTTGTTTCTCCCCAGGGTCCTGTTTACCAGGCTGGAACCCTTTCCGGTAATCCGGTGGCTATGGCTGCAGGTTATGCACAACTTAGCTATCTTAACGAGCACCCTGAAGTTTACGAGCAAATCGAAAAAGCAACGAAAAAGATATTGGCAGGATATCAAAAGGAGTTGAAAAAGCACAAACTGAATTATACCATGAATCAAATTGGTAGTATGATCAGTCTGTTTTTCACGGATAAGAAAGTCATTGATTTTGAAACGGCTAACACCTGCGATACCGAGCTATTTGGTAAATATTTTCGATACAACCTGGAACACGGCGTTTATTTGCCTCCGGCTCAATTTGAATCCTGGTTTATTTCTTACAGCATCGGTGATGAGGAAGTGAAGAAGATCATTCAGGTATTTGAAGATTTTTTAAAGGAACGCCAGGGATAGAATTACTCCTACTACCAAACTAAAGATTAGTACTATGGAGTAAATGAAGCCTATGACTAGCAGTCTGAAAGAGCTCCAAATGTATTTCACACCATAGACTCGATGAAAGCTAATGACAATGTAAACACATGTCAATAGCAACGTGAATCCAATACCAAAATCCTCAAAATTCTCAAACATTAAAGCAAATACCCAAACCCATCCAAGTAGAAAGAAAAAGAACGAATGGATGTGGATGGAGTGGATCAAATGTTTGATATACAATCCTTTTCGCCAAAAGAAAGCTTTTAAGAGAAACGCATAAATCGGCAAGATGAAAAAGATAATGATCGGGATTTGCCGCATGATATAAATATTGAGAGAGGCGGTTGTTTCCTGATTAATCTTAATTATTTGCCTGGATGCCAGTCTTTGAAAAAAGGGTTGATCATTAAGCTTAAGGGTGTCCATGATTTCTTCTGGGGTCAGTACAGCAGCTTCGTTGAGATGCCTCACCAATTTCATGTGATTATTGGAAATAGGCCAGTCCACTCTTTTCGCGGTATCTGCTCGTTGGGAAATGCTATCATACTCAGCAGGGGTTAAGGTTTCCATTTTATCCAAAAAACCTCTAAGCTTTTTGTCCTTCACAGTTGGCTCAAACATTTTGGCCAGGAAGAAAAAATGAAAAATACTGATTACAAGATACCAGCGAATTGGGTTGGCATACAGTACTCTTCTCCCTTCATTAAACGCAACTGTCAGCTTTCCTGGACTGAATAAAAAGGGCTTGAAAGATCGTCCGAAGCGTGAATCCAGCGAGAAAAAGTTGGATAGAAACTCTCGTAAGAGTAGCCCAATGCTTACCTGGTTGTCTGTGTTTTCCTGCCCGCAATTAGGACAATAATTATGTTTTTGTTGGAGTAGCTCGCCACAATTGAGGCAGGCCTTATGTTTCCTTCTCTTTTTCACCTGGTTTGAACTTATTGAGCAAAAAGGCCACCCCCCACATTCCTAGCGCTACTAAACTATAAATTAATTGGTTGGTTTCCGTCCTCAGTGAAAAGAAAAGAAAGACAAATGCCAAGATCGTAAATGTCCATATGAGTGTGGGGTATAATTTCATTTGCTCAAATAACAAGTATCAAATCACAAATCACAAATAAAATTCAAATCATGTAGGCTAATACTTATAATATCGGGCTAGTTGCCTGACGAGTATTTGGTATTTGTCTATTGAGTTTTACCCTTTAGTTTCTTTCACCTTAAGGCTGGTGCCTTCATCCGAAATCACCACGACTTCTACGCCTTCATCAATGAAATTGCCCCGTGTGAAAGCATCATAGATTTCTCCGTCGATCTCAATGCGTCCGCTTGGACGCAGGCGAGTATAGGTTTTACCTTTTTTACCCACAAGTGATTTCTCCTTGTAAAAGGTAGAAGTATAACCCTGTGAGCCTTCCTGCACCTCTTGCAAAGCAATGCGCTTGAATACGTTGCTGTTCAGCAGCCGGGCTCCCCCGAAAAACATGATGACTATGGCTCCCAGCATCCCTGCAAGGACTGTGGCGACTGAAATGAAAATTTCATCTGCACCTACAAAAGAAAAGTCAAACATGTCGTTATTGAGCATCACAAGAATCAGTGCGCCGACGGTACAGATAAGTCCCAGCACTCCTGCTACCCCAAACCCCGGAATAACAAAAACCTCTACTGCGATAAGAATGATTCCCACAATAAACATAACTATCTCCCAGTTTGCAGCCAGCCCGTTGAGATAGTTGGGAACGAAGTACAAGATGATAGCCACAATGGATGCTAGGATAGGGAAACCTACTCCCGGTGTTTGCAGTTCGAAATAGATCCCTCCAATGATGATGAGGATTAGAATTCCACTAACAAATGGATTCAGGAATAAAGAAATGATTTTCTCTGTCGTACCAAGCTTAAATTCCTGTAGCTCATAATCTTCCACTCCGGAACGCTTCATGATTTCATCTATGTTGCTGACTTCCGCTTCACAAAATCCATATTTGATTGCTTCAGAAGTAGAGAGCGTCAGAATTTTACCCTCTGTGGCGATGCTGTCCAGATCAATGTCCTCATCTACCATTGCCTCAGCCATTCTGGGATTTCTTCCTTTTGCCTCAGCAGTAGATCGCATGATGGATCGCATGTAGGACTGATACTTATCCGGTGCTGCTGCACCATCCTGAGTTACTACTGTGGCAGCTCCAATGCTGGAACCTTTTGCCATGTAGATACTGTCACATGCGATAGAGATCAAGGCGCCTGCAGAAGCCGCATCCTTATTGATAAATGTGTAAATGGGTCGATCAAAATTCAGAATCCGGGTGCGGATATCATCCGCATCATTTAGCGCACCGCCATAGGTGTCCAGCTCCAGTATCACATAGTCAGCATCAATCTCATCAGCTTTTTCCAAACCAAGTTCAGAGTATCGGTTAGTTCTTGGATCTATCACATCATCGATAGTGAGATGTAAAACCAATGGCTTCTCCTTTTCCTGAGCCAAGGATATAAAGACCAAAAAGACAGAAAGTATTGCAAATAGTTTTCTCATAATCGGATGCTAAAATCACAACAAAGCTCCAACTTTGAAACTGTTGATCCGTGCATAAAGTTATCCTAATTTAATCTAGAACATAGCGCTACTCTTATCATGTTTCCAAAATCAATTAAACAAATTTTGCTAAAGGGATCAGCGTGGGGCACTGCTCTGGATGAGGAACATGAATGCTTATACATAGAGTCTAGAAATGAGGAAGATCAGATTATTTTTATTGTCAGGCTGAATCTTAATAACCTTGACATGGAAAGTCGAAAAGCGGATATTTCATGGTGGGATAAATTGGTGGGAGTGAAATCAAATCAACTGTATTTTGTAAAATATTTGGATCAAAGTGATCCAACACAGCAATCATTTTTCAGTTTAGATTTTGAAAGTGGCTTGAAGGTTGAATGGGAGCATTTACCTGAATTCTCCTCACCTGCCAGGCATCCCGAGGTTTATGAGCATGGATCGGACTACTTTGATACCGTTTCTAAATTTTTATCATTGGAGCTTCCGGTTTCCTGTGAATATTTAGAGTGGCAGAATAAAATCATAATCAGCTACTATCTTCGTTCTGCTAACGGATTTGATCGATATTTGCTTCTCCTGGAAAACGGAGAGAAGAAATGGAAGGTGAAACAGGATGAGGAGATGAGGGGCTTCTCTTCTGGCGCATTTTTTGTGTTTGACAACCAATTAATTTTCATAAAAGACCGAAATGAAGTTTGTGTTTACACTGGTTAGTCTGTTGATAACGATGGGGTCTTTGGCAAACCCCCTTGATAGCATACGTGCAGAACGCAGGGCTGAAGGACTTTTTATTGTACATGAGGTAGAGGAGGAAGAAACCATTTACTCCATTGCTAAACGCTATGGAGGATCGGTAATTGGTATCATCAAGCACAATCAGATCGTTGACAATAGAATTGAAATCGGACAGATTATCTATGTGTTGGTGGAAGAAGAAAAGCCGGTAAAAGTGGTAGTGGTGAGCGAAAGTCCAGTGGCTGATGATATTCACGTGGTGCAATTGGGGGAAACGCTTTATAGTATTTCAAGGAAGTATGACGTGAAATTAAAAGAGCTGAGAAGATGGAATAACCTGCCAGATAATAATATTTCTCCGGGGATGCAATTGAAATTGAGTAGTGATGCGGAAATCCCAAAAGCGGAAGCGCAACCTGATAGTGTGGATGCATCCGATACCTCTGTAATACAGGGGATTCGGGAGGATGATAGTGTGGCAGAAGAGGCGACAGATCCGTTTGCTGATTTTGAAAAATACCTGGTTCAAACAGGTGAAACGCTATCAACCATTGCCCGAAAAATAGGTGTAAGCATCGACAGTTTAAAGGTCTGGAATGGCCTTAATGGTGATTATCTAAAAATAGGACAGAAGCTGTTTTTTAAGCAAAAAGAAGATGCATCTGAGTCCGGAATCAATGAGCCAACAAAGAAAACCAGAACACAAATTGATGATAGAGGCTTTGAGCGAATCTATGAAGAGGGTGTGGCCTCAGTAATCCAATCGATGAATACGAGCCGTTTTTTAGCGTTGCATCGGTCATTACCTATAGGTACGAATCTTGAGGTACGGAATCTGATGAATAATCAGGTGGTGTATGTGAAGGTGGTAGGTAAGCTGCCGAATACAGGGCTTAATAAAAACCTGCTTTTGCGTCTATCTCAGCCCGCTTATGATCAATTGGGCATTCTCGACTCCAAATCACGGGTGGAGGTTTCATACAACAAGCAGTGAACAAACAGGAGCTAAAGGCTTTTTTAGACGCTAAGGTTGAAGCATACAATCAGCCTGGGTTTATCCCCAATGATCCTGTATGTATTCCGCATGAGTATGCCAAAAAGCAAGATATTGAGATAGCTGGCTTTATTGCGGCTGTGTTTGCCTGGGGTCAGCGTAAAACCATCATCAATAAAAGCCATGAGTTTTTGCGATTGATGGGCAATGAACCACATCAGTTTGTACTTCAGTATAAGGAGGATGATTTAAAACCGTTTCTTGACTTTAAGCATCGGACATTCAATAGCACCGATGCTTTGTACTTTCTGCACTTCTTTAGATGGTTTTATGAGCGCCATGAGTCATTGGAGGAGGCCTTCATTGGTAATTCGGAAGAATCCTCATCGATGGAGGAGAGACTCACTCATTTTTTTGAGTTATTTTTCTCGCTTCCTGACCACCCGATTCGGACATACAAGCACATCCCTAATCCGGCTAGAAAATCAGCATGTAAGAGAATTAATATGTTCTTAAGATGGATGGTTCGGCAGGATGATAAGGGGGTCGATTTTGGCATTTGGCAGTCAATCAAGCCGAATGAATTAATATGCCCATGTGACTTGCATGTAGATAGAGTGGTACGGAAACTTGGTCTTATAAAAAGAAAACAAACAAACTGGCAAACAGCTGTTGATCTCACTGAAAATCTCAAACAACTTGACCCCACTGATCCGGTGAAATATGATTTTGCATTGTTTGGATTGGGCGTGGAAGAGAAGTATTAGTTTCTTGAAATGGGTGGTGCTAACCCTAGCCACAAACTGAGGGATGGTACGGCACGAATATTTCTTTGCGGCAGATGAGCAGGGATAGAATCAATGAGTTTTTGATTGTCGCAGAATCCTTATTTAATTCTGATTTCCTTCACTAAAGATGAAATAGGAATTGCATAAACCCCTTGTTTATCCTGCAAGAAAATCACGTCTTTTGTCTTGCCTATTAGCTTTCCTGATCTTACTTCATTGTCGGCCAATTTTATAGAAATGTCATTTTGGTTGATGATTTTGTCCTTTGCGTATTCTCCATAAAGATCTGCGGACAGATACAAGTAAAGAAGAAAGCTTATTATGAACAGGACGTTTCTATAGGTCTTGAACCATGTTTTTTTATCACGACCAAAGTTCGCTTTTGAGTATGATTTTGGCCATTTGGTTTTCCATATAGTGTCCAGTTTGATTAAAAAGGAAACAATTAAAATAGAAGCCGTAGCAAATATTAGGATATGAAAGTCAGAAAAAGGTGCGATCAGAAAGTCAAAGACATCTGAATAATCGAATATATTTATTCCAAATTCAGAGTATTTCTGGAAGTTAAAAAGCATACCTATTCCCACAGCGATTAGGTACGAAGCAGTTATTACTGTTTGTATTTCCTTAATAATTATTTCGTATGCATCCTTTATTAGGCCCTCTTTCATTTTGACTGTTAATTGATGAAAATCAATTTCAAGTTGACGTAATTACCCCCAATTCCCGGGATTCTCACGCCATTCTTTTAGTGTCTTCAATACCTCGTTTTCAAACATACGCTCATCCTGCGCATGATCCAGCAAATGGTGGTAATCACTGAGCACGATCAGGTTTACCCCCTTTTTATTGAAGTTATCAACAGATACCTGGAAGCCGTACGTGAAGATGGCCACCATTCCCACCACCTCTGCACCTGCTTCTCTCAGTGCATCAGCTGCAGCCAGTGAGCTACCCCCTGTAGAAATCAGGTCCTCTACCAAGAGTACCTTCTGACCTTCCTCGATTTTACCTTCGATCATGTTTTGCAGTCCATGTCCTTTTGATTTGGACCGAACGTAAATGAAAGGAAGCCCCAGCTCTTCTGCTACCAGTGCTCCTTGGGGGATACCCGCTGTTGCCACCCCTGCAATCACATCTATCCCATCAAAAGAGTTAGAAATCGCGAGAGACAATGCTGTTTTGATCTTGGAGCGAACATCAGGGTAAGAAAGGCTCAATCGATTGTCACAGTAGATCGGAGATTTCCATCCGGAGGCCCAGGTGAATGGTTTTTCAGGACTGAGTTTGATGGCTCCAATTTTTAATAAGTCTGCGGCTACTTCTGCGGCCAGCTTAGGGTTGTAGATTTTGATGCTCATGAGGCTGCAAAAATAAAACGCCGGAATTACCGATCCATAATATCATCTGCTTGTTTGATTTTTATTTTATCATTTAATTGCTGCTTCAAATTCATTTAATGAAGATTTTTATTAACGACATTCCGGTCTATATCCTCTCTGAGAAGAAAATCAACATGAAGCGTGCATACGGGTTGGTAATTCGGGAGTTTGAGGATATCGTACCGGAAGTACTGGTGGATGATGTACTGATCATGAATGCGTCTTTTGATCAGGTAGACGGGCTACTAAAGCTCATGACAGATAAAAAGCTCAAAAAAGTGCATTCCATTTTCATTTCCTCCAGAAAAAAAAGAGAGCTGATTGACTACTTGAAAAGTAAATTCAAAGTGATAGAGGCAGGCGGAGGAATCGTGGAAAAAGAGGGGAAGCTCCTTATGATCTTCCGTAGAAAGGTATGGGACATACCCAAAGGAAAGCTAGACAAAGGAGAAACAATAGAGGATTGTGCAGTGAGAGAGGTAGAAGAGGAGACAGGAGTGAAAGTAGCAATCGATAAGAAGATCGATGCAGTATGGCATACCTATGTTACCAAGAAAAAATATGTGCTAAAGAAAACTCACTGGTTTGCTATGCATTGCATTGATGATACCAATATGGCTCCTCAGACAGGAGAGGGGATCAAACAGGTGGAATGGATGACATTGGAAGAGGTCAGAAGAGCATTGCATGATTCATATCGATCCATCCGGTATGTGATGCAGGAATACACCAAGATGATAAAGGAGGTTTAGCCAGACTACCTCAGTGAGCGAGTTTAAACCTCATAAGGCAAAAATGGATTTACGTCCCCGCCATAACGGTGTACTTCCCTGATGATACTCGAGCTGATAGGAGCCAGCTCCGGAGAGGTAATCAAAAAGATGGTTTCCAAGTCTTCATTTAGGTACCTGTTGATTTGAGAGATACTGTTCTCATATTCAAAATCGGTGGTATTTCGCAATCCACGCACCATGAAGTTTGCATCGTATTTTTTTGCCAGAGAGGCCGTAAGTTCATCATACACTTCCACCTCCACACGGCTTTCATTAGCAAATGCCTCATTGATCTTATCTACCATCCATTCCAGCTCAAAGTAGCGTTTATTCTTTTTAGTATTGTGACCAATCGCTATGATCACCCGGTCAAATAAATCCAGGCTTCTCATCACAATATCAAAATGGCCTTTGGTGAAGGGGTCAAAAGATCCGGGGAAAATGGCTGTTTTCATAATTGGTTTATCGATAATTGGGTTTGACTCTTTCTGCTGACAAAGGCAGGCTAAAGCTTACACACAAAGATACCCACTCAGCACGTCAAAGTACTGGTGATCTTCCACTTCATCATAGAGGTAGCTAAATCGAAGGAAAGATGGCTTGGAGCCAAAGGAGATATTACGGATGTAGCGCTTAAGCAACCCCATCTCTTCAGAGCTTGGCTTTATAAAGCCCCATATAAATACATGGCTTTCTTTGCCACTCATGCCCAGTTCATTGAATACCAGCATTATGTACTTGAGGTAGTCTTCTTTTTTGCGAGCGGCAAATTGGTTGTAGTAAAGTAGCTTTTGTCCCTCTGTAACAATGAGGTGTAGGATGCCACGATCCACATAGGCATACATGCTTTTCTCCTCAATATGGTCTGCATGCTTAAAAACCCCTTCTATAAGGGCGCTACCCTGATGGATGACGTGTACTTTCTTTCGTTTGTAAATGGATTCAATCCATCGGCACAATTTTGTTTCTGCGGCAAAGACATTCACCGTGTCTACAGCTAATTGCTTGTAGTAGTTTACCTCCTCGAAAGCAGTTTTTATCTCACTATTCAGAGCCAGGTAGTCAGCTGCTGCCTCTTGCACAAACATATTGGCTGGAACAAGTGAAAACTTGTGTGATTTTAGGCACAGCTTCACATCCTTCCAGAAACCCGCAGTTAGATATTCGTGATTATCTAGGATCTCCTTGATCAGTCTCAGGCGACCATTTACCGTCCTGATTCCCTGGAGGCGGTAATCCTCCAATCCCATCACCACATTGTCTTGAGAGTCAACAACAGCAAATTGCAGGTCGTTGATCCCGACCTGCATGATAAGCGAGTAGTGGTCAAGTTCGTCGATGGTGAACTTGGTATCCTTTACTCGCTTAACAAGCTTATATGTCGATGTTTCTTGTGCGATCAAAATATATTACTCCCAGTTACCAGCAGTGGTCACACTCGTGCGCGAACCAAACCGTAGTGGCTTCCGGGTATTGTATTCACTTTCTTCGTCTCTTGTTGGATCAACAGGTCTAGGGTTTTTCACCTCAATGGCATTTACGTAAAGCCCTGCCTTCAGAATCTTGTCTGCCCAAATGTCAAATTTTACAGGTGGATTAGAACCTGGCACGTAAGGCAAATTGGCTAAATCAAATTTAGGCCACCTTTCTTTGCTGAAAAGGGAGTCCATCACAGGTTTGGTACCAAGGGTATCAATTTCTACATAGATACTGTCTTTACCATATGGCTGAGGAATGATAGTCTCCGTTTTCTCAGTCAGGTAAAAATTCCCTGTGTCTATAAATGCTAAAAGCTTGTCCCAATCGCTGGTATATTGTCCATTTACCTGCATATAGGCAATCTCAGCCTCCCGGATCATTTTCAGTTGTTCTATGATTCGAGCCTCTGCTTTCTCGATTCGCTCGGCTTCATCGATGGATGATTTGATACTGTATACTAAAAATACGGCCAATGACACCCATACTACGAGCATGACCACAGAAACAATCTTTGTTTTACTCATTGCTAAATTTCTTTTTCGCTAGGTTTTTGCAATTATAAATATTTAATGGTGATTCTTGAAGCACCAGAATACTATTAATGCTTAAAAGTAATCAAACCCCTAAGTTCGGCAATTTTATCTCTTGCACCAGCGGCACTAAACGCATTATGAATGGTGACTGCCGGCAGCTCTTGCAGTGCCTCCCATGAGAAAAACCGCAAATCAGATAAAATTTGTTCCTTAGGGCTTAATTCTGGGTCACTACCCAGTTTTAACTGGCCGCTGATACGGCGGACTTTAAAGAATAACTCAATTGCGTGATACTTGTTACTGATGAATTCATTGGTAAAGAGATAGTCTCCCACCTCAATTTTAAGATTTGTTTCTTCATTAAACTCTTTTTTCAATGTTTCTTCCATGCTTTCACCAAACTCAACGCCACCGCCCGGTGGAGACCATAAGTGCCCTCCCGGACCAATATTATCATGTTTGAGTAACAGTACCTTATTATTTTCAATCAAAAGACCACAAACGCGAACCCTCACTTTTCCTTCGAATGGGTTCCCTATCTGCTTTTGCTCTAACATATAAAAAAGATCTTCGTTAATTTTGATTGAATAATTACATAATTAAAAATACTATGAAATATTTAGCGTCATTGCTGTTGGTAGGATTTGCATTGTTTGCGACAGCACAGGAAGAAGAGCCAATGACTGGCCCAAAGATTTCATTTACTGAGAAATCACATGATTTTGGAGAAATAACGCAGGGCGAAAAAGTAGAACACATATTCGAGTTTGAGAATGTGGGTAATGAGCCATTGATTCTTTCAGATGTGCGAACGACTTGCGGCTGCACCGCACCGGAGTGGCCAAGAGAGCCCATTGCACCCGGGAAAACCGCAAAAATCAAGGTTGTCTTTAACAGTGCAGGAAAAATGGGTATGCAAAACAAGGTGATTACGGTGATGTCCAACGCGGTAAACAATCCTGAGCGCGTGAAGATTGTAACCAATGTGATGCCTCCGGATCCGAATAACTAAATTATTTTCTTGCGCCAAAAATCGCGCTACCGATTCTGACCATATTGCTTCCCTCTTCCAGGGCGATGGTGTAATCTCCACTCATCCCAATGGATAGAATGTTCATCTGAACATGGGTATGGTCAGAATCTTTTATTTCATCGAATATCGATTTTAGACTTCTAAATTCTCTTTTTACCTGTTCCTGATCCTCAGTGAAGGTAGCCATCCCCATCAGTCCAACTATTCTCACATGAGTCATTTCTTTGAGTTGTTCGCCATTAAGAATTTCATTTAGCTCGTCCAGATCCAACCCATACTTGGTGTCTTCTTCCGCGATGTGCATCTGAAGCAGACAATCAATCACTCGATCTACTTTTTCACCTTGTTTATTGATTTCTTTTAGTAGCTTCAATGAATCTACACCATGAATGAGGTGGATAAAATCCACAATGTACTTCACTTTGTTTCTCTGCAGGTGACCGATCATGTGCCAGCGAATGTCTTTAGGTAGTTCTTCGGCCTTTTGTGTGAGCTCTTGTACCTTGTTTTCACCAAAATCCCGATGACCGGCTTCATAAGCCTCCATCACATCTGCTGCTGGCTTGGTCTTACTTACGGCCACCAGGGTGCAATTTTGAGGTAAGCTTTCTTTTAAATCTTTTAGATGGCTTGATATTTCGCTCATTTTTATCTCTTTTACATCCCTTAAATTTGAAATCTCAAGAATAAGTTTCAATCGTATTGAATGGCAATTTTAGGGACATTACTCAAGAAGGGAATCATGTTGAGGGAAAGTTTGGAGCAGTTGTACACTTCCCCACTTGATTTACAGAAGCAAGAGCTAAGAAACTTACTCATTCACTGCCAATCTACGAAGTTTGGGCAGGCTCACTCCTTCGATGAACTCCTGAGATCATTTAAGGAAGACAAAGATCAATTTTATCAGACCTTTAAGTCCCACGTTCCGGTATTTGATTATGATAAAATATTCGAGGAGTGGTGGCGCCTGGCGAAGGAAGGACAAAAAGACGTGTGTTGGCCTGGTAAAATCAAATACTTTGCTTTGAGTTCTGGTACGTCCGGAGCACCATCAAAATATATTCCGATTACACGCGATATGGTAAAATCTATCCGCAAAACTTCTATGCGGCAGATACTAACCATGAGCAAATACGATCTACCTGCATCACTTTTTTCTAAAGGAATATTAATGCTTGGAGGGAGCACAGATTTGAAAAAAAGCAGTCATTATTTTGAAGGTGATCTTTCGGGTATCACTGCGGCTCAAATCCCTTTTTGGTTTCAGCATTTTTACAAGCCCGGAAAAAAGATTGCCAAAACCAAGGACTGGCATGACAAGTTGGAAGAGATCGTAAAGAAAGCACCCGACTGGGATATTGGTGTTATTGTTGGCGTTCCGGCATGGCTCCAGATCATGATGGAAAAAATAATTGAAAAGAACAACCTCCAGACCATCCATGATATTTGGCCTAACCTTAAAATATTTGTTCATGGAGGTGTTTCTTTTGAGCCTTACAAACGAGGGTTTGAGAAGCTGTTGGCTAAGCCGCTCTACTACATGGAGACGTACCTTGCTTCGGAGGGATTCATTGCCTTTCAGGCATATCCTAATCGTAAATCCATGCGACTGGTGCTGAATAATGGGATATTTTACGAATTTGTGCCTTTTACTGAGCGAAACTTTGACGAAGACGGGAAAATAAAACCAGAAGCGGAAACGCTGAAGATAGATGAGGTAGAGGAAAATAAAGAATATGCTTTGCTTATTACTACAAATGCGGGTGCCTGGAGGTACATGATTGGAGATGTGATCAAGTTCACGTCCATAGAAGAAACCGAAATTGTAATTACTGGAAGGACCAAGCTCTTTATGAGTCTTTGTGGGGAGCATCTTAGCCTGGATAATATGAATAAAGCCATAGAGTTGGTAGAAGATGAGATGAAAATAGATATAAGAGAGTTTACGTTGTTGGGCGAACGAGCCGATAGCTTATTTGCGCATCATTGGTATATAGGAACAGACGATGAGCTAGATCAGGAGCGGTTGAAAGAACGCATTGATCATTACCTAATGTCTTTAAATGATGATTATAAAGTGGAGAGAAGTTCGGCACTCAAGGAGCTGAGAATCAGCGTTTTTCCTACAAGTGTTTTCTATCAGTGGATGGAAGCTCAAGGCAAAGTTGGCAGTCAAAACAAATTTCCGCGTGTACTTAAGAAAGAAAAGGCCCAACTTTGGAAAAATTTTCTCGCAGAACAAAATTTCCAAGCCAGCTAAATGCCACCTATTATAAACGGACTGATTTTTGGTCTCATTTTCATTTTTGCGCTGGGGCCAGCCTTCTTTGCGCTCATTCAGACCAGTATTCAGCAAGGATTTAAAAAGGCGATCTTTCTTGCCATCGGAATCTCTATTAGTGATGTTTTTTATGTGCTAATTGTGTTATTTGGTATGACCAAAGCCCTGGAGACAGACAATTTCAAATTTTGGATAGGCATTTTCGGTGTAGTGATGTTGAGTGCTTACGGTGTTTATTCGTGGTTCAAAACGCCAAAAATTCAACGAGAAAACATTGCCAGTGATTCCAATGTTGCCAAGCAGTTTGCGAAGGGACTGTTGTTGAATGGACTGAATCCTTTTATTATCGTTACCTGGGCCACCTGGGTGAGTGTGAGTGTGATCAACTTTGAATATGGATTTAATGAGCAAGTCCAATTTTTTTCTGGTATGCTCATCATGATCTTTAGCATGGATTTAGGAAAAGCCTTTATTGCTCATAGACTGAAGCATTTAATCACTGTCAAATTCGTAAGGAACATGAATCGAACAGTCGCTGTGATATTGATCTTATTTTCACTTCAGATCGTCTATTTCCTGCTAACTAATTATGTATAAAAAAAGCGCACCCTAAGAGGAATGCGCTAACCTTTTAACAACCTAACTAACTTTTTACTGAATCGTGAACCCAAATACTTTTTCGTCGGATGTGGTGTTCAATACCAACGTGTAAGTACCTTCTTTCAAATTTGCTATCTCAGATAATTCAATTTTTTCTGAGTTAATTTCTTTTTCTTCTTCGTTCAGGTAAAGCTTGATATTTTCTTTTAGGGGATTAGATAACCAAATTTTGGTTCCTTTACTGAAAACGGGTTGCCCGCTTTCAATTGCGATGGCAGAATCGCTGAATTCGATACCTACTTCCTGAGGTAGAGTTTCAGCCTTGGTGGTACTGTATGATACAACAAAGTTGAAGGAGACCACCGAAACGAGAATTGATACAAATTTTATCATAACCTGCTTTCCTTATTCATTATTCTAACACAAACAACGCAAAAAACCCTCACTAATTATGAGGGTTTTAGTTAAGATAATAAAAATCTTAGGTGAACTGTGCGAATAAATCGTTTAGGCTTTTAAGTCTCTTTTATTGAGAATCCAGGTGATAAAAGTCATGTAAATGAAACCCCAAATAATCGGAATAATCCACTCAAACCACAGTGGTCCTTCCTTGATTTCCTGGAAAATATACCTGGCAAAAGGACTTTCATAAAATTTACCACAAAGCTTTTCGATGGAGTAAATAGGGAAGAACTTCACAATTCCTGCCGTGTAATCTTTCGTGAATGGTGCAAACTCCAGTATGCCTGCAATGATCGGTTCGAAGACAATACTATAGAGGAAAATTAGCACAATCGCGAACCCAGCTTTCTTAATCACCATGGCCACACTAAATGCAAAAAGACCAAATATGACAAGCTGTAGAAAGTATGCTGCCAGATGTTCCAGATCTGAAAATATATACTTTAAATCCAGTACATGGGAGTACTGAAGACCGGCAATTAAACCCGATATGAAAAGAACGATGGTACATACTGCAGCCAGGAAAATTATCAGTGAAAGTTTGGAAAGTAAAAACTCCCGTTTACTGATTCCATCAATAATATTTTGACGTAATGTGTTATAGGAAAGCTCATTGTTTACCGAAACGATAATGATAAATGAGATGAGTATCTTAACGTAAGATCCCAACCAGGTAGCATTGTGCCAGATATCCGGAAAGTCATAAATTGGTAAAATGGAAGGTTTGATTCCTTCAATATCTGCTCCCTTGCTTTCAAGCCATTCCAGGAAGAAAATTCCCCCATTAGTGATAATCAATTGGGCAAGGAGGTAAAGACCAAACAGGATCCAGAATACCCTGTAGTGCTTCAGTTTTAGCCATTCAAGTGTAAATGCTCTAATCATTTTCTTTCAATATTTTTAAAAATTCCTGCTCCAGTGATTTAGACTGAGGGATGAGTTTTTTCAAAGCTATGCCCTGATCAAAACAGAATCTGTTTAGGTGATCTGAAGATTGTCCTTCTTTCAAAAAAGCCAAAAGGGAACCATTTTCTTTTTCAAGTTTTTCAATGCCCTCAAACTTTTCAACAGTAGCTGAAAGTGCATCAAGGTCAGAGGCAGAAATTTCTACTACATTGGTCTCACCTAATATTTCATGAACCGATCCTTCATAGAGTTTTACACCTTTCCTTAGGATACAGAAATCTGTACATACTTTCTGAACCTCATCCAGCAAATGGCTGGCCATGATGATGGTTTTGCCCTGAGCAGCTATGTCACGTATGAGTTGACGAACCTCGGCAATACCTTCCGGGTCCAAACCATTTGTTGGCTCATCTAACATAAGTACAGGAGGATCTGATAGGAGAGCGGCAGCCAGAGAAAGTCGTTGTTTCATGCCCAGGCTATATTCTTTGAATTTATCATTTCTCCGATCATAGAGATTCACTTGCTTGAGTATATCATCAATCCGATCTATACCACATTTTTTGATATGAGCGACTATTCGAAGATTCTGGACTGCAGATAAGTAACTGTAAAAACAAGGCGTCTCCAGGATAGATCCTATCTTCTGACGAGCTTCTACATTGTTCATTCCACCAAACCATTCAAAGCTACCGCTGGTTGGCGCCACCACTTCAAGGATCATTCCTAGTGTGGTTGTTTTACCACTGCCATTTGGACCGAGTATACCGTATACCTGTCCCTCTTTAATTGTGAGATCAAGCTGATCTACAGCTGTAAGCCTGCCAAATTTCTTGGTGAGTTTATTGATTTTTAAGACGCTCATTTGAATTGGTCAGTTATCATGGGTAACAAATTATCGCTTTGGAAGCTTTGCATCAGTTCCGGAATTTTGGCGAACGGAATCGAACCACGCAGGTAGAAGCACATTGCATTGTCTTCAGCTGCTATCACCCCTACATATTCATCTTCTTTTCCAATGACTTTAACTTTTTGCTTTCCATATAAGCTGATGTATTCTTCATACCCCTTATTTTCATAATCGCTCAAAAAATCGCCATATGACTTTGAAGCAATAGTAGCAGAATCTAGCGTGTAGATTAACACTTTTTCAATGTCGTTGACCAGCTCGTTAAATTTCGGATCTTGAGAGATATTAATCATCCGCAAAGTACTTGGGTAGAAGCACAATGGGTTCATCCAACGGGTGGATCTCCGTGGTTCAGCAAATTCTTTTATAATCGATTCCTGAGAAAAACCTTTGATGTTTAGCGAGGCTAGAAGGATAAGTAGTATTAATGGTTTTTTCATGTAGGTGTAAAATAAAAGGCGGGTGAGGAATTCCCTACACCCACCTTGTCAACTAACTGTTTTTAATCGATTGCCTTATCGATATTTTCTAAATACTTGAGCTGATTTACTCGCATCAGACTTGCGAGCTTCGAGATTTGTTTCAGGTCTATTTCTCCATAGATACTTACCATAGCAAACTTCTCTTTGCCTCCAGCTACAAGGATCAGCTCTTCGATAATGCCTCCTTTTTCACGGATGGAAATCTTTACATTTTCCTCGGCATCTTTTACTGTCATCAGTTCTTCGAAACCAGCCTTTTCGACATCTGCAACCGCCCCATCATACATGGCTTTCGGACTTGACACCTTTTCACTTGCGATCACTTTCATGCCTTTCAGCTTGCTGGTAATATCGTAGAAAAGCTGCTCATCTTCCTCGCTTCCCTCCATTTCGGAAAATAGTGAGAACATTTTACTGCTGACAGACACCTTGGTAAAAGTCTCGTCATTTTCATACTTATCCATGTACTTGCTTACTACCTGCTGGCTAAATGCCACGCTGGTGACGGATAAAATCATTATTGTTAATACAAACTTTTTCATGGTTATTATTTTTTATGGTCTTAAATCGAAGGTTTTGGGTTTCCAGTTTTTTTAAAAGTTCAATCAGGAATCCTCCTGAAGTTCTTCTTGTGCCTTATTGAATTTGGAAAGCTCCAGGGTATGATTTTTTCCCTCTTTAAGCTCCCCACTTATCATCATCAATGCATTTTTAGTTGCTTCAAAAGCTTTTTCAGGGTCTTCTATAGCAAACGGGTCTTTATTGGCATCATTGAAAACCAACACTGCCGTGATAAGCCCAACAGTAATTGTCGCTGCAGCAGACAACCAAGTTCGCTTTTTATTGACTCCCCTGGAGCCACCGTATTTCATTTGCTTTTCTGTGGCCAGGTATCGGAAATAGTGACTTTCATTGGTGAGGGCCGGATTGGATTTGAAGTGAGCTTTAATCACCTTCTCTTCATCCAGACTGGTCTCTCCATTCCAGTACTTTTCCAGTAGTTTATCAATTTGCGATCCCATAAGCATCTATTTTTTGCATTGCTTCTTTCACTTTCTTTCGAGCTCTGTGAATGTTGACTTTTACATCACTCTCAGTCAGCCCACACGTTTCAGCTATATCCTGATAGCTCATGTCTTCCACTTCACGAAGGTGGAAAACCTCCTGCTGCTTTACCGGTAGCTCTTTTAAAACCTGCTTCATCAGCGACATGAAGTCGTTGGTGATGGCCTGATTTTCTACCGGATCAGAATGTCTCATATTCACCACTTTCTCATCCAGGTCTGCATATCGGTTTCTTCGCATGATCTCGATGCATCGATTTCGGACGATACGAAAAGCCCACGCGTTGACTTTTTCTACTTTGTCCAGATCCTTGCGAATACTCCAGATTTTCGTGAGGCAGTCTTGCACGATATCCTTCGCCGTTTCCGGTTCACGTACAATTGATAACGCGTATCTGTACATGCCGTCACTGGCGGGTAGGATTTCATTATGGTATAGATTGTGTGACATTCAGCAAGATGATGTGGAAGCCGAATGAAAAGTTACAGAAGAAATGAAATAAAAATTTGATTACTTAAAAATGTTGGTCAGGTACTTATTTCTAACGTCTCGATAAATGTAGAAATCTGAATCTATCGAGATGATTTCATTATATCCCGAAAGTTCAGAAACCACAACTAATGATGCATCAGCCAGGTCCATCGGAACATCACTGAATTTATCAGTAAGTTGGTTGATGCGTCCTATATGTGCGTCTTTTAAGTCAAAAATTCTTAGCCCACCTCGATCGATCCATTCCAACAACGCAGATTGAGCTTTAATGCTAAAGTCCAACATGTGAGAGGCTTCCGTAATGACAGGCCAGGTAGTCCACAAATACCCCTGGTAGTTTTCCAGAAAACGAACGGCCTTTAAGTGATATTGATCCGATCGATCAAAGAGTGCAATGATCGGGCCTGCATCAATGAGTGTGTTTCTCACCAAGCTTGGATTTTAATTTGCTTTTATAGGTAGCAGAGAGGTCTGCTTTTCCACTTTTGGCTGTGCCGAATAGATCACTGCCTAGAGCAAAAGGAAGTTGCTTTGATTGTTCTTTATTGAAATACATGGCTAGTGCTTCTTTTACAATAGCGGATTTGGAAGAACCATGCTGCTCGCTGTACTCAGCCAGCTTTTGATTGGTGTCATTATCCAACCGAACATTCAGCATATTTTCTTTCTTACCATCCATTGTATTACAAATGTAATACATTTTGGTCAAAATCAAAATGCGCTTATTTCAACCTCTTTTTTTTCTTACCCAATACCCAATCAGGAGAAGAACAATTAAAATTGGAATTAGGTACCAGCCTTTCCAGTTGAATTGATACTCTAGCGGTTCCGGATCAAACAAAAGTGCAATAAGTATGAGTTGAATCTTAATCATTACACCAAGTTATGCATTAGGTGTATTTAAGCCAAATGGAGCTAGTCTGTCAAGACATTTGTGATAAAGGTTGACTTGGTGAGAAGCCATAATAGAAGAAAAACAGCAGCCCACTTCAGGTAGACATAATAGAAATCTGTCGTGTCTTTGTATCGCGTTTCTTTGATCTCGGCCTTTTCCAATCGATCAATTTCATCAAACACTTGTACAAGTGCTTCTTTATCTGAAACACGATAGAATTTTCCATTTCCGATCTTGGCTATTTCACGAAGGGTAGATTCATCAAAGGTATTTTCTACCATTCTTGGCCGCCCAAAGAAGTCGGTACCAAAAGGTACTTTTCCTTCACGGCCAATAGCAATGACGTACATCTTAATGTTGTATGCGTTGGCCAGATTGGCGGCTGTGATTGGATCCACATTTCCGGCGGTATTGTCACCATCGCTCAATAGGATCATCACTTTCGATTCGGAAGCTGATTCTCTTAAAAAGTTGATTCCTGAGGTAATGGCATTGCCGATAGCAGTACCTCTACTTTCAATTTTATCAAAGTCAATATCCTCTATCAATTCATAAAGAAGACCATAATCAGTGGTTAATGGACAGGAGGGCAGTGCATCTCCAGAAAAGATTACCAATCCAATTCTGTCCTGAAATCTTCCCGCAACGAAGTTTCTCGCTACTTCCTTAGCCGCCTCTAATCGGTTGGGAAGAAAATCCATGATTTGCATGGATTCGGAAATGTCAATATTCAGGACGATATCAATTCCTTCACTCCATTGTTCTACCTGTTCGTTGGTCGTTTGCGGACGAGCCAAACTAGTCATAATCAGTAAAAGACTGATGATAAAGAAAACGGGTGGAATAAATCGCAAATAAGTGATTGGATCACTTTTTAAATCTTTCTTGGTTAATGCCACAGGAAGGTGTTGACCGAATCGATTAATGATCAACCATCTAAGAATAAATATGAAAGGGATGGCAAATATGGCATAAAACCAAAGCGGATTGGCCCAATCGAAACTCTGAAGTTTCTCGGGGGTAAACCATTCGAGAGAAAACCAATGTGCTACCTTACTTTCCATCTCTGATCTCTGCTACTTTTTTTGAATATCTATCCTGAGTAAAGTCCTCTATCTGTTGAAAATCCTGAAAAATATTCTCCTGGAATCTTTTACCATACACTACACGATCAATTGATTTAAGTGGTTCTTTTAGTTCAGTAGCAAAATCCTGATTCAGAATCTCTTTGGTGGTCATGACAGAAAATGGCACTTTGTCCAGTCGCTGTTGGTAGTTTTTCCAAAAGATCAATGCTTTTTCGGCCTGTTCAGGTTCAGGATCTACTTTCAGTTTCTTTATATACTCATTGAAAACCTCAGAAAACTGCTCGTATTGTGTTCGCAACCTTCTCAACTTCATCCACCTCATTATTCGTTTACCGAAAATTAAAAGTAGGATAACAATCAGAATAATAAATCCACCAATGATGTAATACATCAATGGAAAATTAAACTGGCGATCGACTGCCTGGTAGTCAAGGTTGGTTTTCAGTTTAGTAGAATCTGAAACTACAGGTGCCAGTTCTGTTAGGAAAATGGAATCCAGTGGTGTTTCAATAACGGTGGAGTCTGGCCCGTTCAGTATCACTGCAGGTAGTTTGAGGTATTGAACTTTATCAATCTCAAATGACTGGATGGTATAAACAGTGGTGTCGTATGCAAGCCCATCAACAACGCGAGTGGGAAAGTAAGTTTTGTCGCTGAACTCAAACGGAGTGAACGTGTAAAGACTATCGGGAAAAACCATTTCTAATTCAGGAGGATAGGTAGCAGCCATCCAGAAATTTACATCCTGACCAATGAGCAGGCTATCCTCAACAAAACCTCCCTTAACGGTGATTTCCTGTGCACTTAAGTTTATGGTGCACAAAAAGGCAATGATCAATAACCAACGTTTACCTTGTCCGTCTCGCATTGCTTCGATTTCTGTGTCTGAAAAGTTTAATGAGCTTTGGTACATAGTCATCTTCTGTACCAATGGAAATGTAGTTTACATCATTTCTACGACAGAAGTCTGCCAAAGATTCTTTATTCTTTCCATGCGTCTTTTCCACCGCATTCTTGAATTCACTTGACGAAGTATTTAGCCATACGGTCTTACCGGATTCCTTTTCATATAGTGGTACAATACCCAGGTGTGGAATAGCCGACTCTCTTTTGTCAGAAATATGTACCACAACTAAATCATGCTTTCTTGCAAGTCCACGCATAGAGTGGGTGAAGTTTTCATCTATGAAATCTGAAATGATAAATACGATAGCTTTTTTGTTGAGTAGGTTTAGCGTGTATTTAATTCCTCCATCCAGATCGGTTTTTCTTGATTTAGGTTTGAGTGAGAACATGCGGTTGATTATTTCATATGCATGCTTCATGGTTTTGCTTGGCTTTACATAGTCTTCAACCTGATCTGAATAGGCAAGCAAGCCGACTTTGCTTCCTTCCCGAATGGCTGAGAGAGCGAGCAAACCAGCCATTTCTTTAGCCAGATCGATTTTTTGACGTTTGTCTTTACCAATCTCTTGTGAGGCAGATACATCAAGAAGAAAGAAAACAGTCTGTTCTTTTTCCTCAATGAAGGTTTTCATGAAGGTGCCATGTCCTTTGGCGGTCACACGCCAGTCGATGTTTCTTACATCATCTCCCCATTGGTATGGGCGCACATCGTCGAACTCAAGACCTGAGCCTTTAAAAATAGAATGAAAATCTCCCTGCATTTGCGAATTGATCGCTTTGCGAATGCGAATTTCGTATCTTCTGAGCCGTTTGAGGATGTCCCTATTCATTGAGTTATTTGCTTCATCAAGTTTGGCATTAATATGGCATCATTGATAATTGCAACGCATTGTATGATCTTTGTATTTGATCAAACAATTCTTTGACCTTCAAAATTATATTTTCACGAATTCTTAGACCGATTTGAGAAACATTTTTTTAACCGCTCTTGTAATACTTTGCTACTGTTCGGGTCCGGAAGTGCCTGAAGACCTGATTGGTAAAGAAAAAATGGTCAAGGTAATGATGGAAGTTCATCTGCTTGAGGCCAAGATTAATAATGTGCCCATTGATCCATATGATAGCACACAGGCTGTTTACGATCATTATGAGAAGTTGTTGTTTAAAGATTTGGGCATCACTCAGGATCAGTATGAACGCAGCTTCAACCATTATGTAGACAATCCCAATGAATTTGAAAAAATCTACAGTGCAGTTGTAGATTCTTTGATGGAAAGAGAGAAACGATATAAGTAGTGAAGGTTTATCCGCAGGATATAGAAGAGAAGTTGGGCTTTGATCAGATTAGAGATCACCTCATTCGCTTTTGTCAAAGTAATCGTGGAGAAGAGCTTGCCCGAAAAGCAAAACCTACAGATAAATATGAGGTGCTGGTCAAATGGCTGAATCAGGCCAAGGAAATGATTCGACTGAAGGGTAGTTCGGAAGATAAAGTTTCCTTTGAATTTCCTGATATTGATGATTATCTGACCAAAGTAAAAGTACCGGGATCTTTCCTTGATCCGGAAGACTTTCATGAACTGAAAAGGGGGGTGAATACACTAACCTCCTGGGTTCAGTTCTTTCAAAAGAAGGGGAGTGAATATCCGGAATTGTTGGCACTATCTAGTCATATTGAGATAGATCCGAATCTTTCGATTCACATTGATAAAACCATTGATGATAGGGGGGAGGTGAAAGATTCTGCATCCAGAGAGCTTTCAGAGATACGATCAAAAATCGCAAAGTCTGAACGTGCTGTCAGGTCGGCCATTCAAAAAGTGCTAAAAAAAGCCAAAGAAGATGAGTTTACAGAGGAGGATAGCACGCTGACCGTTCGTGACGGGAGGTTAGTGATTCCTGTGAAAGCGGAACATAAAAAACGTATTCAGGGGTTTGTGCATGATGAATCAGCAACGGGGCAAACAGTTTATCTGGAGCCTGGAGAAGTACTGGATTTGAATAATCAGGTAAGAGAGCTAAAATATGCCGAAAAGCGCGAGGTTATACGAATTCTGGTTGCACTTTCTGATCATGTCCGGGCCAATCTGAAAGACCTGAAGAACGGCGCATCATTACTGGAAAAATTAGACTTTATACACGCTAAAGCCCTGCTTGCTGATCTTATCCAAGGAGTAATTCCGTCTACAGAAAAGACCACTCAATTTTCATTGATCAATGCGATTCATCCATTACTTTTTTTATCTCACAAAGAAAGTGGCAAGCCTGTTATCCCACTCAATTTATCTCTGGATCATGAGAAACGAATTCTAATTATATCCGGGCCAAATGCAGGTGGTAAATCCGTTGCACTAAAAACAGTCGGATTGCTTCAATACATGCTTCAAACGGGACTGCCTGTATCTATTAATGAGGAAAGTAAAATAGGGGTATTTTCGTCTATTTTCATTGATATTGGTGATACACAATCCATAGAGGATGATTTGAGTACATATAGCTCTCATCTTACCTCGATGAAGTTTTTCCTGGAGCAGACAGATAAAAAATCCATGTTTCTGATTGATGAGTTTGGTAAAGGAACCGAACCGCAATTTGGTGGAGCCATTGCTGAGTCTGTGCTACATGAGCTCAATAAAAAGCGTGCTCACGGAATTGTTACTACTCATTACCAAAATCTGAAAAAGATCGGTGACGAAACGCCGGGGTTGGTCAATGGGGCAATGAAATATGATTTGGATGCATTGGAGCCACTTTTTGAGTTGGAGGTTGGTAAACCGGGTAGTTCGTTTGCATTCGAAATTGCTGGAAAGATTGGGTTACCTCAAGACATTATCGAAAAAGCACGAAAGAATATTGGAAGCTCGCATGTAGCCTATGATCAGTTATTGAATCAGCTGGAAAAAGAAAAAGCCCGATTTGAGAAGTTGACGAAGAAGCTGGAAAAGGATCAGGCAGATATTAATAAGGTCCGTAAAGACTATGAGGACTTACGGTCTATGTTGGAAGAGGATAAGAAGCGGATCATCAAAGCTGCTAAACTTGAAGCAAAACAGATTCTGGAGAATGCCAATAAAGATGTGGAGCGTACAATTCGTGAAATAAAGGAAAGCAAAGCTTCTAAGGAGCGAACGAAAGCTGCTCGCGAAAAGCTGGAGCAGAAAAAGGAACGTTTTGAGGATAAATCGAAGAAAAAGAGCGCTGACTTGAAGGCTGGAGATGTGGTAAAAATGATCGGTCAGGATACTACAGGTACAATCCAAAAACTAAAAGGTAAGCAGGCAGAAGTACTTTTTGGTTCTTTGAAGTCGATCGTCTCTGTGGACAAGCTCCAAAAAGCAAATAACTCTCCTCAGGTTAGTTATCAGAAGAAGGTTAAGAAAATGGGTATCGATCTCAGTAGTAAGATGGCCAATTTTAATCATGAGATCAGTATCCGTGGAATGCGTGCAGATGAAGCAATGAATACGGTGGAGTCATTTATTGATGAGGCGCTGCTGGTAGGAGCAGATGAAGTAAGAATAGTTCATGGAAAAGGACATGGTGTGCTGAGAGAAATCGTGAGAAATGTAACCAAGGGACATCCCAGCATTGCCAGCGTAGAAGATGAACATGCGGATCGAGGAGGAGCAGGAATTTCGGTAATTAAGTTACAGTGATGGAATTTAACAGGCATCAGCTCGCTCTACGAAACGGAAACGAGAAAGAGGAAATCTGGATTGCCTATAAAGGAGTGATTTATGATGTGACTCATTCTAAGCTTTGGCGAAATGGAAAACATTATGAGCACTGGGCTGGGCAGGATCTTACAGATGAATTGCAGGATGCCCCGCACGATACAAAAGTTTTTGAGAAATTACAGGTAGTAGGTAGACTCGTATGAAGATAATCGAATCAGGAATCAAGGATGTAAATGCGCATGAAAGCGTAAAAGTGGTGATGCCAAGCAACCTATATGGTTGTGAGCTTGCTGAAGACGTCTTTGTTGGTCCATTTGTAGAGATTCAGAAAAATGTGAAAATTGGCGCTCGAACGAAGGTACAATCCCACGCATTTGTTTGTGAGCTTGTCACAATAGGAGAGGACTGCTTCATCGGACATGGAGTGATGTTTATCAACGATGTTTTTTCTGCTGGAGGTCCAGCAGGCGGAGATGCGACAAAATGGAAGTCAACCACTATTGGGAACAAGGTTTCCATCGGGTCAAACGCCACCATTATGCCTGTGGAAATTTGTGATAACGTGGTTATTGGTGCGGGATCGGTAGTAACGAAAAATATTATTGAGTCGGGAATTTATGCAGGTAATCCCGCAAAGAAATTGAGAGATTTTTTGTAATGATGTAACTTCAAAAAGTGCCACCAAATTTTTTCACACAAATATTACTTGCATTTTTAGCCTGGTCAGCGTTTTCACAACAGTCTAATTCAATTAGATATACCATCAAGGATGGACTCCCATCAAATACTATATACTGTGTAGTTCAGGATGATCAAGGGTTTGTTTGGTTTGGTACCGAGGCAGGGCTAAGTCGTTTTGATGGAGTTGAGTTTAAGAATTATGGATTGCAGGAAGGATTGCCAGACATGGATATTCTCAACTTTTACACAGATTCTCAAGAGCGTATTTGGTTTTATACTTTTAACGGTAGAGTGGGATTTTTGAAAAATGGAAAAATCTACAATTCAAGCAACAGCCCAATCCTAAAAAACGCTAATTTCAATTCTCGCATCATTAGCATTGTTGAAAGTAACAACAGAATCTATATTTCATCACTTCAAGATGGAATCAAAGTAATAAATGACTCTGGAAATGTAGAATCCTTAAGGGGCGATGGACTCAAATATTATCTTATTGAATTAAATAATTATTGCTACTGGGTCACAATAGATGATTATAATGAATTACAATTTTCTTGTTTAAAAGTTGATGACTTGATTGGTCAAGAACTTCCTAAAGAACTTATACAGGGAGGGGTTTTATTCTCCTACGCAGTGTCTTTAGACAGTAATATCTATACATCTTCATATTCTTTAAATAGTCATCTTTATAGGATTAACCCAGCAAAGAATCTCATAAAGAGGCAATCATTAGATTATAAGGTATATAATCTTGACGAAGTTGATGGAGTGGTATTTCTTTTTACAGATGATGGGGTAAAGAAGTTAGACGAGAAAAATTTACAAGCCACTGATTATATAAACATTAAAGAAACAACTTATTCCATCTTGGATAGCGAAGGAAATCGATGGGTGACTACCTTGGATAACGGAGTTTTTTTCTTTCCTAAAAACGAAGTTATCCTACATTTCAAAGATGTAAGTGTTAATAGCCTGTCTTCACGGGATTCGGTTCTTTACTTGGTTCATTCCGATTATAAGTTTGGATATTTTGCTCAGGATGAGTTTATAAATCTTTTTGACCTCCCACAATTTTCTTTAAAGACAATGTACGTTGACACATTTAGAAATGTGTGGGCTTTGACTTCCACGGGTTTAATTAAGAATGATGCTTTTTCCGATAAGAATTATAGGGCGACAAATACGAGTTACTTAAAGAGAAATTCACTTATTTACCAGATTCCGGGAATGCTCAAGTATGTGGATTTATTTGAAGATAATGAAGTGGATTTACCTTATCAAAATTTTGGTAAGATATGGGACTTTGTGTTTCTGGATGAAAATATAATCCTTGTTGCCAGTGCAAGAGGCCTTTTCTTAATTGATTTAGACAAAAGAGTTGTTTCCAGTTATGATTCCTTTAGTAGGCTACAGATAACAGGTATGTCGCTAGATAAATATGGGTATATCTGGTTTGCAACAAATGGATATAGTTTATTGAGGATAAAAGCTGATATAATTAATGAGTTGAAGAGTGACCAATTAGAAAACTATAGGGTTTCTGAATACTCAGATGTATATGGAAAAACGTTGCTAGTTGACTCAATTCTTTATGCCTCATGCCCAAAAGGGATTGGAAAACTCTATTTTAATTCCTCAGGTATTGTACAGGTTTCTCATATTACAGAGTCTAATGGGCTTCACCCTTCACGTATAAATGACCTACAATTCTTTCATGGTAGAATATACATTGCACAGGATAATGGATTATTTAGCTTTGATCATAGTAGAAACTTTGAAGAATACATAGACTTTACTGTCATTATCGATGAGGTGATTGCAGGTGATGCGGTATATTCAAAGTCAGACAATGCCCTCTCATTTCCATATGATATTGGGCCTATCCAGTTGAATACGAAAACAATTTACTTCAAAGATCATGAGAACCTTTCGTATCAATTCAGGTTATTCGAGAAAGGAGAAGCTGATCCATCATGGACTGCAAGTCCAAATAACACGTTTATATTTTCTAAGTTATCTCCGGGCATTTACACCTTTCAGGTGAGGGTAAGATCAATCAACAGTGAATGGTCTACTCCTAAAACTCTCACTTTTCAGATAGAAAACGTTTTTTGGCGATCAATGTGGTTTATCACAATTGTTTCAGGCTTATTATTAGCAGCCATTTATTTTATTTATGTGTCAATCTCAAGATCGAAAAGAAACAGGCAAATGCTTTTGCGAGAAAAGATCGAATCAGATCTGAAAGCTCTCAAAGCTCAAATAAATCCTCATTTTCTGTTCAATTCAATCAATTCAATTCAGTCAATTTTTTTAGAAGGAGATAATGAAGTAGCCGAAACCTACCTTATCAAATATGCTAAGCTTATTCGTACAATTCTTAACCACTCTGACTCTCTAACAGTACCGATATATGAGGAGGTTGAGGCAATGGAACTGTATGTCGAATTGGAAAAGTTAAGGCTTTCCAAGCCTTTGGAATTTAAGATTTCAATTGATGATGATATTGACATTTATACTGAAAAGATACCCTCAATGATCATCCAGCCTGTTATTGAAAATTCCATTTGGCATGGTATTCAGCCGAATAATATGGATGGTCGAATTCATTTGAAATTTATAATGAAGTCTATGCAGATACAAGTAATTGTAGAAGATAATGGTGTAGGGCTTATCAATGGGGAAAGTCAGAATAATAATAATCCTCATGGCATTCAATTAATAAGAGAAAGAATCAACTTGATCAATAAGCTTCAAAATGTCGAGTCGAAGTTTGAGATAAGTTCAAATGCTTCGGGAACAAAGGTTATCTTTAGCTATCCAGCATATTCAAGCTTAGAAATATGATTAGATCGTTAATTGTAGATGATGAGCCGAGGGCCGTTCGTGGGCTTCAACTTTTAATTGAGAAAAATTGTCCTGAGATATTATTGATAGGCTCTGCCAATAATATTAATGAAGGCCATAAACTAATTACTAAAGAAAAGCCAGACTTAATTTTTCTTGATATCAATATGCCTAATGGTTCTGGTATAGAATTGCTCAGAAGAATTAATAAAACAAACCAGACCAAAGTCATATTTACTACAGCATATGATGAATTTGCCATAACAGCCATTCGACTGTCCGCAATAGATTATCTACTAAAGCCTGTAGATAAGGATGAACTGGTTGAAGCGGTGGAGAGATTCAAAAATGTCTCGCAAATACAAGATCAGGTTGACATTCTTTCGGAAATTTTGAATCAGAAAAAGTCTGAGAGATTTTCAATAAGTACCATAGATGGGATTCACATAATAAAGTTTGCAGATGTCAATTTTTTATCCTCTGAAAAAAACTATACAAAGTTTCATTTAGAGGATTCAATTATGATAGCGTCTAAGCCTCTTGGTGAATATGAGAAATTATTTGACAAGAATAAATTTATACGCGTACACAGATCCCACCTTGTAAATCTGGAGAAAGTGATTGAGTTTGATAAAAAGCATGGGAGAGTAATACTTGAAAATGGTGACAATGTAGAAGTCTCTAGAACGAAAAAGGATTACTTAATTGAAAAGCTGCAGAACTTATAGTTCCATTCGTTCAATAAAAGCTACACTTTATACTTCCAGATTAACCGTTTGTTCATTGAGTATTGAAGTTGACGTAACTGAGTGTCATTTTATCTAGCTTAGACCAATGAAAAAATCAGTTAAGATTGATAGCCGTTTGAAGTTTGTATTAAAATTCAGTCTCCTATTAGTCATATTATTTATGCTCAATTAGTAACAAGATGTATAAAAAATTTAGCCTTACGCTGTATGTACTCATCACTATTTCACTTATCTCTTGTAAGGATGATGATAGGGGTGCAATACCTTCCAATAAAGTCATTTTTGGTTTTTCAAACTCATCAATCTCTGGAAGAATAACTGAAGAATTTGAATTGACTCAATTACATGTAACAATAGAGAACGAAATTGGTGAAATCGTTTATAATGATAAAATAATTTTGAACCAATTTGACGAGGCATATGAAAGTGACCCCATCTCTCTAAACCTGGGATCTTACCGACTTACAGCCTTTTTTGTCTTGGATTCAGATAGTATTGTTCGTTACGCCACTCCAGTTGAAGGTTCCGAACTAGCTCATTTGGTCAATCATCCACTTCCAATACACTTTGTTGTAAATAGAGATGATGTGACTCATATTGAGCCTGAAGTAATTAGTACAGATGAAGGATCTAGTGTGGATTTTGGATACACTACCTTCAACTTCAATGTTGTAGAGACATTTGATTTATTGATTGGTGTATTAGTTTATGATTATACCTCCAAACATTACGAGCTTACAGAAGCAAATCTGACGATTACGAATGAAGAGGACACGGTACTAAGAAGTGAATTGTTTGATGTAACTAATAAAGTTGTTCTTTCTAAACGATACGAAAACTTAAAGCTGATAGTTGATAAGGCAGGCTATAATGCATTTGAAAATACTTTTACCATCGACTCCTTAATGCAACACGATGGTACGAATCCATATGGTCCACTAGAAATTATTCTGGAACAGAAAATAGATATATCTGCAGGTTTAATTGCATATTATCCATTTAATGGAAATGCCAATGATGAGAGTCTAAATAATAATAATGGTATAGTTGTTGGGCCTGTTTTGACTACTGATAGATTCGGAAACGCAAATTCGGCCTATGAATTTGATGGAACAGATGATTATATCAATCTTGGTACATCTTCTGTATTAGACTTAGGCTTTTATGATGAATTCACTATTTCGGTGTGGATTAATGCTCATCAAGACACCATTAGTGTTGGGGAGACAATATTGGGTAAATATGACTCCTTTCAAGACCGAAGAAGTTTTTCAATGAGTTATATACCAAGTGATAAAGTAGGTTTTACAACCTATGAAGCTGGGACATTGAGTGATTTCAATCGCGTATCTACAGATATGCCTACCGGTTGGAGTCATTTATTGGTCACTTATTCAGCTAATATCTTAGAGCTAAGAGTTAATGGAGTGATGGTGGATTCTTTAAATACGACTTTTCCAATACATTCTGGTGAGTCAGGTGTGGATTTCGAAATTGGAGCAACGCATAGAAATGGAATTTCAGAGAACTTAAATTTCGAAGGATTAATTGATGACATTCGAATTTATGATCGTGTTTTAAATGAAAATGAAATTCAACTGCTATTTGAATAATATCAAATTTAATAGCTAAGACTAAAGACCTTCAATTAGTTTTGAAGGTCTTTTTTGTTTCATTTTCTATCAAAGCCTTGAAACAATTAAACTAAGAAGAATTAGTACTGATGCCTAACCAGATTATTCATGTGGGATTTCCGAAGACTGCAACAACTTTTTTGCAATGGAATGTATTTCCGCATTTAAAAGGCATTCGCTATGTTGATTATCAGTCTTGTCGTCAATTATTTCAGCCGATTGTTTATTCGGATCCGCTAGATTATTCCATAGAACAAAATAGAGAACAATTCATTATAGCAAAGGAATCGACCCTATACTCATTTGAATCATTGGCCGGTTCACCATTTTACTATAAAGGAATAGGAAGATCAAACATCCCAATAGCGTTGAAACAACTTGGTTTTAATAAAGTAATAATTACCATTAGAGCCCAAGCAAAAGCCATTGACTCCTACTATCGGCAGTATGTGGTGCAGGGAGGAACTTTGAGTTTTCGCAATTGGCTCGATCTAGAAGATAAGAGACCCATACCTCAGAAGTACTTTCGAATGGGCTATTTGAAGTACGATAAGCTAATCAGTGTTTACGAAGAGGTATTTGGAAAGGAAAATCTATTGGTTCTATCACAAGAGGGTTTGAAAAGTGATCCCGAAATGTTCATCAGAAAGATTGCCTCCTTTACGCATTCAACTCTTGAAAAGTCCACCGCTAATAGGCGAGCTAATGAGTCACTTTCTAATGTTTCCATAACGCTTTTACGTTTCATCAATCATTTTACTTTTAGTAGTATCCGGCCCTTTCATTTAATCTCCAAAAAAATTTCTAATCGACCAATATGGAAGATATTTGTAGTCATTTTGGATCCATATTTGTTTCGATTCCTTTCTAAAAAGAGATCATATGTGGAGAAATATCAACTTGTTCAATCCCTGTCTGATTTTTATGCTGAATCAAACGATCGGCTAAAGGATAAGTGGGGTGTCGCTATAACAGAAAACTAACTATATGAGTGTACCATACGCAGATTTAAAAGCTCAATATCTTTCCGTAAAATCAGAAATCGATAATGCAATAACGGATTGTATTAACAAGACAGCTTTCATTGGTGGAACTGTTATAAAAGAGTTTGAAGACGCTTTTGCCAATTTTACTGGAGCCCATTATTGTGTAGGATGCGCCAATGGAACAGATGCCATTGAAATTGCCCTTAAAGCTCTTGGTATTGGACCAGGCGATGAGGTGCTGGTACCCGCACTCACATGGATAAGTACTGCTGGTGCGGTAAATAATATTGGTGCTGAGCCTGTCTTCGTTGATGTGCTTGAGGAAGAACGTACGATTGATCCCAGTCTAATTGAGACTAAAATCACCAGCAGAACGAAAGCAATCATCCCCGTTCATTTATATGGCATGCCAGCAAGAATGAACGAGATAATGAGCATCGCCGAAAGGCATAGTTTGAAAGTAATCGAAGATAGCGCTCAAGCTCATGGTGCTGAGATCGGAGGAAAGAAAATAGGTTCTTTCGGTCATGTCGCTACTTATAGTTTTTATCCAGGAAAAAATCTGGGTGCATACGGAGATGCTGGAGGAATCACCACGAATGATGAGGAACTGGCTAAAACATGCAAAATGATCACAAATCATGGTCAAATGGTAAAGCATGAGCATTGGATCATAGGAAGAAACAGTCGTCTGGACACCATTCAGGCTGCTATTCTGAAAGTCAAGCTACCTTATTTGTCTGAATGGACTGAAAAAAGAATATCAATAGCACATCGATATAATTCTTTACTAAAAAGCGTAAAGACTCCAATAACACCTGAAAACTATAAACATGTATTTCATGTGTTCGCGATTCAGTCAGAGAACAGGGATCGGTTGAAAATAGCATTAGATAATGCTGAAATTGGGAACACCGTTCATTATCCTAACCCTCTCCCTCTTGTACCTTCATATGCTTACAAAGGTCACAAAACAGGCGATTTTCCTGTTGCGGAAAAGCTATGTCAAGAAATACTGAGTATCCCGATGTTTGCAGAGATGACCAATGAGCAAGTGGAAGAAGTTGCCATGGTGATCAATTCATTATAGAGCCCTGGAAAGGGTGCGGACTTTGAGGTTCTTTTGCCAGCGGATGATAGATTCCCTTACACCCAATCGGTTTCTGATTTCTGATTTGATGAACAATTTCTATTGCCGTTTTGGCCTCATTAATACAGAAGCCATTTCCATCGAGAATTTGCTGATAACTTAAAGTATGTAAGTCTGTGAAGCCACCGCTAAATTCAAATTCCTCACCTCCAATTTGAAGGGATCGATAGGTGGTTTTACCCTCATTTTTGATTTTATCAGGTAATAGTTCTGAATTTATACTCAGAAACCATCTGACATTTGCACGTTCCAGCTCAAGGTACCCCGAAGATCGATCATGTGAGTTTAGGTGAATGGTATTGCTTTTAACCTCACCAAAAATCCAGGTAAGCATATCAAAAAAATGAATTCCAATGTTAGTGCTAATACCACCACTTTTACTATTGTCACCTTTCCAGCTTGTAAAATACCAATGCCCTCTACTGGTCAGGTAGGTTAAGTCAATGTCCCAAACTTTTTCCGGATTAGATTTGATTTTTTTCTTGAGAGCAATGACAGCAGGGTGTAATCTCAGCTGCAGAATAGTATAAATATTTTTTCCGGCTTCTTTCTCGATCTCTAACAAAGAATCAACATTCCAGGGGTTAAGAACAAGTGGTTTTTCACAGATGGCATGAGCTCCACTTCGAAGTGCGAATCGCATATGGGCATCATGCAGATAGTTAGGTGAGCAAATACTTACATAATCAGCCCCTTTCCCCTTCCTTCTCAGTTTATCAAGATGTCTATCAAAGCGTTCAAATTCGGTAAAAAAATCAGCTTGAGGAAAGTAACTGTCTATTATGCCTACACTATCATTAGGATCCAGAGCCGCTACCAGGTCATTATTGGTGTCCTTGATTGCTTTCATATGTCTCGGAGCGATGTATCCAGCTGCTCCTACTAATGCAAATCGTTTGTTCATAATTTTATTACCTGACCCTCTTTTAGTTGATATGTTGCATCTTCCTCTTGGCAAAAATACGTATCATCTTTGCTGAATTCCAGCTTGAGTCCGGTTTCGCTCATCCATCCAACCTGACGACCCGGATTTCCTATCACCAAAGCATACGGTTTTACTGCTTTCGTAATTACAGTTCCCGCTCCAATAAAAGCGTATGAACCGATTTCATTTCCACAGATGATTGTTGCATTTGCTCCAATAGAAGCACCTTTTCGAATTATGGTTTTAAGAAATTCGTTCTTTCTGTTTACTGAGCTTCGTGGATTATTTACGTTGGTAAATACAGCTGATGGGCCTATGAAAACATCGTCTTCACAAACCACACCATCATAGATAGAAACATTATTCTGGATCTTGACTCCATTTCCTATCTTAACACCAGACATAATAAACACATTCTGTCCGAGATTGCAATTTTCTCCAATTTCGGTATTGGGCATAATGTGGGAAAAATGCCAGATTTTGGTTCCATCACCTATTTTACAACCTTCATCCAACACAGCCGATGGATGCACAAATATGTTTTCGTTCATAATGCTATCAAATTTCAAATGTGGTGCATTTTCTTAAAAGCGTCACATTATTTTATTGATACTTTCGGCCAACCTTTTGGCAATGATCCTATGTCCTTCCGAATTATAATGTACTCCATCAGGATAGTGATCCTTACTTTTCAGATCGTTAATATCCACCAAAACCTGATCATATTTTTCTATTACCTTCTTGATTAGCTGATTGTATTTTTTGTGATTCTTATGAGAGCCAGGCAGTTGTTTTTCAATTCGATCATCTGCAGGGTTAATTGGAATAGCAATAACCTTGGCGTTGGTATCTTTCAAAATGGTCGAGACGATCTTTTCGTATTTTTTTTCAAATTGCTTTTCAGATACCCAAGAACGAACCCCTCGAATTTTGCTTAAAAATGGACGGGCTTTGGCGATTGGTCCTCGATAGATGGCTCTAATAAGTCGGGTAATAAAGTTTTCATTCTTTTTTGTAGCAAGTCGGTAAAACCAAAGAGGAACCTCTCTTATAGTTGCGTCAACTACACCTATGTGGATGATATAGATATTGGCAAATCGATTAATTACTGAATCTGTCATTTTAATCCAGTTGTTTATAGTGGTAGCTCCAATGGCAATATTCTCCACCTCATCGTCCTTCTTCAACAAACTTCTCAACTGGTAGGTATAGTTCATATTGTTGGGGTGCGGAAGTGGAGGTCTGACCCGAAGAGCAACTGAATTACCAATGATCGTTACCTTCATAAGTAATCAATTTAGATGAGCGTAGATAAATTTTTCTTTTAATGTCTTCACTGAATAGCCCCTCTTCTTTAAAGATTCTATAATTTCTCTGGCAATGTTACGCGCGCCTTTATTATATCTTGCTGCTATTGATAGGTTTTTGGGATTAACCATTGTCAGACCCTCCAGTGCTTCATACTCGGCACCATTTAATTGAATAAGCATGAAATCAATAGAATCCAGTTGATTATCTGCTAAAATTTTATCTAGCGTATTCACTTCAATTGCCAAAGACTCTTGATCCTGGTAGGCAATATCAATACTTCCGGATTGATAGTCCGTCGGTTTACGTTGGAAAACTTTATTATCATTAGCATTCCACACCCCTTTTGGCACAATTACCACGTTATGCAATTTGTTAGATTCAATGTTTTTTCTGAGATATGTAACGTTGGATGGTATTGGCTCTATAGCAATGATTTTACCTTTTGGACCTATTTTTTGTGAGAGGTACATTGTGTAATAACCTCTAAAGGCACCCATTTCTGCTATAAAATCTCCATTTTTCGTTTTATAAAAAGCTTCTTTAGCTGGCCCGCCCCACTTTAAATTGCCTTCCATGTACCTAATAATAATATCAATTGCTACCTGATAGCATTCGAAAGGCAGATTTTTTTTGATTTTTCTGCCAAGTAGAAATTTGTAGAATTTAAGTTCCTTTTTCTGGGGTTTGGGACCATAAAATGTAAGCCCATCTATCAGAGTAATAAATGCATGTCCCTCATCATCAACTCCAGTATTTGCTATTGGAAGTTTATTGATTTTAGCAGTGACAATAATTTTCTGATATAGGTATCGAAGTAGTTTAATCATGATGCTTAATCAAGGAAGAGTGAGCATGCATAAAACATCCAGGCATCTCCCCATCTGATATAATCCGTTTTGTCTATTGATCCATTTTTAAAAATGCGATAATAATAAGATCCATCCTCATACATGTTATCAACAGTCCATTTAAAGAGTTCTTTTGCTTGATCTTTATATTTCTTGCTTATTTCGCTTAAGTAGCATAGTGTTATGATGCTTTGAGCACAACATTGAATATCGATCGGATACTTTTTTTTGTTAGTTAAGTATGGAATTCCTTTCGGACTAAAAAGATGCTTGAGATAGTATTCAATGCTCTTATCTAAAGCTTCATCATGGATGAATTGATCGCCAAGATATTTACTCAATAATATCCCTCCTTCGATATTGTATCCGGTATGGTAATTATCGATTTTGCTTGGCTTATCGTTTGATAATTTGGCATAATACCAGGAACCATCATCACGAATGGATGAGAAGGTGAAGTTTGCTGCTGTTATCGCTCGATAATTGTATTTTGGCTCCTTCGTTAAATACCCAAGCATTGATAAAAACCCTGCCGCCATCATATTTGGATTATGTACTTGATGTTGGTCAATTGACGTGTAGGAAAAGCAGGTTTTATCCTCCTGATTGAATGAGAGAGGCATTTCTTCTAGAAAAAAGTCTCCAATATCCTTCGCACAATCCAAGTAATCCGAATTTTTGGTTGCCAAAAAAGCATCCAGAAACATCCGGCCTACCTGAGATGTTACTGTAGTTCTAGGGGTGTAGGCAGGTATAATTTGTTTGGAGAACCAGTCATATGGCTGCCCCCAGCAGGCATGTTTGAATCCTTTGCTCTGTTGTTCTAGCACTCGATTGATAAGCTGTTCGGCTTCCTGTAATAAGCCCTCATCACCAGTGGAAGAATAAGCATTTACCAATCCCCGAACTATAAATGCATTCGATTGGGCAAAGTCATTTTTTTTTACCTTATATGTCTTTCTTAGGAGGGGCGTGAAGTGATCTAATAAAATATTGTGAGGATATTTAATGTATTTACCCAGCCGCTTTCCATGACACCATTGATTCATTTTGAGAAAGTAGGGCTGGGATGTTATATCACACAAATCAAAACTTTTGAAATCGTTCTTTTTGAAGTGGACAAGCTGCTCTTCAAGAATTTTTTTGAATGATTCATTCATAACTCATAGTTATATTTCTTGCATAAGTCACCACAGATTTTTTTAAGAGATTTCTTGTCTTCCTCGTTCCAATTTTCATATGAAGGGAAGTGTGTTTTTTGCTGTACGTTTCTTCGGATATTAAGGGATTTGTCCAGGTACGCTTTGTTAGTCGCTATACCGAGAAATTGAAACAATCCCATCAATAAATCCACATTTCTTTTGCTAAAATCGTAAGAGTATACCCTGTCTGGATACTTATTCTTAATAGCTTCTATAAACACATTGGTTTCGTTCCAAACCCAGCTGATTTTTTCAACTTTACTGAACCCATTCCATGTATTTTGATCCAGTGGAGTAATCAATTTTTCAGTAGCCGACGAATTTTCATCAAACCAACCACGATTTAAACCTGATGTCACAAACCCCCCAGGGTGACGGTATAGATGTATGAATTTAGCAGAAGGAAAAATAGTGGCTAGAGTGTCTGCGAAAAAAGTGATATGATTGTTTGTCTCAACATATCTTTTATCCGCTTTGAAAGCATATCGAAAATGTTGTTCTCTGGCTGCAAAGAGTATTTGTTTACTAACCTCATTGCGTAGCTCCTTATCTATATCCTTTTGAATAAGGTTGTGGATGAATTTATTCTGAACAGATAAATTCGGTTTTGGATCATGTAAAACTATAGTGCTCTTGTGCTTCTTGATTACATGAGTAAACCACTCTGTTCCACATCTTCCGGTAGAAAGAAAGAAAATTGGATTTTCTATGCTTTCCGGGTGAGCAAATAGTAATTCTGAGGTGATCTTTCTTTTAGGTCTGCCAAACAGGTAGATCCAATATAAATGATTGATTAATTCAGATACTTTCATAGCTTCATCCCTTCCAGTTTATTTACCAATTCCATGCCGGTTACTCCTTCTGCTCGAAGAGCGGAAATTAAATCTAAGATACTTTCATAGGTTTTAGTTACACCAGGATACAGTGTTTCGTCAAAAAATGAATTGTGCCACAAGAGCGTAAAAATACCGTGGTGTTTGGCTGCCTGTTTCACCAACTGATCAATGGTTTCCAGTATCATCGGGTTTGATAGCTTTCGATAGCTGAATAAGGTCACATCCATTGCCATCAATGGAAATTGCCATACTTCAATGGCTTTTTCATTCTCGAAATCATAGGGTTTGAAAGGGAGGCAAAAGGAAGTTCTAAATCCTTCATGCGCTGCAAAACCAAAGGTTGAATCATACTGTAAACCTACAGATTCATGATTACGATATGTTCTGGGAATATCCAGTAACAATCGATGCTGGCGACCTCCGTATACCTTACAATTGGCGGCATTTTCTAGTTTTTCTTTCTGGCCATGTAAAGCCTGCTCATTATCAATTGTTTTTGCTGTGCCATGAAGGCCAATTTCATGACCTAGTTCGGCGAGCTGGTTGAACAAATTTCGTAATCTGGAATTAGAAAATTCATACCTTGAGCCTCCATCAAGATCTTTATCCAGAAAATAATATGCAGCTTTAAAACCATGTTTTTTCTCCGTTTCCAATAGATATTCAAAATTCCAGTATGGATTTGATCGCCATGGATTAATGAATTGAAGTGTAGACTGGAATGTTGCGTTTAGTATTTGCTTTTTGGAATGCTCCGTTTTGACAATACCAGCCAGTTCTTTTAGCTTAAATCCTAAATGCGGCCAGCCATACTTATCAATGATGTCAATATCATGCGAAAGCAGAAAGCCAAATGAGTCAAATAGCTTTCTTTTTGAGAGAGGATTCTTACCGTGATAGGATATATATTCATTGAGTCCCTCAGTTATGATATCGAAATATTCATTAACCAACGGCCGATCAATGATATTTAACCGTTGCTGAATGGATCCTTCATAAGGTACTCGCCCCCAATGGTCCCTTCGCGTGTTTACAAATAGTTCATCATATCCACTCAGAAGATAAAAAGCTGATTTCAATAAGTCATGATGGAAAACCAGATTTCCATTGGAATCAATCGAGTAAAAAGAATTCTGATTAGACGCGAATAGAATTGGAAGTTCTGCTATTGATTTAACTGATAAAGATCCCGAATGAGCAATAAATATTATTCCATTTTCTCCAGTTATAGATTCCGTGTATTGAATATGATCTTTCAGATCGCTAATATCTATCACCAGGTTAAGATGATAAAGAATATAGGATAGTTCATGTTCAGTAAGGGGCCTTTTCATTATGCGGTATTCGTAACCTGCCTTTGAAATCAATGGAAAAAAATGTGAAACTTGCAGCAGCACAAAAATAGCCAAGCGTATCATATGAGAGTAGGTGTCATCGTCGATAACGAATATCAATCAGATGTAAGAGTAAAACGGGAAGTTCGTCTACTTGAGAATTTTGGGTATGAAGTGTTTGTGCTGTGTCTTTCTTTTGCCAGGCAAATTGACCTTGATAGTGACTCCACCATCCGTGCACACTATTTGCCAAGAAAAATCAAGGATTCGCTCTACTTTTTTATGAATACCGTCCCTCTTTATGAATGGTGGTGGAAGAAAAAAATCAAGAGGTTTGTGGATGATTTTAAGCTTGATGTCGTTCATACTCACGACTTGTATATGGCCAAATGTGTGAGGAATGGAGTTGACGCTTCAAAGAAAGAGATACCCATAATCCTGGATCTACATGAAAACTATTCTCATGCCATTCAAAGCTACAAATGGACGCAGGGTGTGCTTAGATCGATTTTGGTAAGGCCGAAGCTCTGGATGAGAAAGGAGGGCAAATACCTTCGCTATGCTGATCGATTGGTTGTTCTGAGTGAAGATTTCAAACAATCACTGTTAGATAAGTATGACTTTCTTACCAGTAATCATATTACTGTTTTTCCAAATGTTGTTGATACGGAGGAGTTTGATGAGTATGAAATAAAACCTGTTGATGACAAATTGCCCGGGACACCACGATTGCTATATTTTGGTATTGTTGCCGAGAGAAGAGGTATTTTCAGAGCACTTCGATCATGTGAAGAACTTATCAATCAAGGTAAAAAGTTTAGCCTGGTAATTATTGGACCGGTTGATGGGGGAGACAAGGATGCCTTTTTTGCCGAACTCGAAAAACCCATTTTCCAAAATCACATAATCTATATTCCATGGATTGATCTGAATGAGTTACCATCATACCTGCATGCATGTGACATTGCACTTGCACCTTTTGATAAGAATCCACAACATGAATCAGGAATTGCTAATAAGATTTTTCAATACATGTACGGCAAGCTTCCAATAGTTGCTTCCAATTGCAAACCTCAACGGGAACTAATTGAAAAATACCATATTGGAAAAGTATTTACGACTGATAAAGAGCTTACTTCAATCCTAAGTGAATTAGTTGATAATGTGCAACTGTGTAATGAAATGGGGGAACGAGCTCATGAAACCTTAATAAAACATTTCCATCAGAATGCTTTTCAAGCTTCTCTCAAATCACTTTATGAAGGCCTATCTTCATGAATTTCTTATTCCTACCTTTACAAGCACTAATTTCCAGATATTTAATAGTTCCACTGATGGCTTTAAAAACAATACATAGCTTATAAATCCAATGGAAAGAAGAATGCTTCTTAGAACTATATCAAGAAAGATCGAATCCGAATAACCCGCCAAGTTATTCAAATAAAGAAACAAAGGGATGAGCAATATGGATGGTAGGGTCCACTTAGAGAAGGGAGAAAAATCAAACTTTACCTTGATATAAATGAACTTTATCAGATTGAATAAAAAGAAGGTGAGCAAAGAGGCGTAAGCCGCCCCTTCTATGCCGTAAATTGGAATCAGCAAAAGATTAAGGCATACCGTCATGATTCCTAAAAGTGCAACCAACAGAATGTTGATGCGGTAATGCTTAGACATCACAATGATTTCTCCATTTATGCTAAAGACCATATTTACCAGCTTCGCAAATCCTATGATATATACAATAGAAAGCCCTTCACTGTAAACCTGACCGCTAGGCATCAAAGCATAGATATTAGGTAAGTTTATGACGATCCCAAGAAAAATATATGCGCCAATTAATAATTGATTGATTGATGCGGCTTTATAATATTTATGGATTTTATCCATACGCCCTGCTTGCAAATCTTCTGTTACAATAGGTTGTGATATTTGCGCTATGAATTTTCTAGGCATTTCAATCACTACCGCCATAAATATGGCCGTAGTATAAATGGCATTGGCCTCCAAGCCAATGTATTTAGAAACCATGATCTGATCAATTTGCAGCACGGCAACAGTCCCTAAGCCACTTAAAAGTGCATATCGAGCATATGTAAAGAAATTTTTGCTATCAGCTTCCTGAATAGCAACTCTTGAAAGGGAGGTCTTAAACGAAAATTTTTTAACTACAATGAAAAGAATTATGAAGCTAATTGTAACATATATGAGATACTGGAGATGCAGAAATTGCGGTACAGATATGACAGCATAGCCAACCAATATGACAGCAATCGACTGTAGGAATTTGTACAATGTTTCTCTAACAAAACTTGGTGTTGCAATGTCTTTTTGTGCTTTAAGAATTGATTCGAAAAAACCATAGAAGCCCATCAAACCAATTAAAATCAAAATCAACCAGAGGTAATCATTTATTGCATTTGCTTTCTCTGCGAAGAATGGTATTAGGCCTGGCTTCAGTAGGTAGGTGGTGATGGCAAATAAGGTAAAAAGAGCCAGGAAAACTATCAGGCCAAGCATTGCAAGCGTAGCATTCTGCCTATTATCGTTGCGAGGAAAAAAGCGAATAAAGGCACTCCTTAGTCCAAACAATGGAATAGGAGCAAAAAGAGCAGCCGAACTCAAGATGGTTCGATACAACCCAATTTCCTCAGGGCTCAAAAATTTTGGCATCAAGACTACCACATTAAGGTAGCCAATGCCCACTCCTAAGTATCCGGCAACAGAAGACCAAAAGCTTTGACGGATAACAACCCCCACCAGCTTTTAGCTAATGCTTTTTTTAGATTCAACTCCTACTACCACTAGAAAAACAAGCAAAACAAGCACACTCGAAATCAAAGTGACAGTATTACCAGTAAAGTAAGTTTTAGGTTTGAATTCAAAGATAATCTCATGACTTCCTTGTGGGATTTCAAGGGCTCTTAAAACGTAATTTGCTCGCATAATCTCAGCATTCTCACCATTAATGGTCGCCTCCCATCCTTCAGGGTAGTAGATCTCAGAGAAAACACCCAGGGCTGCCCCATTTGAAATATCCGCCTGATAGGTGATTTTATTGGGAGTTTTATTAGTCAAAATAATCGTTCCAGAGCCAGAAATCTGTGGAATATCAAATTTGCTTTGATCTATCAAAGCCTGACTTTTCGTATTGATTGAACAAACCCTGGCAATTTCTTCATCCGGAGAACTGACAGGGATAACTTCATTTACTGTCCATGCATTGCCATTTGCATATCGGTTTGGAAACACTGCATTTTGCTGGGTTCCTGCATACAAAAATCTGGTGTTAAGCATGTTTAATGCCTGCAGGCCAGAAAAGTCCAATGACTGATTTTGCAGTGACTGATAAGCACTTTGTAATTCAGACTGGAGACAATAATCGATCAGATCCTGATATCGCCTGACCTTGGCTCCATGGTATCCCCCGATGGATTCGTGGTAGAAGGAGGTTCTGTTTTCATTGAATGGGTTTTGTAAGTTTAAAACCCGCTCACCATAGCTTGCCTGGGATGCAATGGCCTTATCAGCTTCCGTCATAGCAAAGAATTCTCGTGAAGGGTCTTTTACAAATTTTTCCTCCCCAAGGAAGCGCTTGGTTAATGAAAAGCTATCCACAAAAACAATAACCAGTAAGCCAAGCATCACCTGCTTAACTTTTACTTTCTTTTTAATCAAGGCCCAAATAAGTACTGCCAATGATACCACGAACATCAGTGCTCTTAAGGTATCCTTTACGAGTAGTGACTGACGATCCTCCCTGATTGCGTTGAGAAACCAGTCAGGTAATTGGGAATCTATGGCTCCTCGGTAACCTAGAGCGCCGGAGAATAATAGTAGCGCTACTAGAAAGCCACCGCCAATACCAAAAAGCATAAAGATTTTTTTCTTTAACTCGGGCGTCCACTCAGCGCTCACCAGCTTTTCAAGGGCGGTAAAACCCAGTAAGTTCATTGCGAAAATGGTAATGATGATGGTGAAGGTCACTGATCGGAATTTATTGTACCCCGGCAGGTAGTCAAAAAGGAAATTATTGAAGCCTTCAAAATTTTTACCCCAACTCATCATGATTCCAAGCACTGCAAGCGAAATCAACCATACCTTTTGTTTTTTAGGTAAAATCAGAATTCCAAGAATGAAGAGCAGTACGGTAAAAGTCCCCGCATAGTAAGGAGCAGTTAATGGTTGTTCACCCCAGTAGGTAGGAATAGCCTGAACCTGTTGTGCAATTTGAGACCGATTGTAGCCCGCATTCCTTAGTGCATCAGCAACTGCCGATTTGGTGGTAAGCTCTTGCTGAGAAGAACCACCAAAAATGTTTGGAACGAAGAGAAATAATGGCTCTGCTATTCCATTGCTATAGCGAAACGCGTACTCTTTATCCAGACCAGAAGAGTTCTTCTGATCGTTTTGTAATTCTGATTTTCCACGGATAGTATATTTACTATACTCCAGGGTTGTTGCAAGGCGTCCATAATTCGCTCCAACAGCAAGAATTGCCGCCAAAATCATCAATGAGGCATTAATGCCAAATGGTTTAAAATCTTTTTCTCTAATTGCATTAATCAGCACATTGATTCCATAAGCTGCCACAATTATGGCAAGGTAGTATGTGATTTGAGGGTGGTTCGTTCTGATTTGTAGCCCGAGTGCCAACGCTGTTAATCCAAAACCAAGCCACCTTTTACCAGTGAAAGTTAAATGGATACCCGCTAGAACCAGTGGCATTAAAGCCACTGCAGCAATTTTAGCATTGTGTCCTGCCATGATACCAATCATGTTGAAGCCATTTAGGCCAAAAGCAAGTGCTCCTGCCGCCGCAATCAATGGTCTCACTTTAAAACACAGCAAAAGGATGTAGAAACTCACAAAGCTGGCGAAGAGTATACCCTCCGGATGACCTAATCCTAAAAGATAGACTTTATAAACATGTTTGAGTATATCGCCTGAGTATTGAACTCCGGTTAAGTACGCAGGCATTCCACTAAACATATATGGATTCCAGAGTGCTTCCTCACCGGTTCCATCCCGATGCATTTTTAGTTGATTATTCCCCCCCTGACCTTGTAATATGTCATGCTGGTCTATCTGCTTATCACCCAAAATGGAAGGGTAGTGGACCAGAATGGTAACAAAAAGAAACCCAAGGATAATTAGGCCATGTGTAAGTATGTTTTTCTTAAGGTCAGCGTTCATTTTGGAAGGTTAATTTTTAGAAATCTCTCAAAGGTAGAATGAATGATTGTATTGATGTCTTTGGATATTCGGAACCTATAAATCAAAAATATAAATGCAATGCTTGTTACAATTGACCGAATGATAATATTTATAACTGGGTGAAGTCCAGTTTGAAAAAAATAAGCTGATATAATTATAATCAACCCTATTAGAAACAAAGGTAGATGGGCATTCACAAAAGGCACAATGCCAAAATGATGTTTGACAAAGATTACTTTCAGAAAGATATGTAAGGTGATGGCAGTCAAGTAACTAAACACTGCCCCGTTTAAACCCCAGCTGTTGATGAAAAAGTGATTCAGTATAATAAGAGTAAAGGCAGCAATCAGTTGGAAAATCAAGTTGTATCTGTACAGATGTGAGAAGTTTATAATCTCTCCTGCGAAACTTGAGGTCATTAAAAATAGCTTTGCGATGCATACTCCAACAACTACCCAAAAGCCCATCTGAAATGCGTCTCCTTTTGGGATAAAATCAAAAAGATCCTGCAGGTTGGTTACAATTCCTATGAATAGCAACATACCGATGACTGACATTGTAATGGAGCTTCTTTTATAAAGCTTGTCAACCTCGACCATATTTTTTCTTTCCATTTCAGCGGAAATGATTGGACCTAATACTTTCAGCATATTTCTACGAGGCATTTCCACGATTAGGGCTATAAAAAAACAAGTTGTAAAAATGCCATTCATTTCTGGGCCCAGGATTGTAGTGACCTGGTCATAAGTAACGTTATTGATTAATGCGAAACTTCCGGCAAGGAGCATACTGTAGGTACCAAATTTTAGAAGTCTCCATTTCCATTTACTGGTGATTATTCCAAAGCTAAAATCAAATCGAAAGCCATGCTCCAGTACCAGCTGTATAAAGAGTAGCATAAAAGCACCAGCGTATACAATGCCAAGCCCTAAAACCGCAGCATCAAAATCCCACCAACTAATAGCATAGCCAAACACAAGAAATAACGATGCTACCCTTAAATAGATATCCCTCAAAAATGAGGGAAACAAAACTTTCATTACTGTTCTGCTGTAGCTAAAAAACAAGTCAAACAGGCTATTGGAAACGATAATGATCGCCGTAATTGAAAGGTAGTTGATGTAAGTAGGTGCCGTGTCAATGTATCTCTCAGCGATGACATCTTTCATGAGAAATCCCACAAATAATATGAGCACATTACCCAAAATCGTTATTAAAAAAAGGTATGAAAAGAATCTGTTTTTATTTGCCTCATCAAAGTTTGGGAAGTATTTAAGGTAGGAGCTACCCATTCCAAATGATGAAATAGGTGACACTATCATGGCATTTGCTGTGATAAGTGTAAAAAGACCAATTTGAGATAAATCCAAATACTCAGCACGAACATAGAGTGCATTCACATAGCCAATGGTTACCCCTAAATAGGCAATTGTTGTGCTCCAAAAACTTTGTTTGATGACTACTCCCACGTGCTAGACTTAGAAAAACCACAATTTAATGGAAAGGGCTATGACCATCACTAGCAGTATCATCCGTATCAGTCGATCGCTTTTGCCAACTGACCATCTGCTACCAATCCATGCTCCGACTGAATTGCCAGCTGCCAGTGTAAGTCCATATTCCCATCGGATTTTATCCTCCAAATAAAAAACGATAACAGCAGCGATTGTATAGCAAAGAATAACGAACACTTTGATGCTATTCGTCTTGGCCATATTGAAACCATGTATGCTGGTGAGAGTAGCGATAATCAAAAAGCCAATACCTGCCTGAATGAAGCCTCCATAAATGCCTAAAAAGAAAAAAACAATCACACTCATCCACGTTTTCTTCTTATTGATTATTTCACTTGGGTCAATGTTAATAGAAGGTCTGAAAATTGAAATGGCCATCACCACCAGCATAACTACCGCTAGAATCCGATTGAAAACTTTATCACCAATATCAACAGCAATGTTCGATCCAATAATAGCTCCGATAATGGCCGGAATCGCCACATAAATGGCGAATGGGAAAACGTAAACTCCCTTGCTGCGGTAACCAGCCACTGAAAAGATATTTTGAATGAAAATAGCTACTCTATTGGTGCCGTTGGCCTCTGCAGAAGGCAAGCCCATGAAAATAAGAAGCGGCATGATAAGCAATGATCCTCCACCGGCAATGCTATTTACAAATCCGGCAAAAGCTCCTGCCAGAACCAAGAGAATTCCTTCAACTAAAGACATTTAAAGCTTATAATCTGTGAGTTTACAATCTAATTCATCCTGACAATCAGCGAGTAATTCCATGTGATTTTTTGATAATGATGGATGAACTTCCAGGGGACACATCTCAGCTAATGGCACAAGGGTAAACCGCCTGTCAGGAATTCCAGGGTGGGGGATCGATAAATTTTCCAGGTTCACCATTTTGTTGTGATAATAGAGTATGTCTATATCTATACAACGTTCACCGAATTTTTCTTTGCGGATTCTTCCCAGAGATTTTTCAATAGCTAGGATTGTTTCCAGAAGCTCACTGGGGTCTTTTGAAGTTTCAATCTGGAGCACTACATTCAAAAACCAATCTTGATTTTCCTTCCCCCACGGCTCAGTTTCGTAGATAGAGGATTCATCAATCACCTGAATACTCTCTGCAATAAGAAGCTTCTCAGCCTCTTTCAGGTATTCCAACCGGTTGCCCATATTACTGCCCAGTAGCAGGTAAATTCCGTTCATCTAGTTTCTTGATCTATTGTTTGCAAACCTCGTCTTACTTTTGCGAATTATCAACAATGACAAAATAAGCTTTGTCTCTTGATTTAGAGATAAACTAAACATACCAAATACATATACATGGCATTTTTAAGAAATCTTCTTGCTACCATCGTCGGCCTTATAATTTTTTCGATTCTTGGCTTCTTCCTTTTAGTCGGTATTGTGGCCTCAGCTTCAGCTGACGAGGTACCATCTGTAAAAACCAATTCGGTGTTGTACTTTCCAATGACCGGTATTTTGCAGGAAAAAGCGGTAGATGATCCTTTTCTCACTGTATTTGCTGATGCCCCGCCGGTTCTAAGCCTTCTGGATATTATCACTGCTATAGATCGTGCGAAGACAGATGACCGAATCAAAGGGATTTATATCGAACCGATGTACTTAGGTGGTAGCTACGCAGGGCTAAAAGAAATAAGAGATGCGTTGCTGGATTTCAAAGAGTCTGGGAAGTTTGTCTATGCATACGGAGAGTATATTAGTGAGTCGGACTATTATGTTGCCTCAGTGGCCGATAGTTTGTTTTTAAATCCTACCGGAGCAATTGAATTTAATGGCCTGGATGTGAATATTACTTTCTGGAAAGGAATGTTCGATAAACTGGACATTCAGCCGGAGGTTTTCAGAGTAGGTGAATTTAAAAGCTATGTGGAACCCTACATCCGAAAAGATTTAAGTCCTGAAAACAGGCTTCAGTATAGTGAATTACTTTCATCCATGTATAAAACCTATCTAACCAATGTTTCCAATTCGGTTCGTATTCCTGTTGAGAAACTCCAAGAGATATCTGATCAGATGAAGGTAAACCTTCCTCAGGATGCAGTGGATGTTGGGTTGATTCACAAGCTGGGATATGAGGATGAGTTGAAAAGCGTGATGAAGGAAAAACTTGGATTGGCTGAAGACAAGAAGCTTCGAACCATGAAGATGAACAAATACATACAGGCTACCGAGGCGATGGACAATTACTCCAGCAACAGAATTGCTGTGATCGTGGCTGAGGGTGATATCATGATGGGAGGTGACGAAGGGATTGTTGGTGAGACATACGCTGAGGAGATTAGAAAAGCACGAAACAATGACCGAGTCAAGGCTATCGTTATGCGAGTTAATTCCGGAGGAGGAAGTATGACTGCTTCCGATATGATCTGGAGAGAGCTGATGCTGACGAAAGGAAAGAAACCGATCATTGCATCCATGGGAGGAGCAGCTGCTTCTGGTGGATACTATATTGCTATGCCAGCAGATACAATTATTGCCCAACCTAATACCATTACAGGCTCAATTGGGATTTTTGGTATGTGGTTCAATTTCGGGGAGTTCCTCGAAAATAAGATTGGTATCACGCATGATGTGGTGAAAACAGGAGAATATTCCGATATCTATACAGTGACTCGACCACTGAGGGATTCAGAGCGTGCAATCATCCAGAGAGGAGTAAATGAGGGATATGAAGTTTTTACGCAGAAAGTAGCTGATGCCCGGGGCATGATACAAGATGATGTAAAGAAAATTGCCAGTGGCCGTGTGTGGAGTGGTGAGCAGGCACTTGAAAATGGATTAGTTGATCAGCTGGGAAGCTATAAAGATGCCATTGAATTAGCTGCAAAACTAGCAGGAATCGAAGATGACTACTCCGTATCTCATTATCCCAAGCAAAAGCCTTTCATTGAGGAGGTATTAGAAAAAATGAATGCAAAAATTCAATTTACCTTGTTTGGTCTGGATGCCGATCCGGTATCAAAAGCGGTGAAAGAGCTAAATCAGCATAAAGGGCTACAGGCGAGAGTGCCAGGTGATCTGGAGGTGAGATAGGATTCTTTTCACTGATTTTTCATTCTTTTATAATAGTATCTAAGCTGAGGTTCATAACTACTTATGAACCTCAACCTTTTCACTCCTCCATCAACCGCTTTTTCAATGCCATTAAATTTCTCCTGCGAGGAATGTGCATGGCTTTCTTTTCCCAGCGTACTAGGAAGAATGCCAGGGCAAACATCCCGATGATGAGTAACCATTTTTCAATGTCCGCACCGAAGTAAAGCATTTTGCTTAGTGTATATATCCCTACAGGAACCAGGTAGTAATAGATCATAATTGTAGCTATTTGGACCATCGAATCACTGTTGGCTATCGCATGATCCAACTCACCCATCATCGTACGGTCAAATGTATTTTCTTTAGCCTTTCTTTTGTTTCGAAAATAGATTAGAAAAACCACGGTCAGGGCCATGATCGTTGCTCCCGCGTAATCCCATGGACCTTCCTTGTCTAGTATCGCATCAGCAAATAAGATAATTGAGACTGTACTGTTGATGATCATTAGCATGATTTCCACCAGGTTGATTCGTTTACTTGCTGCCGCCTTCTTTCGGCTTATGCTTTTATGTAAGGCGCTTTCGTTGATCGCATACATGGTTTCTCCTTTTTGTTCGTTCCAGATTTTTTGCATTTCCTCAAACTCCATATTCGTATTGTTTAGAGTTGTTTACCAATTGTTTTTTGATCCGGTGAATTTTCACTCCGATGTTGCTCTCGGAGATCCCCATCATATGAGACATCTCTTTGTAGCTATAGCCATCCAGGAGTAAAAGCGTAAGCGATCGATCGATCTCATTGAATTGCTTGATTTGATCATAAAGCCAGCCAATTCGTTCGTCCACAGGTTCTTCTTTAGCTTCAAGAATATGACCTACTTTGTCTACTTCTTGATGTCCATCCAGATGCTTTTTTTCCTTGGTGCTCCATTTAATCGCTGTATTCAGTGCGATACGATAGAGCCAGGTAGAAACAGCAGATGTCCCTTTGAAGTTGGGGACCGAACGATACATTTGCAGGCACACATCCTGAAACAGATCGTTTTGATCATCTGAATTAAACGCATAGGCACGTATCACTTTGAATAATAGTGCCCGGTATCCCCCAAGCCATTCAGTAAAGATTTGTCGTTGTTCGCTTTCTTTCATTTCCGAATCGTTACTACACTAGTCCGAGGATAAGGAGATTTATTACAAAGAATTTTAATTTTTATTAATTCCCCCTTTGAAGGGGGGTGTGTTGGCTATGTGTTGGAGCAGGGGGATGTTAGCCCAGCTGCTCCTCAATACTTTTGGTAACAGAAGACTTTACGTCTCCGGTATGAGCAGTGGTTTTATTTTCAATCAGCATGATCTGGCATTCATCCTTTGATGAAACACGATGATTAACACCTCTCTTCACCACGTAAAAATCACCTTCACTCATTTTAAAGGAGTCCTTACCCTCTTCTTCAAACAACAGTTCTCCTTTCAGGATGAAAAAGGCCTCATCTTCGTATTTATGATTGTGCCAGGGAATATCCTCACCTTTGATCTTTGCTACTTTCACGTAAACGTCATTTACCTCACCAATCACTTTTGGGGAAAAGTATCCGGATACTTTGGATAAATAATCTTCAATATTCATAGTATAAATATACAGCGAATGTCAGTCTGAGCTTGTCGAAGACTACTTTTGCATCATGCCGATACATGACCTGATTGTTACACCTGAAATAGGATTTGATTCTGCCAATCTTGAAGTACACCTGAAGCAGCTTGGTCACCTGGATAATGGTAAGTATGTAGATATCCTTCGTCGGTCAGTAGATGCCAGACAAAAACAAATCAAAATCAATCTCCGGGTTGAAGTAAGAGACACTCCGCCTGAGGTTAAATACGTTGAATATTTCAAAAAGGAACATAATGTTCGCAATGCTGACCCTGTCATCATTGTAGGAGCCGGACCGGCCGGACTATTTGCTGCAATCAAAGCGATTGAAGGTGGTCTTAAACCCATAATACTGGAACGTGGTAAGGATGTAAGGTCCCGACGAAGAGACCTGGCAGCTATTAACAAAGAACATATCGTCAACCCTGAAAGCAATTACTGTTTCGGAGAAGGAGGGGCAGGTACATACTCAGATGGTAAGCTATACACTCGTTCCAAGAAACGAGGAAGCATCCGTCGGGTGTTTGAAATATTGGTAGCTCATGGAGCCACACCTGAAATTCTATTCGAAGCACATCCACATATTGGAACAAACAAGCTTCCAAAGTTGGTAACTGCCCTACGCGAAACCATTGAAGCCGCTGGAGGGGAGGTGCACTTCAATACCAAGGTCACAAACTTCATTATCGAAAATGGGGAAATGAAGGGCGTGGTTACAGAGCAGGGAGTAGTAAAAGGCCTTGGAGTGGTACTTGCTACCGGTCATTCTGCACGGGATATTTTCCACCTTTGTCAATCCTGGAAAGTAAAAATTGAAGCCAAGCCATTTGCTTTGGGAGTCAGAATTGAGCATCCACAACAACTGATTGATCGAATCCAATACAAATGTGAAGATCGGGGAGACTATCTCCCTGCTTCGGCTTATTCTTTGGTTTCTCAAACCACTTTAAAAAGTAAAGAACGTGGTGTTTTTTCTTTTTGTATGTGCCCGGGAGGGTTTATCGTACCTGCAGCCACAGCGCCAGGTGAGCTGGTTGTTAATGGTATGAGTCCATCGAGAAGGGACAGCAAATACGCCAACTCAGGAATGGTCGTGGCAGTGGAGCTGGAAGATATCCCATCATACCAAAATCATGGAGCACTTGCAGCCATGGAGTTTCAGGCTTCTGTAGAAAAACAAGCGTGGAAAATGGGCGGGCAAACCCAGGTAGCTCCTGCACAAAAGATGGTGGATTTTGTCAATGGGAAAGTTTCTGAATCATTATTGGAGACATCCTATCAGCCGGGACTTCAATCGGTTGACATGACAGAGGTCTTACCATCATTTATTGCCAGGCGTTTACGTCAAGGCTTTCAATATTTTGGGAAAAAAATGCATGGCTACCTCACGAATGAAGCACAAATAATAGGTGTAGAAAGTCGAACCTCGTCTCCTGTTAGGATTCCTCGAAATAGAGAAAGTTGTGAGCATATAGAGATAAAAAGACTATTCCCTTGTGCTGAGGGTGCAGGCTATGCCGGAGGAATCGTTTCTGCTGCTATGGATGGTGAGCGATGTATGGAGGGAGTATTACTACTGTATAAAAATCAGTTTTCTGAACAGTAGTCTCGTTGCTTGTAAAGTACAATGCTATCTTCTTTTAAAGACTGTTTTTAATCGATTTTGTCATTTTCTTACTTGAGTTTGTTCATGGATAACAGGGTACCTATCCTATAAAATCATCACTACATCGAATTGATTTTTCAGATCAGATTTTCATTTATCGAATAGTGTATTTTTGGAGGTAATCCATTTAGTAAAAGACCTTTGTCATGAAACCATTAAAGAGACCTTACCTAGTTACTTCCTTATTAGTATTTCTCTTATCGATCTGTTCGCTCAGTGCACAGGAGTTCACAGCAGGAATCAACACGGAAACCCCTAACCCCAATGCGGTTCTACATCTGGTATCACCCAATGGAGACCAGGGATTGATGATACCCGCACTAAGCAATGCCCAAAGAGGTGCCATGGGCTTGGCAGTGGCTGATAAGGGGTTATTGGTATTTGATTCAGACGATGATGTTTTTTATTTCTGGGATGGTGCAGCCTGGGTGGCTTTGAACGTTCCTGCCAATATTGCAGACGGTATCGATTGGACAGAACTAACTGGAATCCCAGCCGGATTCGCTGATGGTACGGATGATGGTTTGACAATAGTGACAGGAGCAGAGATCACTGATGGATCGGTATCAGATATTGATATCAGTGACTTAGCCTGGGCGAAATTGACAGCTGTACCAGCAGGTTTCGCAGATGGTGTTGACAATGGTTTGACTGTAGTAACGAGTGCCGATATTACCGATGGAACAATAGCTACTGTCGATATCGCGAATCTAGCTGTTACCAATGCGAAAATTAATGATGTGGCATGGACTAAGCTTACTGGAGTTCCTGCGGGCTTTGCAGATGGGACGGATGATGTAGGGCTAACAACAGTGACCAGTGCTAATATTACAGATGGAACAATTACAAATGTAGATGTCAGCGCTGCAGCAGCGATAGCCGGAACGAAGATCAATCCAAATTTTGGAGCACAGGCTATTACAACTACAGGAAATATATCTGGCGCTAACATTATCGCTACAGGTACTGTAGATGGCAGGGATGTGGGAGTAGATGGCACGAATCAGGATGCACTTCAAACTTTATCGGGTGTTGCTGCAGGAACGACGGATCTTGGAACATTTACAGGCACAACGATCACCGATAATGTA
>NZ_JBSWYW010000004.1:0-430217 GCF_056161305.1 Ekhidna sp. ABH4_415
ATAGAGTTGCTTAAGTGCAGGATCGATTGCTCCAGAATAGATTCCAAAATGATATAAGCAGCCTTAGTTTCACTGTATTCAGCTTTGGGAATAAAGCTCATAATGCCATCCCTGGTGTTTTTCTCTAATGTCTGCCACTGCTTAAGGTATTCAGGATCAACCTCCTGCGTTTTCAGTTTATCAATGAAATCGCTCAGGCCTCTTTTTATAAGTTGGGGATTGGTGCCATAGGTGTCTACTTTCACTCCGGCAGGGTCAAAATGGATATGCCTTTTCGGTTTGTTCTTACGCAGGAAAATCTTGAGCTTCTTAGATAATACAGATAAACCTGAGGTGATTAGCAAGTCCGGTTTCAATTCGCTTTGCTCATTGATGAATGCATCAACATGAGTGATGCCCTGATCAAGATTATTTAGTGGGGATTTAATAACCGGTATTTTATCCGCAATCAGTTGAATCTTGGCCTTTAAATACTCATCTGTTAGGTGCTGACCCACCAGGACAAGGATTTTCTTTGCATCGGCAATTGAAAGATTTACTTCACTTTGCGTAATCGAAACTTCAGCATCAGGAACCTGAACTTCTTCGAATTTGAGCTTCTGATCAGCAGTCGGGTAGAATGGCTCTTGAAAAGGAATATTGATATGAACGGGACCTTTAGGTAGTTCATCAGAAGCTTGTATGGCTTCAATCAGAGTCTGCTGATAACTCTTAGCACTTTGTGCATCGGTGACAAGTGGTAATTTCCATGAGCATTTTACGTGGTTTTTAAGTGCCTCAAATTGCCTGATGGTCTGTCCATCGCGCTGGTCAATTAATTCAGGCGGACGGTCGGCTGATAAAACAATCAGAGGAATTTCCCGGTAATAAGCCTCAGCAATGGCGGGTGCGTAATTCAATAGCGCTGAACCGCTCGTGCAGCATAGCACCACCGGTGTTTTAGTTTCCTGAGCAATCCCCAGCGCAACAAACCCAGCGGCACGTTCATCCGGAATGATCCACTTCTTAATCTCAGTATGCCGCGCAAAGGAGATGGTCAATGGCGCATTCCTTGATCCGGGAGACATGACCGCATGTTTGACTCCTAATTGAGAGCAAACCTGAGCTGTATTAAAGACGGTGGGATGAAGCATGGGTCTAAATCAAGCTCTTCAAAATGTCCATCTTCATTTCTGTCTCTTCAAATTCTTTGTATGGATTTGAATCTTCTGTGATCCCAGCTCCGGCGAAAAAGCGAACCATGCCATTGGCTACCTTCATGCACCGGAGGTTAACATACAGATCGGTGGAGCCTTCAACATTTACCGGCCCTAAAAACCCGGAGTAAAACGCTCGATCGTACTGCTCTTCTTTTTCAATCCAGGGCTTGGTTTTTTCAATAGGCATGCCGCATACCGCAGATGTAGGATGGAGGAGTTCCATCATCTGATCTGCCAGTTGCTCAAACTGTACTTCATTATAATTCACGATGAATTCTGTTTTCAGGTGGGCCAAACTGCCTGCTTTCACGGTCTTAGGGCCGTGTTCGTGAAATTCTCGTAACCGAATCTTCTTAAAGCAGTTAATGACGTATCTGCTCACCATCGCCTGCTCTTCAATTTCCTTTTGCGTCCACGCGATTTCGCTTAAAGGCTGTCCCTCATTCAAAGGTTTTGTTCCGGCCAAAGAAACGGTTTTGAATCGCTCAGCATTGTCTGATATGAGCAATTCAGGCGTAGCGCCTATCCACAATCCTTTACCTGGAATATGCGAGATACTACAGAATGCACTGGTGTATTTTTCACAGATCGTTTGAAAGAACGACCATGAAGAGAAATCTGCTGGTAGCGCTTCATCCCTAAAACGAGATAGGACTACCTTTTCAAAAGACCCACCTGTAATTTCTTTCAGCGCCTTGTTAACAGAGGCCTCAAATTCATTAGTGGCTATTTGTTCATTAACGTCACCGCTTTCCTTTTTCTTATCCGCGTGCTTTAAGCGTGCTTTAAATGCGTCTATTTGATGATCACTGACATTCGGTGCAATCGATATGTGATCGGATTTTATGGTGATGTCGGCAACAATATGATATGGATGAACGGGATGATTATCCGCATACGCATTGATCAGGAACCCCGTTTCCAGTTCGTCTAATTGGGGGTTTTCTACCTGCCTCACGTCACTTAACGAGATGAACGTATGGATGTCATCTTCGCCTGGTTTCTTCCATACGGCGAATGCAAACCCGGCTGCCTCCAGTTGATTGATTAAAACATCCGGTTCGTCAAGTTTCAATATGCTCGCTAACTCCTTCACTTATACTTTTCGGTCTAAAATAGCCATTGTAATCCGACTGATTGCTACCAGCTGCCCATCTTCATTATGTATTTCGATCCCCCAGACCTGAGTGCCTCGACCCAGATGGATGGGCCTGGCTGTACCTGTCACAAACCCAGCTCTCGCTGACTTGATGTGGTTGGTGTTGATGTCCAGTCCCACCGCATATTGCTTCTCCAGGTCTATTGTGACTGTTGCACCCACGCTTCCCATTGTTTCCGCCAGCGCTACAGAAGCTCCTCCGTGTAACAATCCCATGGGTTGCTTTGTTCGATGATCCACAGGCATAGTCGCCTTCAAATAATCAGGCCCTATTTCGGTAAATTTGATGCCTAAATGCTCAACCATACAGCCTTCCGACATGTTGTTTAAGGCATCAAGCTCGAGGTAGTCAGGAAAAATTCTTTCTTTTGCCATTTGTTCAGCAAACCAAGATAAACACAGTTTGAAAAACAAGACCATTTACATACTTCGTCACGGAGAGACCGATTTTAATAAAAAAGGCATGGTGCAGGGCCGGGGGGTCAATGCCTCTCTGAATGAAACAGGTAAAACTCAAGCCAAAAGAGCCGGACTGGCTTTCGATGACATTCATTTTGATCATGTGTTTACCTCTGAGCTGGTACGCACGCGTGAAACGGTAGGACAGTTTATGAGCAATGGCACACCCGTAACAGCCTTGGAAGGGTTTGATGAGATCAGCTGGGGCAACCAGGAAGGAAAGGAGGCATCCTATGATGCGAAGAACCTGTATGCGGATACCGTGAATGGCTGGCGCAGGGGAGAGCTTCATCTCAATGTAGGAGGGGGCGAGAATCCCCTCCAGGTGATGGAACGACAGCAATCAGCCATGCAGCAGGTACTGGAAACGGAAGGAGAAAACATCCTGATCTGCATGCACGGCAGGGCCATGCGGGTGTTACTCTGCTGGACACTCAATTACCCACTGAATTACATGGATGGCTTTCCTCATGAAAACTGCTCATATTATGCACTTGGGTATCGAAAGGAATCGTTTTACCTAAAGGATTTCAATCGGGTGGAGCATTTGTCAAATATCTACGAGTAAGCTTCAAGTCAATGAAAATTATAAAGACCTCCCTAGTATTAATAATTGTTTCTTTCAGTTGTCAATCACCAATTAGAGATGATTTTTCTGATGATAATTACGAGGAATTTCAGGAAATAAAGAAAATTATTAAGCACTATAATGTAACTGATAAGTTAATTGACGATGATAATTTGCTATTAGTTTTTAATCAGTTCTCTGATTCATTAGCTGATAAATGGAATGTTGATGCCTCTCGAATTGTGATTAATAATTATCAATTGACAGTTCCTGAAATTGAATTAATTGAAAACCTTCAATACCAATATGGAATGATAACCCTGAAAAAGAATATTCCTGAGCATATCCACCGGTCATTCAGGAAGCAATTTACTTGTTCATCACCCGAGTATATAAAAAAATATCCACGAGAGCGATCGTACACAATTCCATATTTTGAATTAACACCTCAATTGATGATTGAAATAGTCCTTCTAAAAGAGGGCTAAATTGACATATCTTATCAAGGAACTTCGTCATTAGTTAAATCCTGACAGGTTTTTAAAACCTGTCAGGGTTATTCTCTTAAAGAAGATCATCCGGGTCTTCATCGAATGGTCCAACACCAGGAGGGTTGAATAGACCCCATCTGTCTATGATATAATCCCATGGGTCAAAAGTTGCAATCCAATCAATATACAGCAATCGATATTCTTCTATAGCATCTCTTAGTAGTTGAAAATAGTGCGTTTCCTTAAACCCATGCATTTCCAAACTGTGGGTTTGAACTAACAATTCGCGAGCAGATCTTCTGATGATTGCTGCACACTCCATTTTAATATCATATAATTCACCGGCTTCTGCACCTGAAACTTTAACCGCCAGGTTATGGGCATCATTCATCATCCAAACACCAACTTCTTGTAAAACCTCGTTATCCTCTGGAATTAAATCAACTAGCGCACGCACTAATTCTGCTATTTCCATTCCCTTTCTGAAAATAGGTAGGTTTATGCTATCTAGCATGTCATCTTCTTCGTCAAACATATTCCAACTTTTTAAAAAATAAATTATAAACCCTGACAGGTTTTCAAAACCTTACAGAGTTATCTATTTTTTGCATGCGCCAAACCCATCTTTATCTCCCCCCAGGTATAGTTGTCTGGTAAAGCACCTTTGATCTCTCCGGATTTGGTGAGGCCTTCATCATAAGCTTTTAAGATATTTTTCAATCGGCTGGGTTTGACAAAATCCGAGACATTCAGCTCACCCAGTTCCACATATTTTGCGAGATGCGTCTCGATGGTCCCTTCAGCCAGTCCCCGTTCTTCGGCTATCACTTTGATGGATTTTCCTTCTTTGTACATCTCATAACTGATCTCAGCGGTAGGGGTCTTGTCCTTGGAGCTTACCTTCTTCACAGCATCCAGCTGTTTGCTGCCTCTCAATTTTTCTTTGGTTAGTGGCACCCCTTCATTGATGTGCTGAACCAACAAGTTGAGCTTGACAATTTGCCTGAGCTGAGCAGCCATCAGGTCTTTGATCTCTACGAGCTCTGCTCGATAGGTTTTTGCCTGTGTCTGTGTTTTCAACATGCGGTGCTGCTGCGTTATCCGGTCGATGAGTGCTGTCAGTTTCTCTTCAAAGTAAGCAGCCGCCTTACTCATTCGCTCTGCCAGCAGGTGTAAGTCCTTTTGAGCCAGAATGCCATTCACCTGTCGTATAAATCCTTCGCCCACTTCCTTCAAAGGAAATGCATCATTGATCAGTTCATCGGTCCAGGGCAGTTGCTTTTGCTTCAAGGACCGGTTTTCATCTTTGTTGAAGGTCTTTTTATGTGCCACCAGCTCTCTGAGCATCGGATCAAAAAGAAACGCCCGTTCCGTGAATTCCGAAATGAAACGCATCCGGTCCCGTTCGAAGTTCTCAGCCAGCTTGTCCTTTCCTTCAAAACTTGAGATGTAGTGGTTCAATTGCTCATCAATCGATGGTGATCGTTTAGGCAAAGGACTGCTAAGAACCAGCCCATCCAAAGAGATGAGGCGTGAAAGCGCCACATAAAGCTGACCGGCAGCAAACGTACCTTCCAGATCGAGAATTGCTTTTTCAAATGTCAGCCCCTGGCTTTTATGAATCGTCACAGCCCAGGCCAATTTGATGGGGTATTGTTTGAATGTCCCAAGTACTTTCTTGTCAATTTCATTCGTGGTTTTGTCCAGCACATATCGGACATTTTCCCATTCATATTGCTCTACTGGTACTTCGGTTCCGTCTTCAAAGACCACTTTGATGCCGTCTTCAAGACTCGACACTTTGCCGATCTTACCATTAAAGAACTGTCCTTTTCCCGTAGGATCATTTTTGATGAACATGACCTGGGCTTCCTCCTTCAATTGCAGAATGGGCTCACATGGATAGGCATTCTCCGGAAAGTCCCCTGAGATATTCGCCTCGTATCGTACGGTTGGATAATTAAGTTCTTCTAATCGCGTCGCGTTGATCTTATCTGCCTTGCGATTGTGTGTAGTAAGATGAATATAGCCTTCCATTTCGGAGACATCCTCCTGATACTTTTCATTGAGCATAGCTACATCATCGTACTCCAGCTCATTATGTCTGAGTCGATTCAATAAGTCAATGAAATACTGATCGCTCTGTCGATAAACCTTGTCTAGCTCTACTCTGATGGGAGGGTTTTCTTTCAGTGCGCGTGATTCAAAAAAATAGGGAGAAGCATAATATTGACGTAGGAGAGAAGCTTCCTCCTGTTTGACTACCGGGGGAAGTTGCATCAGATCACCAATGAAGAGAATTTGAAGGCCTCCGAACGGATCAAATCGGCGTTTTCTCAATTTCCTAAGCGTCGCATCAATGCAATCAAGTAGGTCTGCACGCAGCATACTCACTTCATCGATAATCAGCAGTTCAAGTTCATTGATCAGCTTTCTTTTTTGAGCCCCAAACTTCGCTTCTCTGAAAAGTGAGGAAGGTGTATTGACCTGAATGTTTCGTTCCGAAAACGGGATGTCTTCCGGGATGTAAGCACCAAAAGGTAACTGAAGTAAGGAATGAAGGGTAACACCCTCGGCATTGATGGCAGCAATACCTGTTGGAGCCGCCACTGCGGCATTTTTGTAGGTGTTTCGGATGATGTTTCGAAGAAAGGTGGTCTTACCTGTTCCTGCTTTTCCAGTCAGGAAGATGTGTCGGTTGGTTGTGTTAACGTAGTTAGCTGCCAGCTCTGCAGCATCACTGAAGTGGTTCATATGGACGAAGATAATTCATCCCGCACTTGTTGCGAGATCTTCCGATTGATTCTACTTCGAAGATCCCGGAATAAAACCCGGTATATGGATTGCAAGGGACATATTATCGCAATGAAGTAATCAAAGAAAATGCTAATATTACTTATGGCCAAGCAAAAGATTCATGCGGAGGTAGGCTTGTCTACCGGAGCATATTGATAAAAGATGGCGAAACAGAAAATACATGCGGAGGTAGGGAAGCGTGTCATCGAGCTTTCTAATCTGGATAAAGTCCTTTATCCGGAGGATGAGATTGTAAAGGCCGAAATCATAGAGTATTACCTGAAGCTGGCACCCACCATTCTGAATCACATCAGGGGTAGGGCTTTGTCGCTCGTAAGATATCCGGATGGAATTTATGGCGAGCAGTTTTTTCAAAAGCACCGCCCGGACTGGACGCCTGATTGGATTGACTACAAGAGACTTGGGCAGGAGCGAAAGAAAGAATATGTAGTGGCTAAAGAAGAGGCTACTTTGGTTTGGTTAGCCAACCTGGCTTGTCTTGAGATTCATCAGATTCACAGCTTTTCTGAGCATAGTGATAAACCAGACTACATCGTTTATGATCTGGATCCTCCTGAGGATGGGTCGTTTCCATTGGAGGATTTAAAACAAATTGCATTTGGCCTCAAAGAACACCTGGAGCGATACAACTATCATGTGTTTGTAAAGACTACCGGAGGTAAAGGTTTGCATTTAGTGACTCCAATAGAAGCCAGATACACCTTTGAAGAATGTTTTCAGGCAGCTAAGAAAGTGGCATCTGATTTTATCCAGAAACATGATCAAACCACACTGCATATCAAAAAAGAGGCCCGAAAGGGTCGAGTCTTGGTTGATATTTATCGTAATCGCCCATCTCAAACAATTGTGTGTCCATACAGCCTAAGAGGTAAAGTGGGAGCAACAGCTTCGACACCCATACAATGGGAAGACCTGGAGCAACTCAAAGACTTAAATCAGTGGAACATCAAAACTACTCTTGCACGCGTAATGGAGGAAGGAGATGCCTGGGAGCAAATCCGAGGTTGGGCAGTTCCATTACATACAGACAAACGGGCAGTTGTAGCTAAAGAGTTGCCATCAAATAAGCGTCATAAAACACCGGAGCAGTTATCCGATTACGAAAAGAAGCGAGATTTCAATAAAACTCCCGAGCCATTACTTTCAGAAAATGAAGCACAGGGTAGTCGCTTTTGCATTCAGCGTCACCATGCTTCTCATTTGCATTACGATTTACGTTTAGAGCAGGACGGAGTACTGAAATCTTGGGCCATCCCAAGAGGAATGCCTCCGATACCTGGTGTCAAACGCCTGGCGGTACAAACAGAAGATCATCCGCTCAAGTATTTAACCTTTGAGGGTGAGATCCCTAAGGGAGAGTATGGTGGGGGAATGATGTGGGTGTACGCGACAGGTAGATATGAAATCACTAAGGAGAAGAAGACCGGGTTTTATTTTAGGCTTTCAGGTAAGCAGCTGAGTGCAGAATATCGAATGCACTTAATGAAGGATAAAGAGTGGCTGTTGGAGCGTGTGGATACCCCCCAGCAAAACTTGCTGGATCAGGTGATGAAGCCCATGCTAGCTGATGCTTCCAAGCGTGTTCCTGTAGGTGACTTCTATTATGAATTGAAGTGGGATGGGATTAGAGCCCTGATCTATTTAAATGAAGGGCAGCTCAAGATTTACAGCAGAAATGGCAATGACATCACCGAGCAATTTCCTGAGCTCAATGTACCTGAACAGGCTTTTCGGATCAACAATGCCATTTTTGACGGGGAGATTGTATGCCTTGATCAGGAAGGAAAGGCCAACTTTAAAAAGGTGATTAAAAGACTGATGAGCAAAAAGAACTTTGACTATGAATCCAAACGCTCACCTGCCTATTGCTATTTGTTTGATTGCCTGTATTTAGATGGTCGTTCATTAATGAATGACCCACAGGATCGCCGCAGGTGGTGGATGATTGATTCGTTACGGGTAGGAGAGACCAATTATCGAGTGAGCCAATCGGAAGATGATGGTAAAGCCTTGTTCACCGCTGCGAAAGCTCATGGCATTGAAGGAATTGTAGCTAAGCGAATTGATGCGAGATATATTCCAGGTAAACGAAGCGATGCGTGGATCAAGGTGAAAGTAAAGGAGACGAAAGACTGCTTCATTATTGGATTTACCCATGGAGAAGGAGAACGTGAACGTTATTTTGGCTCGTTGCAATTGGCAGAACAGGATGGAGATGAACTGATTTATCGAGGAAGGGTAGGAACAGGCTTTGACGATTCACTACTTAAGTCACTCACAAAGCAATTTGTGGAACTGGTATCTGCTAATAAACCGGTTGAGGGTGCGGTACACGAAGAAAAGAAGACGGTTTGGTTAAAGCCTGAATTAATATGTGAAGTGGAGTATTCCATGATCACTGACAATGGTACTTTCAGAGATCCGGTGTTTAAGAAATTGACGGATTTAACCTAAAATGATTCGTTTTGATTGAAATAGCTGAAAACGTCTACTAATCCGCTTTTATCTGCAATCTGAATATTCCGAAGGAATAGATAATCCTTGACATCACGTTTGCCGAATATGTCATAAAGGTCCTTGTCTTCGCTTATCTGAATGACATTACCTTTAACTAACGTGAAGTGTAATTCACCAGCCTCCAACAATGGATAATCACCAGCGACAAGGATCTTGTAAAAGGTAGTATTTCCTTCTTCATAAATTGGGATAAATGTTTCGCGCTGCTTATTTAGCAATGTAACTTGTTCAATATCACTTAGAAACATTCTGTTGATGGAGTCTTGTTGAATTAAAATAGAACCTGAGTCAAAATTGATTTTGACTTTACCATAAATGGTATCAGATCTTACAATGGCATATCCATCTTCGGGATCGTTGGCTTGGGCATCAAGAAGTCCAGAAGTAAGAACTAGAATGACTATAAAAAAAAGGTTTCTCATATAATTAGCTGTGTTGAGTTACAAACAAGCTAAAAGCGGCAGAGATTATAAAGCCATTTGTAGAATGTTGACAGAAGTATGACAACTACTTAAAATGAGTTTAATAGTAGAGCGGAGTTGTTATATAACTATTAACACGAATCATTGTACGAAAAAAGTAGTGAAATTCGTATTTAAGCATATTAACTAACCAACATTCAAGTGAATCCACTAATTTTTATCTCATGTACCGTTTATTATATTTGATTAAAATGAAAATTGAATAATATTGTATGGATATTTCTCAAACCAGCAAATGGAGAAAACTATGAAGCGAATTGTGCTGATTGACGATGATACCACAACAAATTATCTCAATAAACTTATTATCGAACGTGCGGGGCTTGTAGATGAAGTTTTAACCTTCGAGTCAGGAGAGGAAGCATTGAATTATTTTCATGATAATCCAGGTAGTGGCGAAGTGTCTCTGGTCCTGTTAGACATAAATATGCCTGTCATGAATGCATGGCAATTCCTTGATCAGTATCAAACAATTACAGGTGATAATTCGAATAAGATTATTCTCTTATCTTCTTCAATTAATCCTGCGGATAAGCAGATGGCAGAAAAGAAAGAAAACGTACTCGATTTTAAGTCTAAGCCTCTTTCAGTAGATATGCTCAATGATCTTGTGAGCTCTTACTTACAAGCGTGTTGATCTCTTTTGGGAACTCCATTGTAAATGCGGATCCTACACCTTCTTCACTTTCTGCGTGAATCAATCCATTTAGTGAAGTGATCCTATTCTTTACGAGAAACAGACCAATACCACGGCCTTCTACATCCATATGGTATCGCTGATACATCTTGAATAACTTGTCAGCAAATTTATTCAAATTGATACCTCTTCCATTATCTGAAATTTTTATGAATTTATAATAATCATTTTCATAGCTTTCAATCTTTATGTGTAGTCTTTTATCAGGTTCTGAAAATTTCAGGCTATTTGATAATAGATGATAAATTGCATCAGATAAGAATGGTCTGTATGATTTCAGTTTCTTAACTTTTAAGTCTTGCTCAATAGTGATATTAACATTCTTAATTTCACTTTTGAGTAAGTCTAGCACTTCATTAATCAGTCGTTCAAGCGATATCTCTTTGAAGTCAGAGGGCTTGGGATCTTCCTCATTCAATACCGTGCTTAACTCTTTGATCACTTTATCGATTCGATTGGAAGCATGGCTTATTCGAGTTACGATTTCGTTAAAATCTGCATCACTTGGGATGTCAACAAGGAGGTCTGAAAAACCGATAATCTGAGTTAAAGGCTCTCTTAAATTATGACTGATCACGCTATTGAATTCCTTCAGACTATTATTTCGGATTCGAAGTTTTTTGATTAACTCTTCTTTTTCTATTTCAAGTCGATTGCTCTTGTCTTTAGCGATGGCTGCTACAATTAAATCTGCGATTGAGCCTACATACCTCTGCTCCTGAATATCCCATTCCCTGACTTGATTATGAGTCATGGTGTATGAAATAAATCCAACAAATTGGCCATCAATCAAAATAGGTGCATTTAGGATTGATTCAATGCCAAAGGGCTTGAAGTGTTGCTCATATATATCCGACAATCTTTCATCCTTACTTATCTGAGTTACAGCAACTGTTCGCTGACCCATAAAGTCACCGAAAAATTGAGGGAATTGATCCCTTGTAAAACGGGTCTTTGGTATTTTAACAGCACCTTTTCGTTCACAAATACTAGCTAAATAAAGGGACTGTGAGTTTTCATCTAAATGCCAGTAGGTAGCACGATCACATTGCAATACGGAATATGACTTTTTCAACAAAGTGTCAATAAACCAGGCTAAATTCAGATCTTGTTCGTTCAGGTTTTTAGAGAACTCAAGAAGTGATTTGGTTAATACAGCATCCCTTTCTGCTTCAATTCGAGATTTTTGTCGTCTTCTATACTGAAAGGTCGCAAATCCAAGTCCTAAAACTATGGTAAAAGCCAGCGTAATAACAATTAACCTTGCCTCGTCCTCTGCCTTATGCTGTTCTTGTTCTTGCCTTAGCAACTCATTTTCTGCGAGTATGAGCTCGGCCTGATAAGCGGTTTTCATTTTCTCAACGCTTGAAATAAACTCCGCATTTCTCAGACTGTCACCCAGGCTTTTATGCATATCTAAATAGTATGCTGCTTTCTCAATATCTCTATCTTCAAGATATAGTGAATACAGTCTATTGTAGGTTTCATCGAGTAAATCATTTGCCTGATTTTCATCGGCTTTCTCTTCAGTTAACTTCCAGTAGTAAAGGGCGCTATCAGGGTTATTCACTTGATTAGTAAGAAAATAGTCGCCAAGTTTTAAGTAGGATTGAATTAATCCTCGTTGGTGATTTGCTTCCGACCGAACCTCAATGGCTTTCTTCATTAATCGTATGGCATTTTGGACTGCTCCTTTACGGTACTCACATTCCGCAAGTCCATGGTAACCATAGCCCTGGCCTCTTAAGTGATTGGTGTTGAATGCATTAGTTAGACACTGTTTGAAATATGATTCCGCATCATTTACTTTTCCCTGCATTAAACTCACTTCTCCCAGATTTGAATAGATAATAACAGGCAGATATTGACTTAGCTTTTCAAGGGCCAGTGAAAGCGCTTTATCAAAGTATTTTAAACTTGAATCGAACACTTCTTTTCGCCGATATACCTCTCCAATATTGTTGTGTAATCGCACATATTCTAATGGATATTCAGAGGCATTATAGGAGAGTGCTTCGAGATAGTATGAAAGTGCCTGATCTGGAAGACCTATCATTAAAAAACCATTTCCTTTCAGCGTGATTGCTCTTAATAAACCTCTTTGATAGTTTAGATCTTTGGCAGTGGAAATCGCAAGATTGATGTAATAGCTGGAGTTTTTTTGGTCTGTAAGACTTAATTTGAAAGCTATTTCATTTGCTACGTCCACATAAGTGGTATCATTCACAGTCAGTTCGCTCAGAACCGTCTGCAGACTATCAATTTCACTACTTTGAGCCTGAAGCTGGAAGCACTTAAATGCAATAAGTAAAAGAAATAGAAAACTCCTCATTTCAATTATCTATGGTAGCCTTTACCTTTGGAAATCTATGGCATCAGACTATACCCAAATTATAAAAGATATAAACAGCGGATCCTTTGCTCCAGTTTATTTTCTACAGGGAGAAGAAACCTTTTATATCGATGATATTATCAATAATATCGAAAATAACGTACTTGAAGAGAGTCAGCGTAGCTTCAATCAAGTAGTTCTTTATGGCAAAGATACAACTCTGACTGATGTAATTGGAGCTGCCAGGAGATATCCCATGATGGGTGAACGACAGGTGGTTATTGTCAAGGAAGCACAGGAGATGAGGGACTGGAAAAGTGAGGATAAACAAACCCTGGTCATCAATTACCTGGAGAATCCGCTCCCCAGCACCATTCTGGTTTTTGGTTATAAGTACAAGACTGTCGACAAGCGTACCAAATTTGGCAAATCCGTTGAAAAACACTCAGTGTTTCTAAATGCTAAAAAGCTATACGATAATCAGGTGCCAGATTGGATCAGAAATTATTGTAAAAGTCAAGGAGTTAAAATTGATGACTCGGCAGTGATGATGCTATCGGAGAATATTGGAAACAACCTTCAGCGTCTGGCAAATGAAATCCAAAAGCTTCTTCTGAATGTCAAAAAAGATGATGCGATTAACTCTGCCATGGTTCAGAAATATGTAGGGATAAGCAAAGACTACAACATTTTTGAATTACAAAAGGCATTAAGTGGGTTGAACAAATTGAAAGCCTTAAAAATCGCCAACTATTTTGCCTCTAATCCAAGCAATAACCCTCTTGTACTTACCATTTACAGTTTGTTTTCCTATTTCAGTAAGCTACTCCTGATCCATCATGCTGACAACAAGAATGAAAAGGCACTAGCATCTTTAATTGGTGTTAACCCATTCTTCGTTAAAGAATATATGCAGGCAGCAAGGAACTATCCGGTGGGGAAAGTGGTACAAAACATCAAGTATTTGCATGAAGCAGATATGCAATCAAAAGGGATCGGCTATGCCACAAAAAAAGAAGGTCCCGTTTTAACAGAGTTGGTATACAAATTGATGAACTAACACAATTTGAATCCAAAAATTCGTTCCAATTGTTGGTCAAAAACTGTTTCGTATTGAGAAAGTTACTTTTCATACTATTTAGTGCACATACTTTTGCGCTGGTTGCTCAAAAATCTGTTTCGAGTGCTGACTTCTCCGAGTTGCAGGCATTTGAAAGCTTTCAGGCTCGTCAATACCAAGCTGTCATTGGTAATTTAAAAAGTGTTTCCCCTCTTTCAGGGGATGAGGAAATACTGCTCTTGATGAGTGAAATGAAGACCGGAAAAAGGGATGCTTCAAAGATAGAAAGGTGGCTCGCTGATAATGAAAATCACCCTATAAAACCATTGGTAGCTTATCATTTGGGGGAGTATTATTTCTACAACCAGGATACCCTTAAAAGCAGAAATTATCTCTCATCAGTCTCCGCAAATGAATTAAGTACAGCAGATCGAGCATCTTATGGATTCATCTATGGTATGCTTCAACTGAATGAGGAAAACTATCAGAATGCAAAGAATCTTTTCAGGCTCTCACGAAACAATGCATTCGATGAAACTGCCAAACTTGATTATTACGAAGCGTATGCTAATTACCACCTAAATGATTTAACTGGCGCATTGGAGGGATTTGAAAAGGTAAAAGGAAACGGAGCATACGGAACCTCTGCTAAATTCTTTATTGCTAAAATTCGGCTTGAAAATAAGCAAGTAGATGAGGTAATTACTCTTGCTCAGGAGGAGCTATCTGATGAAAACACCATTACCAATTCAGGTTTTTATCAACTCATTGGAGAAGCCTATGCCTTGAAGAGTGATGTAGCGAAAGCAGACGCATACTTCGAGCGCGCCATTGAACTGCATCCCTCAAAACCAACAGCTGCGCTATATTATCAGGCTGGTGTTTCAAAGTTTAAAATAGGAAATGAAGATCAGGCGATAAAATACCTGACGGAAGCTGGAATTCAGGGAGGTGAGTATGCCCATCTGAGCGCCTTTCAACTTGGAAGACTTTATTTGAAAAAGCAAGCTTTTGAGCAAGCATTGTATGCCTATATAGAAGCTTCAGCATCTGAAAATGAATCTATTAAAGAAGAGGCCCTTTATCAGTCTGCCAAAATAAATGCACAGTTGGGCAAATTTGCTGAAGCCATCAACTATGCGAATGATTACTTAACGTTGTTCAGTAGTGGTGGTTATGTTGCAGAGCTTCAAGATCTCATTGCTCAATCTTATTTGAGAACGTCCAATTTTGATTTGGCTATTGAACATCTGAAAGATATAGGTGTAACCAACGCCACCCAAAAGGATATTTACCAGAAAGTCACTTATCAGAAGGCAGTTTTATCCTTTAACGATGGTCTGTTCGAAGAGGCTAAGACCTGGTTTCAGGAAAGCCTTAAATACACCCCAAACCTTGAAATTAAAGATCAGGCATTTTTTCACCTTGGGGAAATAGCGATGAGAGCCAATAGCTTTGACCAGGCACTAAAATATTATCAGAGCCAGGCGAAGGCAAATCCATTAACAGATTATGGGATAGGGTATGCCTACTATAATAAGCAGCTCTATGCCAATGCCATTCCCCACTTCAGAAGAGCACGAAATGCTAATGATCAGAATACAAAATTGGATGCAAGTGTGAGGTTGGCAGACTGTCTGTTCGCTACCAAATCATACGATGAAGCGGTACGTATATATGATCAGGCAAGTGTAACTAACAATTCATCTTATATCATATTTCAAAAAGGAAACTCACTTAAAAGTACGGGAAGGACGAATGAGGCTATTCAAACCTTTCAAAAGGTTTTTAACTCATCAAAATATGGTGCGGCAGCTCAATTTGAAGTCGGAATGATTCATTTTGAATCAGCTAGCTTCACGAAAGCAGAAAATTATTTCTCGCAAGTCATTAGCAATTATTCCAATTCACCGCTGGTTCCTGAAGCGCTGCTTAACAGAGGAATTACACGAAAAAATCTGGGTAGGATGGATGAAGCGAAAGCCGACTATTCCACCATACTTGAAAATCATCTTTCTTCTCAGGTAGCTTTAAATGCAATTCTGGGGCTTCAGGAAATACAAATAGCAGGAACTAATGTTAATAAACTGGATAAATATATCGCTGATTACAAACAAGCCAATCCTGAAAGTGGTAGCCTTGAATTGATTGAGTTTGAAGCTGCTAAACGTCTTTATTTTGATTTTGCATATGCTGAGACAGCTAAAGCTTTTGATCGATTTCTAAAAGATTATCCTGCAAGTGGGAACAAGATCGAAGCGAAGTATTACCTCGCTGATTCGTATTACCGAATTGACCAATTGGAACAATCAAAGGACGTTTTTGATGATTTGAAATACGTTAGAAATCCTCTAACCGGACGCATACTCAGCAGGTTAGGAGACATCAACACCAGGCTTGACAATACCTCAGAGGCGAAAGAAGCCTATCAGCTTTTGTTAGACTTAAACCTTACCGTAAAAGACACCTACAATGCCCGTCGGGGATTAATGTTGTTGTACTTCAACAATGATCAATTTGCTGAAACGATTGACATGGCAGACAAGATCATTCGTGCGGAATGGAAGCCACTAAATGGTGCGCAGGAAGCATCCATGATAAAGGCAAAGAGTTTACTTAACTCAGGCCAAACAGAACTTGCCAGACAAGAATTTGAAAAGCTGGCATCCGAGCAGAATGTGTATGGGGCTGAAGCCAACTATTTTCTGGGACAAATTGCCTATGAAAATGAAGCGCATGATCAGTCACTTGATCTCTTGTTTGATTTGAATTCGAATTATGGTAGCTATCAGGATTGGATAGATAAATCCTATTTGCTGATAGCTAAAAACTACATCGCACAAGAAGAACTATTTCAAGCAAAAGCCACTTTAAGGTCAATTATACAACACGCTAAAAATGAGGATGTTAAATCCGAGTCTCAACGATTGTTAAATCATATCGAGCAAAACGTAAATGTTCCGGACACCAGCCAAAGCAACAAATAGGATGAGAATAGCAATAGCATTAATATCATGTGTCATTTGGGTACAATCCTATGCCCAGAATGACAGCACAAAGACCAAACAAGGTGAAATCCTGACTGGAGAAGTAGTTATTGAAAAAGACAAGAAAATAGCGCTCCCTCAGGCCGATAAGATTTTCCTGAGAAGTATGCCGGAATCTTTCGCTAATAAGCCCTTTCAGCTTTCTTTCAATGTGAGAGAGCCTGATTTTGAATGGCCTGACTATAAATCAGACGTTCCATTTCAGTTCGTGGAGGATCCATATCCACTGGCTGATTATCAAAATTATGTCAAGTTGGGGTATGGTAATTTCAACTCGCCATTGTTGGAAGCCGGATTATTTCGAACGTTAGGTAATTGGGATAGTAGAGCCAAGCTCTTTTACGAGAGTTTTAAGGCTGGTCCGGTAAACGAAGAAAATAGTGGCAATTCAGTTGCTCATATAGATGTTTCTGCTACTCATGTTAAGAACGACTTTACGATTACGCCTACAATATCTTTTAAGCAACGTGGGTACAAGTTCTATGGCAATTCAAATAGAATCAACACCGGATTTTCAGAAGACGATCCTGTAGAGAGCAAACACAGCCATATTTTCTCCGAAATAGCACTATCCTGGGAAAAAGATGATATAAATCTTTCATTCAAACCGCATATATCTTCCTCTACCCAATCTTTTGACCCATCAAACGCAGAGAATATTGAAACCATCCTTGGAGCGACCGGAAGTCTGGCGTATAAAATTGATGAAGCTTTCACTACAGGTTTTGAGATCGTAGGTCAATCTGCCCAATATGATGGTGGATTAGCTTATGATCGATCGCTTATCAATATTAATCCGTGGGTTAAGCACCAAAAAGATGCATTAACTATTGAAGCAGGCTTTATGGTTTCATCTGGAAAAGTGAATACTGAAACGAAAACCAGCTTTTATCCAAAAACAAAGGTGTCGTACAGTTTTTCTGATGATTGGGGCGTTTACGGGTTGATTTCAGGTGGACAGGAATGGAATAGTCTCAACGGATTATTGAATCAGAATGAGTTTTTAGATGATTCTCTCGGAATTGCGAATACTGAGAACACCTTTAGTTTCGGAGGGGGGATAAAAGGTACTCCGGTTAAAAATATGCTGGTGGAAGCTTCGCTTATTCATTCCAGCTTTAAAGGCCTTCCTTTTTTCATTCCATCCGCTTCTGATTCTGCTCGGTTTGTGCTTATATACGATAATGAAGCCGTCAATGTAATAAGCCTAAAAACTGAACTAAATTATATGCCTACGTCCACTAGCACATATGGTGCTAGTTTGGAACTCAATGGCTATTCTGTCGAATCCCTGGATAAACCGTGGCATAAACCAACATACATTTTCAAGGCATATACCAGCCATAATATCAAAGAAAAGCTAATTGTATCGGCCTATTTAACAAGCATCGGGGGTATCCGTGCACCAGCCGATGTGGATTTTGGGTATATGAAGCTAGCTGCTTTTACTGATGTGGGTATTGGTGCGAAATACTTAATTACTCCAAGGGCATCTGCATTCATTGATGTAAATAATTTGCTTAATAATGAATACGAACGATATTTGGGGTACCCGATCCGAGGACTCGCTTTTAAAATTGGTGGTCAGTACCGTTTCTGACGCTAATATTTCCTAATAATGAATTTTATTTTATCTTGGTTCGGTCAATAAAACATACCTATGGCTAACGACGACAAGAACAAAGACAAAGAACAGGACGATTTTTTCGGTGATGATGATGATTTTGGTCTACCTGAGCTAGATTATGAAGCTTTGGACGATGATGACGACTCCCCACTAGAAGAAGAAACGCCTACTGCCGAAGAACCGAATGAAGAGAAGGAGCCAGCAGTCAAAGAGCCTACTGCAGAAGTTTCTGATGATGCCTCTGAAGAGTTGAGCGACTCTGTCTTTGATAGTGATGATTTTGATAGTGATGATTTTGATAGTGATGATCTCTCTGTAGAGGATTTGGAGGAAGACATTGCTGATGTAGCAGACGAGGATATTGCTGATGTAGTAGACGAGGAAATTGGTGATGAGGAAATTCCTGATCAGGTAACTGCTGAGGAGCTTGAGGCTTCATTGAGTGAAACTGACGACTTTGAGGATTCAATGGGAGAAATTCCAGATGACGAGGATAGCTCAGATGAACCAGCAGATGAAGCTATGGATGAGTTTTATGAAGAAGAATCATTTGATGAGTTTGAAGCTTCTGATGAAGAGTTTGGTGGTGATGATGATGAAATTTCAGACTCTGTATTTGATAGCGATGTTTTAGATGAGGATGAATTTGCACAGTTTGAAAAGGAACTGATGGACTCTGAAGAGGAGAGCATGTCAGACATGCCAACGTTTGAAGGAGAACCAGAAGAGGCAAGTAGTAAAAGCAAGTTCGCTAAAGTAGTGATCATAGGAATTATTATTTTCGCTGGACTTGGTGCAGCATTCTGGTATATGTCTCCAATGGGAGGTGATGGTGAAGGAGAAAAGACAGTTGCAGAGAAAACAACGCCTCCTGTGACTAAGAAAGCTGAAGAAAAGAAACCAGTTGAAGAAGAGGCTAAACCTGAAGAGCAAAAAGAGACAGAGAATTCTGCTGCTGATGATAACAGAACAGCATCTAACAGTGCAGCGACAACAAGACCGGCTAATAACCAGCCTAAAACTACTCCTGCAAAGCGACCTGCAAATAATCAGCCTAAGCAAGTAGCAGCTACTCCTGGTACTGTTAATTCGCTAAGTGCGCGAACCGGTAATTATTATATCATAGTTGGAAGTTTTGTTGATAGTGATATGGCGATGGATTATGCCACTAAGCTTTCAAATGCTGGAAAAAGCCCTTCGGTTATTCCTCCTTTTGGAAATGCTATCACTACCAGAGTAGCAATTTCAGGACATGGCACGCTTTCTGATGCACAGAGATCAATTGAAGGGTTAAAGGCAGAGTTTGGTCAGGATATTTGGATCTTGAGATACTAAAAGCACTAATCCTTCAGTTAATACGTTCAGTCTGTTTGAATGGGCTTCCATTCATAAACCAAGATAAAAAGAACTTATGCTAATTAGTGTTATGCAGGATCCTGTAATGGAGGGTCTGGAATCAGAAGAATCAATTTCTTTGTTAGAGCTACTTACAAATGGAGGATACATGATGATCCCCATATTGTTACTATGGATGGTAGCCATCTACATTTTTGTGGAGCGTTCGCGTACCTTGAGCGCCGCAGCTAAAACTCCAGAATCGTTCAAAGATCAAATCAGGTCAATGGTGATTGCTGGTGATATCAATGGTGCATTGATGCTTTGTGGTAAAACCGATACACCTGTAGCCCGGATGATTGAAAAAGGGATTACTCGAATTGGGAATCCATTAAAAAATATCGAGGTTAGTATCGAAAATGTAGGTAAACTGGAGATTTACCGCCTTGAGAAAAACCTAAATCTTCTTGCAACTATATCAGGAGCTGCTCCGATGATAGGTTTCCTTGGGACCGTAACCGGGATGATACAGGCATTCATAGCTATCGCCCAGGAAGAAGGAGCTGTGAGTCCTAAGCTACTTTCATCAGGTATTTACGAGGCAATGATTACCACTGCAGCAGGTCTGTTTGTTGGGATTTTAGCTTATTTGGGTTACAATTACCTGGTCACTAAGGTTGGCAAAGTGATCCATACGATGGAGTCAAACGTTATAGACTTTATTGATCTGCTTCAAGAGCCCAAAAAGCAGTAATATGGACTTGAAATCAAAACATAAGGTGAATGCAAGCTTTAGCATGTCATCAATGACAGACATCATATTTCTGTTGTTGATCTTTTTCATGCTAACAGCATCATTCATTACGCCCTCAGGATTGCCTGTCAATTTGCCGTCTTCCAAGTCGTCAGAGATTGTAATGCAAAAGGTGAGCGTGACGATAACCAAGAACCTTAGCTACTTTGTAAATAACAAGCGAGTGAATCGTTCTTCATTGGAATCCGTTTTAAGGTCAAACCTTAATGGTAAAGAAGGAATAGTTGTACTTCACTGTGACGCTTCGGTTCCTGTGGAACGACTCGTAGAGGTTGCAGGAATTGCAACATCATTGAAAGCAAAAGTTTCGATTGCAACGAAACCAGAGTGATGGAAGAAAGAGAAAAACAAGAGGAAAAGAATAAGCGAATCGGATGGTTGACGTCCGTGGGAGTGCAGCTTGTGCTTCTCGTTTTATTCTATTTCATTGTGGCGTGGAAAGAGCCATTTCCACCCATTCCAGAATATGGTATTGAGCTGGGTTTTACTACTTCAGCTGGAGCTCCCAGTACATCATCTCCTTCACAGACAGCTCCTCCCACAGAAGAACCCACCGAAAATATGGAGGATGAAGCTAAGGAGGCAATAGAGGAATCCAGTGAAGCGGAGGTGATAGATGAAAAGCCAATCTCACCTTCCGAAGTAGAGTCGCCAGTCAAAGTAGAAGAAACAAAAACTGAGAACACGGAACCGGTGGTAGAATCTAAAGAGCAAGTTGATTCCCGGGCTGTGATGAATCCATCAGAAACAGATGCTGATAAGACATCTGAAAATCCTTCGGAGGGAGATGAAAAGAAAGAAATTGACCAAAGAGCTATTTATGGCAGTCAGGGTACAAACACCGGTGACTCTGAAGGTGCCAATTTAGCTTTGGCAGGATGGGTTTGGGACTTTAAGCCAAAACCAGATGATCAATCCGATGAGTCAGGTAAGATTGTATACAAGATCGTTGTGGATCAGGATGGGTATCTGGTCAAGATTGAAACAGTAACATCTACCGTTTCACCTTCGGTAGAAAGAAAATACAGATTGGCGGTAGAAAAACTCACGTTTAGTAAAACGGCAGATTATAAAACCGCTCCTGTTTCTACCGGTACCATCACTTTTATTATTAAATCCCGATGACCTACGAGCAAACGCTCGATTTTCTTTATTCCCAACTACCCATGTATCAGCGTGTGGGTAAGCAGGCCTACAAAAAGGATCTTACCAATACCATAAAGCTGATGGAGTTTCTGGATAACCCACAAAGCAAGTTCAGGAGTGTTCATATTGCTGGCACCAACGGAAAAGGAACCAGTGCACATGGTATTGCAGCTATTCTACAAACAGCTGGTTATAAGGTTGGTCTTTATACATCACCTCATCTCAAAAGCTTTACCGAGCGCATTAGAATCAATGGAAATGAAGTTTCTGAGGAGTTTGTAATTGATTTTGTGGAGCAGATCAAACCAGCCATAGAAGACATTCAACCTTCATTTTTTGAGATTACAGTGGCAATGGCTTTCGACTATTTCGTTCAGCATAAGGTGGATATTGCCGTGATCGAAACCGGGTTGGGAGGTAGGTTGGACAGTACAAATGTGATAACACCCGAAGTTTGTTTGATCACAAATATTGGCTATGATCATATGGACATGTTGGGTGATACGCTTGAAAAAATTGCTGCTGAAAAAGCCGGGATCATTAAGAAGCATGTACCCGTGGTAATCGGAGAGACACTACCCGAAACGGCTCATGTATTCGAACAGGTTGCCGAAAATAACGAGACGATTTTAATTAAAGCAGGGATGCCCTCTTTTCAACCAAAAAAGCTGGCTCCTAGCTATCTGATAAAAAATCTGGGTGGTATTGAGTCAGTCATTAATGAACTGGTAAGGCAAGGGTGGGAAATTTCTACTGACGATATTGCCAGAGGCTTATCGGATATCAATGAATTAACCGGTCTTAAAGGGAGGTTTCAGATTATATTCAAAGCTCCATTGACCGTCACGGATGTGAGTCACAATGTAGATGGTCTTAAAATCTTATTTGATCAGGTAATTAGCATGTGTGAAGGAAATCTACACTTGATTTTCGGAACGGTCAAAGACAAGGATCTTGCTCCGATTTTCTCTGTATTTCCTGATGCTACTATCTACTGGACACAATCTTCTGTACCCCGAGCATTAAGTGTTGAAGAGCTAGCTGATCAGGGTGTTGTAAATGGTAAGAAGGGAGAGTGCTTCAAAAATGTCAATGATGCTATAGCCCAAGCAAAAGAAAAAGCGCAACCTCAAGATTTAATTCTTGTTACAGGAAGCACATTTGTTGTAGCCGAGATTGATGGGCTTTAATCTTCTCCTAAATGTAAATGATGCACATGCTCATCGATTAGGTCAATTTGTTTGGTAATCTCTTTAACATACTTTTTCAATTCATTCTCCAGAGCTTTCACTTCTTTCTTGTATTCAGCTCCTTTTTCCCTGCCCAGGTTATTCTCTATTTCATTATAAGTATTGCATTCCTTATGAATAAACCTACGAAAAGCCTTGGTTGTGTAATCAGACTCCAGGGTTTGGATATCATCTAGTGTTGCTTTAGCCTCGGCATCTTTATTTGCCTCAAATTTCCTTGTCACTATTCCATACAAAAGCGTGTCATAGTGATGTATTTCATCCAGCATTCCGATAATTTGTTTTCTGTAAACGGAATTTCCGCAAAAACTGCCCAAGCCTTCATAAGTTTGCAGCTTTTCAGCCTCATTATCCCAATTGATGGTTAAATCATCAACGGCTTTTACAACCTCTGCTTCGCTTTGCTGCGCATAAACCGAAGTGGCAAAAAGTAGGCTAATGGATAGGATAATACTGGTTTTCATGATTAGATGTTTTGATTGAATTGATAATAGCTTGAGTAAGATAAATAAGTTAGAAAAGTTTGCCCAAAATAAAGCTAGCAGAAATGTTATAGAACCGGGAAAGGACTTATACGATAAGATTAGAGGAAACTGGAGTGACTTTTTTCAAAATGATAACGAAATCGTAATCGAGCTAGCCTGTGGGTGGGGAGAATACACCATATCGTTAGCTGAAAAATATCCTAATCGAAATTTTATTGGAATTGATATAAAAGGGGATCGTGTATGGCGTGGTAGCCAGTATGCACAAAAGAATGCACTTACAAATGTCGCATTTCTTCGGACACATATCATCGAAATACTCAGCCTGTTTGATGAGTCTGAGGTGGATGAAATTTGGTTGACCTTCCCAGATCCCCGACCCAAGGATCGGGATGAAAAACATCGTTTATCAAATAAATCTTTTCTTGAGAAATACCGAACAATTCTAAAACCTGATGGCTGGTTTAAGTTTAAAACAGATAATACTGAGTTGTTTGAATATACACTTCAGGTATTGGCAGACTTCAAGATTAAAGACCATGAGTTCACCTTCGATCTGTACAACTCGCCACTTCTGGAAGAGCATCACGGGATCAAAACAAAATACGAACGTATCTGGACCGAAAAGGGAGAAAAAATCAAGTATATGAAGTTTCGGTTTGGTTAATAAAGCATGGAGTTAAGGTGTTAATGAGATGTTAAATGCGAATAATGATGTCTGGATTCGTTCTTAAGAATCATATCATTGTTTAACAACTTAAACTTACTCAATGAACTTTCTCAAATTATTCTTACTGGTTTTACCATGCACATTTATGGTAAAATGTAGCAGCGCCCAGTCTGAACCGATTAAACCAATTTCCAATCTAAATGCATCGAATGCTATTACAATTGGCAACACGTTTGAATTCTATTCAGAGGTACTTGATGAAGTAAAGGAAATATACATATCCCTGCCCCCTAAGTACGAACAACATGTTCAGTCGTACCCGGTGATTTTCACCTTTGAGGCCGAATTTCTATTCGAACCCACACAAATCATCACGAAATACATGGCTTCAAGAAGTAAAATGCCAGAAAGCATAGTGGTCAGTATAGCCAATGGTGAATTTGAGAAAAGATATGAGGCCAATTATGAGCGATGGAAAGGAAAACCTGAATTATATATAGAGTTCTTCACCAAAGAGCTTATTCCATATATAGAGAAGAACTACCGTGTAGCAGATCATCGAACGATTATTGGCCTTTCGCCTTCCAGTGGATTTCTGTTTGAGGTGTTTTCGAGAAAACCGGAATTATTTGATGCATACATAGCCTTGTCGGCTCACCTTGAATGGGACCGTGTAGAAGGCGAAGACTTGTTTGAAGAGCTAATTTCCAATAATACAAATCCAGACTTTCCATATTGCACATTCTATTTAGGCAGGGCTGAGACCGATTTTATGACGTTTACCGGATCCAAAGAGGCTTTCGAAAGAGCAGAACAAAAGTTATCAACCTACAAGCCGAATCGGGTAAATATTAAGCTTGATGTTTTTGAAGAAGATGAACACTATCTCATGGTTTTGAATGGAATCAGGTCTGGTATGGAAGCCATCTATCCTTATGAATTATGGAAAAATCCAGGCAGAGCAGGCTGGTACAAGGGTATCAATTATGCAAAAGAAGAGTACGAGGATTACTACAATGCATTATCTGAAAAGTATGGATTTGAAATATATCCGGTTGAGAATGCACATGCGCGTGGATACAGTATCAGTGGAGCGGTGTATTCTGCCAAAAGATGGGGGACTTTATCCCAGGTCATTCAATTGGCTAAGCTAGGAACTACCTATTTCCCCAACTCCTCATACTTTCACGCGGAATTAGCTGAAGCTTATGCTAAAAGCGGCAATAAGGATATTGCTGAAGTAGCAGCCAATAAAGCAATTGAGTTATCATCAAAATTTGATCCTGAGAACCTGAATCAACTGAAAGATAAACTTAACACAATACTAGAATAGTATTTATTGAAATAATTGATACTACCTATACTCCGGATTCTCAAAATTCCATCGAGTGCCATCGTCCCAGTCTTTTCGAGAATTGCCATAGGCAGGGTATCCATCACTCTCCTTAAGCATCTTAGCCAGATGAAGTAGGTTATAAGTCATGAAGGTGGTATTTCGATTGGTAAAGGCATTTTCATATGCATTGGCTTCTTTATCCATGTAGCTTGGTCCCGGACCAGCTTCACCGATCCATCCGCAATCAGCTTGCGGTGGTATGGAATAGCCTAAGTGCTGGAGCGCATATAACATGCTCATGGCACAATGCTTGATCCCATCTTCATTGCCGGTAATCACACACCCGCCAACTTTGCCATAATAGATATATTGGCCTTTATTGTTTTGTTTGCCACTCATTCCGTAGAGTCGTTCGATCAGTTTGGTTGCAACAGATGATTTTTCTCCCAACCATATGGGTGTTCCGATAATTAGAATGTCCGCCTTCATCACTTTCTTGAATACCTCAGGAAATTCATCTGAATTGTACCCATGTTCTTTCATGTCGGGATATACACCATAAGGAATGTCATGATCCACGAAACGGGTGTATTCAATCGATACACCTTCTTTCTCCATGATGTCCATTGATACCTGCATCAGACCCTGGGTATGGCTTTGTTGTGGTGATTTTTTAAGGGTGCAATTGACGAAAAGTGCAGATAGGGAGGAGAAATCAGGTTTGCTCATGTTTTGGTTAAGATAAAATGTGATCTTTGCGCTTCATTTATTAAACTGATTGGTCAGATCAGTGTTATTAAACCGTGTCCTTTCTAAAGTTACAAAATATACAGAAGAGCTACTCTCAGGAGAGAAATGCATTTGCTTGCCCATTCCTCGAAATCAGCAAAGGCGAGAAGGTGGGGATAGCTGGAGAAACCGGATCAGGAAAGTCAACGCTTTTGAAAATAATTGGCGGACTGGAGAAGCCGGATGAGGGTGAGGTACTCATGGGTAATGAATCCGTTTATCCGAAACTCGACCGATTAATTCCCGGTCACCCGGAAATGGCCCATTTGTCTCAGTCATTCGAGTTGCCCAAATTCATTAAGGTCGTCGAGTTTCTTATGACTAATTCGATCGAGGAAGAAAGGTTTGATCAGGTTACAAGACTTTGTCGGGTTGCAGAGCTACTAGAAAAAGACACACGAGCATTGTCAGGAGGGGAGCGACAAAGAGTAGCACTGGCTAAAGTGATCTTAAAAGAACCTGGCGTTCTCTTGTTGGACGAGCCGTATTCCAACCTGGACCCACATCACGAACGAATCATCAAGGAGGTGATTAGGGACATTGGTACGGAAACGAATGTAACCATCCTTATGGTTTCACATGACCCTTCAGATCTTTTACCCTGGGCAGATGAAATACTTGTGCTTAAAAAAGGAGAGATCATTCAGAAAGGCATGCCAAAAGAGGTGTATTATGAGCCATTGAATGATTATGTTGCTGGACTTTTTGGAACATTTCAAAAGTTGGACGGGAGTAAATGGTCATCGCCAAAGCAGGATTTAATCGTTAGGCCGGAACAGTTCAGACTCAATAATCATGGTAAAACAGGGGAGGTGAAGGAAGTGCTTTTCCACGGATCTTATGATCTGGTGATTGTCAAATCGGAGGATGAAGTCTTTCAGGCAATGGCTACTTCAGGAGCGTATAAAAAAGGTGATATGGTTGGTGTTAGCCTAACATCTCAATGATTATTCAGGATGTAGCTTAAAGCCTGCTCCCTGTATGTCCTGCTAATTGGTAGTTTTTGATCTCCAATAACCACCTGATTACCTTCAATGGCATCCACATGCAGTTTGTTGATTACATATTGTTTATGAATTTGTATAAAGGATGCTGGCATCCCTTCACAAATCGATTTAAGGGTATCATGGGTTATGAGTTTGCTTTTTGAGAGATTTAGTACCACATAATTCTGCATGGATTCTAAATACAAGATGTCGTCAAAGCGGACTTTTTTCATTCGCTTGTCCACCTTCACAAAGAAGGAATCCTGAGTGTCTTGAAATAGCGTTTTAGTCTTTTCCACTGCTTTTAAAAAGCGATCAAAAGAGATCGGTTTCATAAGATAATCCACCACATCCAGTTCAAATCCTTCCAATGCATACTGATCATAAGCGGTTGTTAAAATGACTTTAGGTGGATTTTTCAGACTCTTTACAAAGTCAAGACCGGTTAGGTGGGGCATTTGAATGTCAAGGAATAATAGATCAGGTTTTAGGTCATCTAACTCATTTAAAAGGTCAAGTGCAGAGCTAAATGTGCCTATGCAGGCCAAATAAGGGATATTCTCCACATACCCCTCAATCCCTGATCGGGCGAGTGGTTCATCATCTACTATGCAACATTTGATGGTCATTGGATGGGCAATTTAAGGGTCACCTCGAATGTATGTTCACTGTCCGAAATCTCTAAATCGTAATTTTGATGATAAAGAAGCTCCAATCTACGCCGAAGGTTATTTAAACCAATTCCAGATCTTTCGCCATCCTTACTCATGAGTGCACGCTTTGAATTAAATATGGTGAAAACTGCATTATCTTTTTCGGTACTGAGTTTCATATCAATAATCGGTTTTTTTCCTTCAACATATTTGAAGGCATTTTCTACCAAAGGAATCAAAAGGTGAGGGAAAATTTTACCTGCTAAATTTTCAAAATCTATTCGTAACTCTAAAAGATCATCTTTACGCACCCTATGTACCTCAGCATAGAGTTTGATAAAATCAACTTCTTTGGATATTTCTACCAGCTTTTGCTGATCCTGGTACAAGCTGTAGCGTAGCAACTCCGAGAGCTTTTCTACACTTTTCTTCGCCTCAGGTACACTTTTGTCCATCTGAAAGTAGATGTTGTTTAGCCCATTGAATAAGAAATGGGGACTGAATTGTTCTTTAAGAAAATTCAATTCAGAGTTTAATCGATCATTCTCTATTTGCTGCAACTTGAGCTTGCTCTGGACAAATGCCTGCACATAGAAATTCCCACGCCGAATGGCGAAGTACAATACAATATAAAGCGTTGGGATTATGTTAATTTGAACAAAATCACTTAAAGAAAGTCCATCATCAGTTACAGCCGCCATGGGAATAATGGTGCAATTGACTACCAGAAGTGCTACCCCAATGACCTTAAGTAATTCCTTGCTGAAGCGCTTTAGTGTGATCTCAGAGGCATCACTAATAAAGAATGTTTTTTCTTGTCTTTTAATGATGTATGTGAAAAGATATCCCACGAGAATCACGCCAAAGAATTCGATTACATTGACATATAATGGCCGTTCCCAGAACTTAAATCCCTTGCCCATGGTGTCGTTCACCACGCGCAAGGTGCCATAAATAATGAATCCGTAAAAAGCTGGGAATATCTTAGGCCACAGGTTTTTCATTGATGTTTATAATGAAATTAATTTCTTGAATTCAACAATCTAAAACCTGTCTTTGCGACGATAGGTGAAATCTTTGTAATTAGATAAGAAATCCTTTGTTATTAGACCGTCTTACATTGAACATAGATATCTCATTACATTCGATATGACAGGTTTTAGTTTTTTTGGGTTAATTAATCAGGCAGCTTTAAACTCCGCTCGCTCTTCCAATTTAGCAAAGTCTTTTTGTTTCTCCTTTTTTGGAAGTTCTTTCACACCAAAAAGAAATCGCATTACCCTGAAAGGACGAATAAGATATTCATATCCTGCAACGGATAGAATGAAACTAGCGGTGCTCACAAAGAGGTATTTCGCCAAAATCCCTTCATCAACTAAAGTAACAATATAGTATCCAATGATGATGATAATTGTCTGGTGCAGGATGTAGAACGGATAGATGGCACGGTTTGCGTATGCTAAAATAGGGTTAGGCTTATTCAGATATCTTTTACCTAGTGAAAGCATGGACAACAGCCACAACCAACCAGAAACCGCAAGAAGTACTAAAAAAAGACTTTCTCCAATACCATTTAGCTCAATTCTATTCCATCGAAAGTAATTTAAAATGATTGTGCTAAGAAACGCCAGGCCTACCAGATTTCGGGTGTCAGCTTCAATGCGATCCCACATGGCGGGAATGATACCGGCAAAGTATCCGGCCAGGAAAAAACTACCCCAATAAGTCATCCAGCCCCAGTCTCCAATCAATGCATTGGTTCGATTTGTAAAGACCGTGTAAGTCACATAAATAAGTACTGTAGGCACAATTAACAGTACATAAGAAATCCATGTGTGTCTTTCAATCAATTGATTCAGGTAGTTTTTAACCTTGTCATTTCTTAGCCAAAGAAATACCGGAAGAAGAATTGCTGAATAGATAAAAAGGTAAAGCACAAACCACATGTGATGCCAGGATAAATTACCCTCAGGGTAGGGCTTCATTTCGAAGATGGTAGGCCAGAAGGTAGCATAGCTCATCGTAGCGCCATTAAATATTCGTTCAAAGTACACTTGGGGTGGAACAATTACAATCATGGCGAATATTAAAGGGATCAACAGTCGATTATGTCTTTCCTTTAGATACTTCCATGGTGATCTTTTTCTAAGGGCCAGATAGGACCCATATCCTGAAATGAAGAATAGGAGAGGCATTCGGAATCTACTCAGCCAGAAGTTGAATTCCAGCCAGAGATAGCTGAGGTCATCGTTTTTGATGTGCCAGTCCCACTCAGCAGTGAAGATCATGGCTGTGTGAAAGTAGAGGACCAGGATAATGGCAATCACCCTAAGCCAGTCAATGTCGTGTCGTCGTTCCATAATTTTTGAGTTTATGGAATCGAAAGTGATATGATCTAAATAGGTAATGAAATTTAGTTGACGACTGACAGGTTTCTGTTGATGACTGACATGAAATTCCTTCCTCCCAAAAATACATTCTCCATAATGATTAATGATATAATTAATGAGGAGAGACCCTAAAACAAGAACAGTGTGACGATTAATTAGAATATAGGGTCATGCTGAATTTATTTTAGCATCTACAAGTACGATGCATATAAAAAAGGATCAATCAGTTGATTGATCCCATCACACGCTCCATGAATTCATTCATGGCTTCTTTCTTAGGTTTACCTTCCTTAATGGTTTTTGCCACTTCAAGAGAGCCATAGAAGTTAGAAAGCAACTCACCAATGACATCCAATTCCTCATCTTTGATACCTTTCACTTCAGCCATGTGTTCCAACAGCTCAACAGCCTCTACCACATAATCCTCATCATTCTGCTCGATGAAATCCAGGGTATGTTTAATTAGTGGTAATCGCATGTAGTATTTCTTTTATGTTGTCCTCTTTATTGCCCGCATTGCTTGCAATCAGCTGTCCACCTTTAAAACCTGCGAATGTTGGAAGGTTTTTTACTTGTGCCAATGCACGGGAGTTTGGTAGTTTTTCAGCATCTACATAGATGAATTGCACTCCTTCATTTTCACCTGCCAATCTTCTGAATTTTGGTTTTACCAGTCGGCAATTCCCACACCAGGCTGCTCCATATTGTACAATTACCTGATCGTTTTCATCGATCACATTTGCTAAGTTATCTTCTGTTAAATCTATCATTGCGTTATTATTTATTTGAATTTGACGCGAAGATGTGATATGATATATTTATGACTTAAATAAGGTCATTAAATTCTCTTATGAATCTACAGCAACTGGAATACGCGCTTACATTGGAACGACTGGGATCTTTTACTCACGCAGCAAAATCACTGGGAATGACCCAACCGGCGCTTAGTCTTCAGATCAAAAACCTGGAAAACGAAATCGGGATATCCCTTTTTGACCGCTCCAAATCGAAAATAGAGCCTACTGAACAAGGACTCAAGTTTCTTTTACGTGCCGGTGAGATCGTTTCAGCTAGTAAGCAATTAAAAGCCTATGCCATCAGCCTGGGCAATGAATTTGAAGGGGTGCTCAAATTAGGTGTGATTCCCACGCTATCTCCATTCCTTATTCCAATGTTCATCGATGACTTCACCAATAAATATCCTGCAATTACCATTGAAGTACATGAGCAGCTGACGGAGCAAATCCTCCATCAAATCAGACTGGGTGAACTTGATGGCGGGATCATTTCCACACCCATAGAACGACAAGGAATTGCAGTGAACCCGCTATTTTATGAGTCATTCTTTCTCTACAAGAATGATGAATTGTTTGAGTCATCAGAAAGCTATAGCATTTCCAATATTGAAATAGAAAACTTGTGGTTGTTGGAGGAAGGTAATTGTTTTAGAGATCAGGTAAATGATATCTGTTCATACAAAAACATTAAATCTACTACCAAGCTGAAGTATCTGTGCAGTAGCATTGACTCATTGATTCGCATGGTTGACCATTACGGGGGAGCTACTATTCTTCCGGAATTGACCACTCTGAGTCTCGAATCTGATCAGGAAAAGCATCTCGCTGTTTTAGACGATAAAATCAGGGAAATTGGCTTTGTCAGCAGAAAACTTAGTGGAAAAGAACATCTTTTTGATGCTTTAATAAACACGATTAAAGAAAGCATACCAGCTCGGATGAAAGATAAAGGTGGGAGAGAGGTGGTAGATCCGGGGATTACCGTTGATTGGTGATTAAAACAAAGTGCCTGTCTTTGGCAAGGCCTGACGTCTCAAATGCATCAAATAAAGCTGAGCGCATGCATGAGCATCGCTGTAAGCATCATGATGATTGAGCTGGATCTTGTACTTTTTACTCAGATAGGCAAGTCCTCGCCTGAAGATGACGCGCGTGCATCGTACCTCAAAATCTGGTTGAACGATATCATAGTATGCCAGGCTGTTCCTTAGGCAGTTGACGTCAAAATTGGCATTATGAGCCACGACCACCTGATCCTCAATTAAGTGCCTAAAGTCAAACCATACTTCTTCAAATAAGGGTGCATTAGCAGTGTCCTCCGGCATTATACCATGAACCTCTATGTTTTTATAGAAGTATTCATTTTTTGGAGGTTGTATCAGTCGGTTTACTTTCTCAACAATCTCACCATTCTCCATTCGCACGATCCCTACCTGGCAAACACTCGCCGGGTTCCACGTAGCTGTTTCGAAATCAAGTGCTGAAAATGATTCTAGATGCATTTAGCTAAAATAAAAGATATTGACTCATCATTTATCTTCAAAAAGTTGAATTCGATTTACGCTTTTAAAGTCAACGAGTGTTGCGCTTTTGTATTCATATTTTAATCCCATCTAAGCCGTTATTCGTCGAAAATAAAATAGCTGTTTTTAATTAGAAGTGCTTTAACCTCAATCAAAATTTTAAGTGATTAATTGATGTAAATCAATTGGTATTTAGATGATTGTATAGGTTGCGGGATATCGATTCAGTATAAAATTCTATTAAATAAGTAAATACAGAATTTGAACCCTAAAAACTTCAATTGATAAATTAAAATTTTTAAAATAGAATCTAAAACAGAATTATTCTTCAGCTGGTTTACTTACTCTAATCACAATAAAATGCCACTTGATAGCAAGAAAAGAATAGAAGAATTCAGAGAAGAAATCATCAATAAAACGCTTCTTGTGAGTTGTTTCATTGCGATTTTCACCTATCTAATTAGCTTAATTCAGCTCAAAAACAGTGGGTTTGAATTTTCATTTATTTCAGACTTTCTAGTAGTCGTTACAATCTCCATAGTTACTTACTTCAGAAAAACCCTGAGTATCAAACTAAAAAGTACGATAGTGTTAATCGGCATTTATGCCGTGGTTTTGGTGGATATGTTTGAGATTGGGATACTTTCCGCTAATAAAGTGTTATTAATTCTCATTCCATTTTTTGCATATATCTCACTCTCAGCCAAAAGATCTTTAGTATATGTTTTAGTTACCTCAGTGAGTCTCCTAGTTCTTGCATTTCTGCATATAAATGGCATTTTAAAACCCATACCGTATAAAGAACTGGGAGTGATAGCATGGAGTATTAATCTTCTCTTAATATTGATGGTAGCCTATTTCATTGTGTACATTGTTATAAAGTTCAATAAAGAGTACGAGGCATTAATAGAGGATCTTACACAGCAAAATAAAAAGTTAAGCGCTAGCGAAAAGAAAATAGCTATTTATAGAGATGAACTTGAGGATATTGTTGCTCAACGTACAGAAGAATTAAACAAGACCAACAAAAAGCTTGAAAAACAGAAGGAGCAATTGTCAGAATTGGTTAAGACGCTGCAGGATGCGAAAGAAGAGCTTGTTCAAACCGAAAAAAATGCCGCACTAAGTAGCCTCTCCTCGGGATTAGCACATGAGCTGAACAATCCATTAAATTTCATAAAAGGAGGTGTTGAACTTTTGGAAATCTATCTAAACAAAAATTTGAGTGGGGAGCAAATTAAAGAAGTTGAAAAAATGATAGATGGGATTAAGGAAGGTGTTCTTAGGTCAACCCAAATTGTAGAAGGGCTAAATCAATACCGCTCAGTTCTCGACAATGTTCAGGTATTCGATATCAATGAAATCATTTCTAATTCAGTGGAAATGCTTTTAGCTCAAACGAATGGTAAAATCACCATATTTCAAGAGTTAGATAAAGCATCTCCAAAGGTGAATGGAGACAAATACCAGTTTTATCAACTTTTCCTCAATCTGATCCAAAATGCCATTGATGCCATAGATTCATCAGGTTCAATACACATTTCCAGCAAAATCAGCCACAAGAAAATCCATCTTACCATACATGATACAGGTGTAGGTGTATCAAAAGAGAAATTGAATAGACTATTTGATCCATTCTATACAACAAAAGAAATTGGAAAAGGCACAGGGCTGGGTCTCTACATATGCTCTTCGATTGTTAAGAATCATAACGGGAAGCTTGAATTTGAATCTGAGCTTAATAAAGGAACCAGCATTAATATATCATTGCCGCTAGCTTCATAAATTTACTGGTCCATTCATGATGAGGATTCGTCTAACACTTATTTACTAATAAAGGGATTTAACAAATATGAATGCTATTTTAAGTATTTAGTTGGGTTATGGGAAAGATAATTTTAATAGCATTTTTAATGATCCAGGCATTTACAGCCATTGGAAGTGGAGATAGCTGGAATCGAATTCTACAAATCAAACAAGGAACCGTAGAATTCTATTGGTTTCCTAATAATGTAATCATAGAAGATTCTCGCGACATCATAGATGGTATTGAGCATGATCTTGCAACTTCCTTTATTGCATATTTAGAAAATAAATATGGCGTTAATATTAAGCTGGAATGGATTAAGACAGAAAGCTTTGAATTAGTAATGGATCGAATTAGAAATGGCACGAATGGGACCTTCGGTGCTTCATCTATTTCCATTACATCAGAACGGTCACAATACTTCAATTTCACTGCACCATACATGGCAGATGTTGCTGTTTTGGTTTCTAATGCTAATATTCCTGTTGCACTTTCAAAATATCAATTAGGTCAAATTCTAGACCGTAAAACTGCCGTTTCTATAAAAAATACTACCCTGATTGACGCTTTAAACAAGTTGAAATCTCAATTGCAAATTGAATTTGATTTAGAGTACACTTCTAATAGTGGAGATATTCTTGAGCTGATACAAGGTGGTAGTGAAAAATTTGGATACGTGGATATTGCCAATTTTCTTGTTGCAGTTGAAAAAAATAACAACATTAAAAGACAGTTCTTCTTTCCGGTCAAGCTAGAAGGTCTTGCAATGATCTATCCAAAAAACAGTGACTGGGATGATCCTGTAAACGATTACTTTAATAGCAAGCAATTCTCAATTGACAGGCAAGCAATTATTACTAAATACCTGGGTGCGAATGCGGGTGAAATCATCAACAGGATATCAAAATCAGCAGAGATTGGTCCATTAGAAGAAATAATACTTTCAAACCGAGAAAAAGAAGCACAGTATGAGCGATTGCTAGAAGCAGCTCGTCGCGATCAAAATTCCGAGATTCTCACCCTGATTCTGATAAGTATTATCGTTGTAGTTTTGGTTGTCTTAGGCCTGCTTTATGCCCTCTATCGAGTAAAATCAAAGAACAATGCTCGATTACGTGAACAACGTAAGCTTGCCGAAGATGCTAATGCCCAATTAAGAATGTTAAACGAGGAGAAAAACAACCTCATTCAAATCTTAGCACATGACCTTCGTTCGCCACTTTCTAATATTCTTAATGGTTCACAAATAATCGAATCAAGCGAAAAGCTTAGCGATCAGGGACAAAAGCTGCTTGGTTTTATCTTGGACTCTTCTGATCGAATGAGATCCATGATAGATAAAATCCTTGATGTAGATGCAATTGAAACAGGGAAGCTTAATGTTAAGAATGAAACTTTCGATCTACATGAAGTCATTGAAATGGTGGTGCAACAAACCAAAGCTCAGGCGGAAGAAAAATTAATTAAAGTGTGCACAGAGCTATCATCTAACCTGACCGTACGTGCTGACAAAGTTTATACACAACAGGTAATAGAAAACCTGGTTTCCAACGCAATAAAATATAGCTCAATGAATTCGGAAGTTAGAATATTAGCCGGACCAGTAGATAAAAGGATCAAAATTTCTGTAATAGATCAGGGACCCGGACTTACGCCAGAGGATCAAAAAAAGCTATTTCGAAAATACCAACAATTGAGTGCGAAACCCACCAAAGGAGAAACATCTATCGGTCTTGGACTTTCGATTGTTAAACTATTTACCGAAAGGATGGGAGGTAAAGTTTCTTATGAGACAGAAATCAATAAGGGCACCACTTTTCATGTGTATTTGAAGCAACCTGCTAACCAAGGTTAAGCGTTAATCCTCCTCAATCAGCTCCAAAATGTCCATGATCTGACCGTAATCCTTAAACCCGGGTCGGTCTTCTTCTGTGGCTTCCAGTGCCAGTCCAGGGAAATTACCCAGGCTTTCATCCTCAGTAATACCATAACCCTTTATCAACTTAAGATTTCCATTGTAATATCCTATCTGTGCGTCTATCTGATTAAATAGTTTTTGATTATCAGATTGAAACAACACCAACTTAGCCAGCTCATCAAGGTAACTTAACGTTGACTTCACTTTCGATAAGTCTTCCTCACTATTTATTGATAAGCGAAAAATGATTGGCTTGCCCAGAAGCTCCACCTTTTCTACCAAATCAATATTTCCTATTTCTATGTAGTCAATTGGGTATTTTTTGATTGTGTCTTTAATTTGATCCATAGAGGAATTATGGAATTCACCAGCAAATTTTACACCTGCTACCCATTCGGTGATTTCTTTAAAATCATCTTCAGACACATGTGATGATGAGTTCGGATCAATATTGAAGCCTAAAACATCTACCATCATTCCAGAACAATACCTTGCATCTGAAAGGTTGCTTATGCTACTGATTTTAACGAAAGTCTTGAGAGCCATAAGATGAAATATTTTCTCGCACAAAGAAAACCAACCATTCGAAACATTTTGAATTAATTTGCTGTTTTGACACGAAAAAACATAAAAAATGGCTGTAGAATTAAAGACAGACGAAGACTTCAAAAGCGCAATAGACAACAATGAAAAAGTGGTGGTAAAATATTTCGCTGACTGGTGCGGAAGCTGCCGCTTGTTTGCTCCAAAATTCAGAAGACTGTCTGATGATGATCGGTTCAAGGATGTTACCTTTCTTGATATAAATGCCGAGAAAAGTCCGGAGGCACGTAAACTGGCAGGGGTGACAAATCTTCCGTTTTTTGCAACTTTCAAAAACGGCGAATTAGTATCCGGTCAGGCCACCAGCAGAGAGGATGCAGTAGTTGAACTAATAAATGAACTTTAATGAAGATACCTGTTATTAAGCAACTTGTTGAAAAATACTCAAAAGAGGAACTGGAGAAAGCAGAGGCAGCAATAGCCGAAGAACAAATCCCTCAAATTGAGATACCAGGTGAAGATGAGGGAGAGCAGCTCACACATGCTTACGCTGCTATAGAGATCATTCGAAGTATGGAGGAAAACAAGGTAGATTTCAAAACAGCTCTTAGAGAATACACTGGTAGAGTTCGTAATTCCATCTCATAGGAAACCTGGATGACAATTCATACTTAAAATCTGATCGTTGTGTTTACAACGTACGTGACCCAACTATCTTAGCTATCAACATTTGATTTCATGGAAGCAACATACTTAGATACTACCAAGGACATATATAAGCGTGCCGCAGAAACACCCGACATAGGTCTCTGTTGTACTACTACGCCCATTTGGGCATTTCCTGGCTTAGATATTCCACGAATCATGCAGCAGATGAATTATGGATGTGGTAGCACCGTTCATCCTCGTGACCTCATTAACAAACCAAAAATCTTATACGTAGGTGTCGGCGGTGGCATGGAGCTATTGCAGTTCTCTTATTTCAGCAGACAGACAGAAGGGGTCGTAGGTGTGGATGTGGTTGATGAAATGTTGGAAGCATGTAAGCGCAATTTCAAGGAAGCTGAGGACTCAAACGAATGGTTTCGATCTGATTTTGTAAGCCTTAGAAAAGGTGACGCTTTAACCCTCCCAGTTGAGGATTCAACTATCGATGTGGCAGCTCAAAACTGTCTATTCAATATTTTCAAGGAAGAAGATCTGAAGAAGGCTTTACAAGAGATTTACCGTGTCCTCAAACCCCACGGAAGATTGGTATTGTCTGACCCAGTTTCAGAGGATGAGATTCCAGAAAAGCTTAAGAATGACCCGGAGCTAAGGGGGTTATGTTTAAGTGGGGCATTGCCATTAAAACAGTATATTAACATGATCACTGAGGTAGGTTTTGGAACGGTAGAGATACGCGCAAAGCGTCCATATCGTATTCTGGACACCAAGCATTATGATACGGATCGGCCTATTCATATCGAAAGTGTAGAAGTGTGCGCCATCAAGGATCCTATGCCGACTGATGGGCCCTGTGTTTTTACTGGGAAAACAGCCATTTACACCGGAGATAAAGAATATTTTGATGATCATTCCGGACATGTATTGATGTATAACCAACCATTATCTGTATGCGATAAAACCGCTGGCAATTTAGAAGCAATGAATAACGAAGATATCTATGTTAGCAAGAGTACTTATTTCTATGATGGTGGTGGGTGTTGTTGATTAGCAGTACCTTTGCATAAATTTTTGTATAAACCGTGGCTGTGAACCCGGCAGAAGTACAACACAATGAGTAAAAAAGGAAGAATTTTAGTTGCCATGAGCGGCGGCATAGATAGCTCACTCGCAGCAGTGATGCTACACGAAGAAGGATACGAGGTGATTGGGATGACCATGAAAACATGGGACTATCAGACCTCAGGAGGAAGCAGCAAGGAGACAGGTTGTTGCAGCCTTGATTCAATCAACGACGCACGTAACATCGCCGTAAATCTTGGATTCCCACATTTTATTGTCGATATCAGAGAAGAGTTTGGTGATGCCGTAATTGATTACTTCACAGATGAATACATGGCAGGCAGAACGCCCAATCCATGTGTGATGTGTAACACGCACATTAAGTGGGATGCGTTGTTGAGGAGGGCCGATAAGCTGGATTGTGAATACATCGCCACTGGTCACTATGCAAACATCCGGGAAGAAAACAATCGATTCGTTGTTTCCAGAGGTGTGGATGGATACAAAGATCAATCCTATGCTCTTTGGGGGATATCTCAGGAAAGCTTAAGCCGGACAAAGTATCCGCTTGGACATCTAAAGAAATCAGAGATTTATGATATGGCTCGTGAACGAGAATTCTATGAGCTAGTGTCTAAGTCCGAATCATATGAAATCTGCTTTGTTCCAGATAATGACTACCGTGGGTTCCTCAAGCGAAGAGTTCCAGAAATGGAAAATGAAGTAGCAGGTGGAGAGTTTGTATTGGAAGGAACAGGGGAAGTAGTTGGTAAACACGAAGGCTATCCATTCTACACAGTCGGTCAGCGAAAAGGATTAGGAATTGCCCTAGGTTATCCAGTATATGTAACTGAAATACAGAAAGATACGAATCGTGTGGTGTTAGGTACTTTTGATGAGCTGAGTCGGGATGGCATGTATGTAAAGCAACTAAACATGCAGAAATATGCCAGCATTGAGGGTGAGCGAAAGGATACCATCACTAAAGTAAGATACAATGACAGTGGCAATCCTGCCGTTATTGAACAGGTTGGCGATACCATGAAAGTGTATTTTGGAAAAGGAGTGAGTGCAATAGCACCTGGACAAGCGGCTGTATTTTACGAAGGTGACGATGTGATTGGTGGCGGTTGGATCCATTCTAGTTTTCACCAGAATAGAGAAAATTGAAAATTGCAATTTCATCATTAGTGGGTATTCCCCCTTTGAAGGTGGGCTGGGGGATGTTTATTTCCTTGTTGATTTCATTATCTTTTCTTTCCTCATGCAACGAAACCAAAGAAGTAGGCCCGGAAACCGTAGGATATGACTTTTATCCATTGGCCGTTGGTGATTACCGCATTTATGATGTCGAAGAGATTAATTACCTGATCACTGGTTTTGATACTTCAGTCTTTCAATTGAGAGAAATCATCATCGACTCGATTCCTTCCATTGATCAAACCACCTATTTATTGCGAAGAGACATCCGTCAAAATGAGCTGGATGATTGGGTAAGTGATTCTGTGTGGACAGTAACGAAGACTTCCAATTATCTTTCCATCACAGAAAACAACATTCCTTTTATTAAATTGACCTTTCCTGTAAAGGAAGGGAAAGAATGGGATGGTAACAGTTTAAATAGTAGGGCAGAGCATATCTATTATTACGAGCCCATTGACACACTCTTGGCTGATTCTCTGACATTGAATGATCAAATTCGTGTTGTCATTGAAGACGTAGAGGAAAATGTAACAGGAGTAGATTTGCGAAGTGAAGCGTACGTGAGCGGAATAGGGTTGGTTGAAAAGAACTATTTAACACAAAAGAAGTGTACTTCCAGCGATTGCGGGCCTGATCTTGGAGAAGTAATTGCAGGTAGAGCTCTTCGACAGACATTAATAGAAATAGGAAATGAAGAATAGGTTTTGCTGGTTGTTTGCCTTCGTTCTCTTTGCTCAAAGTGGTTTTTCTCAAAGTCAGGTCAATAGGTATTTTATTTACTTCACTGACAAGTCCGGTGATTCATATCCTTATTCCATTTCCAACCCAGAAGCTTTTCTGACACAAAGAGCCATCGACCGAAGAGTTAATCAGGGCATTAGCATTACCGAAGAAGATTTACCGGTTTCACCAATATACGTCCAGGGACTCAAAGATGCTGGTATAGATGTTTTTTTTACGTCCAGATGGATGAATGGAGCTTTAGTCAATGCCGACACAACACTGCTAGATGAAGTATCAAAATTGGCTTTTGTAGATAGTATAGCATGGATAGCTGATACAACAAGACTTAGCTATGAAAAGAACATTCCGTCTAACCCGGATGCATTTGATCCACCAGTTTCAGTGGACGGAAACTCTGACATTCAACTCGTGATGTTAGGTGCAGATAAGATGCATGAAGACAACATAAAAGGCCAGGGAATGCTCATTGCAGTGCTGGACAATGGATTCACGGGCGTAAACCAATTCACCCCATTTCAGCATCTGTGGGAGAATGATAGGATTGTCGCCACGAAAGATTTCGTAGAGAATTCCGGCAATGTGTTTCAATTCGGAGATCATGGTACATCCGTTTTTTCCATCATCGCTTCAAACTATACTTCTTCAGAGGGTAACCTGATTGGGGTAGCTCCCGAAGCTGATTATATCCTGTGTGTTACAGAAGAAGGCGGAAGTGAGGATCGGGTGGAAGAGTACAACTGGCTACTCGGTGCTGAGTTTGCTGATAGCCTTGGAGCTGATGTGATCAATGCTTCACTGGGATACAGTACGTTTGATATTTCAGCACACGATTACACCAAAGATGATCTGGATGGGAAAACAGCGATCGTGTCCATAGCTGCTGAAATGGCTGCTAAGAAAGGGATGGTAGTGGTAACGAGTGCTGGTAATAGCGGAAGAAGAACACCTCCCGGCAATCTGATTAGCCATCCAGCAGACGCCAACAGAATTCTGGCTGTAGGCAGTGTGGATCCTAATTTCGAGCGTTCAGATTTCAGTTCTGTAGGTCCTACAACTGATGGACGAATTAAACCTGATGTTTCTGCTTTTGGTGATGGTACTGCAGTAATGAGAGGAAATGGCTCAATTGAAAGGGGTGGTGGTACAAGTTTCGCTTCTCCTTTGATTGCGGGATTTGCTGCGTGTATATGGCAAATGAATCCTGATAGGAGGTACAATGAAGTTATTGCTGCTATAAAAAACTCTGGTCATTTGGATGGCAGTCCTGATACTATGCTGGGGTGGGGAGTGCCAAACTACATTTATGCTAAAGATGTCAAAGCACTGAACATCAACGACATCCTAGAAGACAGAGTCACCTTCTATCCAAACCCATTTGTTGGAGATACACTCTACTTAATCACAAATGGTAAGTTTAAAGAAGGCATGCAAATAAGGATTCTTGATCCAAAAGGAAGCCTTGTCTTCAATAAGGAATTTAAGCGGAAGGACATCAAAGAAAACATGGAATTGACGATAGACGGTAGTCAACAAGGAGTTTATTTCTTATTCTTGCAAACAGGAAAGAATCAAAAGATCGTCAAACTCATCAATTTCTAATGTCCAAAAAACTCATCGCCCCCTCATTTCTTGCTGCAGACTTTGGTAACATACAGCAGGAAGTTGAAATGCTCAACAACAGCGAAGCAGATTATATCCACATCGACATTATGGATGGGGTATTTGTCCCTAACATCTCCTTTGGTTTCCCGGTATGCCAGGCCATTCACAAGCATGCAAAAAAGCCGATGGACTTCCATCTAATGATTGAGCATGCGGATCCTTATCTGGAGGATTGTATGAAGGCGGGAGCAGAGATTATCACTGTTCATGAAGAGGCCTGCAGACACCTGCATCGCACGGTAACAGAAATTAGAAATTTAGGAGCGAAAGCAGGAGTGGTTATCAATCCACATAGGCCCGTAAGTGCACTGGAAGAAATATTACCACATGTTGATTTGGTTTTGCTTATGTCAGTAAACCCCGGTTTTGGTGGTCAGAAATTCATTCCAACCACTTTTGACAAAGTTCGAAAACTTAAAGAGATGGCAGATGATATCAACCCGGAAATCATCATCGAGATAGATGGGGGAGTCAATGACGAAAATGCCGGAGAGCTTTTTAATGCAGGTGCAGATATGCTAGTGGCAGGAAGTTTCGTTTTTAAATCTGATGACCCGGCCCAAACCATCGCAAATCTTAAAAAAGCGTAATCAATTGAGAGCGCTGACTTTGCTATTATTTCTTTTCATTTCAATCCCACTTGTTGCGCAAAGTGAGGTAATTGAGGGTAGGATTGTAGATGAATTGGGAGAACCGATTCCAGCAGTCAGCGTCATCCTCAAAGACGACAGAACTAAAGGTACAGTATCCAATCTGGATGGGTACTTTCTGCTTGAATTGGATTCAGGAACCTACGACCTGATCTTCTCACATGTTCAGTATGGAACCTATGAACTTTCGGGTATCCCCACAGGAGTAAGTGATTTTGTCGTCACCATGAAGCTAAAAGCCACCCAATTGGATGATGTGGAAGTAGAGGGGGAAAGGGATCGGGATCCAATTGACCCTGCAACAAAAATTGATGCTAAGTCTGCGAAGAATCTTCCGTCTGCTTTTGGTGATTTTAATAAAGTATTGCTCACACTTCCGGGAGTGGCCGGAAACAATGAACTATCCTCCGCTTATAATGTCCGTGGTGGGAATTTTGATGAAAACCTTGTTTACGTAAACGATATCCCTGTTTACCGTCCGTTTCTTGCCAATGCCGGTCGACAGGAAGGGCTCAGTTTTGTAAACCCAGATCTGGTTGGTGATATTAACTTCTATGCAGGCGGGTGGGAGTCCAAATACGGAGATAAGCTTTCATCGTCCTTGAACATCGATTACAAAGAACCAGAGTCTCTCGAAGGCCAGATTAATTTTGGATTGCTGGGTGGTTCGGCTTTCATTGGAAATCGGATCAATGATAATGTGCAATACCTGTTTGGCGCCCGTCACCGAGACTCGAGGTATTTATTAAGTACCCTGGAGACAGATGGCCAGTACCTGCCAACTTACAGTGATATTCAGGGATTTTTCACTTTTGATTTAACGGAGAAAGGAAGTGAACAAATCAACCGAACAAAGCTAAACTGGCTGCTTTCTTACGGAAGAAACAGATACCTCACCTTACCGGAATCCCAAACCACAGACTTTGGTTCAGTTTCCCAAAACCTGAGAATTCAAACAGCATTTGATGGGAGGGAAGAGCTGGACTATGATACCTATCAAGGTGGGTTCAATCTCTCTCACCGATGGTCAAATCGTTTCCTTAGTCGCTGGATAGTGTCTGGAGTTTACACATCAGAGCGAGAAAACTACAATGTGGAAGGGGCATACAGAATATGCGATATAGATAATAATCCGGGTTCTAACAGTTTCAATGAATGTGTGGTCGTTCGCGGTATAGGAACCAATTTTAATTATGGAAGGAATACACTTGAGGCACAGATTTATAATACAGAATGGCGAAACGAGTATCTACTTTCCGATTGGTCCATTCTAGAGGCTGGAATTGGCTACAACAAAAACATCATTAATGATGAGTTGAATGAATACGCTTTCCTCGATTCTGCAGGTTTCGTTAACCTAAATGAAAGTACCTTCAACGAGCTTGACTTAGAGACGAATATATATACCGGCTATCTTCAAACCACTCTTTTTTCCAAAGACTCGATGCATGCTGTCAATGTAGGAGCTAGACTCAACCACATGGACTATAACGATGAGACACTCCTAAGTCCAAGGTTGATTTATCGGTTTAGACCCAACTGGGAAAAAGAAACGACTTTTCGGGTATCTGTTGGTAAATACAGCCAGCCACCATTTTATCGTGAGCTGAGGGATCGGAATGGAGACATACAGAATGATGTGAAGGCCCAACAATCCGCTCATGTCATCGGGGCGATGGAGCGGTTAATCACCTGGTGGAATCGGCCATTTCTTTTTTCCGTTGAGGGATATTACAAGCACATGAAAAATGTGATTGCCTATGATATCGATAATGTGCGGCTAAGGTATTTCGCTAATAATGACGCTGAGGCTTTTGCGTATGGGTTTGATTTTCGAGTCAATGGAGAATTCATTCCCGGTACACAATCCTGGTTTAGTCTTGGGATTTTGAACACTCAGGAAGACATTATGGAAGATGATAAGGGGTACATTCGAAGGCCAACAGACCAGCGAATCAACCTGGCATTCTATTTTGAAGATCACCTTCCGGGAGACCCTACCATGCGCGTATATGTTAATTCTGTGTTTGGCTCTGGCTATCCGTTGGGACCTCCAAATGAAATAAATGCACGAAATATTTTCTCCGGTGATGAGTATAATAGGGTAGATCTGGGCATATCAAAATCATTCGAATTAAATTACAATAAGTACCTGAAAACCTTATGGTTAAGAGCTGAAGTGCTGAATGTGCTGGGGGCAGACAATACCCTATCTTATTCCTGGATACAAGACGTCACAGGCGCACAATTAGCTATACCGAATTCATTATCGGCAAGGTTTTTGAATTTCAAAATATCCGCAGACTTTTAGGTGATTGTTCACCTATCTTTGTTACACCATAATTAAAAAGGAAATGAATAGAATCACTCAATTATCCATGATACTCATAGCTGTTGTTATGCTTGCTTCATGTAACAGACAGGTAACCCGAATCAACCCGGATCAGCAAGTTGATCTTAGTGGTAGATGGAATGACACAGACTCAAAGCTAGTAGCTGAAGAAATGATTCAGGATGTTACTGGCAGGCCATGGCACAATGACTTTCGAATCCAAAACGATCGTAAGCCTGTTGTGATTGTTGGTTATGTACAAAATAAAAGCGCTGAACACATTGAATCCGAAACGTTCATCAAGGACATTGAAAGAGAGTTTATTAACTCAGGATTTGTACGTGTAGTATCAAATGCAGAATTCAGAGAAAAGCTACGTGAAGAACGTGCGGAACAAGGAGAGTTTGCTTCTCCGGAAACACAAGCCAAGTGGGGAAAAGAGCTTGGTGCTGACTTCATGATGTTTGGTGTGATCACTGCCGTGACTGATTCTTATAAGAAGGAGAAAGTTGTGAACTATAAAGTGAATCTTGAGCTCACCAATATCGAAACGAATGAAAAGGTTTGGATAGGAGACAAGGAGATCAAAAAGTACATCAAAAATTAAATCGAATGAGTTGCGAAAAACCCGCAACTCATTTCACCAACTTATTCAAATCACCACACTTTCATGGTTTCCAGAAAGACCATATTCAGTATACCTGTATTTATTCTACTGAGCGGATGTGCTTCGTTCTATCAGCTCAATTATGAGTTCAACAAGAATTTTGAGCAAGGAAATATTGAAGAAGCAGCAAACATCCTGGATCAGAATAAAAAGGCTGCTAAGAGCAAAACCCGCTTTCTGTATTATGCCAATCAGGGTGTTGTTGAGCATCTGTTAGGAAACTATCAGGAAAGTAATAAGTGGCTGGAGCAGGCCTACCTTTTTGGTGAAGACTATCACAAAAACTATTTGAACTTCGCCGCATCCTATTTTCTAAATCCAAACCTAATCGTTTACCCGGGTGAGGATCACGAACATTTGATGCTACTCTATTACAAAGCATTGAACTTCCTGAAAATGGGAGATTACGATGCTGCATTAGTAGAATGCAGAAGGTTGAATCAGCGACTCTATGAATTAGGAGATAAGTACGTGTCTGAAAATAAGTATCAAAAAGACGCATTCATTAACAATCTAATGGGCATTATTTATGATGCTTCCGGAGACTATAACAATGCGTTCATTGCTTACCGGAATTCTTTGGAGATTTATCAAAATGAATTTTCTGAAATGTTTGGGTTGTCTGCTCCGGAGCAATTGAAAAAGGATTTGCTCAGAACTGCATCACTTGCCGGCTTCCCCGAAGAGCTGGACAAATTCAGTGAAGAGCTAGGTATGGAATACAAACCTCTGCCTCCTGCATCTGGCGGTGAGTTGGTCTTCTTTTGGCATAATGGGCTATCTCCTGTAAAAGACGAGTGGTCAATCAACTTTGTAGCCGTGAAAGGAGACGGAGGGCAGATATTCTTTCAGAATGAAGAGTACGGTCTCAACTTTCCTTTTTATTACGACACTAGTGAAGACGGTAATGCCAGTATCACAGACTTGACCGGGACACGAGTAGCTTTTCCGAAATACGTAGAGCGTGAGCCGTTCTTTCAGTATGCCAGTCTTGAAATAGATAACTACTTTTACCCACTTGAAAAAGCTGAAGACATTAACGCCATTGCTTTTAAAACCCTGCGAGAACGCATGCTGGAGGAGCTTGGTAAAGGGTTGTTACGGGTAGCCATCAAAAAAACGGTAGAAAAACAAGTTCGGAAAGAAGATGAAACGCTTGGCTTTTTAGTAGGGCTGGTGAACTTTGCTTCTGAGCAGGCAGACACTCGAAACTGGCAAACCATACCTCATAGTATTCATTACTCGCGTGTGCCATTAGAAGAAGGAGAGAATGAAATAACGCTACATACTGATGGCCCTAGAGGGGAAAACTCGCAGACATTCATATTCGTAGGAGAGAAAGGCAAGACGCAATTTCAGACGTATCAATCACTGGAGAGTAAGTCAACTCTCTAATCTATCTGTCCAGCCTTTTTTCGTCCATAGTTACATCCCTGTCTGTTCGAATATGCATTTTGATGTTCACAAGAAACTCTGTACAGCCGGCATTAACCAATGCCTGTTGGGCATCCTTTGCTACTTGCTGTAGCTTCTCGTATGGTCCCTGCATCACCGTTTCCATTGGCGTAATGAGATATTCCACTCCTGAGTTCTGTATTACATCGATGGCAGCATCAATCTTTTCATAAACATTTCCTTCTCGCTCTAGTGGTACTACCTGAATTGCAAGCTGAATATTTTTATCAGTCATAAGATCATTTTTACAGCGAAAATAAATCTTTGAATATTTAGACGAGGACTTTTCCCTATTTAGTTAAAAGGCTTTATTTTGAGGCATAATAATAACCAACCCTAAGCATGTTCACCGAGTACGAAATAGAGTCCATGATCGCTTACCCAGAAGTGCTGGAGGCTACCAAAACATTAAAAAAAGATTTTCTCAAGACCGAAGCTCCATACCTGGAAGTCAGTGATGAGGACTTCTTTTCTCTTATCATCATGACACCTACTATCGGCATAGCCATGGCAGATGGTAAGATTACCTTATTTGAGGAAATGGCATTGAATAAGAAGGCGAGAAAGCTTTCCAAAGGAGGGTATTTCATGAAGAAAGACCCGGTGGTCTATGCCATGAAATTTTTGATCAAGAATTATTACAACTGGCAGGATAAGTTTTTCGATGTGCTGAAGATGACAATCAAAGTCACCTGTGGTCTGGACAGCATGGTACATGCCCCGGTTGAAAAGCATGAGCCGATAGATTATCATGAATACCGTCAGGCAGTGCTTCATTCTCCATATTTACTGATCCGTTTCATCGCCAGTTTTTTTCTTGAAAACGACGAGGATATTATCAACGAAAATCATAAGGTTGGAAAATCTGAGTATCAGCGGATGATTTTAATAGGAGAGAAGCTTGAGTTGGATCACATCCCTGTGTTCCAAATGTTTTGTAAGACCTTCCAATAATCTACGCCTATTTGATACGTTGTTGGTGGTAGTGATTAGATACATACTCATAGTTTTTTCAGGAATACTACTCCTATCATGTGGCAATGATGATAGCGTCTCTACCTCTGCTGATGGAAATATTCAGGCATGGTTGGATTCGACCAGTATTTCAGCCTCACGGGATGATGTCACAGGCATCTACTATTATGCTAATTCGCTAAATCCGTCAGGAGCACAGGTGTCATCCGGAAGTGTTGTTGCAATCTATTACACCCTCAGCGATCTTAATGGTAATGTGATTGCAAGTCATCAACGTAGCAACGGAGATTCGTTAATCTTCAAAGTAGGTGCTTCAGCTGTTTACCCATTGGGGGTTGACAGAGGAGTTACTTTTATGCGGGAGGGAGAGATTTACAATTTTATTCTTCCACCTGAGCAAGCATACCAGGATCTAACTTCAGGTGCTATTAATCCTAACTTAATCGCTCACTTGGAAATTCAGGTGGTAGGAGTTCACTCCGAGTCAGATCTGTTTGCTCAGGATATTATTGCGATCGATGATTACATCACTGCAAATAATCTGAACGATACGGTTGCAAATCCATTAAATCGGGTGCAGCAATTCTCAGCCTCAGGGATTTCTTATAAAAGACTAAGTGCAGGATCAGGGTCACTCCCTTTAAATGGCGATACCATCATTGTGGACTACAATGGTCGATTTATTGATGATACACCTTTTGGAAGCGACTCAGGATTTGAGTGGGTTTATGGATCCAATGATCCTCGTGAACTACTTGTTGGATTTGAATTTGGTGCCTCTTTGATGCAAACTGATGAACGAGCGCTAATCATGATACCTTCTTCACAAGGTTATCGGGAAAGTGCGTTGGTAATCCCTGATTTTATTTCAGATGACTTGGTAGCAGATGGCATCATTCCTGATTATGTAACTTCCATACCACCTTACCAACCATTATTATTTGAGATTACACGTCTTGATTAAAGATTTCAAAAAGATACAAAGACTATGAGCGATATGTACTATAAATGGCTCTCAAGGCAATCTCATAGATACCATGTAATTTTGAGTTGATTTGCTCGCCGCTATCAAACGATATAGCCTTCTTTCCCTATTTGGTTTAATCACCTTTCAGGGCCTCTCTCAGGATATTTATGAGAAATACGATATCTATCGAAATCCTGTCTACGTATTTCTAAACAAATTTAGTATCACAGCAACCACAGGAATCGGCATCACCAGCTACTCGCATCAGCTGAGTGGCGTGTATTTCTATCAGGATGCACAAAATCAATTCATCTTTTCAAATGATATTGAAAATCTGGGTAGTACATTTTCTGGTTATACTGACTGGCTTAATGATCCTCAGCCAGGATTTGAAACCTCGCTTGAAAACCCTTTTGATCTACCTTTTGACTATTTATCTAATCCAGTTTATAATCCAGCTTTGGGAGATCAAACCTTCCTTGTAGACACAGACACCACTGATTTTGGATTTAAAGGAGGGTCCAGGGGCATTCCAATCACACTTTCCATCCATTACAACTTTGATAAGTTCCGGGTAGGTGCGGGTTACAGCTACGAGTTTCATTTCCTCCGGCGATTAGAACCTACGAATTATGCAGGCCAGGTAAGAAACTATGAGCCAAATGTCAAACGCACGCGATATTCAAGATTATTTGGAATGGTAGGGTATAAGTTCTACTCCTTTTGGAGCTATGATTTTGTGGCTGAACTCCAGGTGGGTCGTATTACCGCAGGAAAGCAGTTTGATAATGGAGCAATTTCCAGGGGGATTTATACGAACTTAGGTGTGAGTATTGAAAACAATTGGTCTGAATATTTCAGAGTCATCATTCGACCCAGTGTAGATTTCAAATCTTATACTATCCACATCCCGGATGGTTCAACAGTAAGTCATAGCTATCCTACCTTCTTTATTCAGGCAGGAATAAGCATCAATATCCCAGACATCCCACGATCACCCATGAAGAGTGATCATGTGCAGCTCAAACACATCTATAGAGATCCAGTAACTGGTCGTACAAGGGAAGTAAGAGGTCAGCCGATCTGGAAACGACAAAACCCGAAAGTGGGTGAAAATAACCGCCGAATGTGGCCGAAAAGAAAGAAAGCAATTAAAAAGCTAAAGACTAAAAATTAGTCGTTACTGATCCGGTCTTTTTTATCAAATTCTGTTGTTGCCAAAGCAATGATTTCACCTAGATTTTCGCTAAATTGCGGGTTGATTTTTGGCTAACCCAAATAAGCATAAATGGCAGACGGAGATATCGATAACTTATCCTCATCCGAAGAGAACATTATCCCAATAAATATTGAAGAAGAAATGCGTGGCGCCTACATCGATTACTCGATGAGCGTTATCATTTCAAGAGCCCTTCCAGACGTAAGAGATGGCCTTAAACCCGTCCACAGAAGGATTCTTTATGGGATGGACGAGTTGGGAGTTAATTACAACAAGTCCTATAAGAAGTGTGCAAGAATTGTCGGGGATGTGCTTGGTAAGTACCACCCGCATGGAGATACAGCAGTTTACGATACCATGGTTCGTATGGCTCAGGATTGGTCCATGCGATATCCACTCGTAGATGGCCAGGGTAACTTCGGATCTGTAGATGGTGACTCTCCAGCTGCAATGCGTTACACTGAGGCTCGATTAAGACGAATCTCAGAGGAACTATTAGCTGATATTCGAAAGAATACGGTGAATTACGTACCCAATTACGATGATAGCACCGAAGAACCAAGTGTACTACCTTCAAAAATCCCTAACCTTCTGGTAAATGGAGCAAGTGGTATCGCCGTAGGTATGGCCACCAATATGGCGCCTCACAACCTGAGTGAGGTCGTTGATGGCACCATCGCATACATTGATAATAGAGAGATTACCATAGATGAGCTGATGAAGCATGTAACAGCTCCGGACTTCCCGACAGGAGCTACTATTTATGGCTATCAAGGAGTTAGAGCTGCATTCGAAACCGGTAGAGGTAGAGTAGTACTTCGTGCAAAGGCTGAATTTGACACCACAAAGACCGGAAGGGAGCAAATCATTGTAACTGAAATCCCATATCAGGTAAACAAGGCAAGCATGATCGAGAAGACAGCTGCCTTAATCAATGAGAAAAAAATCGAGGGAATTGCCGACATCAGAGATGAGTCTGATAAGCAGGGAATGCGTGTCGTTTACGATCTTAAAAAAGATGCAATTCCGAATATCGTTCTAAACAATCTTTACAAACAAACAGCGCTACAGTCTTCATTTAGTGTAAATAACGTAGCACTTGTAAAGGGGCGACCTAAAACATTAAATCTCAAGGACTTAATCGTACACTTTGTGGACCACAGACATGAGGTGGTGGTTCGAAGAACAGAGTACGAATTAGATGAAGCAGAAAAACGGGCGCATATACTGGAGGGGTACCTTATCGCGCTGGATAACCTGGATGAGGTAATCAACCTGATCCGATCTTCGAAAGATCCGGATGAAGCTCGAATTGGATTGATCGAGAAATTCAGTCTTTCGGAAATACAGGCGAAAGCTATCCTGGATATGAGACTTCAGCGTCTGACAGGACTGGAACGAGATAAGATTCAAAAAGAATACGAAGAGATTCAGGCATTGATCAAAGAGTTGAAGGAGATTCTTGGGGACGAAGGCAGACGGATGCAGATCATCAAAGATGAGTTGCTGGAGATGAAAGAGCGCTACGGAGACGATCGCAGATCGGATATTGAGCATAGCGCAGATGAGTTCACAGCTGAAGACATGATCCCTGACGAGGATATGGTAATTACCATTTCTCATCAGGGATACATTAAACGAACACCTTTGACTGAATACAGAACTCAGGGAAGAGGTGGAGTAGGAAGTAGGGCAGCTACTTCGAAAGATGATGATTTTACTGAGCACCTGTTCATTGCATCAGCTCATAACTACTTACTGATCTTCACAGAGTTTGGGAAGGTATTCTGGATCAAGGTGTGGGAGCTTCCGGAAGGCAGCAAGGCGTCTAAAGGAAGACCTATTCAAAACCTAATTAATATTGAGTCGGACGATAAAGTAAGGTCTGTCATCAATGTGAAAACACTGGATGATCCGGACTACATCAACAACAACTTCCTTGTGATGTGTACCAAGCGTGGAGTGATTAAGAAAACTTCACTTGAGGCATATAGCAGACCAAGAAGAAATGGTATCAATGCGATTACCATTCGTGATGATGATAAACTACTGAATGTTCGACTTACTGATGGAGACAATCATATCGTGATTGCATGTAATACCGGACGGGCTATTAACTTCCATGAATCAGACGTTCGATCTATGGGACGAATGGCCTCTGGAGTACGTGGAATGAATATTACGGACAAGGAATTTGTGGTTGGTATGGTTTGTGTAGACTATAAAAACCCACCAAACCTGCTTGTGGTATCAGAAAAAGGATACGGCAAGCGTTCTGATCTGGAAGATTACCGCATCACCAAACGAGGTGGTAAGGGAGTGAAAACACTAAATGTTACAGACAAAACAGGAGCTCTGGTAGCAATTAAAGACGTAATTGATGGTGATGAGTTGATGATTATCAATAAATCAGGAATTGCAATCAGAATGTCTGTAGATAATCTTCGGGTAATGGGAAGAGCAACACAGGGTGTTCGACTTATAAAACTTAATGAAGATGATGAGATCTCGGCTGTTGAAAAGATTTCCAATATTGGAGGGGATGAAGAAACAGAAGGAGAGATCGAGCAGGAAAACGAAAACCAAAAGGATAACGAATAATTTAAAAATCGAATAATGAGAACTTTTTTAACACTATTGTTAGCGGCTATTTGTATTGCGGGCTACTCGCAGAAAAAGCCAAAAATTAACCAAGCGCTTTCTGCCATGGAAGATGGTGAGCTAACCGAAGCGAAAGCAATCATTGATGCTGCCATTGAGCATGAAAAAACAAAAGATGATCCTGAAACCTGGTACTACAGAGGGCAGATCTACGCATCATTAGATACAGCTAATAACGAGCCGGGGGCTATGGAAGAAGCGCTTAAGGCTTTTGATAAGGCTTTGGAGCTTGATCCTGAGCAAAAGAAGATTTCTACCTTTACCGGAATGGGTATCGAGAATATTGATACAAAAAAACAAGGTTGGTATGCGTATTATTACAATGAAGCTATTTCAGCTTACAATGAAGAATCATTTGCTTCTGCTGCAGACAATTTTGAGACAGCATACTATATCAATCCAAGTGACACCAATGCAATCGTTAATGCAGCATACGCTGCTGTAGCAGCTGGTGATGATAAACGTGCTGAGGATAATTTCAAGAAATCCTATGAAGCAGGAGTGAGAGATAAAATGGTTTTTCTTCAGTTATACAACTATGCGATTAAAGAAGAACGATATGAGGAAGCTCTAGATGCTATAAGAAAAGGAAAAGAGTCTTACCCTAATGATATCGAGTTAGCTAAGTACGAAATAAATCTTTTAATCCAGCTGAATAAAACTGAAGAGGCAAAAGCTGGTTTAGAAAGTGCTATAGCCGCAGATCCCAATAATCCTGACTTACACTTTAGTCTGGGAGTATTGAAAGAAGAGCTAGGTGATAAGGAAGGAGCAATGGAAAGCTACGATAAGGCGCTGGAAGCTGATCCTGATCACTACAACTCAAACTTCAATAAAGGCGTTTCTGTATTCAATGAGGCAAATGAATTGATTAAAGAGCGTAACGCACTTAGCTATAAGGAAAAAGCCAAAAGCAAAGAGCTTACAGAAAAAATTAATGTAAAGCTTGAAAAAGCACTTCCTATTTGGGAAAAGTTATATTCACTGAACAGTTCAGATCGAACAGTACTTGAAACTCTTGGCTATATCTACAATAGTCTGGGTAAAAAAGACAAGTATGAAAAGATCCAGAGTGAACTGGAGGCAATGGAAGGTAATTAATTAGTAGAGAATATTTTGATTAAAGCCGATCTTTTGATCGGCTTTTTTTGTTTTTTGCAGCATGAATGAAGCACTAGAAATATTAGACTTTGAGCCAGCTTTATTGCAAGAAATCAACGATGTTGGGTACTTAAAAAAAGTACGTAAAGGAGATTCGGTTATTAACTCCTCTCAAGTTGAAAAAGATATTCCATTCGTTTTAGACGGCATTTTGAAGGTATACCGGAAGGAGCCGAACGGGAAAGAAGTGTTGCTTTACTATCTGGAAAAAGGGGAGACGTGTGCCATGTCTATCACGTGTTGCATAGAAAAGAAATCTTCTCCAATTAAAGTGATAGCAGAAGAAGATGCTAAAATCTGGATGGTACCGAATACATTTCTAAATCAATGGGTAACAAAGTATCCTTCTTTCAGAGCTTTTGTCTTTTTATCTTATCAATCCCGATTTGATGAATTGATGGAAACTGTTGACAGCCTGGTTTTTTCTAATCTGGAGGACCGGCTTTACAAGTATCTACTGGACACCAAGCAGGCCACACAGTCTTTTGAGATTAACAAAACTCACCATGAGATAGCCAATGAGCTCGGTACTTCCCGTGTGGTTATATCTCGATTGCTCAAAAAACTTGAGCAGGATGAAAAGATTGAGCAGCATCGAAACAAGATCGAAATTTTATAGTGGAAATGTGTAACAAAGGTTACAAGCAGCTATCTTGAGGTCTGCTACTTTTGTGGCCTGATATGAACCTAATCCAAAGACTTTTTCCAATCCTTCAATGGCTTCCATCTTACAAGAAGGCCGATTTGAACGGAGATCTTTTTGCCGGGCTCACTGTTGGAGTCATGCTCATACCACAGGGAATGGCTTATGCATTGATTGCCGGATTACCCCCGGTATATGGACTATACGCCTCAATTGTACCTCAGATTATTTACGCACTGTTAGGCACATCAAGACAGCTTTCTGTGGCACCTGTAGCCATGGATTCATTACTGGTTGCCGCTGGAGTTTCTGTTTTGGCTACTGAGGGATCAGCAAGTTATATTGCTTTTGCCATCCTAATCGCCTTTTTCATGGGTGCTTTTCAATTGCTATTAGGTGTTTTCCGATTGGGTTTTATAACCAACTTACTTTCAAAGCCTGTCATCAGTGGCTTTACTTCTGCTGCCGCATTGATTATTGGATTTAATCAGCTTAAATACCTCTTAGGCACTGATATCGCGAAAAGTAATCGGTTTTACGAAGTAGTGATCAACAGTGCAAAGCAAGTGGATGAAACACATGTCATAACATTTATTATAGGTATTGCAGCTATTATCCTTATTAAGTCTCTCAAACTTGTTAACAAAAACATACCAGGTGCACTGATTGCTGTTGTATTAGGAACCGTGATTGTCTATTTATTACGATTAGATCATGTAGGTGTAAGCATCGTTCAGGACATACCACAAGGGCTTCCTTCATTGCAGCTACCAGAATTTTCATTGGGTCAGTTTGGAAAGGTGTTGCCTCTTGCGTTTACTATTTCGGTGGTGGCTTTCATGGAGGCATTCTCTGTAGCTAAAGCAGTTGAAGCGAAAAGGCGAGATCATAAAGTAATTCCAAACCAGGAACTCATTGGACTTGGAGCCGCCAACCTGATCGGATCGCTATTTCAAGCCTATCCTGTCACAGGCGGTTTCTCCCGAACTGCAGTAAACCATCAGGCAGGCGCTAACACTCCGTTATCCTCAATCGTAAGTGCAATCATTGTTGCTATAACACTTATTTTTCTTACCTCTCTGTTTTATTTCTTGCCTCATTCCATTCTCGCGGCAATCATCATGGTGGCAGTCAGCAATCTTTTTGATTTGAGCTATGCTAAAAAACTCTGGAGAGAAAGTAAAAAAGAGTTCCTTGTGCTGCTTTTTACGTTCCTGGTAACCCTTAATATTGGAATGGTTGTCGGAATTGTTACAGGGATTATTCTTTCCATTCTGCTATTCCTTTATCGTGCCGCCTATCCCCACATTGCGCGACTGGGAAGAATAAAAGGACATCACGAATTTCGAAATATTACTCGCTTCAGTGATCTGGAAACCTGGGAAGGCCTGGTGATCATTCGCATCGACGCACCGCTCAGCTTTATCAACATTCAGGAAATCAAAGATTATATTCAACAGCTCCTCAATGTAGAACCCGAAACTAAAGAAATCATAATTGATGCAGGTCCAGTTAGCCATCTGGATGCTACTGCCGCAGACGGACTGCATAATCTGCTGGAGGAATTGAACCAGAAAGGAGTAAGGATGGTTTTCTGTGATGTCATTGGACCTGTGAGAGATACCATGAAACAGACCGGACTAACTAAAACCATAGGAAAAGAAAATCTATTTTTGAGTTTAAGTGAAGCGGTTGAAAACGCATTAACAAACGCAAAAGATCCTTATAAAAAAGTGACGCTTCAAACAAATGTGAAAGCGTAACAAATGTTACAAACCTGAACCTAATAGCGTCGTATTTTTGTCAAAGAAATAATCGAGATATGAACATCGAACAGATATATACCGGATGCCTTGCACAAGGTACTTACTACATTGAAAGTGAAGGAGAAGCAGCGATCATTGATCCACTGAGAGAGTCAGCTCCTTACTTGAAAAAGGCTGAAAAGGAAGGTGCAAAGATTAAATACATTTTTGAGACGCACTTTCATGCTGATTTCGTTTCAGGACACGTAGATCTGGCTAAGAAGTCAGGAGGGAAGATCATTTATGGACCAAAGGCCAAAGCAGATTTTGATTTTCATGAAGCTATGGACGGAGAAGAATTTACGCTGGGAAAAATCAAGATAAAGGCTTTGCATACACCTGGTCATACGTTGGAAAGTACCACCTATCTGCTCATCGATGAAAGCGGAAAAGAGCATGCCATTTTCAGTGGTGACACATTATTTATTGGTGATGTAGGTAGACCAGATCTAGCTCAAAAGGGAGATTTAACCCAAGATGATCTGGCTGGAATGCTGTACGAAAGCTTGCGATCAAAAATCATGATTCTACCAGACGATGTGATTGTATATCCTGCTCATGGAGCTGGCTCTGCGTGTGGTAAAAACATGAGTAAGGAGACGTTTGACATATTGGGCAACCAGAAAAAAACGAACTACGCTCTTCGATCTGATATGACCAAGGAAGAGTTTGTCAAAGAAGTAACCGATGGACTACTTCCGCCACCTCAATACTTCGCTCAAAATGTGGCCATGAATAAATCAGAAACAGTAGGCCTTGATTCAGTGCTGGAAAAGGGAAAAGTGCCGCTGGATGCGGAGACATTCGAAGCAATGGCTAATCATGAGGGAGCCCTGGTATTGGATACCAGAAATCAGAATGATTTTGTGAAGGGACACATTCCAAATTCCATTTTCATCGGAATAGATGGGAACTTCGCTCCATGGGTAGGGGCGTTAATTCCGGACCTACAACAACCCATCGTTTTCATCGCAGATGAAGGCAGGGAAGAAGAAGTAGTCACCCGCTTATCTCGTGTAGGTTATGATAATACCCTCGGATACCTAAACGGAGGATTAGATGCATGGAAAAAAGAAGGTAAGGATATAGCAACTCTGGAATCTATTTCTGCTGACACATTTGCTGAAGCCTACAAAGCAGGTAATCTACATGTGATGGATGTGCGAAAACCGGGTGAATTTGAGGCAGAGCACATTGAAGATGCTGAAAGCCTTCCACTGGACTTTATCAGTGAAAACATGGAACAAGTGGATGAAAGTAAAACATACCACATTCACTGTGCCGGAGGTTACCGTTCAGTGATCGCAGCATCTATTCTTAAATCACGTGGATTCCACAACCTCGTAGATGTTGCGGGGGGGTTTAAAGCGATTAAAGATACAGATATCCCAACCACAAATTACGTTTGTCCAACAACGCTAAAATAAGTAATCAGTAATGTTTACTAACTGAGAGTGACGGAAAGGACTGTACTTCTAATCAACTATAACATTTAAAATACAATCGGATTTTATGGAATTCATATATAACCCATGGCCTTGGTACGTGGCAGGGCCGCTTATTGCTTTGATAATGCTAAGTCTGCTACTTTCAGGTAAGCGCTTTGGATTAAGTAGTAACCTGAGAAGTATGTGTGCAGTAATGGGAGCTGGAAAGCATTGCGACTTTTTTGATTTTAACTGGCGAGCTCAAAGCTGGAACCTGGTCTTTGTGGTCGGGCTATTAATTGGAGGGTTTATCGCTAATAATTTTATGGGTGCAGATCATGTTTCCATTTCTCAAAATACCATTGATGAGTTGAAGGAATTGGGATTTGAAAACCCCGGTAAATATCTTGTGCCAGAAGAACTTTTTACATGGAATAACTTAATGACTACTAAGGGGTTAATAGTAGTCATTTTAGGTGGGTTTTTAGTGGGTTTTGGTGCCAGATATGCGGGTGGCTGTACCTCAGGTCATGCCATCAGCGGACTGAGTGATTTGCAAAAACCATCCCTTATCGCAGTAGTAGGATTCTTCATTGGAGGTCTACTGATTACATATCTGGTTACGCCATATTTATTAGCTCTTTAAAATAAAAACCATGAAGTTTTTAAAATTTATCTTCTTTGGAATCATTTTCGGTATCACGCTCTCTAAAGCGGAGGTCATATCATGGTACCGGATTTATGAAATGTTCCGCTTCCAATCCTTTCACATGTATGGAATCATTGGTTCTTCGGTAATACTTGGTATTATCATTATACAGATCATCAAGCACAAACAGATCAAATCCATCGATGGAAAACTCATTGAGATCGAACCAAAGGCACGTGGAATCAAACGCTACCTATATGGTGGAATCATCTTTGGAATGGGGTGGGCGCTAACAGGTGCATGTCCTGGTCCATTATTTATCCTGGTGGGAAATGGGTTAGGCGTATTTCTTGTTGCTATTGCCTCAGCCACGCTAGGGACATACGTTTACGGAAGAATAAAACATCGTTTACCGCATTATTAAGCATGAAACCCGCAGGTACACTAACTTGCAGGTTATGCTCTTGACTATACTTCTATTAGCCACACTGGTTGGTATCATTCTCTTTGTCCGCTACATTTTCAAAGATGAAGGACCACATCATCAATAAGAATGAAAATGCCGTGATTCGATTGTTCAAGCAGATCAATGCCCGATGAATGCTTGTGCCGTTAGGGACTTTGGAATAGTCGGGATTGGTCCATTTCAGAGATACCTGAATTCATTCGAATTAGACTACCAATGAATTTGACAGATCAAAATTATACGAATTGAATTATTCAGAATCGAGGGTAACAATTGTTACATTTATATATGTTAGAAGCCCGTATTTTTAAGGATTAACTCAGCTGTTTTGAAAACCAATCGCAGAGAATTCATTAAAAAGAGTAGCCTGGCTGCACTCTCAGGTATTATTGGAGTTCCTATCGTATTTGGCAGGTGGATGCCAAAGGATTATGTTCCAATCGTATTTGATCAGAATGATTTTCATGAAAAATTCAGTAAAGATCCAGACATGGTTGTGCTGAACGATAAGCCATGGAATGCTGAAGCTCAAGCACATATACTGGATGACAAGATCACGCCGGCTTCACGCATGTTCGTGAGGAACAATGGCCTTATTCCACAAGACATAGATCCTGAAAAATGGACCTTGACTATCGATGGTGAATCGGCTCTCAAAACCAGAACATATTCACTATCAGATCTTAAAAGATTTCCAAAACACACCTATCAGCTAACGCTGGAATGTGGTGGCAATGGGAGGAGTGAGTTTGATCCACCTGCAAAAGGCAACCAATGGACCATTGGAGCGGTTTCCTGCGCCAACTGGGCAGGAGTGAGGCTTAGAGACCTGCTGGAGGATGTGGGAGTGAAGAATGATGCAGTGTACATCGGCTACTATGGCACAGACATGCATCTCAGCGGAAGTCCTGACATAAACCCTATTTCCAGAGGTGTACCAATAAGCAAAGCAGCCATGGACGAGACCTTGATTGCTTATGAGATGAATGGTGAAGGCATACCATTGGTACATGGTTATCCACTTCGGTTGGTAGCTGGTGGATGGCCTGCATCTGCTTCAGGAAAGTGGCTGCATCGACTGAGTATTCGAAATAAAGTACATGATGGAGCTAAAATGGGAGGCAGCTCATATCGGGTGCCATGTGAGCCGGTAGCACCGGGCGAAAAGGTAATGGATGAAAACATGTGCATCATTGAATCCATGCCGGTAAAATCACTCATCACTTACCCTAAGTCTGGTGCTTTACTGGGATCAAAAAAAACACTGGATATTCGGGGGCATGCATGGGCAGGCGAATTAGAAGTAAGCGAGGTGCATTATTCCATCGATTTTGGCGTATCCTGGAAGAAATGTAAGCTGGAAAGGCCCGTCAACCGTCTTGCATGGCAGCACTGGAGCGCTACGGTTTCGTTTCCAAAGAATGGATATTACGAGGTGTGGGCCAGAGCCACCGATTCCAAAGGGAACATGCAGCCCATGCTTGTTCCGGGTTGGAACCCAAAAGGATACTTAAATAATGCATGTCATCGCATTGCAGTAAAAGTTGGTTAACGACACATGGATAACAGGCAATATACCCGGATACTGAAACAAGTGGTTACCATTCTAAAGGCTGCCATTTTTTCCTTGATACTGCTTTTAGTTCTCGTGTTGGATATGGGGTATGATATGCTCAGCAATGAGCCTAAAAACACCCGTCTTGTATCAGAAAAGGTGGAATCACCGGATTTTGTAAACGGGATACATGTACAAACCGGATTGGTTGATGATAAAGGACTTGATTTGGTCATTCAAAACTGCACACCTTGTCATTCCGCTAAGCTGATCACTCAGAATCGCATGACGGAAGCAGGATGGAAGGGCACCATCCAATGGATGCAGGAGACACAGGACCTGTGGGATCTGGGAGATAATGAAGTACCTATTATTGAATATCTGGCAAACAATTATGCACCAAAAAAGAAGGGCAGGAGGGCGCAATTAGAAAACATTGAGTGGTATGAACTGGAATAATTACGTAATCCCATTAATCATCCTTTGTGTAATTGTCGGATGCAATCCGCCGGCGAAGGAATCTATGGTAACCGGTGTTGCGAGTTCTAAGTATCTGATAGAACCAGTGGACTTGAGATCAATCCATACTCAAGACAGCATTGTCCTGCTCGATCTACAACGTCCGGAAGACTTTCTTGAAGGCCATCTGCCGAATGCTATAAACCTCTGGCGTTCAGAACTTAAAAATCCATCATTTAAATATGATGGAATGATGCCTGATAAGAAATATTTGGAAGAAATATTGCAACGTAAAGGAGTGCCTGCAGACGCATTTATGGTGTTGTATGACAACCGTGGGTCGTGTGAAGCAACCCGACTATGGTGGGTGCTCAAACAGTATGGATATGACCGGATGGCCATTCTGAATGGAGGAACACAAGCCTGGAAGCTTCAGGATAGTTTGACTAAGACGGTGACCTATCGAACATCTGGCGATTTCAGGTTTCCAGAGGTTGCGGCCACTTCACTGGTTTCGAATAACATATTGCTGGATAAACTTTCAGAATTGATCAATCAGGAGTCACTCCTTGTATTGGATACACGCTCCAAAGATGAATATGAAGGATTAAACCTTAAAAAAGGAGCCCAATGGGCAGGACGTATACCGGGAAGCATACACATTGATTGGATGGAGGCGGTTGATCAAACCAATTATCGCTTTAAAGAGATTGCTGAATTGCAAAAAGTTTACAAAGATGTGTTGAATAGTGATAATATAGCCATAACCTATTGCCATTCAGGTGTACGTTCAACTCATACATTTTTTGTGTTAACAGAATTATTAGGGCATAAAAATGTTAAGAATTATGACGGTTCCTGGGTAGAATGGACCCATCATTTTCAACCGGAATTAGTTAATTAAGAAAACAAGCCATGGAAGAATATATCAACATCATCATCGAAAGCTATCAGGGGTATGCTAACTACCTGTGGAACGAAATCAAAAACCCCAGCTGGCACAATTACTTTTACTGGCTCATTGGTGTTTCAGGCTTCTTTTATGGACTGGAGTTGATACGTCCATGGAGGGAAAATCAGCCCCGATTCCGGAAAGACTTCTGGCTTGACTTCTTCTACATGTTTTTCAATTTCTTCCTGTTTTCACTCATCATCTACAATGCTGCCTCCAATGTGGTGGTCAACTTCTTTAACAACCTCCTGGAATCTGTCGGAATAACCAATCTGGTGGCTTTTGAAGTGATGAGCTGGCCCATGTGGTCACACCTGTTAATCGGGTTTGTTGTACGTGATTTTGTGCAGTGGTGGACACACAGACTTCTTCATAGAGTGGATTTTCTGTGGGAATTTCATAAGGTGCATCACTCGGTGGAGCAAATGGGGTTCGCTGCACACCTCAGGTATCACTGGATGGAAAATGTGGTGTATCGAACCATTGAATACATTCCATTGGCGCTAATCGGTATTGGATTGAGGGATTTCTTTATCATACACATTTTCACTCTGGCTGTCGGTCATTTCAATCACAGCAACTTCAAGCTCAACCTGGGGCCATTGAAATACATTTTCAACAACCCGCAGATGCACATTTGGCATCATGCCTATCACTTGCCAAAGGAGCGGAGATATGGCGTAAATTTTGGACTTACCCTCAGCTTATGGGATTATCTCTTTAAGACCAACTACATTCCGCACGATGGCAAAGACATCAAACTTGGCTTTCCGGGAGTGGAAAAGTTTCCTAAGAACTTTACTGAGCAAAACCTGCATGGGTTTGGTAAAAAACCATCTGATTAGTGTTTGAAAAATTCAGGGTAGACTTTTCAGTAAAATCTCCTCAGAATTTACTTTGTTGAATATCAATTCGATTAGTTTGAAACAGGATCAATTTTTCTATAAAAGAAGAATGACCCCAAAAGTAAAACCAGGGCAATGATTGCAGCAAGGTATTGTTGATCAGTCATAGCATGTGCTACAATAGCCAAGATAAAATCCAACGCAAGCCCCAGGTACGCTAAATACGTGAGTGCATCATATTTTCGTATCACTATTGCTACCACGGCAAGTATTTTAGCTATACCTAATGGGAGAATAATATGAGGTGAATGACCCAGATTTTCGAACATTTCTCGAAGTGAAGGCTCATTAAAGCCCAGTATGAATAACACTCCCTGAACAAGCATCCAAAGGCCTATCAGTCCTGTAAATACCCAGTAAAATATCTTGTTTGCTTTCATCTGTTGATTTTAAGACACCATTAACCCCTTATGGTCACCCACTAATTAGCCCTTCAATATAAGCAATATTGCCGCCTAAAACCAGATAAGGAAATCGTGTTGGTGATGATTGAATATCATAAATCAATCGCATCATTGATAAATCTCATAATTAATCATGTGAGTGGCTTGTAGCTTCGTTGGAGAGGTTATTTAAAAAAATAGCATATGGATTCTAAGATTAATGCCACACTTGAACAAGCTGAACTTCACCTAAGCAATGCACAAAATGAACGCTGCAAACCGGAAGAGGATGTGGTTCCTTACAGCATCTGTAAAAATGCGCACAGCTCGATTGTAAATTACTTGAGTGCCTTCCTGATGCGAAATGGAAGAGAGATACCAAAATCTCATACGGTAGAAGAATTGCTTACTCATTGCAGGGAAGTCAACCCACAGTTTAACGACTTGCATTTGGCACCCTTCTATCACCCGACCGACACGGAGGACATCTGGATGAATTTGGACACGGCCGAAGACTTCTATCACATGGCTGAGAAAACGAAAGAAATGGTCAACCAGCTTACTACTCAAAATCAATCCCGATGAGCAAAAAACAATCCACTCCTAAGTATCCGGGCATAAGAGCAGCATTAGATGGAAACACTGCTGCAATTATGTGTGAGCGTGAATCCTCAGATGCTGCAGGAGCATATCCCATTACCCCATCCACCCAAATGGGTGAGTACTGGGCGGAAGCTGCTGCAAATGGTCACCTTAATATTTCTGACCGGCCACTCATCTTCATTGAACCGGAAGGGGAACATGCAGCTGCTGCAGTGACAGCCGGACTTTCTATGACAGGTCAGCGAGCTGCGAATTTTAGCTCAGGTCAGGGGATCGCCTATATGCATGAAAGTCTGTATGCCGCAGTTGGTAAGCGATTGACTTACGTCCTGAACATCGGTGCACGTGCCATGACCAAATCTACCTTAAATGTGCATGCAGGACATGACGACTACCACGCGATTGATGATACAGGTTTTTTTCAACTGTTTGCGAAAAACGCTCAGCATGTCGCAGACCTGAATATTCTGGCACATAAAATCGCCGAGCTCGCATTGACCCCTGGAATTGTTGCTCAGGATGGTTTTTTGACAACTCATCTGATTGAAAGTCTGAAAATACCTGAACGTGAGCTAATCAAAGAATTTCTGGGCAGACCGGACGATATCATCCAAACACCAACACCTGCACAGCAGATGATCTATGGAGATACACGGAGAAGAATCCCGGAAATATGGGATGTAGATAACCCGGTGATGGCAGGGATTGTGCAGAATCAGGATTCTTACATGCAAAGCGTGGCTGCACAAAGACCTTTCTTTTTTGATCACATTCAGGAACTTTCGGATCAGGCTTTTGAAGAGTATGGTAAGCTGACCGGTAGAAATTACCAGCGGGTGATGACGTACAAGGCAGAGGATGCAGATTACCTCATCCTGGGACAAGGGAGTGTTATCCCAAGTGCAGAAGTAGTCGTAGATTATTTAAGGGACACACGAAAGCTGAAAGTAGGGGTTGTTAACCTGGTTATGTTCAGGCCATTTCCTTCTGATTTGCTTTCAAAAATTATCAAAGGAAAAAAAGGAGTTGTCGTTCTGGAACGATTGGATCAGCCATTGGCTGCCGATCTTCCGATTGCACGTGAACTACGAGCTACAGTTGCCAAATGCCTGGAAAACGGACAACATAAAAAGAACCATCCATATCCTGAAATTGAAAGTTATCAGCATAAAGAAGCTCCTGCTATTTACAGCGGTTCTTTTGGATTGGGAAGTCGTGATTTACAGGCAGAAGGGATCATAGGGGCTATAGAAAATATGCTACCTGATGGAAAACATAGAAAACAGTTCTACCTCTCCATTGATTTCATCCGGGAAAATCCCTTTACGCCAAAGCAGCGTGCGCACCAGGAAGAAATTCTTGAGGCCTACCCTAAAGTAAAGGAGCTTGCGGTACGAGGATCTGAAAATCCAAACCTTATGCCAAAAGGGGCCACCACGGTGCGTTTTCATTCCATTGGCGGATGGGGTGCCATTACCACCGGTAAAAACCTGGCAATGACGCTATTTGATTTACTTGGATATGACATCAAGGCCAATCCTAAGTATGGCTCAGAGAAAAAAGGACAGCCAACAACTTACTACTTGTCAGCAGCTCCTGAGCCCATCAGGATCAACTGTGAATACTTTTTTGTGGACGTTGTATTATCCCCGGATCCCAACGTATTCAAACACACCAACGCACTGGCCGGACTGAAAAAAGGAGGGTGCTTCATCATTCAAAGTGATAAAAATAGCCCTGAGGAAGTATGGGCCTATATTCCCAAACGATATCAAAAGATCATTATCGAAAACGACATCCATATTCATTACATCGATGGGTTTAAAATAGCCAGAGAGGAAGCCACGGATACTGAGCTGCAACTACGCATGCAGGGGATTGCATTCCAGGGTGCCTTTTTTGCCGCTTCACCATTAATGCAAACGGCAGGCTTGAATGATAAGCAGCTGCTTAAGTCCATTGAAGATCAGCTCCAGCATAAGTTTGGTTCGAAAGGTCAACGCGTAGTGGATGATAACATGCGCGTGGTAAAACGTGGGTTTACAGAAGTAAGAGAAATCACAGAGAAGGTACTAAAGGAGGCTGACCATAAATCAAATGGACATGCGGAGCTACCGCTCCCTGTTATGATGAAAGACATCCCTCAAAGCAAATCCAAGCTGAGTGATATTCATCGTTTTTGGGAACAAACGGGTAATTTTTATGCCCGAGGTATGGGAAATGATAACATCACCGACCCCTTTATCGGGTTGAGTGTGATGCCCGCCGCATCTGCAGTCTTTAGAGATATGACAGGTATACGTTTCGAGCATCCTGAATGGATACCTAATAATTGTACTGCGTGTGGCAATTGCTACACCATATGTCCTGATACAGCCATTCCAGGTTTGGTGAATGAGCTATCGGAGGTGTTGGAAACTGTGGTGAAGAGAGTAAAGAAGAATCACGGCAAGCTGCAAGAGCTCCCACGAGCCATTAGAAAATTAGAAGGAGAGGTCCGCTCAAGATTCAATGCATCCAAAAACGGAGCTACTGTAAATAACATCATCCAAGATGTGATCGCACAAGCAATAGATTCTGGTAAAGACGAAACGTTGAACCAGGAATTGAATTGGTTTAGCGATGAGTTGGGTGATTTCCAATTTGCCCTGACCCGCCCGTATTATGATTTACATGAGAAAAATACAGCGAATAGCGGTGGGCTTCTGAGCATCACCGTAAACCCAAATACTTGCAAAGGGTGCATGGAGTGTGTCGCTGTTTGCGATGATGACGCCCTCCGACCAATCATTCAAACAGAAGGCTCCATTGCTAAACTAAGGAAGGACTGGGACCTATGGATGGATCTGCCAACCACTCCCGATAAGTATAAACGTGTAGATGATTTAGAGGAAAAAATTGGCGCCTTAGAGACCATTTTACTTGATAAAGAAGCTTATCTCAGCTTCACCAGTGGAGATGGAGCTTGCCTGGGATGCTCCGAAAAATCGGTGGTTCACTTGTTTATGGCAACTGTGGAGTCGCTGATGCAGCCACGTGTTAAAAAGCATGTGGCTCACCTGGAGGATTTAATACAAAAGCTTGAAAAGCACATTCAGGACAAACTAATAGGCACGGTCAATATCAGTGATACAGATGCGCTTTCTAAAATTCTTAAAGAATCGCATGATTCAGACCTCACCATTTCCGGAATCACGAGCAAGCTGGAAGCTGAAAAAGGAAGTGAGCCTATAAATCAGGCATGGTTGGAAGACGTCACAAAGTTACTTTCAGAGCTAAAACGACTAAAATGGAAGTATACGGAAGGCACAACAGGCAAAGGACGAACCTCCATGGGTATGACCAACGCCACGGGCTGTACCTCTGTATGGGGAAGTACCTACCCGTTCAATCCATACCCGTTCCCATGGGCTAACCATCTTTTCCAGGATTCTGCCTCTCTGGCCATGGGAATCTTTGAAGGTCACATGTCGAAAATGGCCGATGGATTCAAAGCCATTCGCAAAGCAGAATTGGAGCTTGAAGGTAACTACAGACCTGGTGAACACGATGATTTCTTTACATACTTCACTTGGAATCAATTTACAGATGAGGAGTGGCAATTGTGCCCTCCGGTAGTTGTTCTGGGTGGTGATGGGGCCATGTATGATATAGGCTTTCAAAACCTGTCACGAATGATGGCATCAGGTAAGCCGATCAAAGTGATTATTGTAGATACTCAGGTATACTCCAATACTGGTGGACAAGCCTGTACTTCCGGTTTCATTGGTCAGATTTCAGACATGGCACAATATGGAAAAGTCTGGAAGGGTAAACCTGAGCCACGAAAAGAGATTGGTTTGATCGCAATGGCACATAGAAACACTTATGTGATGCAAGGAACCCTTGCCAATACCAGCCACATGATCGAGGGGTTTATCGACGGATTGATGACGAAGCGACCAGCGGTATTCAACCTCTATACCACCTGTCAGCCTGAACATGGCGTGGGAGATGACATGGGCGTGAATCAGGCTAAACTGGCGGTAGAATCACGGGCGTATCCGGTGTTTAAGTACAATCCGGATGAAGGGGTAAAAACCCATGAAGCGTTTGATCTGTCCGGCAATCCTGCCATGGATGATTTATGGCCTACTTACCAGCTGATTTACCTGGAAAACGGCATTCAAAAGAAAATGGAAGTGCCTATGACCTTTGCTGATTTTGCAATCACAGAAGCACGCTTTAGAAAGCACTTCAGAAATGCACCAAGAGAAACCTGGAATGAAAACATGGTGATGCTGAGTGAGTTTCTGGAAATGAATGAAGAGGGTAGAGTGGGTAAGTTTCCATATATCTGGGCAGTAGATAAGAAACAACGATTGACAAGGGTTCTGGTGGCCAAGACCATTGTAGAGGCCTGTGAAGAACGACGAGACTTCTGGATCATGATTCGTGATTTGGCTCGAGTGGATAAGCAGCCTGAAAAACAGGTTGATCTGGAAAGTAAGATTCGATCGGAGGTCATTCAAAAAATGGCTAAAAAGCTTATGAAAATTGCCAGTGGGGCAAACGGTGATGTTGATATAGACCTCACATCATCAACCACTACAAGGGTTGACTCCAAAGAGGAAAAGCCAGTGGTAGAATCCGAAGAGAAGACTAAGCCTGATGCCAATTCAAGCAATGGCTATATGGCCCCATGGCTGGAGACAGAGGACTGTTCCTCCTGTGATGAGTGCATCAATATCAACGCCCAGATTTTTGCTTACAATGATGACAAAAAAGCTTACATCAAGGATCCTTCTGCAGGACCTTATGCTGACATTGTAAAAGCGGCAGAAAAATGCACCACACAGGTCATACACCCGGGGCTTCCTGCAGATCGAAACGAAAAGGACGTGGATAAATGGATAAAACGAGGAGAGAAATACAATTGAGCCGGTGCTAACATTACAGCGACATACCTTTAAACATGGGATACATCCCCCTGAAAATAAAGAGCAGACCAACAAGTTACCTATCCGGCAATTTGCGTTCTCACCCTTGCTGATCATACCTGTAATCCAAAATATAGGAAACCCTTCAAAGTTGATTGTAAGAGAGGGGCAAGAGGTGGTAAGAGGTCAGCTGCTGGCAGAGGCCGATGGATATTTATCTGTACCACTACATGCACCTGAGACAGGAAGAATACGAAAAATTGCGAATGTTCCTACCATCAGTGGGAAAATGGTTCCAGGCATATACCTTGAGGCAGCCCCATCTTCCACACAGGAAGTTATGGAAGGTGAATCGGTAGGACTGGATGCTACTCCTGAAGAAATATTGGCAGGTATTCAAAATGCAGGTATAGTAGGCTTAGGTGGAGCGGCCTTTCCAACGCACGCGAAACTCAAAATACCAGAAGACAAACACTGTGACACGTTGATTATCAATGGGATAGAGTGTGAGCCCTTCCTGACTACAGATCATCGGGTAATGTTGGAGCAACCAGAGGACATCTTCTTGGGCATCAGGTACTTATTGAAGGCTACCGGAGCAAAGCGTGCAATCATCGGGATTGAGGCCAACAAAAAAGATGCTGCTGATTTCTTATCCAATTTCCTGACTCCAGAGTTGCCGATATCCATTGAGGTTGTGCCTGTCAAATACCCACAGGGAGCTGAAAAGATGCTCATTACATCACTTCTTGGTAAGGAAGTTCCGTCCGGTGGCCTTCCGATTGATGTGCATGCTGTGGTTGTGAATGTGGCCACCACCGCAGAAATAGGTCGCCTGCTCCCACATGGGCGTGGCATCCAGGAGCGCGTGATCACCATTACCGGACCCGGGGTAAAGAAAAAAGGAAACTACCTCATCCCAATCGGAACACCTTTGCGATATGTCCTGGAACAGGTAGGGGTAGAAGAGCCGGTAAGTGAGGTGTATATGGGTGGTCCCATGATGGGAGTGGCCGTATCCAATCTGGATATCTCCATTGTAAAAGGCACTTCAGGAATTGTGGTCTTTACAAACAAAGAACTGGCACAATCAGAAAAAATTTATCCCTGCATTAAATGTGGTGCTTGCGTAGATGTGTGTCCATTGTCGCTCAACCCATCCAAGCTAGGCATCTTGGCCAAGTTTGAAGCTTACGAGAAGATGGCAGCAGAGTACCATCTGATGGATTGCTTTGAATGTGGTTCGTGCTCCTACATATGTCCCTCACACATACCATTGGTGCAGTATTTCAGGCTGTCAAAGTCGATTGTGAGAAAACGAAAAGCCAGCGTATGAAAGCACAAACCCTTCATATCAGCACTTCTCCCCATCTAAGTAAGGGCTTAGGCACGGAGACCATCATGTTTCATGTGGTACTCGCCATGATGCCTATGGTCATTTTCGCGATTTATTCTTTTGGATTCAATGCGGCGCTGGTGATTCTAACGGCTGTTACATCATGTGTATTGACCGAGCATGTGCTTTGCAGGCTTACAAACAAATCCTCTACTGTTTCTGACTGGTCTGCCGCAATTACAGGCATCCTGCTTGGGCTTATCCTTCCACCTATTTTCCCTTTATGGATGACTTTCTTAGGTGGAGTGATAGCCATAGGAATGGGAAAGTTTCTTTTCGGTGGGCTGGGATACAATGCCTTTAATCCGGCGCTGGTGGGTAGAGCTGTACTTCAGGCAGCATTTCCGGTAGCAATTACCACATGGCACACCGCATTTCATCCGGATCGGTTTAGCACCATCAATGGTTCAGTACTCACATTTCCATTTATGACACCAGTAGTGGATGGAATGTCTGGAGCCACGCCTTTATCAGCGTTCAAGTTTGATGGAGTAACTACAGATAGCATGGACCTGGCCTTTGGTTTGGTGAGTGGTTCTGTAGGAGAAACCTCATCAGCACTAATCCTTTTAGGGGGACTATACCTCGTGGTTCGTAAATTCATGAACTGGCGCATTCCGGTTGCCATTCTGTTAACGGTATTTGTATTCAGTGGGGCCTTGTATCTCTCAGACCCACAGGTATATCCTTCTCCAGTCTTTATGCTTTTCTCAGGGGGCTTGATGCTGGGCGCGGTATTTATGGCCACCGATATGGTCGCTTCCCCGATCACCTCGTTGGGGGTGGTGCTTTACGGGGTGATCATTGGTACACTGGTGGTAGTCATCCGTATTTGGGGTGGACTACCTGAAGGAGTGATGTACGCGATTTTATTGGGTAATGCCATCTCACCTCACATTGATCGCTTGATTCAGTATCGAGTGTATGGAACTTCAAAGCAACCTTCAGGATGAGCGAGGTACAAACCATAGCAGCGACAAGTAGTTACTCCATGCTTCGGGCAATGGTTGGTATCGGGATACTATGCGGATTACTGATTGTGCTGACCTATGAAGGCACTTTACCCAGGGTAGAGCGATTACGTGCTGAAGCGTTGGAGCAGGCGATCTTCAGGGTGGTGCCGGGAGTATCAACTACCAAAGCATTTGCATGGGAGGATGGGCAGTTTGTAGATGCACGTGAAGGAAGCACTCAGATCGTTTACGCAGGATATGATGCGAACGGAGCATTTAAAGGGGTCGCCATAGAGGCAAGCGGTCAGGGGTATGCTGATGTCATTCGGATCCTTTACGGGTATGATCCAACGACACAAAAGGTGGTTGGGTTTTATGTGCTTGAGAGTAAAGAAACCCCGGGGCTTGGAGATAAAATTGAGAAGGACCCAGCCTTCCTTGACAATTTTAAAAGTTTAGATGTCACTTTAAATAACTCCTCTGATGACCTTATAAATCAGATAGTTCCGGTGAAGAAGGGAACCAAATCTGAACCATGGCAGGTAGATGGCATCACCGGTGCAACCATTTCTTCACGAGCTATTGGTAACATCATTGGTGAAAGCACAAGCATCTGGGTACCACGCGTCTATAAGCAACAGCCGTATTTTCAAAATGAGAGCGATGAGTAACGGAGTGTCAAATATTGAAACCAAATCAACGGATGAGTTCATCAAGGGACTCTGGAAAGAGAATCCGGTATTTGTTCAGGTGCTTGGTATGTGCCCGGTATTGGCAGTCTCTAATACAGCCGAAAATGCCCTGGCAATGGGGTTGGCCACTGCTTTCGTACTGCTCATGTCTAACTCATTGGTTTCGTTGTTACGGAATTTCATCCCTAAGGAGGTGCGAATTGCCTCGTACATTTTAATCATCGCCACATTTGTGACGATTACTGATTATACCATTCAGGCCATCAGCGTGGATTTGCACAAAAGCCTGGGAGCATTCATTTCGTTGATTGTGGTAAACTGCCTTATTCTCAGCAGAGCAGAAGCATTTGCTTCAAAAAATACCTTAGGCAAATCCATCATGGATGCATTAGGAATGGGAGTTGGTTTTTTGCTGGCACTTTTTAGTCTGGGAGCTGTAAGAGAAGTGCTTGGAAACGGAACCCTCTTTGGTCTTTCGCTATTTCCCGACGGCTTTCAGGAGTGGGTCGTGATGATCTTACCAGCTGGCGGGTTTTTTACACTCGCAGCATGGCTACTCATTTTCAACCTGATTAAAGAAAGAAAGGAGGCATCAAAATGAATCAGGAATCATTGGGACAAATTTTTATCAGTGCGAGCCTCGTAAACAATTTCGTTCTGGCCTACTTTCTAGGCATCTGTCCATTTCTGGGAGTATCAGGTAAGCTTGGAACAGCAACTAAAATGGGAGGTGCAGTCATGTTTGTGATGCTGATCAGCTCCATGTGTGCTTATGGGATACATGCGTTACTGGTGGCCATAGATGCTGAGTTTTTGCAGCTGATCAGCTACATCGTAGTGATTGCATCTACTGTTCAACTGGTAGAGATGTTCATTAAAAAAATGAGTCCAACGCTCTTTAAGTCGCTGGGAATATTCCTTCCGCTGATCACGACCAATTGTGCAATTCTAGGATTAGCACTTTTCCAGACTAATAAAGGGTATGATTTTTTACAAAGCATCGTGTATGCGTTGGGGGCAGGTGCAGGGTTTACCCTGGCGTTAGTACTGATCGCTGGGTTTAGAGAGCAACTGGAATTTGCCGAAGTTCCTAAGGTGATTAAAGGCACGGTTTTGACCTTGATTATCGCAGGAATTTTGTCTTTGACATTTATGGGATTTTCAGGATTAGGCACACAGTAGATTAGAAAGACATGGAAAAGTATCTCACAGGAATAGCGGTAATAAGTTTAATCATGATTGGCTGGGTGGTTATTCAGCGATGGTGGGGTCGCATGTTTTCTGATGAAATAACAGATCCTGATGTACTGGCCGGAAGGTCGGATTGTGGGAGTTGCGGATGTAAAACTCCTTGTTCAACAAAACAATTACAAACGAATAAAAATATTAACTGATGGCACATTTATCTGATTTCAATACCAAAAAACAATACTTCGCTGAAGTAAAGAAGACGAAAAGACTCACACCTGAGGATAGCGAGGAAGTTCGCGAGCTTATCCTGGAGGTGAAAGATCCATCCTTCACATGCAAAGTGGATCAGAGCTTTGGTGTGCTGATTGACCATAAAGACGAATTTGGGAATACACAGCACCATCGGTTATACAGTGTTGCTGATTTGCCATCAAAGAGCAAGGGAAAGACAAGGATCACGATGCTGGTGAAAAGGATCACGTTTGTAGATGAAATTAACGGGGAGAGTCAGGAAGGTGTCGCCTCGAATTACCTCTGTGATCGTCAGGTGGGAGATCAGATCACCATCACCGGACCTTATGACATTGCATTTGATGTGCCGGAAGAAAAAGATGCAAACCTCATTTTAATTGGCATGGGAACTGGCATAGCACCCTTCCGGGCATTCATTAAGCATATTTATAAAGATGTTAAAGACTTCCATGGGAGAATATTACTCTTTTATGGGGCTAAGAGTGGTTTGGAGCTGCTTTACCTCAACGATAAAGACGGAGACCTGACCAACTACTATGATGAAGAAACATTTGAAGCCGTGCATGCATTCAGCCCCCGACCGTTATGGAACGACCCGGTAGTGCTGGATCAGGCCATAGAAGACCGAGCTGATGAAATCCTGCAGATGCTTTCAATGCTCAATACCTACATCTATGTAGCTGGTTATGAAAAGGTGAAAGAAGTGCTGGAAAAGACACTGAGTAATATCATGGGCTCAGAGGAAAAATGGAAGAAACGTAAGGCTGAGCTCGTGGCAGGAAAGAAATGGGCTGAAATCATTTATTAGATGTCGATCCTTATCGCCATAGCAGTGTTAGGGGGACTGACCCTCGTTCTGGCTATCATGCTGGTGATAGCTAACAGGAAATTATATGTCTATGAGGATCCGCGCATAGATGTGGTGGAAGAAATGCTTCCGGCTGCAAATTGTGGGGCATGTGGTTATCCGGGCTGTCGTCCGTTTGCAGAATCATTGGTAGAAGGGAAGAGCCTGCCGGCCAAGTGTACAGTCAGTTCTGAGGAAGGCAAGGAGGCCATTGCTTCTTATTTAGGTGTTGGTCTGGGTGAACAGGAAAAGCTGGTTGCCCGGCTTGCCTGTGCAGGGGGTACCAATGTTGCACGTAATAAAGCCAACTACGAAGGCCTTGAAACGTGCAGGGCTGCCTCATTGGTTTCGGGTGGGGGCAAGGGATGTTTCTGGGGATGTCTGGGCTTTGGCGACTGTGAGGAAGTCTGTGATTTCGATGCAATTCACATGGACGAACATGGGCTGCCAGTGGTAGATATTAAAAAATGTACCGCCTGTGGCGATTGCGTTGAAGTCTGCCCGAAAGACCTGTTTTCCATTCAGCCAGTGAGCAACCAATTGTGGGTAGCCTGTAAAAACCTGGAGTCTGGCGATGACATCCTTGAAGAGTGTCAGGTTGCATGTACGGCCTGTGGTAAGTGTGCCATGGATGCACCCGGCGATTTAATTGTCATGGAAAACAACCTACCGAAGATCAATTACTCGCTAAATCAACAGCTCATGGAGCCGATCCAAAGATGTCCCACAGGTGCCATTATCTGGTGGGATCAAAAGTTAGGGGCTATTAAAGGACGCGAAAGCAAAACCATCATTCGGAAAGGCACCAGAGAAGTGGGTGCATCATAGTTTAGTCGTCATGATTAATGGTTTCCGGATCATGCGTTCGATGGGTGATACAACTCTCATTACATGCTGATATTTATCACAGATTAAGTCCTTCATAGCTACTTACTTAGCTCAATAGCATTGAATATTTATGAGCAGCTCCACACAAGAAATCATTCCGGGAACCACTTCAAAAACCTCACTTAAAGAAGCGATCGTTGAAATCGTTAGTGACTCTGGAGAGGGAGCGCAGAAGTGCGGCCAAAGTTTAGGGGCGATCTCCGCTAAAATGGGCAATGGTGTATGGACGGTAGAGATTATACCGGCTGAAATTCAACCCCCGGCACGGTCCAGAGCAGGAGCTTCTGGTATACGTGTACGGATGGGGCAGGAGAAGATTACGAATATGGGCGATCAGGCCGACCTGGTAGTAGCCCTGAATGAGCAGGTCCTGTTCGGACGAATTGCCCAAAATGCATATAAAGAAGGCACCCACGTCCTGATTGAGAACAAGTGGGCCAATCATGCTTCTCCAGACATAGTAACCGCTTATTCAGAAGCGCTGGATAAATTCCAATCACTTGGTTATATCATTCATGAAATCCCGATGGAAGACGAATGTCTCAAGGTTGTGAGTGATGCCCGCAAAGGAAAAAACATGTGGGTCCTTGGGTTGCTTTGCAACATCTACGACCGTGACATGAAACTATCCGAAGATCAGATCAGGTCAATATTCAGAAAAAAGAGCGATGAAATAATTCAGAACAATCTGGACCTCCTTCATGCAGGCTACCAATGGGCCGAACTTAACCTGGATTTACATTACTGCATCACTCCAAAACCGAGCAGTGATGACATGGTGGTAATGAATGGCAATGAAGCGATTAGTTTGGGTGTAATGGCGGCTGGCATAGATGTCTGCTCTATGTATCCGATTACTCCTGCAACCTCCGCTACTCACGCGATGGCTGAAACGATGCAGTCGGCTGGAGGAGTGATTCACCAGGCCGAGGATGAATTAGCAGCCATTGGTTTTGCAGTAGGGGCCTCCTACGCAGGGAAAACGGCTGTCACCATTACTTCAGGCCCGGGCATTGCTTTAAAAACGGAATTCATTGGGCTGGCGATAATGGCTGAAGTGCCTTTGGTCATCATAGATATTCAGCGAGGTGGACCGTCCACCGGCTTGCCTACCAAAGTAGAGCAAGGAGACCTGCTAGCCGTACTCTATGGTACCCCGGGTGATGCTCCAAAAATCATCATTGCTCCAGCTACGATCGAAGAGTGCTTTCATTATGTCATTCTTGCCAGAAAGCTTGCCGAATCATTTCGATCTCCGGTCTTTGTTCTATCTGATGCCAACCTGGCTACCGGAGTGCAGCCATTTAAACGACCGCAGCTTAAAGAGGAATGGCTGGCCTCACCCATTGATCAAAGCAAATGGCAGGAAGGCGTGAGGCCCTATGAGTGGGATGCAAAAACAGGCATAAGTGAGCGACCCATCCCCGGACAAAAAGGAGGGGTCTATACGCTTACCGGGCTAGCCCATGATGAAGAAAGCCATGTGGCGTATGATCCTGCTATCAACCAGCGTGCCGCCGAGAGCCGAAGCAGGAAAATTGCCGCATTACATGAGACCCTCAAACCGCCTAAAGTTTTTGGAGATCCTGAAGGAGATCTATTGCTTGTAGGATGGGGCTCAACGAAAGGAGCCATAGAAGAGGCTGTAGAACGAGCGAGGACACAAGGAGCGTCCGTCAGCAGCGTACATCTACACTTTTTGAGTCCCCTGGAGCCTGGTCTTAAAGAGATCTTTCAACGATTCAAAAAAGTGATGACGGTAGAGATCAATTACAGTGATACGGTAGGCAAACCATATATCACAGAAGAAAACAGAAGGTATGCACAACTCGCCTGGTATCTGCGTGCACAAACACTCATCGACATTGATTGCTTCAGCAATGTCTTTGGACAGCCCATGAGTCCGTATCGAATACTGAAGATGATGGAAGAAAACCTTGAAATGAAATTAATTGAACAATCATGATTGCTGTAAATCCAGAAGCATGTGACCTGATAATGCCAGATTCTTTATTTAGTCTGGAAGACTATACAAGTAGCCAGGCAAGATGGTGCTCTGGGTGTGGTGCTCATACGATACTTACCTCGGTCAAGAAACTGTGCACAGAAGAACAGCTTGAGCCGGAAAAGACTGTATTTGTCTCCGGAATTGGCTGTAGCAGTCGTTTTCCGCACTATATGAATACCTATGGGTTCCATGGCTTGCATGGGCGAGCTTTTCCAGTGGCCTGTGGAGTCAAGTTTCGAAGACCGGACCTGCATGTATTCGTGATCACCGGTGATGGTGATTGTTGCTCCATAGGTGCCGGACACTGGGTGCATGCAATCAGATACAACATGAAGATGGTGGCTTTACTGTTTGATAATGCCATCTATGGGCTAACCAAAAAGCAAACATCACCGACCAGCCCTTTGGGTACCAGCTCCAACACCCATCCGGATGGATCTGTGTTGCCACCAATCAATCCAATACAGGCAACACTGGGACTTCCTAATGTTTCATTCGTTGCTCAAACAGCTGATTGGAAGCCTGCTCATTTGCACGCTACCATTCAGAAAGCCTATCAGCACCCGGGACTTGCTTTTGTAAGAATTATACAAAGATGCCCCATTTGGATGCGTGACAGCTATGAACCTACGGTCAAAGACCCAGACGCCATTACGCTGCTTAATCATGAAAATGGGATTGTATTGAATGAAGATCAGCAGGGTAAGTTTAGGAATGTAATCACTCATGATCCGTCCAACATTACAAAGGCCAGGGAAGTAGCAGAAGAAATAAAGGATACCGTCCCAATCGGGTTGTTTTATCAAAATAAAGCTGCCTACCGCTACGATGAATACGGCGCGCATAATCTGGGAATCTCCAATGATGACAGACTGGGAGCAATCAACCAATTAATGGACCGCTATGCAATCTGAAGTAAAAGAACACCTGGAAAAGTCCAAACCTCTTAAAAGGCAAATGGAAACGCTGGCCGGAGAGGCAGACCAAAAGAAATTCTGGAAAGACCTTCGTTACTTTTACCGAACAGGTGAGAAGCCAAAAGGATCACTTAACAAGGGCCTTACATCTATATTTAAATACAAACTGGAACAGCTTCCACAAGCATATCCTGTGGTGCTGGATAATAAGGAATTCATTTTTTCTAATGATACAACCTTTCATTTTATAGATCATTATCTATCTGTATATCAATTAGATACAATTGATCAATTTAAGTATAAAATTAATTCAATCATTTCTTCACTTGCGAGACTGCTTGAAGTCAGTTCGGATGATTCAATCAGCTCAGAAAGCTATGATTTCGCTGACGAGCTCATTGCATTTGATAAGCTATCCAAACTGGTTCCCAAATACAGTGGCTCTGCCTTGTCAACTGGTCGTAAAAAACGACTGAATAAGGTATTTGAATTGTTGAAGCAGGAGCTGAGTGAGTACCAAACAGCACAAGCATTGCTGTTGATTGCGGGAGGAAAGCAATTTGATAAGGCATCCAGCCGATTCCAGGTCATCCCAATCAAGAAAAATGAAGCAGTAAAGGAGGCTCATGCCATTTTGAAAGAGCAATTGGAGGTATTTACCTCATTGATTAAGGCATATAGAATTGCCATGCTGGAGGTGGATAATGTCTATGATGAGTTAATCCATGATGACTATTTCAGTCATTTTACCTGGTACCGGCTTTCGGCGGAAGAGAAATCCTGGTTTAGGCCGGTCTTTCTCCAAATCGATCATCAATTGGTGATGCAGCAGCTGGATGAATGGTCCCGACTGTTGAGCACCAACTGGCCAATTAAACTATTGGTAATGAATCATTCGTTGGTATCAGAGCCGGAAAAAGGCTTGAGCTGGGAAGAGGCTTCTCACAGCTACCGACAGGAGCTGACCGCACTGACTGTGGCTCATCGGAATGTATCTACCTATCAGATGACATTAAACAACCCGGACCTGCTAACCCCATTGATACAGGAATGGATTGGAGATAGCCAACTATCATTGCTGCACTTGTTAATTGCTGCCGATAAAGAAGAACTACTAAAAACGAAAGCCGCCATCTATGGTCGATATTTTCCTCAGCTTACTTACAGCCGTAATAAAGGAATGGCCAATTGGAACATGGACAACAATCCAAGCCCTGAGAATATATGGCCGCTCATGAACTTTGAGATAGAAAAAAATGGTAAAATCAATCAAGATTCCATCGCTTTTACCTACGCAGATTACAAGGCCTTTTTTGATGCCAAGGTAGAAGAATTGATGGTAGTGCCTGCGGCATACGAAAGTGACTATCTGGTTGCTTTTTCAGATTACCTGGAGCTTACACCGCAAGATCTGATTGGTAAAATACCATTTATATGGTTGGTGGATAAGGATCAAAACCTTCATAAAGCAGCCGTGCCTAATGTCTGGGTGGTTTCCTGCCAGGAACGTATGGATAACTGGATCTTTCTTCAAGGACTGACCTCCAAAACGTCAGTGCCGACCACTTCAGATCCAGCAGCTGACACCACCTTCACCGATGAACAGCTGAAGCAGGTGAGGGAAGAGGCTACCCAGCTAGCCGCCAATCGTTTGATCAAGGAGTTGTTAAGTGACATTTAAACCATGTAAAAAGGGAGACGAAATGCCTCCCTTTGTTGCTCAACATCATAGCATCCTATTGAATCTCCTCCAGTATGCGTTCACGTGTGGTTAATCGTGCCTGAGCAGCAGCAAGCCTTGCTACCGGCACCCGATAAGGGGAGCATGACACATAATTGAGTCCTTGCTGATAGCAAAACTCCACACTGGAAGGATCACCTCCATGTTCTCCACAGATACCTACCTTCAAGTCTTTATTGACTTTTCGACCATTTTCTGTGGCCATGGCTACCAGGCTGCCGACACCCTCACGGTCAAGGGTTTGAAATGGATCGTCCATTAATATGCCTTCCTTCAGGTATACCTCCAGGAATTTGCCTGCATCATCTCTGCTGTAACCAAAGGTCATCTGTGTCAAATCATTCGTACCAAAGGAGAAGAATTCTGCTTCTTCGGCGATTTTTCCCGCAATCAATGCCGCACGTGGAATTTCGATCATCGTCCCAACTTTATAGGAAACGGACTCACCCAGTTCTTCAAAAACCTCCTGAGCGGTGTGATCAATAATCTCGTGCTGATGAATAAACTCTTCAGAAGTTCCCACCAATGGAATCATCAATTCAGGGTACACTTTTTTGCCTTCTACTGTTAGCTCTATGGCTGCTTCCATGATGGCCCGTGTTTGCATTTCAGTGATCTCCGGATAGGTGATACCCAGTCGACAGCCTCTATGTCCCAGCATCGGGTTAAACTCCTTCAGCGCTCGAATTTTTTGGTTTAAAGCTTTCGTGCTGATATTCAACTCCCTGGCAACTGCGCGTACCTCATCTTTTTCGGAAGGTAGAAATTCATGCAAGGGTGGATCCAGCAAGCGTATGGTGACCGGGAGACCCTCCATTGCTTCAAATATGCCTTTAAAATCAGCTTTTTGATAGGGTAGTAGGTCTTTTAAAGCAGCCTTACGATCCCATTCATTGTCTGCAATAATCATTTTACGCATCGCATTGATTCGTCCTTCTCCGAAAAACATGTGTTCTGTTCTGCAGAGACCGATACCTTCTGCTCCGAACTCTCTCGCCAAAAGCGCATCCTCCGGCGTATCAGCATTGGTTCTGACCTGCATGTCTATGCAGTCATTTACCCATTCCATGAAAGTATGATAGTTTTCACCCATCACCGGATCTTCGACAGACTTGCTTCCTTTGATAATCAGGCCTTTGGCTCCATCCATTGAAATCCAGTCTCCTTTTTTGACAACCAGCTTTCCGGATGTAAATGATTGCGTGTTGTAGTTGATGACAATGTCTTCACACCCCGCCACACAAGGTTTGCCCCAGCCTCTGGCCACTACAGCGGCATGAGAAGTCATACCCCCACGAGAAGTGATAATTCCTTCTGCAGCTGCCATACCACCTACATCTTCCGGGCTGGTCTCGATCCGAACCAGAATTACTGGCCTACCTTCAGACTTTGCCAACTCTGCGTCCTCAGAGCTAAACACCACCTGGCCAACAGCCGCTCCAGGAGAGGCGGGGAGTCCATGACCAATGATGTCTTTTTTGGCAATTTCATCCTGACTCAATCGGGGATGTAATAGCTGATCCAGATGGATGGGTTCCACCAGGTTCTGAACCGCTTCTTTCTGAGAAAGCAACCCTTCGTTAACAAAATCCACCGCTACTTTTACAGCGGCAGTGCCTGTACGTTTTCCGCTACGCGTCTGAAGAATGTAAAGCTTGCCTTGTTGAATGGTAAACTCAATGTCCTGCATGTCTTTATAATGCATTTCCAAACGGTTCGTGTGCCATATTAGCTCTTGATAGCAGGTGGGCATGAGGCTTTCCAGCTCCGTAATGTTAAGAGGTGTGCGAATGCCTGCCACCACATCTTCTCCCTGAGCGTTTATCAAAAACTCTCCAAACAATTCATTGATACCTGTTGAGGGATTACGGGTAAAACACACCCCAGTGGCACAGTCTGATCCCATGTTGCCATATACCATGGCTTGCACATTTACCGCGGTACCCAGCAGACCGGTAATCCGATTGATCTTACGATACGTTCTGGCACGCTTACCATTCCATGAGCCGAAAACGGCATTAATGGCAAAATGTAGTTGCTCCCATGGATCTTGAGGGAACATATATCCTGTCTCTTTGCGATACACCGCCTTGTATCGATCAATCAATTCATGCAGATCTGCCACGGTGAATTCTGTGTCCTCACTGATTCCTCTCAGATCTTTCAACTGCTGCAACACCTGCTCGAAATGGTCATGAGACACTCCCATCACTACATCACCAAACATGTCGATAAATCTTCGATAACAATCATAGGCGAATCGGGGATTCTCGGTCATCTCTGCCAGGCCTTTGACGGATTCATCGTTGAGCCCCAGATCAAGAACTGTATCCATCATTCCAGGCATGGAGATCGCAGCTCCGGACCGGACCGAGACAAGAAGTGGTTTCTTTGGATCGCCAAACCTGAGTTTCATCAGGTCTTCCAGAAAGTAGATGCTCTTTCTAAGCTCATCCTCAACACCTTTTGGCCAGCGCTTATTATTTTCATTGAAGTACTTACATACTTGTGTAGAGATCGTAAAGCCAGGGGGGATAGGCAACCCAATGGCACTCATTTCAGCCAGATTAGCACCTTTCCCACCCAGCAATGATTTCATTGATTTATCACCATCAGCAAAACCATTGCCGAAGGTGAAAATGTACGTTGAAGATTCCATTATAATGTGGGTTTGATTGGCTCTGAAGAAAAAGATATCCGAGCTATTTTCCTATGACGCAGGTCATCCGAATAGCTGTATTTTATCTGGAAGTGATCAGACCTGTCATAAAACGGTTAGATGAGGCTATCCGCTATTGCAGCTTTTTCATTACATCAGCGGAGTAGGTACTGGATACCGGAATAGGAGTGTCCACCTCGTTGAGCCAGATATGTCCATGGTGCTGGTTTCCACTAAAATGGTCCAGATGGTAGAGGTTTACCATAAAGGAACGATGACACCTTACTAATGCGGGGTGCAGCTGCATCTCATCAATGCCCTTGAGGGAAAGGCGTATCCGCGTCTTATGAAGTTGATCGGACTTGGTGTAATAAATAATAACTGCTTTATTGTCTGCCTCCAGATACAGGAGGCTGTCAAGCGTCAGGTTGAGTGCACCTTCCTCATGACCTGTCGGTGAAAGGGTGATCAGCTCCGTTGCGTCCATCTCAAAATCCTGCATGGTCTCCGTGAGTTTTTCGTAATGCTTCATACGGGCGTAGAGAAAAAGGATCACCAGGGGAATGATTGCCGTTACAGTGAAACTTCCAATAAATTCCATCCAGCTGCTCCAGGATAGGTCTTGCCAGTTACCTAATAGGTTATAAAGGAGGAAGACCATGGTTGATAGGAATAGCAGCGTCCATAGGAGCCACAGGATCAGTTGCCACCTGAGGATAAGCTTCCGAAAGATCCAGTTGAACAAAAAGGCATCATTGAATATGAGTACCAGAGAAACATAAGTGCCCAGCACCAACATATAGAAAACAAAATCCTGAGATATGGTATCCTGGTTGGCATTGCTGATGATACCAAAAGGCTGAAAGAAGACCAGGAATAAAAACACAAACAAACCGATCAGGAGATAGGCGATGATTTTTTCTTTGCTGTTGAGCAGCCGTACTGGCTTATTGATTTTAGATTTCAAGGATCGGCGTTGCTGTGTCATATACCTAATTTAGTAGGATTTACACTAAATATCTAATAGGTACAGCCAGCAGCGAAGCTCGGATTCCGTAGTTTTGTCCAAATTCCCACTCCATGAGCACCTTTGAACACCTCGACCTTTCCAATTCCCTACACCATGCATTGGAAGACCTGGGTTTTCATACACCCACACCTATACAGGAGCAAGCGTATGCGGTCATTCGGTCAGGGAAGGACCTGGTCGGGATCTCTCAGACCGGAACAGGGAAGACGTTTGCGTATCTCTTGCCGCTGCTCAGAGACTTAAAATATTCCAAAGAAGTACCTCCAAGAGTTCTGATTATCGTTCCGACGAGAGAGCTCGTAGGGCAGGTGGTAGAGCAAGTGGAATCTCTAACCTCCTACACGAACATCCGTGTTCTGGGTGTACACGGAGGAAAGAATATCAATACCCAGAAACCGGCTGTGGTAGCAGGAATGGATGTATTGGTAGGTACCCCCAGACGTTTATATGACCTGGTACTTCACAAATCTCTGTCCCTGAAGAGTGTAAAAAAAGTAGTCATCGATGAGGTAGATGTGCTACTGGACTTAGGCTTCCGCTTTCAACTGACCAACATTTTTGATATGCTGCCAAGGAAGCGCCAGCACATCATGTTTTCGGCGACCATGACCGAAGAAGTGGACGAGCTGATAAATGATTACTTCCAACAGCCGGAAAAAATCACCATTGCTTTGAGTGGTACGCCACTGGAAAACATTGAGCAAACAGCCTATAAAGCACCAAACTTCTATACGAAAGTGGAGCTACTCAAACACCTGTTGGTCTCTGCTAAGGCATTTCCAAAAGTATTGGTGTTCGTTTCCAGCAAACGCAATGCTGACAGGCTATACGAGGAAATGGAGGAAATGTACGAGAAAGACCTGTGCATTATTCACAGCAATAAGAGTCAGAACTACCGTCAACGATCGTTGGAGGCATTTAATGAAGGAAAGAAACGTATTCTGATTGCAACGGACGTCATAGCTCGGGGACTGGATCTGACGGATGTGAGCCATGTGGTAAGTATGGACGTACCGATCTATCCGGAGAACTACATGCACCGCATAGGGCGAACGGGACGTGCAGAAAAAACCGGATCAGCCATATTGCTATACACCGCAAAAGAAGCTGAACATAAGGCAGCAATCGAGCAACTGATGAAACTCGGAATTACTGAAGAAGCATTTCCAGCAGAGGTCGAACGATCTAATGAATTGCTCCCTGAAGAACGACCAAAGGATAAACAGCATGGATTGTCTCATAAGCTAAGTGCGAAATCGCCAAAGGGAGAAGCTACGCACGAGAAAAAGGACAAAAACAAAAAGGTAAACCTGGGAGGTTCATACCGAAGAAAGCTCGCAAAAAAGTACAAGAGGCCACTGACACGCGGCGACAAGAATCAAAACAGGAGGAAGAAATAGTAGTGCTATGAAACTGGTATTCATTCATGGATTTGGTGAGACGAAAACCGTATTCGATCATATAGCTGATCAATTACCTGGCGAGCATTTTTTTATAGACTTATGGGAATCGCTGGGGACCGATAAACGCCCCGATCTGAATGTGATCGATTTCTGTAAAGAGCTCATACAAAGACACGATATTCATGTAGATGATATCGTTATCGGGCATTCGCTAGGTGGAAAAATAGCATATCACATCAAACACCTAAATGGCAACCGAATCATACAGATTGCCAGCTGGACCAATCAGGGTAAAGTAAACCTGCCTATCAAAAACCAGACACTTTTGGGGCTACTGGCACGCAGTGGATATCTGTTTTCGAAGCTTAACAAGGCTTTTATGATGAGTCTGTATAAACGGGAGGAAACCAAAACCATTTATGCGGAGGCCTTTGATAGACTAATAGAAGCGAACACCAACTGCAGTTACAATCAACTACGACTGGTGACTCAGCCGATAGACAGAGCCGTAAATGTCGAGCCTGACCTTCGGATCCACGCCAGGAGAGACAACATCATCCGGTATCCCGATGAACCGTATCAGGAAGTGCCCGGTGATCATTTTTGTCTGGTTACACACGCTAAGGAAGTGAGTGATGCAATCATGAGCATTTTATAATGCTGTAACATTATGTTAATAGATGACCTTTAGTTGGTCCAAATCCTTCAAAATTTCATCTCGCAGTTGAATAACCTCTTGCAGTGCATCCTTAGGAACCTTAAACGTGAAGCGGATCAATCGAGTGAAACGTTTCATGCTTCTCCAGAAGTAAAGGGTAATAAAACCAGAAATAGCCAACAAAAGCAGGAATGCGAAGCTGTACAGCCATTGATCACTTACAAAGTGCTGAAAAAGCAACAGATAAACCGTATAAAACAAAGGAAAGAGGACGATTCCGCCCACCAATAAAACAGAAGATCGATATTCGATATCTACGTTTAACGCCTTATAAATCTTGCCAGGAAGCACGTAGGGGAGGTAATTGGTCATTAATCCAAGCAAGTAGAAGGGAAGCAGCAGGGTAAAAAGCAGGAGGTAGCCGGGATAAATTAACGGGACGATTTTACGCTGGAATTTCTCAGAAACGAATCCGGCAGTAAGGTTCAACTTGTCGAGAGCCTGGTAGAATCGGCGGAGTTTTAGCTTTAAATCATCATACAGATCCTGTTTTTGCTCATGCAGGTGTTGGAGCGACCTGGAAAGTACGCTTCTGAGCTTTAGCGACAAGGCTGGATTGGTATACAAATGAGCTTCCGGCTTCAGATACGTGGTATAAAATTGATGGGCCTGAATGAGAAAGCCTTCCTGATCTTTGTCTGTGGTAGTGGGAATCTTTGAAGCTAGCGAATCACTAATTTCTTGAGTAAGGGCGACAATACCGTCTTTTTCATCTTGTTCGTGCAGCGACTTGAAATCTGCCACGGCTATGGGATCACCAACATGCACAGAGACTACCGTGCGGAATTGCAGCGAATCGGCATAATCAAGGCTGATGGGTATGATTCTTAAGTTACCCTGATACTGTTTGGCTTGTTCATAGCTCAATGCAATTCTGGCAGTACCTGTTTTGATTTCTCGCAGTTTCAGCTCGTAGAAACTCGTGCCTTCAGGGAATACCATGATGGTGCCACCGGATGCCAGGTACTGATGGCATGCTTCGAACGCTTCACGGTTGTCGGATTTTTGTCCGGGTTTTAGATCTTGCTGACGATAGATGGGAATGACATGAAAATAGCGAAAGATGGCGTTGACCCATTTGTTGATAAAAATGCTGGCGTTACCCAGAAATCCTACACGCTGTTTGGTGAACCTGGCGATGATCAGCGGATCCATGAGGGTATTGGGGTGATTCACCGCAATCAGGAGTGGACCATCTGTTGGGATTTTATCACGACCCGTCACGATCATCTTCTTGTAGAAGAGGAAGAAGGCGAATTTCAGAATGACTTTTAGCAGGCGGTAGATCACAAATACTTATTTGCTTTACGATGAAACGGATGGTAACATGCCAAATGACCAGACATGCAACCTCATGAAAAATAGCTCATCAATCTGAAATATGAAAACCATCACGGACCTGATGAGCAATCATATAACCAGAATGCTACATATTATGTTAAGTTAAGATGCGATAAATGCTGCCATAATCACTCAAACTAGGCATTCTCACGAAACTTATTATACACCAGCGTAAGGCCCAGCACGAAACCTCCTGCAGTAATGCCAATGATCACGTTGACAAACGGAGGAGCCGATAGCGCCATGCGTATCAAGATGGTAGCAAAGGCAAATGAGGAATATCTGAAGAGGTTGGTATACTGCGATTGATAACGGAGCGAATACAACAGGATCAGAATGTCTGAGAAGATGAGTAAGGTATAAAACTCATTGAACGAAGGATCATAGCTACCGAGCTGCAGCAGTGAGCTTGCCTCAAAAGCAATCATGATCAGAAAGGCGAAGAATAGTAGCAGTGCCACGATCTTTTTAAAGCTGATAAAGTTTTGCTGATCTTCCGTGGATTTCGTGATGCGCGTGTGCTGCTGCATCTTAAAGTAAAAGCCGATGATCGCAAAGATGATCAGTGCACCCAGTGCATCAGACAGCATGGGCAGTAGCTGCACCAGATCCAGGGACGTGTTGTCAATGAGAGTTGGTGAGACTTTACCGAACTGCTTGAAGGCGTCTCTCAGGAGAATGATGGATAAGATCTCAAACTGCTTACCAACTGAGTCTGCAACTGACTGTGGAAGTACAAAAATCAAACTCAGAATCTCGAAGACCAGGAGTGTGGTGAAGCTCGCATTGATGGCGGTGAAGTACTGGAGCGAGCCGGGCTCTAGCGGAGTGATCCCGGTATTGATGAGCAGTGCAGCAGCAATGGTCACACCGAAGATGATGATCAGCACAGAGCTGATGATTCGGGATGTGATGTGATGGGCGTATTGCTGATCGAGGAAGTCAAAGAGGCGCACGAGCGTGAGTATCATGTGGTAAGATTAGGATTGGATCCGAAGATACACACAGAAAGTAGAATCCGCTAATAATCATCAGTAGGACATATTCTGAAAATACGTATTTAACATAATATAAATTATATAACAAAGCGGATATTTATTACTGCTGCGCTGTTTGGCGATTATCCGTCAGCTTAGATTATATAATGATATTATGTTAACCGCAGCGGCGGACCGTCAGCAAAGCTGGACGTTGACGTGCACGTTTCTGATTGATATTTTTTTGGTGCACTGCTTCTAGCAAGGTTGTTATATAATTAGACGTTATATTAAATAGCCGCTCGGCCAGCGCACAAACCCTGTGCTCGGCCGTTCCCTGACCAAACGGCTTATTAATAGTTTTTCCCACCCACTTGTGAGCTAAGGCTCACTGACCAGCCCTAAGCAAGAGAATCTCAGGCAAAGCTTGTCGTCTAAAATTTTATTATCCGGGTAATTGTTCGATTCGTTTTCAAATACACGATTCTCAGGCATTAGGATTTTGCCTGTGATACACTTGCTGGCCAACGCTTTGTCTGGCTCACAGCACAAGCCAACTTCAAGCGTCATTCTGAGGAATCAGTAAACCGTCGGTTGCTGATGACGTGAGAATCTCATTAACGCTTGTAGCCGAATCAGAATGGCTCACAGGTCGTTTGTCTTTTATCTGTGTTTGCTTAATCGCTCGAGCCGCTGGGCTTTTACTTTTTTCATTGATAAAAAAGCAAACAAAAAATCTAGGCAAAATAATCACTCCCAACACACAGCCAACCGCACCCTCGGTATTTTGCCTTGCCAGCCCGCCTGGACGGAGAACTGATTCTACTTAACATAATAATTAAGCCTTCAGTTTTCCATAACTTCAGCTATAGGATTGATTTAGCTCTGAGAGCTTTTGGATCTTATTGTCAATCTCCTGGATAGGTATTGCCAGCAAAAATATATTGATGGTAACCTTGTCCTAGGTTGTCTCCCAGAATATTAAAATAACAATCGCCTTTGGCTCCGAAAGGAAGGATAATCAAAGGTTCATCAAGTTCAACTTTTCTTATTAACCATCCATCTGGAAGCTTAGCATCCAAGCTTGGTGTCTTATCCTCAGAGGCATGCATGGCATAAAAGTTACCTTTTCCATCTGTTAACTGTTAGATGAAGTCCTCAAAATAGATCACTTGACACTTCTTAATGGTTTTAATCACTACATGCCCTGCTTCAGGTTTTTTGTTATCTGTCTCATCGGGGATATAGTCAATCGCAATGGGTTGTGCTAACTCCATCCATGTATATCCTTTGTACTCCACTTCATCAATACACTCTTCACCTTGACAATCTTCAGGTGCCAATGGCGATCTTAAAAAAGCAGTCTTTTGGAAAAGAAGATTACGATCAAGGTTTTTCACCCATGGAAAATTGGTGTTGAAATCTGCCCATTCATCCAATGGAATAGGATTACTACCTCCATTGACTAATACCTTCTTTTCTTTTGCGTTTATGAGCTCTTTGGCGAAACCTATTTCCTGCCAATCAAACTCATGATTGATGTCGATCGCTGGTGTAGTTGGAAAACTGATCCCAGCTTCCTCAGCAGTGGGTATTCCCCCACCACATGCCGATACTAAATATTCTACAGCAATTATTAAAACTATTCTAATCATCATTTCTCATCTTTTTTTGGTGGAACCAATGCAATACCGATCTGAAAGAATGTACCATTATCCAGATCATAAGGCTCATCTTCGAACTGGTCTCCTTGCAGTTCTATGCTTTGCGCAACAGCCATGCCGCCTGTCGCTTCCAGTTGAATTGCTTTGCCCAGTCGATAGCTTACACTCGGTCCGATTACCACTCGGGTATATCCCACTTTGTTCACGGGCTGAACTTCGTTCAATAGGCTTGTTCTCGAGTAATTGACATTGTAAAGCGACCCGTCAACTTCTGCTTTTAGTCCTGTTGTCAGTTTTCCATAATATCGCTCATAGACGATGCTTCGAGGGAGAATTACCTGAAACTTGCTTCTATCTGTCTTATGGGTGAGCTGCAAGGATGGAAGGATAAGGGGATCGCCAAATCGGGATGTAGCCACAATTCCGCCCCCGTAGGAGAATTTTTCAGATTTTCTCTTGATGAATTGCAGTGTACCATTAAACAGAAAATCATCGACTTCCAGGGATTGATTGAACGTAGATGATAAGGTAGGACTGAGCACTGCCAGCGCCCTCCAGTCATTCTTGAGTTGATGAACTATAGCAAGGCTATATCCAATCACATGCAAATTCTGACCATCTATATTGAGTGCTACGTCATTATCGGCTGTTGGAGTGACAAGTTTGTATTGAAGTCCATTGATAAGTACTGTCTTTTCGTTCTTCAGCTTCCAAGGAATGTTCACAAAAAAATTGTACTCGTTTACTTCAATTTCCCGGTTTAAGGGAGAATCTGTGACACTTGCACCAGGGAAGGTCGTGAAACTAAACCCAGCCAATTTCGGACTTTGAGCCGTTAGCGTCTGCCCACTTACGATGAGGAGTAGGGATAAGATGCTTTCTTTTAGAAATGTAGATTGTTTTTTCATTGTGTTTATGATTTTGCGGATGAATTGTCTGTTTCGTTTGTGATCAATCTTCCAATAATAAGTGCAGTGATAAATACCGTGTAGAAGTGCCCGATCAATGAGACAAAGACGACCACACTTCTGGATATCTCTGTAACCGGGGCAATATCGCCATAGCCAATCGTCATCAATGTGATTAAGCTGAAGTAGATGTATTCGGGAAGTCGTGCCTGACTTGCTATTCCGTCCAGTGAATTTGGATAGACGTTGTTGATGAACATCAGAATAAACCCAAAGGCTACTGATATCAGAATGAATCCACTAAACACCGCATAGATGGATTTAGGTGTCAAATTCTTGTTGTAGTACAGGTCGTTGAAGAGGATGATTGAAATGGAGATGAAGTAGATAAAAAAGAGTAACTCGCTAGTTCGGTCTACCCAAAAAGAGTAGTCAAACTGCTGACCAAGCACTCTTGCTACCGCCAGGAACAGCAGGAAGTAGTAGCCATACCTGACCCATTTCGATCTCCCATCAATCAATAGCAGACCAAAAAGCATGTTGCATATCACGAGCAAAACAGTCACCGTCCTCTGTGCCGTGTGCGGGAAAAACAAGTGACCAATCAGAAGAATAAGCAAGCTTCCCAAAAAGAAAGCCTGCCTGTGATCTTTGATATATGCAACAGTATTCCCCATTACTCAGCGAGGGGAACGCGATAAAACAACCGATACAGCACTGGCACTAAAACCAGCGTAATCAATGTCGCAAACAGCAATCCGAAGATTATGCCGATGGCCATAGGTTCCCACATGGCTCCACCACCCAACCAAAGTGGGATAAGTCCAAGTGAAGTCGTAAAAGTGGTCAATAGAATAGGTCTGAACCTTTCCTGTGCTGCTGCTAAGATGGCATCATAAGGCGTTCGGCTATTTTCATCCAGCTCCAGCTGAATTCTATCGATCAAAACGATGGCATTATTGATGACAATCCCAGCTAAAGAGATGATCCCCAGGAAGCCTGTGAAACTCAGGTTAGTATCAGTAATCAGTAGTCCACCCACAACTCCAATAATCCCAAAAGGAACTGCCAGCAACACGATGCTGGACTTTCGAATGGAATTGAATTGCATCACCAACAAAAAGATGATAATGAAGAATGAAACTGGAAGCTTCTGAACAATGGCACCCATAGCATCCGCACTAGCCTCAGAGTCTCCCCCAAGTTCGTAGCTGTACCCGGGTCCCCACTCTCCTATTTTCTCGTCCAGCCATTTCACCATCGGGCCAGCCACTTCTCCAGCAGTATATCCGACTTGAAGTCGGGACTCCACTGTAATGGTTCGTGTAAGGTCTCTTCTCAAAATTTTGGCCAGTTGCCAGTCCACGCTGATGTCTGCGACCTGAGCCATAGGTACCGTCCTCCCACTCTTTTGACTGTAGATGTTCAAGCCTTCCAACTCTTCGTACGCCACCTCAAGGCTACCTTCGGTGCGCATAGAGATGGGGATGTTATCCTCATTCTCGCGATACTCACCCACGGTATAGCCCGATAATGTGGTAAGCGTTGAAAGGGCCACATCCTGATTGCTCAATCCATTGTAGTTCAGTTTGGATGGACTGATGTCCACGTAGACCTTTTTGATTTTTGGACCCCAGTCGTCATCTACGTTGCTTGTACCCGCTATGGTTCTTAGTTGGTTTTTGGTCTCAGCCGCGATTTTAGTCAGCTTGTCCGCATCGGGCCCACTGATCCTAATCTGAATAGGCACAGATGCTCCACCGCCACTTCCCAATCGCTTCACGGTCACTTTGGCATCCGGCAAGTTGTAAAATGAAAATTCGTTGAGTTTATCAATGACCAACTGATTGTCATCGCCAGACGAAGTATTGACCAACAAATGTGCATAATTGGTTTGCTTTTGGTCTGGTTGGTAACCGAGATCGTACGACTTAGGTCCCTCACCGATAAAGGAAGACCAATCCTGGACCCCTCGTATTCTTTCTTCATTTAGAACCAGGCTATCTGTTAAGAATTTTTCAAGTTGTGATACTTGTGAAGCAGTAGTTTCGAGGCTTGTTCCTGTCGGGAGAATCAAATCCACGGTGATCAGGTTTCGCTCACTATCAGGCATAAACACGAACCCAAGGCTGCCCATCCCAACGAAAGAAAGCACCAGCATCCCAACTACTGAACCAAGCACTAATATCGGTTTGGTTAAAGCCCAGACTATCAGTCGTTTATAAAAGACTATTAATTTGTCAAAGAAACCAGGTTTTTGATTGGCATCTTTTGGCTTGATACGAATGAATATCATGGCCAGCATGGGCACAATGGTCAATGCCATCAGCCAGGAAGACAGCAACGTTATGGTAATTACCGAGAACAATGGCCCCATGATCTCACCCATGACTGACTCGGCAATGAAGAACGAAAGAAACGCTGCGGAAGTGGTCAGGGAACTGGTCAGCAGTGGAACCATCAATTCTTTGCTCGATGAGATGGCCGCATCCAGTGCCTTTTCTCCATTTTCCATCTTCACCATCATGGACTCTGCCATCACGATCGCATTGTCTACCAGCATCCCCAGTGCCATAATTAGTGCCGCAAGTGTTACCTGATTGAGGCCAATACCAAATGCGCCCATAAGGAAAAGTGCCATCACTATGGCTGTAGGAATAAGACTTGCTACCACAATTCCTGTTCTCAGACCAAGGAACATAAGCATGACTGCTAAAACGATGACCACACTTTGAATCAGGTTGGAGATAAAGTCACTGACACTATCGGATACGGAAGTGTCCTGTGATGCGATTCGCTTGCCTATAATTCCTACTGGTAGGGTCTCATTGAAATCAGAAAGCAGCTGGTCTACATCCTCGCCCAGTTGCACGATGTTGGCTCCATTTTTCAATGAAATATGAAGACCAATAGCGGTCTTTCCATTTATTCTGACAATGGTCTCTCTCGGAGAGATATAGTCTTCGTAGACTTCTGCAATGTCTTTGAGAAACACCGTCTCACGTCCATTACCAACAGGAATTAGTATGTTCTGAATATCCTCTATGGTCTCAAAACTTCCGGAAGGCTCCAGGATTACACGTTCATCTTCAATGTTTATTTCTCCTGCAGGAATGATAATATTCGTTCCGGAAATGATGTTTTTAAGCTCATTGGCAGAAAGCTGTATTTTGGATAGTTCAGCATCATTGTAGTCAATGAAAATCCTTCGATCCAACACTCCCGACAGCTCCACTTTTGCTGCATCTTGGAGCTTGATAATCGCATTACGGAGGTTATCTGCATACTTTTCCAGCTCTTTGGGTTCGTACCCATCATTTTCAAGGCCTACGGCAATGCCGTATGTATCACCTAACCCTTCATCCTTTAAATCCGGACCTGAACTCACACCGGAAGGCATAGCCACTCCTTCAATTTTTCTTCTTAACCTATCCCATATAGGTTGCATTTCGGCTTCCTTCACGCTTTCTTTCAAAGAAGCCCTTACAATGGATATTCCGGTTCGGGATTCACTTTTGATATAATCAACCTCCGGAATCTCTTGAACTACTTTTTCTATCGGATCCGTGACGAGCTGTTCTATTCTCTCAGGACTGGCTCCCGGAAAAACGGTCACAATGCTTGCATTCCGAATGGTGAATGGAGGCATACTGTCCCTTGGCAGAGCAGTATAACCCACCACTCCGAGGATAATGACGATCCCCAGAAGTAGATAGGTTACCCTGTTATTGTTTATAGCAACTGCGGTAAGGTTCATCTTCTATTGGTTTAAAAGTGTGACTTTCATTCCGTCATAGAGAGTTCTAAGTCCGGCAGTGGCTACCAGCTGATCTTGCGTCAATCCTGATCTGGCAATGAATCCTCCGGAGGTAAGGCTGCCAATCTCTATGTTCACCTTTTTTGCCTCATACACATCACTTTCCAGCGAATTCAATACATACACAAACTGTCCGCTTTCATCTTCTCCTACTGCTTTTACCGGTACGGTAAGCTGTGCTTCCTGATTTTCATCACCAAATGTAAAAGTGACCTCTACGGGCATGCCTGGTCTAACTTCTGCTGATGGGTTGTTGATGGAGGTAGTAACCGGATACGTTCCTCCTGATGAGGTATATCCTACTTCGGTGATCGCGCCTTCATATGTCAAGGACAAAGAAGGGATACTGATTTTCGTTGCACTCCCTTGCTTTACCTGACCGATGTATTTTTCCGGAACTCCGGCCTGAGCCTCTATATCCACTGCATTTTCCTGACTCATCGTGATGATGGATTGCCCCGCTTTTATCACTTCATTTACTTTCACATTGACAGATGAAACCACACCTGACATTGGTGCCTTAATGGAGGTATAGGTTACCTGTGAACGTTGCAGGTCGAGACGTTTCAGTGATATCTCATACGAACTTTGCACATTGGAAAGGGTGCCCTTGGCTTGATCATAGTCACTCAACGATGCGTTATTCGACTGGTATAACTGCTTAACTCGCTCAAAACTTGAGGTGGCCGTTTCCAACTGGACTTTGGCATTATTCGCATCCAATTGTGCTTGCTCTAAGGCCAACAAAGCATCTTTCTGATCTAATTGACAAAGTAACTGTCCCTTTCTAACACGTTGACCAACAGTGACATTCAGTTTGGCGATTAGCCCGGCAGCACGGAAACTCAGATTTGTCTCTGAACCAGACTGGGTAATGCCGTTAAACGTCCGGGTTGATAATCCACCGTAGGACTCAATGGTGCCATATTTTATAGGTTTGATTAATTCTTTTTGTTGCCCCTCACCTGATTTTCCACACCCGTAGAAAAACACAATCATGAGAAGGGAAAAGTAGTTGTAGTATCGCATTAGTTTTGATTATTTAGGTATTCTTGAAGTCGGTTGTCAAAGTCCTGCTGCTGCTCTTCGGTCATCAGCATGGTAAATGCCCCCACATTAAACTCTAACTGAAGGAAATTTTGGATGTACTCATACACGGAGATGGCCGCACCCAGCCGGGCTTGCAAAGCCGCTTCCTGCGCATCAATTAGCTGAGTAATGGTGACCTGTCCCTGCTTGTAATTTTCCTGCACCAGCTCGAAGTTTTGTTGTGCACTGCGTGACGCTTCATTGCTAAATTGAATATTGGTGCTGGCACTCAGCAAGCTGAATACATTGGCTCTTACACCGAGCTCCAGGTTTTGATCCAATAGAGCTTTGGAATTATCAAGCTGACTTAAACGGACCTTTGACTGCTGAATGGCCGCTTTTCGTCCCAGTCCGCCAAAAATCGGATAGGTGAGCGATACCCCTGCAAACCATGAATTGTCTTGAAATTCGGTGATCCCCAAGCCTTGGGCCTGGGCATCTATGGTGGAGCCTACTCCTCCCCTTGCTAAAACCTGACTTGTCTGTGCTTGTAAGGCAACAGTCGGCATATACAGCAAGCGCTTGTTTTGAGTTAGCTGTCGATTGGAAGCGCTAATGTTTTCAATCAGTGCTTTCTTGTTTGGGTTTTTGAGTTGGCTTTCGGTCACTAAAAAATCCGATAGCTGCTTTAAGCTTTCAGGAGTTTTTACCATATTGGCCAGCGTAGTTTGACTCAAAGAAGCAAACCATTCATCCTGCAGAGAAACATCAGCTACGTCAAATGCATGTTCCAGGGTGTTAGCTAGGAGATTGTTGAGCTGCAACTTGGCCGTCATCAGCCCCGCCTGGGCTTCCACAACCGACTGATTAGCTAAAGCAAGTTCGGACTCCCATCGATAGAGATCTGCATTGTTGGAAGAACCGATACTGACACGAATCTCAGCCAGCTCCTTGTTCCTTTTCGTATTCTGAAGGTTCTCTTGCTGAATAACCACATTGGTTTTTGCTGACAGAATGTTGAGATAAGACGTATAGGTATCCAACAGCACATTCAGTACTTCGGCTTCAGTGTTATATTCCTGTGCTTTTAGCAAATACTGGGTGATCTTCAGTCCGGCAATGGCTTGCTCCGAATAGATCAACTGACTGACCGTAAGGTCTCCAGTAAGCGATCGTTCTGGTGAATTAAAGGCGGCACTCGCTCGCTCATCATTGATCTGGGAACCTGTCAACCCCGCGTCCAGAGATGGCAATAAATTAGCCTTGGTTGATTTGATATCTACCTGGCTAAGTTCAATGTCTTGGTAACTGAGTTGGATGTTCAGGTTTTCTTTAATCGACTTTTCGGCGATTTCCTCAAATGAGTAGGTCCTGACGTTTGCGTTATTATTACCGATCAACGTAGCGGTAAACAGCACCTCAAAAGGAATTGGGAACTGAATGGCTCTTGCGGTTTCCAGGTTTACATACAAATTCTCCTTGGTATCTAACCTCACAGACATGGTGGCCAGATCGGCACCAGAGAGCACTTCATCTACCGTGATGGCCAGTTTCCGAACGACTTGTTGCAGGTTATTTTCGTTGGTCAATGATGCCAGTACTCCCCAATCAATCAGTCGGGCATTGCCGGTGAAGGTTGGAATATTGCGATCATTCATACCTCCAATCAACGCTTTCATTCCAGCTTCTGACTGACTGAGTAGCGTGGTGAAATAGGCAGCATCCACTTCGTCCGGCACCTGGTCTATGACTGTATCCATATTCGCTCCAAGCGGAAGAATAGTTAGCTGGGCACCTAGCGTATTTGAGATCGAATCTATTAGTGCCTGAGCCTTCCCGGAATTGATCGTGGAGGCCGCTTTCTCATCAACGAATACCACCAGGTTGTTGAAGTCATGCAGGTCATTGAACGCCTGAAGCTCTTTATCGAGATCCTTTGTTTGCCAGATGTAGGTGAAATTCTCTTTTCCGGAAGTTCCACCCTTGTAGGGAATGTCCTGCAGTACAGGGTCAATAAAGCCGAGAGAAACGACTGGTTTCGGCAGATGTTCCAGGCCAGATAGAGCTTTCGAACTGATACTCCCCAATGACAGCACCAGATTCGATTGAGCTTGAAGGTCAGCATACGCTTTATAGGCTTCCGCTGTGGATGAAATGCCATAAACGGTTGCTCCCTTGATCACCTTGCGGCTAGCGCCTGAGGTTTGATCTATTTCCTGAATGATCCGATTAACGATCAATTCCGAATTCGCAGCATTATCGAAATCCGAGATGATCCCAATATTGATTTGCTGTCCCTGCGCGGCAATTACCGCCAGCAGCAGGATAAGATGTAGAAAATATTTCATGGTTAGGAGAATTGGATTACTTGACCTTCGTCCACTCTACTTTTCTTGTGGTGAAGCCAGCATCCACCTCGATGATTAGCTTCTTTCCCTCTACCTGGCAAACAACATCCATATATTTGTCTCGCTTCCTGGCATACAGCTTACCCACCCATTGACCGTCCTTGAACTCCAGGTTGAGCATTTCTACTTTTTCGTTTCGTTCTCCATTGACTATGGGATTTCCGATGAATTTTTCTCCGGATTTATAGACTTCCACATTTGCCTTATCTGCATCCCAGATACCAATTATTTTATCGGTTGGATCCTGGGCAAAAAGAGATGTGGAAATGATAGAAAATGTAATCAGTGTTAAAAGGGTAGCTTTTTTCATGAGTAGTATGTTTCAATTTGAGGTTCGAAACTATTTCTACAATAGGGTGACCTGAAATAAAATGAACGAATCATGCCCCTTATTTCATCAAACCGCTTTTTTGGCTGATGAATCATTTCGTTTAGAGAAATGAGGGTTTCGTGATGCAGAATGAGCAATTCGTTCAATCGCTTTTAAGGCAGAAGAATTTTGCTTATACTATTGTAGTAGTGAACTCCTTATTAGCGAAAACTGAAAAATTTCTCAAGGTTGGTCCATACCTATTATGGTTTGGACTCAATACTGTCATTGTGCTGCTCCTTGGTGTATATGCCGGAATACCGCAAGCCATTTATTACCTGGTCATCTTCTTTGGGTTCACTACCTTGATCATTTGGTTTTTTGGCTTTCAGGTCTTTCCAAGATTTATATCCATGAAAGAGGGTAAGGAAGACCAAAAGTTGGCATTGTACCTTACCATTAATATCCTCATTTTTCTTGCCGGGATTGGAGCTCAATTTCTATCAAGAGATGTATTCGGAACAGAATTTCTTCGTGCTCATCCTTTGCCTACAATTATACGCGCATCTATTTGGACGCTCTTTGTTTTTCTCGGTGTATTCTTTACAGGCGGGATCCAGCTTGCAAGGGCCTATCATCTGGATGCTGTACAAAAAATTGGTCATCAGGCAGAGAGGGTCAGGGCAGAACTTCAACTATTGAAAAATCAGATCAGCCCTCATTTTTTGTTCAATACCCTCAACAATATTTACGGGCTTGCCTACATGAAAGACGAGCGAGCTGCCCAAATGATTTCCAAGCTATCGCAGATCATGCGCTATCTGCTCGATGATTGTGATCAGCTGACTGTACCACTTGTGAAAGAGCGAGACTTGATCGAACATTATCTGAATTTGCAATTGCTTAAGCATGAAGGATCTAGAAATGTGGATTTTTATCATGCCGGGGTTAAAAACAACCATACGATCGTTCCTATGATCCTGATCAATTTTGTCGAAAATTGCTTCAAGCACTCTGACCTGGACACCAATGAGGAAGGTTGGATCAACGTGCACATGGAAGTAGAAAACGATGAATTGATCTTTCAGACTGAAAACACCGTTAAAAAAGAAGTGGAGAAAATACTTTTTGACCGGAGAGGGATCGGGCTCACCAATTCCCTTAAGCTATTGGAAGCCAACTATCCTGAAAAACATACCGTGGAAATCAACGAAGACGAAAACACGTATCAATTGAAGGTCACCTTAAGACTATGAGTAAAATGAGATGTCTGATCGTAGATGATGAAAACATTGCCCGGAAATTGCTTTCCGATTATGTAGCAAAAGTCCCGGAACTGGATTTGGTAGCCACCTGCGCTTCGGCACTGGAGGCCATGAAATATGTCAAGAATGACCATATTGATGTGATGCTGCTGGATATTCAGATGCCGGACCTCACCGGACTCGATTTTTTAAAAATACTGCCGCAAAAGCCTGCCACCATTCTGACCACCGCCTATTCTGAATATGCTGTCCGTAGCTACGAGCTGGACGTGGTAGACTACCTGCTGAAACCTATTGATTTTGATCGGTTTTATAAAGCCATCACCAAGGTCATATCCTCAAAGAACCTTATCCCGGTGACTCCCCCTTCTGTGGAAACGACTCCAAAGGCAGACAAACTTTTTGTCAAAGCAGATAACAAGATCATCAAGGTGGCATTTGACGAAATCGTAACCATCAATGGTCAGGGAGCTTATGTAAAGCTGATCACCTTGGACGGTAGAAAGATCATGACCCTTCAGTCCATGAGTAAACTAGAAGAGTCGCTTCCCGGAAACTTCTACCGAACGCATCGTTCCCACATTGTCAATATCGACCATATCGACAGCATCGATGGCAACACCATCCGACTAAAAGACCATGTTGCGACCCTGAGCAAAATCAAACGAGAGGAATTCCTTGAGCGAATAGATGAGCTGAATTTGTTGAGGGAGTGAGGGTGATAAGCCCTTCTTTGAACAAAAAGAGGATATTAAGAAGACTGTAATTTCAACAAAGACAATTAGTTGATAAAATGCTAAATTCTCCCGCACACGTTTGTCATTCCCACCACCCTTCCTCTTCTCCCAAAAATGTCAAAAGAGTGCTCGTGAGAGCCAAGAAATGAAATGCCTGTTACTTAAGGACGAAAAAGGCCAAACCCTAACTATTAATCCCTAACCTCGAACCTAAGCTATCTTAACATAACGCAGACCATTATATAACAAAGCGGATATTTATTACTGCTGCGCTGTTTGGCGATTATCCGTCAGCTTAGATTATATAATGATATTATGTTAACCGCAGCGGCGGACCGTCAGCAAAGCTGGACTGTGACGTGACTACACCTGAGGCTCAATCTTTTAGATCCTGCTTCTAGCTCAGGTGTTATATAATTAGACGTTATATTAAATAGCCGCTCGGCCAGCGCACATTCCATCGCTCGGCCGTTCCCTGACCAAACGGCTATTAATAGTTTTTCCCACCCGCTTGTGAGCTAAGGCTCACTGACCAGCCCTAAGCAAGAGAATCTCAGGCAAAGCTTGTCGTTCAAAATTTCGTTATTCGGTAATTGTTCAGTTCGTTTTCAAACCTGCCTGCCGGTAGGCAGGTACGTTACTCTCAGCTCACTTGCTGGCCCTTCGTTAAAATGATCCACTGGATCATTTCTTAACACTCAGTCCTCTCAGCGATTAGGATTTTGCCTGTGATACACTTGCTTGCCAACGCTTTGTTGGCTCACAGCACAAGCCATCATTTTAGCACATCATTGTGAGCCCCAATGGAATTGGAACCTTTCAGCCAGTGGCTGATTGGTGACGTGGCAATCTCATGGCTACTGGCAGAATAGCTCACAAGTAATCTGTTATTTCATCTGTGTTCAATTTACGCTCAAGCCGCTAGGCTTTTACTTTTTTCATTGATAAAAAAGTAAACAAAAAATCTAGACAGAATAAAGCTTCCTCGCTCAAGGCCAGCCCATGGCCCGCTATTCTGCCAACCAGCGCGCCTAGACGCAGACAGTTCTATTTAACATAGTATGAGATTAACAAGAGTTGAGTTAGTTTAGTTAACATAAAGCATTCCGCCATTTCTAAACCTCACACCTTATTCATCCACTGCTTAAACTCAGTGGCCTTGGCTTTGCTTATGATAATATTTTCTTTAGTTTTTGGTTTAATATTCAAGAATAACCTGCCATTGAAGTAATATTCAACATCTATAATAGCTTCTCTTTTTACTACAAATTGTCTGTTTACCCGATAAAACAATACGGGATCGATAATCTCTTCTATTGAATCGAGGCTTTGATCCATAGGGAATATTCGCCCGTCCTTGCACATACATTTTACCATTCCATAGTCAGCTTGAAAGTAGCTCATATCCTCTACTCCTACCGGCACCAACCGGTCTTTGTAAGGGAGTAAGAAATTTTGCTGGTAGACTTTTTTATGATTTAGCTTTTCGTAAATCCTTTGGATTTTATTGGACAGTTCTGGCAATTCACTTGAATTCTCCGACTGAGCAGAGAAAATGCGCTTATACTTTTCTATGGCACGCTCGAGATCCTCTTTTTTGATCGGTTTGAGCAGATAATCGACACTATTGAGCTCAAATGCTTTCAGAGCATATTGGTCATAAGCGGTACAGAAAATGACAGGAATCCCGACATCTATTTTCTTAAAAATCTCGAAAGAAAGTCCATCACTCAGATAAATATCCACCAGCATCAAGTCGATGGTATCTACCATGGGAATAAATGATACAGCAGATTCGATAGATCCCAAAACAGACAACACGTTAATATCAGCATCTATTTCAGCCAACATATTCTTTAGCTGCCTGGCAAGGTTCTCCTCATCTTCTATGATCACTATATTCATGGCAATAGCGGAATTTTGACGTTAAATGTTGTGTCGGTCTTTTTGATGATCACCTCTCCATCACACAGATATTTGTAACGTAGATTTAAATTGTAAAGACCTAACGAATGACTTTCATTGACTAATCTCGCTCTCAGTGAGTTCTCAACTTCTATGAAAGAACCAGAAGATTGTATCACCAATTGAAGTGGATGATCATTATTAAAACTGTTATGCTTCACCGCATTTTCTATCAACATTTGGATCGCTAAAGGAGGAAGCGTCATTTCCAGCGCTTCATTTGAAATATTGATTACATCATGTACGGATTCACCAAATCGCTCTTTCACCATGGATAAATAGATCTTCGCATATTCCATTTCTTCCCGAAGTGTTACTTTATCAACATTCTCATTTTTTAGGACATAACGATATACATCGCACATGTCATGTACATATTTTTTGGCTTTTGGTCGGGACTCATCAATAAGTCCGTTTAGGGTCGAAAATGAATTGAACAAAAAATGTGGGTTGAGCTGTTCTTTCAAGTTGGCAAATCGAGCTTCAGCTGTTTCTTTTTGTAGCATTTCATTTTTTAACTTGATCTGATAATTCTCTCCCATAAAACGATAAACTGTCCCTACAAGTGCTGATACTAACATCAACGCCATGTTAGTCATTATGGTCAAGAAAATAAATCCACTTCCACCCTCTATAGGTAGACGATCTGAAACCGAAAGATCAACTCGTGGTATAGTCAATAAAACAAAGCCAATCTGAACAGGAACGAATATCAATAAATTAAAAAGTATGATCCCTTTGAAAATCAATAGGTTAAACCTGAAAGGACCTATTTTGACTTTATTGTAAAATATGTTGGCAGACAAAAAGACAGCACAAACCACAAAGAGTGTTACTATTCGAATAAAATAATCCAATCTTCCAAACTCGTACAATCCGAGTGCCTCTATTCGGGTCATCATGCTGATTCTTGACATACCCATCAAAAGGGTGATGGCTAGTGCGGTAAGTACGACTAAACCGATACGGGAGATAAAACGCTTGTTATTCATTTGGAAAGCAATAAAATCAATTTTTACCAACTAGTTAATACAACCATAGGAGAAACTCCTATACAACTATTCAACTACTATTTGTTACCTCATCCTCGATTTGCTTTCATCTGTGAGCGCAATTCTTTTTTCTGCTTTAAATAGATTTTGTATTGATCTTTGTCTAGCACAGTTTTCACCTCTTTGTCTTTTCGACTACTCATATCCTTGAGTTTTCTGAAAGTAGAAATTGACCTCCCTCCTTTAGCGATTACTTCCATTTCCTTCACGTATTTGAGATTGATGTCAAACATTTGCTGCTCCTGATCACTGTTAAAGTCAATTTTCTCTTTTTGCTTATCGGTCATCAGCTGTGCCTTTTCTTCAGGTGTTTTATCAGAGACCTCTCTATTTTGTGCAAATCCTGATGTTACCATTGTTAAAAGGCTAAGGACAAAAATGAGCCCCTTGAGTTTTGTATTTAGTCTTTTTTGTTTCTTTTCCATTTTATTCTGTTTTTATATTTTTTACATAGTTAACGAACCACTGGCTCTTCGTTTGGTCAGAAAACCATGAGGCTGACGAATGATCTGACGAACCTGATCAAATCGGTATTGAAGTAATTAATCGTTCCATGGAAACTTGGACCAAGTCATAACAGGTTGGTTTAATTCCTGGAACGCTCTTAGCTTATCACTCGCTCCTACCATACCTCTTCCTTCCATTCTACTACCTGCTGCACCAGCAAACCTTCCACCTCCTCTACCAGCCATTTGTTTTCTGATCAATTCCTGAGCATTGATTCCTTCAATTTCAAAACCAACTGCGAGAACGCCCTTTATCCCCTTTCTTAAGACGTTGTTGGGAATAGCGTATTCAATGATCATCTCCTCTTTTGAAGCAATCTTCCTAGAGATTTCTATTGGAATTTTGAGTTGTCCTAAATTGGTATGGTATATTTTGTCCGTATTATCCAATATGCCTATCAATCCTACCTCATTGGTAGACCGCTTTCCCAACAAGTCCATTCCTTTACCTTCTAACTTCTCTCGATCAAAATTCTGAAGGCTTCCACGCTGACTCATCATCTTTTCCAGCATACCACTTTCCATTGCCCCGACTGGGTATTTTATCCCGACTTCCTTTTTAGATTTCCCTGTCCCATCCAGCCAAACGGTCAGCCCGAGCAGTCCAATCTTCTTAATCGTCTGTTGATCCATCGCCTTGACAAGGATTTTTGTGTATTGCCCCTCCTGCGCTATGGAATAAACCAAACCAAGTCCACTAACCTTTTGATATTGATCCCTGTTCCATTCTGTGTCCTCACCATCGACAACAATAGTTTGTGCAGTATTCAGTGGAGTAAGTTGTGGGGTACAAGCCGTGATTAGCGCCCCAAGCAAGAGGTACTTCGCATTAAGTATAGCCATTGTTGTAAGCAGTTATCTTTTAATTAACTTGAGGGTTGTCTGATTGGTATTGTTTAGGATGGTCAAATAGTATATCCCTGAGTTTGTTTCAGGTATTTTTATAGTTCCTGAACATTTTCCTTCAATAATATTTCGCCCTAAAAAGTCATAAATGATGAAGTATTCATCACCAAGAAGATTCTCAACAAAAATTTCATTTGAAAACGGATTCGGGTAAATTTTATACCCTTTTTCGAAAAGGTTCTCTTCAACACTTGTCAAAAGAGTGCAGGAACTAACATCAATTTCGCTGTATAAATTTGGGTCATGGTTTGGGTCTTCGACCGTGTTAGCCATCATTGAAATTTTAACAATTTCATCACTTGTAGAAAAGCATAATTGGTGAAAGTTATCATTGTCGTTTATGTCTGCTATCGAAATTGGTACATGCGGAATTAGAACTCCTGAACTATCAGAATAACCAATATAGTATTGAAATAAGTCAGATTCGGTATCACCACTTATATACGGTGTAATGCCACCATCCCAAGCAACTTGAATCGTTTGTACTCCTGAATTACATTCATTCAGGTTATCATCAATTTTTTGGGCAAAAAATAAACTTGGACCATCAGCAAGCGGAATAACATTAGTGGTAGTGATTCCGTTTAGGTTTATGATTTCAGAACAAGCGGACTCTCCGGATATAGTAGCTGTTGTAAATAAATCATCCACAACTCTTACCTCAACAGGTGGATTAGTAACAGCAGTTCCAAATTCACCTAATAATAGCACTGTTCGATTTTCACCATTTTCATTTGCTGGTGCTAAAACAGCACACATCGGTATGTGTATATTTCCAAGGCGATCCAAAACTTCAAAATCAGTTTCCGATAAACTGGATGCATCTAATGGGAATTTAAAATTAACAGGCATACCATCTATCAGGCTTCCTGGTTGATTACATAATAAACTTGGTAGTCCATTATCAAGTCCAAAAAAAGCCGACACAAGAGTATCTTGTGATTTAGCACTTAAAACAAAAGTCAAAATTGTTATTACTGAAAGTAAGGTTTTTCTTCTCATATTTTTTTCTCTATTGTAATTGCTTACAACAATGGAATAAACCAAACCAAGTCTACTTACCTTTTGATATTGATCCCTATTCCATTCTGCATCCTTACCGTCAACCACAATGGATCTAGCTGTATTGAATGGAGTAAATTGAGGGTGACAAGCCGTGATACGCACCCCAAGCAAGGCGTATGGAGCTCTTTTAAAAGTTAAAATCATTCTGAAAGTCAAGTTCATTGATATCGCCAGCATTCATTGTTGGCCGTTTTTTATAGTTATTGAATCGGAAGCTGAGGTTGATATTTACAATAGGCGTGTAGGGAGAAAATTCCATGCTTGATACGAAAAACTCACTAGAATTTTCATTCGAAAATCGCATGGTACTAAAAACATCACGTACCTGAGCTGACAGGTCTAGCTTGTTTTCGAGCAGTGGTTGCTTCACTCCTATCATCGCAGCAAAAAAGCCCTGTCGCGAACCCTGAGAGCTGGCTACCTCGCTGTTGTAGAGTACATTGAACTGGAGCGAAGTATTGGTCTTGCTGATCTTGAAAGTCGAACCAAATCGTGCATTCCACGAATTGGATGAATTGTTAACTTCTTCTCCTGATACGTCCCCATTGATATTGTATCTGTAAATACTCGAACTGAGGTTCATGCGCCACCAATCCGTAAGCTGACCACCCGCCATGATCTCCGTGCCATAGGAAAAATCCTGTGCAAGGTTCTCATAGGTAAGCAACAAAAGGTCATCACTGCCCGACAACCAGACCGGGCTGATCTTATCCTCTGTTTGCCGATAAAAAATATCAGCAGACACAAACGTGAACAGAAATCGCTTTAACAGGCTCAGTTCAACCGAATGGACATACTCTGGCTGCAAATCCACATTGCCACTTCGTTGATTCTTCTCATCAATAAACTGGAGATAGGGATTAAGTTGATTGATGTTAGGTCGGTTGATACGTTTACTGTATCCCAGCTTTAGCTGTGAGTCGTTAGAAAAGCGATAAGACACATTGGCCGAAGGAAACAGGTTGAAGTAATCCATCGTATTGGAAACTTCGGTTTGGTCAATGCTACGAGAAGTAGTTTCTGGTCTGAGACCCATCTGATAACCGAACGAGTTTCGTTCTCCTGCCAGTTGAACATAGCCGGCATTGATGGTTCGGTTGAGAAATATCTCATTGTCAGTAAGTGTCGTCTCTTCAGCAGTGCTCACGCCTATTTGCTGATCCATCTCTGTCGTTTCATGTCTTAATTGGTATCCTAATTCTAGTCGATCATTCTTTTTCCCAACAGGTCTGGAATAGTCCAGATTAAGTCTGGTTTCCGATTCCAGTCCTGCTTCATCGGCACTTTGATCAACTATAAGGTCTAAAGGTTCCCAGCTCTCTGTTGCTGTTTGCTCCGAGAGGTCGTCCCCTTTGGATCCATCCGTTCGGGAGTGAAACAGATTGGCACTCAGCTTATGCCCATTAGAAAGATCAAACAAATGCTCAAATCCAGCTGATGAGGAAATGAAACTTCTATCATTATCAGCTGCTGTGAGGGACAGAATGTTCAGTGGGGTACCTGAGCCCGCTAGTGTTCTGGAGTTGTATTCTCTTTCAAAAGAAAGTTGTCCGGCACTTACTTCCCAGTTGAAAGAATTTGTCGCATTGGGATTATAGGTGACTCCACTTTTAAGCGTGTGGTTAGCACGATATACACCTATATCCATGTCCGAGTCCCGAATGTTGATGCCGTCAGTAAGTATCGTTTCTCTGATTCGATTTCCCTCGCCCTCTATCGGAGAATACCTGGAGTTTATTCCGAGTGAGAAAGTTGCTTTGTCCCGGGTCAATTGAAAATTGGCGTCTCCGGAATATCTCCCCAACAGATTGGAAGTAAACCCTCCTCCCCCATTGATCACTCCTTTAAAACCCTCTGAGAAATCTTTTTTAGTGATCACATTAATGATACCTACTTCCCCCTCAGGATCAAATTTGGCAGATGGATTGGTAATGATTTCCACACTCTCAATCGTATTGGCAGGCATCTGTTGGAGCGCGTCACTACCTTTAAGAGCTGTTGGTTTTCCGTTTACCAAAACTGTGAAGTTAGGACTTCCTCTCAGCGTCATATTGCCATCCATGTCCGTTTTGACAGATGGCTGATTTTCAAGTGCTTCTACCAATGTCCCTCCCTGTGCAGAAAGATTGGCCGCTATGTTTATTACCTTTCGATCGGCCTTGAAAAGAATTTCCTCTTTTTGACCAGTCACTACCACTTCATCAAGCTTATCAACAGAAGGTTCAAGAGTTATCTCACCAAAGAAGATTTCCGGTTGCTTGGGTAAGATCATGACCTGGTTGATGATCGTCTTTTTATACCCAACAAAACTGATTTCGAGACTATAGGCTCCTAAACCTAGTCCTTTGAAAGAGAATTGCCCTTTCTCATTAGTGAATTCACCTTTGACGACTTCATCTGTACGAAGATCATAGAGTGCCACAGTCGCAAATTCCATAGGCTGTTTGCTATCTAGGTCTACCACTTCTCCATAAAGGGATCCTTCTACATCCAGGTTTGGCAGCTCCTGAGAAAAGATTTGATTGGTTAGCCCAAAGAAGATGAGGAAACCAGCTAAGTATTTGCTTTTCATTGTTTGTTGATTTCCAGGTAAACTGTATCGCTTGCAAAGCCCGAGAAAATGCCCTCTCCATTGGTAATGTTGGTGAATGGTTCATTTAGATCTCTGGAATCCTGCTCAATCGTTTCATAGAGCAAGGCATATTCTTCATTGACACGATATACGATGATGCGATGCGTACCAAACTGGGTATAATGGACAAAAGGGATCATTGTAAAGAAATTGTCCTGAGTGGGCGTTGATACAAACTCGAAATTGAAATTTAGTATGTTGTTGAGATCAATGGGTTCCGGATTGCTTTCCACGTTTTCAATAACCAGGAAATAATAATCCCCGTTGGGGTTGTCCCATTCTACATTGACACGAAGATTCTCATTTTGTCTAAGATCTCTTATGTCAAAAAAATCAATCAACTGGGGTAGTTCCAAAGAACTGGAGGACAGATCAAGCCCAGTAGGAGCATAAGGCACACGAGTAGATGATGAAATAACATCTCCTTCGTACATGAAGTTGATTTCATAGGTCTCACCGCTAATGATTTCCAGATCGCCTCCCGGATAAAAGTAGTTTCCGCCTCCTGATTCAGTATTTATCAAGGGAAAAGAATTTCCATTCCAGGTGATTTCAATATCAAGTCCATTGACCTCATTATCAGTAATGTCAGAAGCGAACGGAATGACCTCTGTGATCTTGATATCATCTACTTGATCGCCTACATAAAGAAAGGCTTCTACGACAGGGATGGTATCATCGATCTCAAAATCGGGAACATCTTCACACGATATAGTTCCGAAAAGAGTAGATAATAGTATGATTTTAAAATGTATATTTTTCATTGTTTTGTCGCTTAAAATTTGAAACTGATATTAAGGTTGGGAGTGAATCCTATTAGTTTGACATCTGTCTCCATGAATTCATCTTCCTCAGTCTGGAATTCCTTGTACCAGGTGTTGTCACGATTGTAGAGATTGAATAAGGATAGTCCGATCTGGCCACTTCCCGTCTCGCCCATTTTGAATTTGTAGTTGGCAGAGAGATCCATTCGGTGGTAATCAGGTAGCCTAAAGGAGTTTTTAGCGCCTACGCTGATATAGTTGTAGGTTTCTCCATCTAGCGTGGTGAGTTGGTACTCACCATATGGGGCAGTGTATGGTTTTCCAGTACCATAAACCCAGGTGGCACCAAACTCCCACCGTCCAATCTCATAGGTATTGACCAGATTGATCTCATGCCGTGTATCATGTAGGGCATAGAATGGATTGTCGCTTATTCCTGGAATATCATGCACTACCTCGCCAATGGTGTAGCTGATCCATCCTTTGTAGTTTCCCGTCTTTTTTTGGATGAGCCATTCTACACCTCTTGCCACACCTGTTCCTTCAAAGAAGTAATTGGTATCCTCTAAGTCCACAAGTGCAGTGGCAGATTGACGATTGCTGTACTCTACGATACCATCTAGTGATTTATCGTAAACTTCCACATCGAAAAGCCATCCGTCCGTTTCGTAGCTTATTCCTCCAATGAGATGTCTGGAGAAGCTCACAGGGCTATTTTGATCATCTGCCAGAAGCCAGAAATCTCGGCTCCCCTGAGATACATCCTCGCGAACTATCCGATTGACAAACTGGTGATAGTGACCCCATGCTGCTTTTAGTTTCCATTTCTTATTCAATGAATAAGAGGCAGATAGCCTGGGTTCAAAGTACATCTGGTCTGTGACATCAAAATAGGTGGAGCGCAGACCTCCAATCATTGTTAGACGGTTATTTACTTCCCAAGTATCTTGAAGGTAAAAGGCAGCCTGTACACCCTTATTCTTTTCATTGATGACACTGACGGTATCATTTGCAACGAAACTGTACGAGATATCATTGAATATGGTCTGTGCACCAAATTCAATCGTATGGAATTGGTTGAGAAGGTATTCATTGTTAATGGCAAATGAATAATCAAACAGGTCATTAACTTCTTCGGTACCAACTCTGCGATTGATCAATGTATCAGCTCGGTCAATCGTGACATCATTGATGCGATCTCTATCACTGAAATAATTAGAAAAACTGGTGACCGCATTTGAATAAAAGCGATCATTCCATTGTCGAGCCCATCTTAGACTGGTTCCAATGTTGCCCCACTGAAGCAGGTCAGTTATATCTGTATTAATAGATGTAAGATCACCGTTTCCGTCTTCGAAACTATTGGCAGTTATTCTGGAATTGTCCAGATCATCTTTCCCGCTGTAGTAGGACAATGAGACAATATCTTTGTCGGTAGGCCGAAAACTCAACTTGGCATTGGCATCATAGAAGAAAAAGGATGGCTCGGATTCTTCCTGTTGATTTCCTCTTCCAGGTCTGGAAGGCAAGTTAGGATTTTGATTGTTGGTGGTAGATCCATTGTCATTGTAGAGATCAAAGACATCATTATAAATTCCACTTGAAATAATATCGGTGTAGGATCTTCTTCCAGCCAGGAATAGATTGAATTTATCCCCGATTGGCACTTCAACAAAGGCATTGGCACTGATCGCACCAATCCCCGCTCCTCCGGAAAATTTATTTTGATTCCCGGTCTTTCCTGTTAGCTCCATTACGCTGGAAAGGCGTCCTCCATATTTAGATTCAAAACCACCCTTGTGCACTTGCACATTCTTGATCGCATTTGGGTTAAAGGCACTGAAGAATCCATAAAAATGATCCACGTGGTAGACTGTAAAGCCATCCAATACTACCAGGTTTTGATCCGGTGTTCCTCCTCTGACAAAGAGACCCGAAGAAGCCTCATTGGTCCCGCTAACGCCAGGCAATAATTGAATACTTCTGAAAATATCCTTTTCCCCCATGCTGGGAAGTGCATTCAAAGCCTCTGGTGAAATGCTGATCTGGCTGATATTTTCAGTCGCACTGATCATTTGGTTATCTAAGTTGGAAGCGCTGACAACTACTTCTTCCAATCGCTGCTCTGAGATAGTTAGCTTGATGACTAAAGGCTTTTGATCTACGATATCTTTGATAGGAATCTGGGTAGTAGTATAACCTACGTACTGAATGGTCAGCATCATCGTATCCGCAGGAATATTCAAGAGTGTGAAGAAACCATCGACATTAGTGGTAGTCCCAAAATTTGAACCGATAATTCCGACAGTAGCAAAGGCCAGCGTCTCACCATTGGCTTCATCCACTACCTTCCCACTGAGGTTAAAATCCCTGTTACTGACCGTTCGGTATCTACTTGTATCAACTGGCTGATCATCTATTAAAACCACTCCATATTGAACAGTATAATGAAGTCCATGATCACTTAAAATTTTCTCTATCACTTCCTTTACCGTCTCCCCTTTGAAAGTGTATGACTTAATTCTGGCTGGCAGTTTATGTTCTCCCATGTTCAATTTCAACCCTGCATCAGCCACCAGTTTATTAAGTATCATTTGGGGTGTCTTTCCCATAAATGTTTCATTGACTGTTTTTGATAGACCATTGTCTTGACCTTGCGCGCTTAGGGCTAGAAACACAAACCAAAGCCCATAATATCCTTTCCGTATAATATTCATGTTTGAGTATTTTATTTTGCAAAGAGTAGCGTTAGAAAGGACGCTATGATTTGGAAAAAGAAAGGAAGCTGACGAATCAGGTCATGAATTGACCGTAGGCTCGCTTGAAGTAGTTTCGAGAAAATAGGCAAAGAGTCTGTGTCAATAGAAATTTGACTGGCCCAGTTTGACACCTTTTCTATTTGTGCATGCCACTTTTGTAGCACCAGCTCTCATATTGATCAGGATGCACAAACTAAACTGTGAAGATTATCTTAAAATACGAGGTGTTATTTAAAAGTATGATTGGTAGTTAGCATGTCATATTCCGCACACGTTCACCTTTTGCCAGCCCTCTATCCCACCCTGAAAAGCTGAAAGAGTGCTCGTTCCTGCTAAGAAATGATGAGTACGTTTTTAATTGATGTTAGAGGTCTTCCCTAAACTATTAATCCCTCCCCTGAACCCAAGCTATATTAACATAACGCAGGACATTATATAACAATACTAGTGATTTGCTGTTTGTGAGCTTTAGCGAACAATTAACATAAAATCAGATATGTAATGTGAGGCTGCCCGTGCGCTTGGTCAGTTACATATCGGTTACGATTTTATGTTAAAAGCAAATCACGGTAATCTTGATCCTGTTCTTGAATGTTAAAGCAAATCACGGCTCTCACACAACCACATTGCTTATATAATGATATTATGTTAAGCCGACATCAAGGCCGGCGAGTATGTTCGTGTAGTGCTCCTAAAGTTTAAGTTTTTAGATTGTGCTTCTAGCCAAGGTGTTATATAATTAGCCGTTAAGCTCGAGGGTGTGTGGTTCACCAGAAGCTCCTACTCCGAGACCTAAGCTTTATTGACTGGCGCGTGCAGCGATAACGCAGGAAATTATCAACACAACGTTTCAGAAGCAGCACCTACCTGGCGTAAAGCTCGCGATATCCCGTACTGCACAATCAAACTATCCATCTTTCTATTTTATCTTGCAAAAGTTTTCAAACAAGAGCATTGATTATGAGGCGAAAAATTCCAGAATCAACACTACCAAAAATCAAGCGCTCGCAAATGATTACTGCCGAAGGCTTGCAAAAATTAAGGGATGAACATGATCACCTGTGGCGCGTGGAACGTCCAGACATTACCGCTAAAGTATCTTGGGCCGCAAGTTTGGGAGACCGTTCAGAAAATGCCGATTACCATTACAACAAAAAGCGTCTTAGAGAAATTGATAATCGCATTCGCTATCTGTGTAATTGTATTGACAACTTAAAAGTTGTTGACTACCACCCTAACCAGGAAGGGAAAGTGAAGTTTGGTGCGTGGGTAGAAATTAAAAACGAACAGAAAGGACTTCAAAAACGCTTTCGAATTGTGGGTTACGAAGAACTGATCGGTAATAAAGATTACATATCTATGGACTCCCCAATGGCTAAAGCGCTTCTTGATAAAACGGTTGGAGATGAAGTGATCGTTGAAACCAAAATGGGTGATTTTGTGTGGAAAATTCTTAAAATAGATTATCAAAAGTAGGGTAATCAAAATAGAAATAAATCGATTACTTCTGTTTGACGAAATAGGCCATGACTGGCAGGCTACCCCCGACCGATTAATACCAACTCTGAACCAACTTCATGCTAACATAACTTGCCAACCTCAAGACATTACAAAAGTCTATTTTAGAGACATATCTATCTTATTTTCATAACATTGTGTCTTGTCACCTCATTCTTATTGTTGGTCAATAAAAGTACATATATTCCAGTTTTGAGATTTTGAACATTAATAATCTGATCTTGTCCTAACTCACCGCTAAGTATCTTTGAACCACCAATATCCAGCATTTCATATTTACTATATGCAGGACCCAAAACCTTGATATATCTCTGCGTTGGATTAGGGTAAAGTATCGTTCGGGTTTTGTTTTCTAAGTCGGATACCAGTGGGGCTACTTCGCTTACTTCGAACCAATTCAAGTTGAATCCGGCCTTGAGCACTTTCATTCGCAAAATGTGAATGCCTACAGGTATTTCGAGACCCTCGCCTGTGACTGTTTCCCAAGTCTGCCACCCTCCAGTTCTGGGAGTTCCAACTTCTATTAATTTCGTTTCTGTTTCACTTCCATCTACCAAATAAAATCCGATTCGACCGGTACTATTCTGAGCAGCCACTCTTAGCGAAATGGAGAACATTCCTTCCTCTCTGACTAAGATTTTATAATCGGCAAAATCTCCTACGTCTGTGTAACCAATATTCTGGCCACCACCTGTGTCGGTGGTTTCTTCTAGGCCAAATCCAACCTGTACTTCATAGTCTTCAACTTGGATTTTTCCAGGCAAAAGGAAACGTTTATCCAGATTATTTAGTACATCAATGTTGGCGAATGGTCTGAGTGGATCATCTGACATTGAAACTATCGAAGATCCTGAATACGTCATTTTCACTTGATCTGTAAATACAATTGGATCTTTCAATGCGATCACAATGGTTCGACTTTGTCCAAGAATCACCTCCGTGATTTCCTGTGGAGTCCCATTCACGCTGACTTCAAAAGCTCCAGTTGTATTAGCTAATGATGATTCTTTTAATTCTTGATTGATAAATAGGTTAATTGAATGTTCGTCAGTTCCAACATCGGCCGTCATGAACTCTACATCAATCTCAGCGTCGGCTTCTTTGATGAATTCAATGCTACTGACATTGACTTCACTTTGATCAAAATGTATTCGCAATTCTTGCGTCCCAGCTTCTAATAGAATATCATCAACGCTCAGGGTTGTGAATATTTCCCAACCACCACTATACGGAACTGGTAACGAGGTGGTTATGCTTTGATTATCAATGGACAAATGAACTTTACTATTGCTGACATCAGTCGCATAACGAATATCAGCTCTGTAAACGCCTGCCTCAAGTATCTCAACTGTATACTTGACCCATTCGCCTTTATTTGTAAATCCAATATGAAATCCATTACTATTAACCTCGTCTTCATTTGGTTGAATATCAACGCCATCGTTCCGGTAGGACCATCCCGCATTCCATGCCTGAAATTCACCCGTAGAAAGATGGTAATCCGCAACATCTTTATCGAAATAGGCAAAACCATTTTTCCCAAGATCATAATCAGATAGGTAGACGATTCCCGGAATTTGGTGATCCGAATAGGGAATGGTTTCATCCGTGTGCGGCTGCCTAAAAAGAGCATCAGGCACATCCTTTCGATACCGGCTGTTTTCCACCAACAGGTTCTCTGCGAGCTGCATCATCCCGTCAAATGTTTCTTGCTCGGTTGGTTGAGGTCCTTCACCTTTCCAGTAATCGATCACTTTTTGATAACCTGGGTTAATGTCTACAGCATAGGGACTATCAATATCGCCTACCTTCCGAATCGTCCACCATGCCCACCCGATGTTATTGTCTTCAAATAACTTGACGGCATCAGTAAACCAGGTGTTGGAATTCTCGCCAGACTCTCCCATCCATAATGGGACGTTGTATTGATCTCTCATGGGCAACACCCAATCAAGATCATTTTCGTTATTGAAGCTCCAATACTTATGAAAACTGTACACCATATTATCATCCCATGGTGGGGTCAATCCAGTGTAGTCATTTGCATACCAGTTTCCTTCAATGTAAATGATGTGATCCGTGTCCACACTTCGTATTCCGTCAGTAATGTCTTCATATAATTCCCGTAGTTCAGTGCCTCCGGGAAGATCAAAGTGAGGTTCATTGATTAAATCATACCCCCCTATCCATTCTTCATTTTTGTATCTTTCGGCTATTCGGGTCCACAGCGCTACTAATTTATCTTTGTTTCGTTGGCTTCCTCCCGGATCATTTGGATGATCTTCCCATAGAGATGATTTATCTGGATCATAATCGTTTATTTCAGCGCTCGCGGTACCTTGACCGCCTGGACAAGCGTGCATATCCAGAATCACATAAATATCATGTGGCGCACTCCATTTAAGTACACTATCAATGAGTTGAAATCCAGTTTCGATCCAGGTGTGTTCGCCTTGCACTGGCTCATCTTCTATAGGTAACGTGAATAGGTTATAATGTAGTGGTATTCTAATGCTATTGAATCCCCAAGCTGCCAATGAGTCTACATCTCTTTGCGTGAAGTGGTTTTCTCTCCATTTTCGGAAGAACGTTTCCGTATTCTCCTCTCCCATCAGCTCCACTAGCTTTTCTTTGATCTCGTGCTGTGTACCAGCTATCCCGGAAGTCTGCATCATGTACCCCTCCATGATTTGCCAACCACCCGGGCCAAGACCTCTAAGTAAAACTTCCGCTCCTTGATTATCTACAATTACTTTTCCATGTGCCCTCAGCCCCTGACCAAACGAGGATAGAGAAATAGCAAGAAAAACGACGACTAAAATGACTTTCATTAACACGGATGTTAGCGATGAAATTACGTCATCGAGCACTAAATAAAGAATATTTAGGCAAGATAAAAGAAGTAATTAGTAATGTCTCCTTAAGTTTATTAAAAGGTGTAAGTACCCAACACTCACTCCCTGTTACCTTGAGTAAATCGAAAGGCAGACAATGTTCTGCATCCGATTTCTTGTGGAAAAGTTAACCTGGCGGGGGAGCAAAGTAGCCAATGTCCGCTCATTTTTGATTTCTTTGTCGTAAAACGAGTAACCTATGGCTTCAGGCTTTTTTGCAGTCCTTGATGATGTTGTAACACTTTTAGATGACGTAGCTACCATGAGCAAGGTGGCAGGTAAGAAAACGGCTGGTCTATTGGGAGATGACCTGGCGGTAAATGCGGAGAAAGCCTCAGGGTTTGCCTCAGCACGTGAGCTTCCGGTGCTTTGGGCGATTACGAAAGGTTCATTATTAAATAAGGTGATCATTCTTCCAATCGCGTTTCTTTTAAGTGCGTTTTTGCCAACTGTCATAACCATTATACTTGTGCTTGGTGGTTGTTACCTAGCATATGAGGGCGCAGAAAAAATCTATGAGTACTTCATACCACACAAGAAGGAACCTAAAGTCGCAAGGTTAAAAAGTGTGGCAGCAACAGATGTACTTCAACGAGAAAAACAAAAAATTCGGTCCGCCATCCTTACAGACTTTATATTGTCGGTCGAGATCGTCATCATCGCATTGAGTGCAGTCTCCAATGAGCCGCTAAACATTCAGATCGTTGTGGTGACCCTTATTGCACTAGCTGCCACTGTTGGTGTATATGGTCTCGTAGGATTGATCGTACGTATGGATGATTTGGGATTATCACTCATTCAGAGTTCGGAAAACAAAGAATCATTTTCACATACCTTCGGTAAATTTTTGGTGCGTGCTTTGCCTTTAATAGTTAAAGGATTGACCATCATCGGAACGATAGCCCTGATACTTGTTTCCGGTGGGATATTTAATCACAATCTGAACTGGATCTATAACCTGCATGCGCATTTTGGCATTCCTGCCATACTGTTCGAATTCCTGACAGGTTTCGTATTTGGACTGACTATTTTAATGATAATGAAGGTTGGTAAATACTTCATCATCAAAAACAAATGAAGCTCGGGTTGTCCATTAGTCAACTTCTACTTATTGCCTACTTGTGTTTTTTGTGTGCTTTTTAATGATTGCCCCCTTCAATATGCACCTAACGTCACACTCAGGGTGACAATCGATTCTATTTGTCATGCTGAGGCGGCTGAATGCCGGGATTCGAAGCATCAGACAAATGAACGTGTTATATTCACGTGTGAAGCGATCTCGATCAGGAGATTCCCATGTCGCGCTCCTACGTCGCTTGCAAGGGAATACGGCGTTTGTTTGATCCGTATTCCCTTGGGAAGGTGGTGCACATCTCATTTCCCCTTTAGGCGCCAGGGGTAATGCTACCGCTCCCCTTTAATCCCGAAAGGGATCCAAAGGCAGCTTCCCTGTCACCTTGAGTTTATCGAAAGGTAGACAATACCCTGCACGCTTTTCATGTGCATTAATGATTTGACCTCATGGATTGCGGTTTTCTATGATTGTCCCCTTTTATGTTGGTTTTTCTGTGATTGCCCCCTTCGATACGCTCCTATCGTCGCACTCAGGATAACAATGTCATGAAAGTGCTTTGTCATTGTTTTACATGCTACTGATTTGCGCTGTGATGATGGATCGTTGCATTAATTGCATAGAATTGATAAATTGAAAAGGTAACCAACCGTTGTAACCGTGGAATTAGTTTCTACTGGTAAATCACCTACCTACTTAAGATTCAAATGGCTTTCATACTTTCTGGTTGTCATTTTATTAAGTGTTCGATGTACTTCCGAGGGAGATACATTCATATCCAATAGTTCATCTTCTAATGATTCAGGAATTTTATCCACAGATAGCCTGCTATCCATTTTAGATACGAAGGAGGAGCATCACAAAATACCAGTGCTGCATGACCTGGTGATAAGTGTTTGGCTCAACTATCCTGATCAGGCCATGAAGTATGGAATGGATGCTCTATCCTTATCAAAGAAATTCTCAGACTCCACGAATATCTCAAAGTCCTTAAGGCTTATTGCAGGTGTCTACTATTACAAAGGTGACTATGACCAATCCTTAAATTACAATACCAAAGCGCTTGACATTGCCATTTCGCTGGAGGACTCCACATTAATCAATAATGGATACAATAACATTGGGTTATTGTACTATAACCTGGGAAGCCATCAAATAGCATTAGAATACCTTCTTCGTAGTGTTGACATCAAACAAAAAACCGGTGAAACATACGGCTTGTCTTCGTCACTCAACAACATTGGGCTCATATTCGATAGAGTTGAATCGTATGATCAGGCCAGAAAATATTTCCAGGAGGCTTACAATACTGCACTCATAACCAAGGATAAGAGTGAAATGTACGCCTTAAATAATATCGCTATAACATATCTAAAAGAGGGAAGCCTGGACTTGGCAATGCAGTATTTCAGAAATGGATTAAATCTCTCACAGCAGTATGATAATATAAATTGGGGTTCGGTATCCTTAAGAGGAATTGGTGAAATATTCATTTTAAAAAACCAACTTGATTCCGCCAAGACTTATTGCCTGCAATCATTGGATGCGAGTGTGAGTATCGAGGATAAAAAAGGCATTTCAGAAGCCTATAATGTATTGGCTAAATATGCCAAAGCCAACCAAAACCATGCGCTCGCCATTGACTATTTGAATGAAAGTAATGAACTGGCAAAGCAACTAAAATTGAGGGATCAGCTCCTTGACAACCTGAAGCTGTACATAAGCATCTATGAAGATTTAGGGGAATTAAGCCTGGTTAAAAGCTACCAAACACAATATCAAACACTTAGAGATTCCTTATTTAAGGATGTAGTTAGGCGGAATCTCTCACTTGTCCCTATCAAACTAAAGGAAGAGGCAGACAGGCTGAGACTAGCAGATCAGCAACGCGAAATTCAGTCTCGTAAAACCAGAAACAACATCTTCCTCATCATCCTTATTCTCATAATGCCGCTATTAATAGCATTGATAATCATTGACAGGAAATTGCGTAAGGCTAATCGAAAGATTACTAAACAAAGCAACGAATACAGAGATAGTTATGAGACGGTTAAGTTGTTATCAGAGATCGGTGCGGAGATAATCTCATCATTGTCCATTGATACAATTAGTGAGAGAGTTTACAGAAATGTAAACAAATTAATGCCCGCTGAGGGATTTGATTTGGGCATTATTAACAAAGAAACGAAACAGATTGATTTCCCAAGGAGCATTGAAAACGATAAAGTCATTGATCCACATTCATATGATATTGACGCAGATAGCGATCGGCTTAATGTCATATCTTATTATACAAAGGAGGTTGTATTCACAAATAATTTATACAAGGACTTTCCTGATTATCCACAGCCAAAAATCGGTCTTCAACCGGATTCTGCAATTTGCATACCCATCAGCCATAAGAATGAAGTAAGTGCAATACTTATGGTATATAGTTTCAAGAAAAATGCATATAATAATTTTCACCTCTCACTATTGAGAAATCTTAGTAATTACATCAGCATTGCTATTGAAAATGCACAAACATTCCAAAAGCTTGGCAAGTCCTACAAACAACTGAAAGAACTTGATGAATTCAAGGAATCCATGACTGCCATGATTGTCCATGATTTCAAAAATTCATTGAACACTGTAATCAATTTCTCCGAGGGTAAACCGAATGAACACCGAATGAGAGGCATTCGTCAGGCGGGTCAATTCATGCTTAACATGGTGATGAATATTCTGGATGTACAAAAATTTGAAGAGACCAATCCAAAACTATCTTTAGCAAATTATCCCATCAGTAGATTAGTACGACAGGCTACTGACCAGCTTACTTATATGATGGAACAAAAATCCATCAAACTGGAAATAATCCAGGATAGAGCCTTCGAAGTAAGGCTTGATCATGACCTGATTGTCAGGGTAATTGTCAATATTCTTTCAAATGCAATCAAATACTCAAGACAAAATGGTGTGATAGCTATTGCGATATCATCTGAAGGTGATCATGTTCAGGTTTCTATTCAAGATCAAGGCCTGGGGATACCTGAGGACCAGCTGGAAACTGTGTTTGATAAATATGCCCAGGTAGTAGCAAGAAAAGAGGGAGTTGCCCGCTCTACAGGTCTCGGTCTTACCTTCTGTAAAATGGTAATTGAAGCTCATGGAGGTACCATCTGGGTTGAGTCCATTGAGAATATTGGATCTACGTTCTATTTCACCGTCCCACTGGTAGAGGGATTAGAAGGGCAACCTGTTGAATCCATCCATTGGCAGAACGATAAAACGATACTTCTGAATGAAAATGAGAAAAAGTCCATTCATAGTCACCTTGCAGATTTGAGTCAATGGGAAGTATACGACTATAGTGATGTAATAGAAATCCTAAACCAGATAAAAACTGAATCTGAAAATGTCAGTGAATGGAAAGATCAAATGATGAAAGCCTTACACAATGGTAATGAGGAGCTATTTAAGTCGCTCATAAATCAATAAATTAAAGATCATGGAAGAGGCACTCATCTTAATTGTTGACGACCAACCAGATAATTCGGATACCATCATTGAGTATCTGGAAGAATCTGAAGGGAATTTTAAGTTCCTTCAGGCGTTGAATGGTCGAGTAGCATGCATTGTTGCGGAGAAGAGAAATCCGGATCTTGTGATTATGGATTGGGAGATGCCTGAGATGAATGGATATGATGCACTTCTGTGGCTGAAGGCAAACCCTCAAACATCAGATATTCCCGTGGTTATGGCCACAGGTAGGTCTTCTGGTGCTGATCTAAGCGAAGCGCTAAAATCGGGAGCAGCTGACTATATTAGAAAACCAATTGAACGGCAAGAGCTTCTGGCCAGGGTTAACAGTTGCCTCAATATTTCCCGGTACTTGAAAGAAATCAAATTAAAAAATGAAGAACTAAAGGCCTATGATCAAATGGTTTCTCATGATCTAAAAGGCCCCATTAATAACATCTATTCCTATTCTCAATTGATTCTGGATAGCTATTCAAAGCAAATGGATGATGATTTCAAAATGATGCTGGACACGATTCAAAATCAAAGCAAAGCATCATTAAACCTAATCGAAGGAATTCTGGCCTACGCTTCGGCAGAAAAAGAAAGTGATATGGAAGCAGTTGATCTAGATGCAATTGCTCAGGAGGCCATTATTGCCCACCAAACAAAAATTAATGAAACCAAAGCAGAAGTTAAGAAAAGCACCCTTCCCAAGGTTGAGAAGGGAGTTTATGTCAAAATCTATCAGCTATTTTATAACCTGATTGGTAATGCCCTGAAGTTTCAAAAGGAAGGCAATACACCTCAAATCTCCATTTATCAGAATGACGCCAGGGAAATCGTGGTAGAAGATAATGGTGTAGGTTTTGAGCAATCAAAGGTGGAGTTAATTTTTAAGCCGCTGCAGCGATTGCACAATACTTACGATGGATATGGAATTGGTTTGGGAACATGTCAACGAATTGTTGATATCCATGGGTGGACTATCCGTGCTGAGAGCGAGATAGGCGTTGGATCTAAGTTTATAATATCATTTGAATAATTATCTTCATAACCTCATCCAAAGAATTTCAATTTCAAAAAACGCAAAATCTACATGAGAAAATTAACTGTCTTATTCACCGCATTTAGCTTCTTGGTAGGATGTGGTGGTGATGATGAAGTTGGTCTTAACCAAGATGAAGAACCAAAACCTACATCAGATACCCTGAGTGTTGTATTCCCATCAAATCCTCAAAACATTTTGACCAATTCCATTGTGACATTTGCATTGCAAACTTCAAAAGCTGCAACAACGTGGAGTTGGACATTTGAGGGTGGCGAGCCGGAAGTTTCAACAGAAGAAAACCCCACAGTAAGCTATTCAAGCTCTGGCATCTATGAAGTAAGTGTCACAGTTAGCGATGGGATCAATGAAGAAACGTACACAGATAAAGATTTTATCATAGCAAGTAGCAAATTTCATCATTCACCCCCCTACTCCGGTACCATCTGGATTGAGTCAAACATCATAACGGAAGAGGATCCGACCATGTATAAAGGCATTACCTACCAGGGTACGGGTATGCGTACCATGTATGATCGGCGAGTAGAAGATTGGGTTCAATTGGATGCCCATATCATTAAAGCCACCTTTGAGCAGGGCATCACCTTGGAGGTTCAGGTCAACCCTGAGTTTGATAAAGAGCAGGCCATGGCTCATGCCAGCTTCTATGCTGAGGCTTTAGGCAGGATACCACGGGCATTTTTTGAAGATGCGCAAACCGTATGGATCCATGATGGCGTGCATGCATTTGGTGGAGGCAATAACAATTTCCTGATTCATGTCGGACAGGGAGAAGAATATGTATCACTCGGGATTCTGGAGGAGACCTTCGTACATGAAGGATGCCACACTTCTTTCGATGATGATCATGCTAGCAACAATGGGTGGCTGAACGCTCAACAAAATGATTTTACCTTTATCTCCACGTACGCTAGGGATCACCCTCAGCGGGAGGATGTAGCAGAGTCTTATCTGATGATTCTCGCAGCTACACACTTGCGTGATCGCATCGGGTCGGCCACCTACAATACCATCCTCGGGACCATTCCTGAGCGTATCAGGTATTTCAATGATCAGGAAGTGGACCTCTATCCTTTAATTCAATAGGCTGACTCCTAAAGCGTATGAATCTCTCACTACCCTGAGGTGGATGACAATCAATCCTTGTCACCTTGAGTTTATCGAAAGGTAGACAATACCCTGCTCGCTTTTCATGTGCTTTGAATGATTGCACTCTTGTAATGCGGATTTCCTATGATTGTCCACTTCGATACGCTCCTAGCGTCGCACTCAGGGTGACAATCAGTCCTTGTCATGCTGAGGTGGCTGAAGGCCGGGACTCGAAGCATCAGACAAATGAACCTATCATTATCTTGCGAACGTTTTCAAAACAAGATCATTCATTATGAGGCGAAAAATTCCAGAATCAACACTTCCCAAAATAATTCGCTCCCAATTGATTACCCCTGAAGGCATGCAAAAGTTAAGGGACGAACATGATCACCTGTGGCGAGTTGAACGGCCGGACATTACTGCTAAGGTGGCATGGGCCGCAAGTTTAGGAGATCGTTCAGAAAATGCGGATTACCATTACAACAAAAAACGTCTGCGTGAAATTGATAGGCGCCTTCGCTATCTACGTAAGTGCATTGATGACTTTAAGGTTATAAACTACCACCCCAACCAAGAAGGAAAAGTGAACTTTGGCGCTTGGGTAGAAATTAAAAACGAAGCGAAAGGTCTTCAAAAACGATTTCGAATTGTCGGTTACGAAGAGCTCATCGGTAATAAAGATTATATATCTATGGACTCCCCCATGGCGAAGGCCCTACTTAATAAACAGGTAGGTGACGAAGCGATCGTTAAAACCAAAATGGGTGATTTTGTATGGAAAATTCTTAAAATCGAGTATCAGAAGTAGTATATACAAATACATCCCCCTCCAACCTTACATTCCATCACCCCCCTTTACTAAGGGGGAATATCGCTACCCTTCTGTTCCCTGAAGGGAGCCAGCAGAGATTCCCAAGTCGCGCTCCTGCGTCGCTTGCAAGGGAATAGGGTATTGAGTTGTCCGTATTCCCTTGGGAAGCGCTGCTATCTGAGTCCCATCGCTACCCTTCTATTCCCTAAAGGGACCCAGCACTGGAATTACAAGAGTGAGATTGCTTCTTCGTTCATTCCTCACTCATCAATGACGGTCTATTTCCCCTTCAGGGGGGCAGTCTTATTTGATTTCTTTCTCTTCTTGTGCATTCACAAACAGTACATTGGCCAGCCCATCAAACCCCAGGAAAATCTTTTCCCCATACTGCTTCAGTGCTTCATTGCGAAAGCCTGTGATAATTAAATCAGCAGATCTGGACTCCTGCATGATGATTTCTTTCCGTTTAGTGTCCTCCTTTTTCACCACTATCCGGATATTGTTTGCCGAAATAGGCAGCCGGCCCTCTTTGGCTAAATCCACTAATTGCTGACGTTGATTGTCAGCTTCCCCTTCCGGAAAAATGGCATAGATTTTCATGCCGGCCTTTTTCCAGTCCGGATGCCCCATGGTGATGTACCCCATTAAAATCATGAGGTTGGCATTCTCGTAATCACTTTCTGTAATCCAAATATGGATTTCACGTTTAAAGCCAAACCCTTTTTCTGAAGTACTAAGGACACACAGGTCATAATCTGCGGCACGAACCAATGGGATGTTTTCTACAATCTCCTTGAGATCCTCGGGGTGTTGCTGAGCAAACTCAAAAAGAAAGAGATTTCCTTCCTTACCAGAGATGCTTGGAAGCTGCAATGCCTGCGCAATGGCTGTGGTGTAGCTTGGAGAGATCATCGTATCCAGGTACACATTGCTTTCCACCTCACTGGCGATGTGAATGAGTTGCTTCAGGTCCTCTTCTGCTTGCGCATGGGTTTCTCGTGACAGGTAACCATTTATGAAATGAAGGTAGGTCCCGAAACCATATCGATGGCACATCCAGCGAATCAAGTCGAAATCAGCGGTACGTTCAAAGGCATTTTTTGAGATGCAGATCACCGAAGGTCTCCAGTCTTGCTCTTCTGTCTCCGCCTTTTGAATGAATACCTGTAGCTTTCTTGACAGCTGGAAGATCACCCCCTGAAAGATTTTAGCAAGCCCCTTGTTATCTTCATTCACCCGGTTGATGATGATGTAGATAATCACCATGAGCATCAGTGAGCCGATCGCATACCCGGCATTCATGGAAAACATTAGGTAAAAGCACATAATTGCCCCAATCAGCGAGAAATACCATTTCGATCGGAAAGAAGGACGATACGAAGGATCAGCCGCAAAGTGGTGCAAAAAAGAGATCAAACAAATGGCTCCATAGGTTACCATAAAAAACATGGAGATGATCTCTGCCACAAAATTGACATTACCGATCACTACAAAAACAAGTGCCAGCAGGCTGGTAAAGTAGATGCCGTTAATGGGTTCATTTTTACGCTCTTTTTTCACCCAATTGTTGATCCAGGACAGGCCAAATACCTGATCTCCAGCCAGGGCCTGTAGGGTTCTGGGGGCTACCATAATGGATCCAAGCGCAGAGGATAACGTAGCGCAAATCAACCCAATAGGAATGATGGGTCCCCATACAGCAATCTGCGACATGATCAGCTGATCGGTGGCTAAATCTTCAGGGCTGGCTGCCAGGTTGAGCTTAAAGGCTGCTGCCACATAAATGAGCATACCTGCCAGGGTTGCCATTAAGGTACCGGTTGGAATGGATTTTTTTGGATTCTTTAGATCACCGGAGAGCCCTACCCCTGCTGCCATGCCCGTGAAAGCAGGAAAGATGATGGCAAAGACATAGAAAAAGTTATCTCCATTGGGTATTGCTGCGGTCCAATCCAGCGTGCTGGTCTGTTGATATTCCGGTGTACCCGCAAAAAACATAACGATGGCAGCAAACAGGATAGTCACCACCACATAGAGGGCTTTCATACCCAGGCTTGCTCCTTTCGTCAACATCAGGATACAGATGATTAAGGTCAAAGGAATGCTTACTATCCGTTTGTCTGTCAGCACCAGGCCATAGGTCATGCTTACCCATTCCAGCACCGGCGTAAAGGCCTCTGCACAGGCGATAATGTAGAAAGCTACGCTGATGGCCTGGGAAAGGTATAGCGCCACGCCAATGGCAGCACCGATATTTATTCCGAAGGATCTGGAGATTATGTAATAGATACCCCCACCTTCTACTTTTTGATTGGTAGCGATTTCTGCTACCGCCATGGCCGTAGGAATGGTGACCATATGCCCCAATGCTACGATCGCAAGCGTTCCCAGGAGTCCCACATGTCCAACGGCATAGCCAAATCGCAAAAACAGAATGGCACCCAGGATGGTGCTTAAGGTGGTAATAAATACCGGTAAAGTACCAAAAGAAGCTTTCTTTGGATTTTCTATCATAGGTTAAGTCAAGAAGTGAAAGTAACAGAAGATTCCGGTAATTTCCTTTCAGTTATCAAAAAATATTGGTGCTTGATTTTTTGAACTTCTACAATGACATGAAACTATTACAAGTTATTTACCACTTACCGAATACTCATTTTCGTGTTGCGCAATGTGTTGTTTTAATTGCGTCATCTCCCGGCTTAAGAAGAAATCAAGTAAGGTTCGGATGATAACAATCAGTCCCAACATGTACAGTTGCTCCAGAGTAGTATGTAATACGGTTTCAATGATGTCCTGACCTACCATGAATTCTAATCCGATCAAAATGTAAGTACCCAGGGTTAGCCTTACGTGATCAATGGTGTATTTATTGGCAAATCGACTGATGATGTATTGTCCGACTGCAAGTATAACTCCAAGCACGATGAAGCTAATTCCAATATAGCCGATAATGGAAGCTACAATTTCAACAAACGATTCCAGGTCATGCATGGTATACAGTGAATTGGGTTACAGCTTCATCAATGCCTCTAAAAACCCCATATTTTCACCCCTGTTTTTTATCACCAATAATGGGATGTCTGAATCAAGTATGAGTAACTTCTCCACAATGGAGCCAATCAGCAAAGCAGAACTGGTGGTTCTGCCCCTTGAACCAATAAGAATCATATCCATACCTGAGCTATGTGCATATTCATTGATAAGTGTAGCTTTCGGTTGATCATCCGAAAGGATATACTCACATGGATAGTCTTCTTTCACTTGATTTTTTCTCATAAACTGTTTCATATCATTCATCGCATGCCCTTTCATAATGTCTACAAACTCCTCATGAGACTTTCCCGTCTTATAAAAGCCAATGGGTACATGAAACAAATGCGCAAAATGTATTGCTACATCAGCATGTTCCTGCATTTGCCTGACCAGATGCAGGGATAGTACCGAATGCATGGAAAAATCGACGGGTACTAAGACTTTATTAATCTTAGGATTAAATGTTTCAGTAACGAAAAGAATGGAAGCCGGACATTTACGTACAATTTGACCGGAAAGCAGTCCTGATCCTTTAAGACTTTTCTTTCGTCCCAAAATAACCAGGTCAGCATTTTTAATTTTAGATAACCGTAAAAACGTTTCTAATGGCGGCCCTTCCCTAACGATGACATCATGATCGATGGTGGACTCTTCAAAAAGTGAAGCGATCTTCTTTTCGATCCCATCCGCTATATTTTCATCCAGTGGAGCCATCAGGTCTGGATACTTTTCGGTAAGCTCAGCAGGCAATTCCAGTTTGTCAGCTACGTGAACAAACATGATTCGTTTTAGCGGAAGTACCTTCAGCAGGATATCCAGATAGTCAATGATCAGATCGTCCATCTCGGTAAGGTCAAGCCCTACCATCGCTACTTCAAAATTTGTTTTGTTACTTTCTTTCATCTTTTAATGCACTATTTTCCGACTCTTTAGCCGCTGGCGATATCTTCCTGATGCAACTACTGAAGCACTAAAACTGGTATTGGACTGTGAAAAGCCATTTCTTTCGTCAAACTTTCATGAAAGAGCCTTTCAATGAAATTATAGCTTTTCGGAATAACTGCAATCATATTCAGATCATTTGACCTGGCATATTTAATCAGCCCCCACTCGACATTAGAGGTTTTCACAAAATGCGAAGTATGAGATATTTGCTCTAGTGCATGCTCCAGAGAATCTCGATGTTTCTTTTCATCAGAAGTCATCGTTTTTTCATCCCGATTTAAGGTAATCAGATCCATTTCAAATTTCAGGGATTCTACCAGCTGATTAAGGACTTTTAGTTTCTTTGCGGATGTTTCCTCGCTATAATCACATGCCATACCCAGCTTTGAAATTGGCATAAGTGAAGCATCTTTTGGAACCACGATAACAGGAACACTTACACTTTTGATGATTTTCGCTGTTTTTGTGCCAAACAGCTCTCCAATCCCCACAGCGCCCTTGGTGCTCATCACAATGAGATCTATTGATTCATTATTCGCATAATAAACGACAGCATCTATTATTTCGCCAAGCACCTGTTTAAAGGCATGTTTTTGAGCACTTAATTCCGGGATTTCTTTATTGAGTTTCTTAAAGTTTCTTTTAACATCTTCTTCCATTTGATCCAGGTTTCCTTGTTGATCAAAGCCCTCAGCGTATGGACGACTGTAGGCATGTAGAATCACAAGCTCATCATTTAACTGTTGATTTAATTTAACAGTCTCCTTAAGAGCCCGGATGGATTGTTTGGAGAAATCGGTTGGAAAGAGAATCTTCATTTTGGATGTCTTTTATGATAAATGTATGTTCTGAATAGATCAAAATAGTGACTTAACCCATTTGATAAGTATCACTATCAACTACTCAAATCTCAAAAACAAAAGGGTCTATAAGGATGATGAATAGAAGGATGCTTAATGATTTATCTCAGTATTCCTAAAACCTAAAGGGATCCAACTTATTTTATTCCCCCTTTAGGGGGTCAGGGGATGACCCAACCGCACCCCTTTTAATCCCCTAAAGGGCCCAGCGCGCAGGTTATTTTAAGATTATCAGGAGATCCTCAAGTCAGCCCGTATTCGCTTGGGAAGATAGCGCAGCTATCTGAGTCATGGAAATCCCTTTGTGCGGGTGGTAATGAATGGCTCTCTGTCATTTTGAGCTTGTCGAAACATAGACAGTGTGTGTTAGGGGGTGACTCATCGCTGCGCTCGAGAACAGGCTATTTTAAGCATACCTGAAGTCCCTCGAGACATACACAGATTATGGAGTAACTTTAAGAACACCCCATAGAACATTTTTCTAAGGTATTCGGATAATAGAAATCCATTAATGAAAATATACATCAAATACATGGTAAGCCTTCGTTGCAAAATGATGGTGAAAGAGGAGTTGAATAAACTGGGACTGAAATATGTCTCCGTCGATCTTGGAGTGGTTGAAATAATGGAGGACATGACAAATGAGCAGCGAAATCAATTGCGGGAAAACCTGCTGATGTCTGGTCTGGAACTGTTGGAAGACAAGAAGAGTATCTTAATTGAGAAAATCAAAAACCTGATTACTGAAATGATTCACTATTCCAATGAGATTCCGAAGGTGAATTATTCAGACTACATAAGTGAAAAATTAGGATATGACTACACCTACCTGGCGAATACGTTTTCAGAGGTGAAGGGAATCACCATCCAGCAATTCATCATTACCCACAAAATTGAACGAGTAAAAGAGTTATTGCTGTACGATGAGCTATCGCTATCTGAAATTGCTCATAAACTTCATTACAGCAGTGTGGCTCATTTATCCAATCAATTCAAAAAAGTAACAGGACTCACTCCATCCTTTTACAAACAGCTAAAAGAAAAGCGAATGAAAAACCTGGAAGATCTGTAAACTCATGTTTATCACGCTGGCTAGCATGCCCCACTCTATGGTTTAGAGTAACGCGATCATTAGCAAGTATCCCCGATACATGTGATATATGTAACACACTGATCATCCTGTGTAATACTTCCTGTACTAATTACACGCAGCTTTGTATTGTCGTAAAAATTCATTTGCGACATTAAATGACAAGATCATGGAAAAGACCAAAGATCAACAACCGAATGTGGACTTCAAAATAACGGGTGATTGGAACGATCAATCAAAACAGCTGAAAACTAAATATGCTCAACTCACAGACGATGATTTGAAATTCGAGGCAGGAAAGGAAAATGACCTTCTACAGCGGGTTGAGAAGCGACTCAATAAAAACCGTGACGAAGTGGTAAACATCATCAAAAAAACGCAACCTGCAAAGGTTCTTTAGTTTACCGGACGTTTAGCCGAAAAGGATTAATCAATTCATATAAGGTGAAATGATGAGGAGAGAGAAATCTCTCCTTTTTTGTTTCGTGCCAAATGTTTTGAAAACTGTGATATATACAACATAAATACATTTTTATGTAACACACTAGATAACAATCCACACCAACTTTATTCACGAGTATTTCACTCCCTCCCAGGAGGCGTTTTCTGAATTTATAATCAACATATTATGTCTAGAGAGAAGGAAGGAAAGAGTAAATCCGACAAAAAAGCACCAGCAATGACGCTAAAAGAGAAGCGTGCAGCAAAGAAGGAGAAGAAAAAAGTAAAGAGAAGTGAAGAGTAAGGTTTTGAAGCAACTGCAAGAGCTAACAGGAAGTGATGAGACAATTTGTTGCAAATAAGTATAACGCCGGAGACACGGTTTACGCGAAAGCTAACCCCAGGCAAAAATTGGTTATCCGCCGCTACATAGACCGGGTGTATTATTGTAAAATACAGGAAGATCCTGACAGGAAAGAGCTTGTGTATTTTGAAAGGGAGTTGCTGTAAGATTCAAATATGTGATCTATATATATCCACGTAAAGGTTATGTAATGATTGATAGCTCCAGGTCAATGATCTTTGTGCTATGAAAACACTATCAATTAAAAACACAATTTCAAAAATTGTCCGCCGAATCAGTGACCCTATGAAAAAGAAAAGGATTCTTTTGGCCATTCCTATGTCCGGAAGAACCAAAATTCAATTTGCAAGCAGGCGCAATTGGAAGCCACTAAAATGGAGATAACCAGAAGTTGGCGAGAGCAGAAAGTCATGCTAAAGCGAAGATTCGCTATGCTCAGTAACTCTGATTTTGAGTTTGAGGCAGACAAAAAAGAAAATATGCTTGATAAACTGGCCAAGAAGCTAAAAAAGACCAGAGTGGAGGGGATCCAACTCCATCTCGCCACTACCCTTTTAATCCCTAAAGGGCCCAGCGCGCAGGTTATTTTAAGATTATCAGGAGATCCTCAAGTCAACCCGTATTCCCTTGGGAAGATAGCGCAGCTATCTGAGTCATGGGAATCTCTTTGCGCGGGTGGTAATGAATGGCTCTCTGTCATGTTGAGCCTGTCGAAACATAGACATTGTATTAGGTGATGACTCAGCACTCCCCATTCCTCGCGAACCTCAATAATAATCGTCCCTCGTAACTAAAATAGACGTACCTTCCAGTCGTCAAACAGGTAATCAATCCAATTTATATATGGACATACAAATGATGGTTGTTATTGGGTTGGTTATTGCCGCTCTCTGGTTGGTTCTTTACATCTTCCCTATCAACTTGTGGATTACCGCAGTTTTTTCAGGTGTAAACGTTAACCTGCTGGACCTGGTATTCATGCGCTTCAGGAAAGTACCCCCAAAGCTCATCGTAAATTCACTAATTCTGGCCATCAAAGCTGGCATCAAAGACATTAATTCTCAGCTACTTGAGACGCACTATCTCGCCTCGGGCAATTTGCTAAACGTAATCAAAGCACTCATAGTCGCGGACAAAGCAAACCTAAGCTTATCATTTAAGCAGGCGACTGCCATCGATCTGGCTGGAAGAGATGTATTAGAGGCCGTGCAAATTTCCGTAACCCCCTATATGATCATTGTTCCCTCCATCACAGGAGTTTCGGGTGATGGCATTCAGCTACTGGCAGAGGCCCGGGTGACCGTGAGGACAAACCTCAATCAATTGGTGGGCGGAGCTGGTGAGGAAACCATAAAAGCTCGTGTAGGTCAGGGCATTATCTCCTGCATGGGGGAAGCGACCAATTATAAAATCGTATTGGAAAGACCAGAGGACATATCCAAGCGGGTATTAGCTGACGGGCTGGATGCGGGTACTGCATACGAAATTCTATCTATTGATATCGCTGACATCAATATTGGGAAAAACATTGGTGCAAAACTTCAGATCGATCAGGCAGCAGCTGATCTTGAGATCGCCAATGCCAAAGCAGAGGAACGCAGAGCCATGGCTGTAGCACTGGAGCAGGAGATGTTGGCAGATATTCAAAAAGCCAGAGCACTGGTTATCGAGGCAGAAGCAGAGATACCTGCTGCATTATCAGGCGCCTATCGGAGGGGACATCTGATCAGACAGCAATAACCTGCTCGAAATCGATCTAGTCAATTACTCAACGATACACTGACACTTTTTCACTCACAGCACGCGTGGGAGGCTCCACTCAACCCAATCCTTCCTGCCTTTGCCGGAAGGCAGGCGACTCTTCGATAAAATCAGGATGAATCAGGATGACACGCACATTTGTCACCCCCTAGCCCTAAAACGTCGGACAGTCCCAAGGAGGAATGCACAATGCCGGGAATGTTTACAGCCCCTTAATGAACAGCTTATATTGATCGAGTTTCACTATGCCCTTGATCTTATTCCACAAGACACGATTCTGCATTCTTTTTGGAAGGAAGCGACTGGCCAGCCAGATTTGACGGGATTGATTGCCGTAAATAATCCGGGGATTCCCTTTTTGTATGCCCCGGATGATTCTTTTGGCCAGCTTTTCCGGAGGAGTAGTGAGAAAGGCATCATCAAAATCACGATCTGGATCATCATTCAATGTGGAGTCAGTGATGTTTGTGCGGATGCCCCCGGGATGTACAGTATGTATGGTAATGGGAGACTGATGAAATTCGACTGAAAGTGCCTCAGTCAGTCCTCTGACGGCAAATTTACTGGCACAGTAATCCGTAGCTCCGGGATATCCTATCATCCCAAAGACACTGGAGATATTTACCACTGCTCCTTCGTTGTTTTCAACCAAATGCGGCAGAAAAGCTTTCGTTCCATAGAGCACCCCATAAAAGTTGATATCCATTACTTTCCTGAAGGCAGAAACAGGTGTGGTATAAAGCGGCTCAGTAAAACCTGAAATACCGGCATTGTTAATAATGACATGTGCATTGCCCCATCGATTTTTGATGGTTTCAGCAAAACCAAACACAGCTTGCTCATCGGAGACATCAAACACTTGACTGTATGTCCTGTCCTCGTCATCGGTTTGAAGCATGGAGCGCGTTTCGGCCAGACCTACATTTTTGTAATCATTTAATGCCAACCTGGCACCATGTCGCTCAAACTCCAGCGCTAAGGCCCTTCCTATCCCGGATCCGGCACCTGTAATCACGACGATCTTATCGTTAAAGCTTTTCATCCATCACCTCCTTTACCGGTTCATATTTGCGGAATTTCAATACATTATCAGCTACGGAACCAAACCGTGTAGCCAGCATATCTACCAGGTAGCTTTGAAAGACACGCCATGGGCGCTTACGCCCTTGCTTAGGTAAAACATCTTTGGCTCGATGAATATACCCTGAACTAAGGTTCAGTACGCTCTCATCTGATTCCATGTCTTCTTTTTCAGGCACAACCACATCATACCCCTTACGATCCATGTAGTTGAGCAGTTTGCACAGGTAGTTCGCGGTAAGGTCTACCTTTAACGTCCACGAGGCATTGGTATAACCAAAGGCGTAGATCAGATTCGGCACGTCACTGACCATCATGCCCTTATAGATCATGGCTTCATTTACCTGCACAGGTTCATCATTGATGCTAAAAGAACCGCCCCCCAGCAGCTTGATCTTTAAGCCTGTTGCGATGACAATGATATCTGCAGCTATCGTTTCCCCTGATTTTAGGGTCAACCCATTCTCCGTAAAATGCGAGATCTCATCCGTTGCAATGGATGCTTTTCTTTCTTTAATGACGCGGAAAAGATCTCCATCAGGCACGACACATAAGCGCTGATCCCATGGATTGTATTTCGGGTTAAAATGCTTTTCCACGGGGTACCCTTCCGGTAACTGCTTGGCAGCCTCCTTCATCAGGAACTTCTTCATCCATTTAGGGAAGAATTTGGAAAGGTTGAAGGACATCATCTGCAATAGGATGTTCACGACCCTGGTGACTCGGTAAGCCCACCGGGATGGCAGAAATTTCTTTAGTCGGATAAAGAGCTGATTCCTATTGGGCAGGTTCATTATATAGGTTGGCGACCGCTGCACCATGGTCACATGCTTTGCTCCACCTTCTGCCAATGCAGGTACCAGCGTCACCGCGGTAGCACCACTGCCGATGATCACGATTTTTTTATTTTGGTAATCCAGGTCTTCTGGCCAGAATTGTGGGATAACTATTTTACCTTTAAAATGCTCCTCTCCTTCGAAGCGTGGGCGATGGGCTTCTTTATAGTCATAATATCCGGTACAAATACTCAGGAATTTACAGTAGAGCTGTTGAATTCCATCGGCTGTCTCGACCTCCAGTGCCCAATGGCCAGAAGCATCAGACCAGTTCGCACTCAGCATTTTATGGTTAAACAGAATATGTTCTCCAATCTCATTCTCATTGACGGTCTCCTGCAGGTAATCAAGGATTTTGTCCCCACTGGATAAGGATTGTGGATCGTTCCAGGGTTTGAATCGGTAGCCGAAGGTGAACATGTCGGAATCGGACCGAATGCCCGGGTATTTGAATAAGGACCAGGTACCCCCGATGGTGTTTCTTGACTCTAGTATTACAAACGATTTTGAGGGGCACTTTTTCTTCAGCCAGTATGCCATACCGATACCTGAAATTCCTGCGCCTATGATAATGACATCATGAACCTTATCCATTTAATAGCGTGTGGTTGAAAGTGTAAAGGATCAAGTTATTAATAAACTAGTTAATGTTTATCGTGTCGTTACCACTAATTGTCGTTACCCTTCGATAGCTCAGGGGGACAATTATTATGTGTCATGATAAGGCAGAATAAGATCGCTTCTTCGTCATGTTAAGGATTTGTGATATATTTCGGTTAACTACAACCTAACCTATCATGAAAAATACAACACTCCTATTTTTAATTGGATTATCAATTCAATTGTCTGGTCAAAACATTCCATGTGATTTTTCATGGGCAAATGCACCAACAACAAGTGGTAACAAGAACTTTATTACTTCAGTCAAAAGTCAGCCCTATCAGGGACCTTGTCTTGCCTTTGCTTTTAATGCTGCTATTGAGAGCAAGTATGCAATAGAAAACAGCCTAAACAACCCTACTTTACTTCTTTCAGATGCTTACTTGGATTATAAAGTTTTTGGAAGCAATAACTTCGAGTCGGTATTGGAGGGTGGATTTAAGGTACCAACTAAAAACGGCATCAACTCAAATTATAATGTATTTCCACCCTTTTGTAATAATGAACAAGATTGTCATTACGTAAGTGAAACAAGAAATTGTATCAATGCAACACAAGGACAAAACAACTACTCATTCAATATCATCGAAGTAGACAACTCATTAATGGTAGACCCCAATAACCCGGTCAACTGTGAAGGAAGTGTGGGGAATTCGATGACGGTAAGTAATGTCAGCAACATAGCAAGTATTAATTCTGACGATGATTTAAAACTCAAAATATTAAATGATGGTCCGGTTATCTTAAGAGTAAACGGCCTGGATAATGCTAGAAAATTCAGAGATTACAATACACCGACTACTCCATTTTCCTATCACGCCTTTGCAGTAATTGGATGGACAAACGATGATAAATGGATAATTAAAGACAGCTGGCCATCCATGCATGGAATCATTGAAACAAAAGCGAATATTGACATCAAAACAATGCTGGATGATGATAATATTGAGCTTTATCAAGTTTCGGGAATTAGCTATAATGGTAACTCCAGATCACAAAATCCAGCTAATCTATCGGTTACAGATTGCGCTGTTGTACCTGTGCTATCCCAAATAAATGTGGAACTAGACTATATTTTCATCGGTGGATATATGTATCACAGGTTTTGGGTAACCAGTGACATCAGTGTTGATTCATGGGTTTGGGGAATTGACTATCCGAATGGCTCATTGAAACGGTCACAAGTAAACGATGATACCTACAGTTCGGTATTAATGACGCCTACAACAAGTGGAACGGTCACAGTGTATGTAAATGCTTATAAAAATGGTGTTAAGGTCACCAAAGAAAGAGTTATCTACTTATCCAATGGTAGTTCTCCTGGAGGTGGTGGATGGTAGCATTGAAAGGTATTAATTTAAACGTTACCCGGCTATTCCCTAAAGGGACCCAGTGTTATCGCTCCTGCCTGTCGGTAGGAAAGCGTGTGTAAGCGAAGTGGTCTTGAGCATGCGATTCCCTTGTAGTGATTCTCTGTCAAGTTGAGCTTGTCGAAACATCGATAGAGTTAGAATTCCACATACAATGGTGTAAATAAGAATAATTGTCTTTACCCTTCGACCAGGCTCAAGGTGACAATCAATATTATTTGTCATGCTGAGGCGGCTGTAAGCCGGGACTCGAAGCATCAGACAAATGGATGTATCATTTTCACCAATGAAGCGATCCGGAAGGGAGTTTCCTTTGGTACGTCATTCCGCAAGCAACACGGCGGATATCCGGTATCTTTTTAAGCGCTGCTACCTTTACCCTTTCCCTAAAGGGACACCACGCCATCGCTTTCCAGCTAATCTATCAATTCAGCAGATACTGTGCCTGCGAAACCCTCATCTGCACTGCACCCATTGGTCGCTTCATGGGCCGGAGTATCACCATTCAAAGTGACCCCTTCCATGGTCTTACTTGCTATATCTATATATCCTTCAAATGTATTGTTAACAAAATGATCAGGCACTTCGAAGAATTCCAACTTTACAAATATTTTACCTTGAGGGTGGCTGAGGGTATCATATTCCATGTAACCAAATCGCAAGTCTATCTCTCCCCCATTCATTACCACTTTCCCTTCAAACGAACCATAATTCGGGTCTTCGCTTAAATTATCCACAATCTCATACCGTATGGGCATGGAGCCGGTAAGCTCTTCTGTACATTCCCAGGCATAGGTACCTTCCCAAATGCCTGAGATATTATGGGAAGTAATTGCTATACTAATATTCAGTTCTTCATCGCCAGCACGTACTATCAGCTCTTCATTATGTATACCCAAAGGAAACATGGATCTATCAAACCCTACAGTAACCGTAGTGTCGCCCATCCCTGAAGATTGAAATATCAAATAAGGGTTCGATGATTCAATTTCCCAGCTAAGTACCTCGCCGCTAGTAGATGATATCTCGAAGGTTGCCTCAGAATTGAAACGGTCTACTTCCAGATGACGTTTTGAAACCTCAAACTTATTAATATCCGGAACCTCACCATCTTTTAAATGGGCCACCACTGTTCCTGCCTTGCCTTCGTCTGCACTACAACCTGTGGCACCTTCATAAGCAGGGCTGTCTCCATTGATAGCAAACCCCTCCATGGTTACAGTATTTAAATCAATGTATCCACTAAAATCATTATTCGCAAAGTATGTTGGTGCACCCGCAAAATCAAACTTGACATATATCTTGTCTTCAGGGTGTCCTGCAGGTGAATATTCAATGTATCCAAACCTGAAGGTAGATTCTCCACCATTCATCACGACCTTTCCAGTGAATGAACCATAAAGCGAATCTTCACTCAGGTGATCTTGAATTTCATATCTAATAGGCATAGCTCCTATAAGGGCTTCCGAGCATTTCCAACTATAGGTGCCTTCCCAGACTCCAGTTATATTATGGGAAGTGATTGTAACTGGCAGTTCATACGTATCATCATCTATCATCAACGTGATTGCTTCTTCATGGACACCTAACGTAAACCCTGCAAAGTCTACACTTATATGCACAATGATATCACCTGTGCCTTCTGTTGCTGACAGGATCAGCGAGGAATTGGATGATTCTAATGTCCATCGGACTGTCGTATCCTCCATTGATATCATCACAGAATCCTTCGGGTGATAACGATCAAATGTAAGTTCATCCAGATCGGATATAATATCTACTGGCAAAGACTCAGGTGAGTCATCATCGTCACAGGATGCTGCCAAACAAGCCAATAGTGCAAAATAGAGTATGGAAATAGACCGGGATGTTGTCAGTAGCGTCCGAAAATATTGTTTCATGATGGCGTGAATAGTGGTGATAGTGATATAAAAGGCTATAAAACCATTTATTATGAAGATAATTTAATAAAAATCAATTAAATGTATAAATATTATTTAGTGAGGGTAGCAATTACAGCGCCAGATTGATCCGTATTCAATAAGGAAGATAGCGCACATCTCATTTCCCTTTAGGGGCCAGGGGTAATTCCTCCACCACCCTTTCATTCCCTAAAGGGCCCCATCGCTACCGTTTTCCAGCTCTCCTTGTCATGTTGTGCTTGTCGAGACATAAACAGATTGTGAACGTATCCGGCATGTGTTTTAATCACTAATTGTCTCTACCCTTCGACAAGCTCAGGGTGACAATCCTTATTATTTGCCATGCTGAGGCGGCTGCAAGCCGGGGCTCCAAGCATCAGACAAATGGATGTATCACTTTAGCATTCGGCGACCTAATGCAGGAGATTCCAAAGTCACACTCCTGCGTCGCTTGCAAGGGAATTAGGTATTGGGTTGATCCGTATTCCCTTGGGTAGATAGCGCAGCTATCTGAGTCATGGGAATCTTTTTCAGCAGGATGGAATCAATTGGAGTTGGTCCTGCATTATCCTTTTATTCCCTAAAGGGAACTAACGCCAACACGCCTGCCTAACCATTGGCAGGAGCATGCGAAACAATTTAATTCATTTCCCCTTTAGAGGTCAGGGGTAATCCCACCGCTACCCTTACCTTCTATTCCACCCTAACCAATGTTTGTACCACGGATTCATCATCTCTATTTAGATATACCAAATTGACCGTTTTATTTTCAGGGTCTGGCTTGAATTGAATCAATCGACTGGCATTTCTTCTGGCAAAAAGGCTATCGGAAACCCGGATTAGCTCTTCAGTTATTTCTTCATGTATACTGTTGGCAAACAGTTGATTATCCTTCTGAAACACTTCCACCGTCATATCATCGGCCTGATACCTTCCGGTAATCGCATCAATAAAAGACTGCTCGATCTCTTTCTGTGTATGGACCGGAAAATAATTGTCCCAATCATAAGCAAGCGCAACAGAACGAAACACTTCAAAAACGAGACCTGGTTTAGGAGAGTTAGCCAACACCACCACGCCATAGCCTTTGTCTTTATGTGCCGTCATCCTGCTGTAGAATCCCGTACTCCATCCATGATGTTCAAAGTATATTTCATCATTCTTATCATAAAGTAAAAAGCCCAGCCCGTATTGTCCATAACGATTTTTTGCATGTGGCGTCAGCATTAATTCCGTCTTATCTTTAGATAATCCTTTATTGCTATTTCCTTTTATGATTTGTTGTATGTTGATTACAAATTTTGCCAGGTCCTTTGCATTGGTCCACAAGCCATTTGAAGCCAATTCGGGATAGATATGTCTTTTTCCTTGTACCATGGACCCATCCGGCAAATACCCCGAGGCTGCCTGCTCTAATTGTGCCGATGTTAGCGATTGACTAAAAGTGCTATGGTTCATTTCTAAAGGTTGCAGCACTAATTCTTGCATCAGCTCTGGGAATTTTTTACCCGTAACATCCATCATCATTTGTTGGATGATCGTATAGCCACCTGCAGAAATCCAAAGGCTTTCATTTGGTGCTTTATCAACCATGATGGGACTTGAATTGGCTGGTCCAGATCCATTTAGTACCTCTACAAGTGTAGGTATTGGAGCACCTGTATTATACCCCGAAAAGTCGTGTACGTTTATTCCTCCGGAATGACTCAAAAGATTTTTTATAGTGACTTTCTCCTCTTTGGTAAATTCACTGTCCGGCAACTTCCAGGATTTTAAATAGCTGTTTACATCTTCATCTAAGGAGAGGTTATGCTGCTCTGCAAGACGCAATGCAGCATAAGCAGTAACAGGCATACCAATGGTTGATACCTGGAAAAGTGTTTGCTTGGTTACAGGCACGTTGCTTTCCTTATCCATTACACCGTACCCTTTTGCCCATACAATTTTACCTTGATGTATTACGGCAATGCTAACCCCCGGAACTCCATAGTGCTTCATGCGCTCCTCTATGGACCATGTGGAATCACCCTTGATGTGTATCCGGGTTGTTAAACCGGTTTCTACTTTATTTATTAGATCAGCAGTAGTATCTGTATGTGATTCTTTGCAGGATTGTAAAAGAATGATGGTTATGAAAAATGAGACCATGTAATTCATATCACTCATAGTTGCTATGGGCATTTTTTGGATCATCAAATCTCATATAGCAACATTGTATGAGCAGCGTTTAATTATCCAACTGCTCCATACCTGAATGAACAGCTCAAGTATGGGTATTAGATACCCTCAGGCGTCCCTGTAGGAGGGTCGAATGTTCTGCTTTAAGGAAGTCAAATGGAAGAGGTTAATAGTAGTCACTTCAGCTCCCTCAGCTTCGTCTCATAGGTTTCCAAGTCATCGTCATTATTGGCTTTTGCCAGCTTGATGGCTTCCTTATAGTAGCTTTTTGCTTTGGATGTATTCTGTGTAAGGGCATAGGCGTCACCAAGGCCTGCATGCATTGCTGACATGAATTTTGGATCAGGGTACTCGTTGATTCCACGTGTGAAATACTCAATGGCATGCACAGCATCGTCATTTTTGAGATAAAACTGCCCTAGCCGATTTTGCCAGTAAGCTGAGGCATACCGTCGCGTCGATAGCACCTCTTTGAATTCGTTCATGAAGAACTTAAAAGCAGGAAAATCATCCTGCTTCCACGCCAGCCAAATCAGGCTGTTTTTGGTGGATGCATCTATTTCAGGGTCGGTACCAAAGCGCTCACTTCGCGACTTGAAATAGTCCTTCAGCGCCGGCAAGCCCCCTTCTTCATAAAACTCGGCTGTGCCACTAAATACTTTAGATCCATAATTGTGGTAATAAAACCTAAGTCCTTGATAAAGAGATGTATATGCAAGTGATTCATGGATCTCGTCGTTGAACTGCTCATAGGCCCACACCAACTGATCACTTGGTTGTGCAGATAGCTTTTCAGCCAGCTCATCCGACGACCTGACGGTGTAGATGTCTTTCTTAGAGTTGGCGATGTAGAGGTACATAGGTTTACCCTGGTAGGATTGGAATTGTTCTTGCATCTCAGCATTGACATAGCCACCATTTGTAGCGATATAGCCAGAGAAAAGCGGCTCTTTCCGAAACAGCCACTCGCACACCATGAAGGAAGGATTTTCCCAACCAAAAACCACCCGCTCGTCCGTGGTGCGATAATGCTGATCTACATAAGCAATCAGTTCCTCTTCTATGTACTTACTCAGCGTTTCCCAATGATTGAAATGCAGGCTATCGTGATAACTTCGGGATTTGTAATCCACCCCTACCACAATCATTTCCGGAAATAGCTTATCGCCGCGCAACGTCTCGTGTATGGCCACCCCATTCAAAAAATACCACTGCCCATCGAGAATGTACAAGACCGGATACGATTTATCTCCCTCATCATACGTTTTGGGCAGGTAAACCTGAATGTTCTCCTGACTTTGCAGGTGCTTGGATGGTACGCTTACGGAATAGTCTATATTGGGCTGTGCATGGAGGAGTAAACCCGTGCAAAGGAATAAGAGCGAACTGAAAAGCTTGATCATAAGTGAGTTATAGTAGGTAGTAAATGATTTAACGAAACTACCTATTACGACTTTTTGATATGACAGTTTCCAATTTGATCAAGAATTATCATTACTGCTCAACTTCCATACTGTGTCAGCCGTTATTCGCCGTTTTGTAACCTCTTGAGTTCATGCTTCGCACGATTGTTTTGAGGATTCAATTCAAGTGATTTCGAATAATTTGAGATGGCCAAATCTATTTCTCCTGCTTTTTCACAAGCCTCAGCGTAACTTCCATATACCTTATAACTATCCGGATAGAGTATCATATTTATTTTGAAAGTGTTTAGTGATAAAGTCATTCTATCGGCATGGTAAAAATCATAGGCGATATCATCAATGAAAGCTTCTTGCACGGTTGGATGTGTTGGGTCGAGCTCCTTTATATTCCTATAGGCAATGAGCGCGTTTTCAAAATCGTCTTCAAGCAAGAATTCTATGGGACTTTTCTGATCGTCCGCAACCTTGGCTAAGGTGAAAATGCTGGCACTATCATTTCTATTCAGAAAATGTAAATTGAATACTCCGTTTTCAGCGCCTCTTTTAAATTGAATAAATGCAGGGGAGTTTCTTCGAACATAGAGGCTGTCCGATACTTTAATCAGCTCAACGCCATTTTCGCTAAGTATGTTTTTGTAAAGAAGCTGATTGTCCTTTCGGTAAACTTCCACCATCTCATCAGTAGACTGGTACCTCCCTTCTATTTCATCAATAAAAGCTGGTTCTATTTCCATCTTTTGATGTACCGGAACATAATTATCCCAATCATAAGCCATAGCAACTGCGCGCATCACTTCTGCATTAAATTCAGGAAATGTGGAATTGGTCATCACAACCACACCATACCCTTTGTCTCTATGAGCGGCTATCTCAGCATAAAAACCTTGATTCCACCCGTGATGCCTCAAGTAAATATCTCCTTCCCTATTTAACAGTTGGAACCCTAACCCGAGAGTAAATGACCAACCGGAATCATCCACTCCATATGGCGTACCCATTAGCTCAGCCAAATCATTCGAACGCTGTACGTGGGTTATAAATTTTGCGTAATCCTTGGCAGTTGTCCACAGTCCACCTGAGGCCATAGCCGGCTGAATATTTCTTCCTCCTTTTACCTTGGAACCATCTTTGAAATAGCCTGTTGCTACCTTCGATAATTGCTCGTCAGTAAGCGTTTGCTTAAACGTGCTGTTATTCATTTCCAGGGGTTTTAGCACGAGTTCATGCATGATTTCCGGGAATGTTTTTCCTCCAACATCAAGCATCAATTGTTGAATGGGCACATAGCTGGCGTATGCAAATCGAACACTTTCACCTGGCTCTTTATTAACCGTAATTGGCTCATTTGAGGCAGGGGGAGTTCCGTTTAGTATCTCCAGAAGTGTTGGGAGCTCATCATCAATACCATATGATCCAGTTCCACGCGGATGAATGCCGGCGGAGTGATTTAAAAGATTTCGAACGGTGACTTTCTCTTTCTTGGTAAATTCATTTTCTGGTACTTGCCACGACTTCAAATAACCGTTAATGTTTTCATCTAAGCTAACCTTACCTTTCTCTACGAGGCGCAATGCTCCGTAGGCCGTCACAGGCATACTTGTTGCAGCTGCCTGGAAAAGGGTTTGTGTTGTTACCGGAGTTTGATTTTCCTTATCCATCACCCCATAGCCCTTGGACCATGCTATTTCTCCATTATGTATTACTGCGATACTTACACCTGGAATTCCGTAGTGTTTCATGCGTTCTTCGATGGACCATGTAGAGTCACCAGCTATGTGCACCCGAGTTGTCAGGCACGTTTCGACCTCTTTTATAATGTCTGTAGTATCTGTATTTGACTCTTCCTTACATGATTGAAGAAGAAGGATGACGAAGAATGCAGAGATGATCTTTTTCATTGTTAATACATTTTATGAGCTATCTCTCTATTGAACAATTTAATTCATATAGCGAGCAATTGGTCGTTGAATAAGTTGAGTAATTAGTATGATTCATTTTGATGGCTTAGGGTCTCAATGATCTTTGCATCTACCCAGTAGATGTCCACATTGTCGCCCTTATCATCCATCTTTCTATTGAAAAGTATGTACTTGCCATCAGGCGTGACCGTCGCATACGCATCCCAACTTGAGGAATTCACCCCTTCGCCCATATTGATGGCCGGACCCCAGCTGCCATCGGCTTGCTTGAAGCTGATATACAGGTCAGAGTCGCCATACCCTTCTTCTCGTTCACTGTCCCAGATGATGTAGCTCTCATCTGGAGCAATGAAAGGATGAGCTGTCATTTTGCCCGAATTGATCACGGAACTCATTTTAACGGGTGTTTGACGTTTACCATCTCTGACCTCTGAAATCCGAATGGCGTCATTGTTTTTATAATCGTCAAACACATACGTACCCTTTGACGAAGCTGACAAACGCATGATCCCCCAGTCTTCCCGGTCAAACATAGGACCTAAACTCGCTCGCTCAGACCAGCCCTCACCGACACGGTCTTTGTAGCCCTCTGCCATGTGCATGCGCTGACCATCAGGAGAAAAGGTTATTTCACCATCTCGGGCAAATTCAATGTATTTCTTCCAGACATTGTTTTCTAGGCGAAAGCCAATAACTGTGGGCTTGAAGTTGGTCGGATTGTCGCTTGTGTAGCTGCCACGATCCATGGTGAAGTAAAATTCATTCATACCTGGAGCAAAAACTCCTTCCAGCTCCCACGCATCTTTGGAAATGATGCCTGGCGCAAAAGGCTTGGCAATCATACCCGGAGGCTGCTGGCCCATATAGGGACCTTCAAGTTTAGGAAATTCGTGCTCGTTGGTTGCTTGAGCAAAGAGACTATGAAGCGATAGTAGGAATAAGAGAATTGAGATGATGTTTTTCATGATTTATTTCTTTGATGAGTAAGTAAGATTTATTTCTGGAGTCTTTGCAGCCACCTTTTCGCAAGTGAAAAATCGGGATCAATGGTCAATGCTTTTTCGAACATGAGCCTGGCATCATCAAGTTGACCCTGATTTCTTTGTACAATACCCATTCCGACATATAGTAACTTACCTTCAGGATACACTTGTAAGGAATATTCATAAATTTCTTCTGCCACATCCAAATCCTTACTTATTATATTGTCAACACCCAGGTCCATTAAGACCGATATAGGCGGAAGGATTTCATACCCGTAGCGTTTCGACAACATTTCGAAGTGTGCTATCACTTTATCCAGGGAGTCCAATTCATCGAGGGAATTGAAGTCAGGGTATAACGCAAGAAGAAATAGGTTGAAATCGATCGCCGGCACATGGCCCTGGTTCACCAATTCATCTACTTTATAGATAAAACTTGCTGGTTTGTTCTTCTCTACCACGCTAGAGAATTCAGAAACCATGGTTGGTAACTCTCCCTCTTCATCGCTGTAAATGATGTGTAGCGATCGGTTTTCTTCAAGCGTTTGTAACGGACCAGATTTTATTTTTTGTTGAATCACTTCCGGTATGTGACTAAGGGATGGACTGCTTGCTAAGTAGGCATTAAACAAAAGGGGGTTGTTGAGCAGTGTGTAAATAGTGAAAAACCCACTGTTAGAAGCGCCAAAAAGCACTCTGAATGGGGCCGTGCGGTATGTATTGTCAACTCGTGGTATCAGCTCGGTCTCAAAGAAATCAATATAGGCATCCGGAATGGTTGTGTCTTGATTTTCCCATGTAGGTAACAGAATACCATTGCCCTCAGGCAAATCAATTCCTATGAGTATCATCTCAGGAATTTGCCCCTCGCCCATGTAGTCTAGTGTAGAAGCTAACATGGCGAAACGAGCTCGGTAATCTGACCCCAACATATACACCACAGGATAGGATTTCCTGGAATTCTCGTAGTTCTCTGGTAAATGGATGGATAGCGGAATGGACTTGCTTAACACGTTTGACTGAATGGAAGATACCTTGCCCAAGGTGACTGCAGGTTCACCGAGGGTTTCTAATGAAGGAAGATCAGTAATGCTTTCTGTGTTTTCTTGAGCAAAGACAATGTTTAACGATATTAAATTCGTTACATACCATATCATCGCTAGCTTTACTCCCCTGGCATTTATGATCAATTCTTTCAAGAATTCGTTTAAAGAGATTTTCATTTATAGGTTTCGATTTTGGAAGCTTCTACCTCAAACCTCTTCCGAAGGTTGTATTTTATCGCTGTTTACCTTGTCAACTGCTCTATGCATGAATGAACTGCTCTAAACCAATAAGAAAAGACGGTGATATCGGGTTACTTTGCATGAAAAACCAATCCAATATCGATTTGAGATCCTCACCATTTTTTCTTCTAATAGGCATCTTGCTGCTGGCAACTTCCTGTGAGCAAAAGCCCGCCATTTACGAAGAACATGCTACGGTATTTCAAATAGGTGATCACCCTTCGTGGGCTAAAAAGGTCTGGAATGATAGTCAATGGAAAAGACGGTTATCGCTAGTTCCAGAGGGTCAGGTTTTCTGGTCCAGGACCAGGATAGACATTCTTGAATCACCAACGGAGGAGTTTAGGCCTTACGGTCTTCAAATAGAGGCGTATGGAGAGTATGAAGTATTTTGGGATGGCGTATTAATAGGGAAAAACGGAAACCCCGGTCAGGAAGCGGGGCTTTCTCCTGAGGGTGAATTGTGGGTGACATTTAGTATTCCTGCTCACCTCACCAGCGAAGGCGAACATATGCTCGCTTTGCGGCTAAGTAACTACTACTTCCCGGACCATGTTGGGCTGTATGAAATCGTAATTGATCATTACGATGATTTACTAACCGATCGCCTGATCGAAACCTCGTATATTCACATTTTTGCTGGCGCCTTTCTTATTGCATCCATCTATTTCCTTTTTCTGTTTCTAGGGAACAAAAAGGAATACCCAATGCTGATTTTTAGTATTTGCTGTTTCCTGTTTTTTGCATTAGCTATGACCCAGTTTGTAAGAATAGCAGTACCTATCCATTATAGTCAGCATGTCCTGCGCCTGGAAGTTATATCTGGTCTGATGTTTGGCATTTCCTTCCTAATCCCGCTTTATTTCACTTTGCAGTTTCCAGTTCCAAAGCACAAGTGGCTGTTAGGTGCTTATGCTTGTGTACTATTATATTTCTTCGTATTCAACCACCATTTCTTTGGTTTTACGGTATACAATATGGCCTTAAGTTTATGGGTCTTCTCTACCACCATTGTGACATTTGGTGTATACAAGAAAGTAAGGGGCGCCTTTCTGGTATGGCTCATACTCCTGCTTTGTGTTGTTCTTCGCTTTTCAATTCCATTCCTGATGAGCATCTACACCGGTTTTGCGCTCATACTACTTAGCATGATGTATCTGCTTTCTTTACAACTAAAAGAGCAACGCTTGGCGTATGAGAACTCATTGGTGCAATCTACCCGCCTACGGTTGGAATTGCTCAAAAAGAACATTCAGCCACACTTCCTTATGAATACCCTGACCTCTCTGATTGACTGGGTAGAAGAAGCACCAAAAAAAGGAGTTCAATTCATTGAAGCATTGGCCAAAGAATTTGAGCTTATTAACCAGATTGAAGATCAAACACTGATCCCAATAGAACAAGAGATAGCGCTATGCAAAACGCATCTGGAGATCATGGCATACAGAAAGGAGATAAACTATTCCCTGGGGGTGGAAGGAATCGAGCCGGAGCAAAAAATACCTCCTGCCATTCTTCATACCCTGTTGGAAAACGGAATTACCCACAGCTTGCCATTGGAGGATAACACCATCAGATTCAAGGTAATCTATGAATCTACTGAAGAGTATGGGATGTATACTTTTCTGACCTTTGCTAAACGCGTGAGAGAAAGCAGGGAAACAAAAGAAGGTACGGGGTTGAAATACATCAGGGCCCGACTGACAGAAAGTTATCAATCGAATTGGGACCTGATCTCCGAGCCAACCGATGATGGCTGGAAAAACATTATCAAAATATACGCCTGAGCGCATGGACATTTTAATTGTTGAAGACGAATCAAGAATTGCTAAGCGCATTGAACGCATGACGCGTGATATCCTTGGCGACAGTCTGAATACCCTGACTCACATTGACACCCTTGATAAAGCAACGGAGTTTATAGAAAGCACCTCATTGGACCTTGTACTATTGGATTTAAATCTAAATGGAGACAATGGCTTTGACTTGCTTGCCACAGCGGTTTCAAAATCGTTTCACACCATCATTGTTTCAGCATATAAGGAGCAGGCGATCACCGCATTTGAGTATGGCGTATTGGATTTTGTTCCAAAGCCCTTTAACCGAGACCGGCTGGAAGAAGCTTTCAACAAGGTTGTTGAAAAAGGGAAAAGAGCATCCAATTCGGTCAAATACTTAGGAGTGAAGAAAAGAAGCCGTATCCAGTTGATACCCATTGATGAGGTGCTTTACATCAAAGGTGCCGGATCCTACACCGAACTCTTCCTTATCAATGGCAGCAAGGAACTACATGATAAATCACTTGAAAACCTGGAACAGCTGCTATTCCCTTCTTTTGAACGCATCCACAAGTCCTACCTGGTGAAGATGTCAGAGGTAAAGGAAATCATCGTGCAATCAGGGAGTAAATACATGGCAGAGCTAAAGAATGAAGAATTGATTCCTATTGGTAGGACGAAGTATAAGGACCTGAAAGACAAATGGGTTTGAAGACCTGAGCATAACTATCTGAGTCATGTGAATCTCTCTTTGCAGTAAGATTGAGGTTTAGCTGCCACAATACTTTGATTCTCCAGGCTCAATACCATCACTCCTACCTGACTCCAAGCAGGAGCATGGGAAGCGATCTCATGTTATTTGAAAGATCAATTATAAACCATCTCATAAGTGACTGAGCTGGTAATCGTACCGTCAGGCAGCCGGTATTTTGCATCATATTTATAGGTACCGGTACGCAACACCTGATATTGCCCCCAAACCACCAGCTCCACACGCTCATCCATTGTAGCATCATTGATATACTCGTCCACCACACTTTCCTGTAATGTTTTAAAATCATAATAGGCGGCCGATTGCACATAGAAAAGGACATCCAATGTTCCAGTTGCATCTTGAGTTGCAATACCTGAATCTATTTCCCCATCAGTCAACTCAATCAGCGACTCAGGCAAACTAAAGTGCATGGCACGAAACAATTGATCTCCCAAATTAGGGTGAAATGCATATTTAGGCTCAAAGTCTTCATCAGGAAATGGCGCGTACACCACCGGATACAGAAACTCATCATACCAGGCGTTATCTGTAGGGTTAAACTCCAGCATGATCAGTCCATCACAATAATTATACCCCTGTCCCTCTATGGCTTCTGTCGCTGTACGAACCTCAGCCTTATCAAATCCCTCCTCCAGTATAGAAGCTTGCTGGATAAGGAAGTGTTGACTCCATGGGATGTGTAACCCTCTGTTTACCGTATTACCGGGACTCATGTTAGCTATTTTATCTTCGAATCGATCGTATTTACTTGTGCGAAAGTCTATAGCAAAAAGCACTTCACCTTTCTCTTGGAAGGAAAGATGATATATTTCTTCGTTGGCAAGCGAAGGGAGGTCAAAATCCAGCCGAGAATGGTCGGAATTTTTAACAACCGTGGATGTACTTAATTCATTCCCATCCACGTCAAACACAGTTACGGTATAATCATCAGCTGATGCAGGTAATTTGTCCAAATACAAGAATCCATTAGCATATTCTCCTTGCAAGAAATAATACTGACGATCTATTGGGTAGCTAGCCAGAATATTTTCTACTGGGAACCCCTTTTCGTCAGTTCGAATAGCTATTTCCTCTGTTACCTGATGTGCTGTTCGGTTTAATGTCCACTCAAGTGTTACAGATACATTGTAGGTGGTATTGGGGGTCAATAGCTCATTTACCCATAGATCAATGGAATTGTCGGTCATGTTCTGAGCTGTATCAATGGCCATATCATCGAATGAAATGGATACGAGATCTAGTAAGTAATACTTGCTCTCCACCTGATAATACTCTTCAAAACCAGTGAAGAAATCATTGAAATAGAGAGTGATCGTATCTGCTACCCCGATAGTTTCCTGTATGCGGGATTCATCTAACAGCTTAGGGAATTCCGGAATAGGCATGGCCTCATCTTCCTTTTTGCATCCAGTCAGCAGTGCGATAATCAATGAAATACTTAGTAGTAACTTGATCGTGTGAGTAGTCGTATTCAGCATAGTTTTAAAAAAATGATCGCAAAACTACAACAGATTTTCATATGGAAATAGGCAGTTTGAACTGCCTATTTCCATCTTTTTAATCACGTTCCTCAGGTGGTTTGCAATCGTGACGCCCTTGCTGTTTCCACGGATTCCGGAATACCCACATTGATCCAGTTTTTATACCCCCCTGCCTGCTTGTACCAATAGATGGTACCTAGTGCCAAGGTACTTAATGCAATACTGATTGCACTTGCTTCCGGTCCAAAAGCTCCACCCGTCCAGATGTTGTTTTCTATTTGTAGCTGCAATACAGAAACCTTGGCCGGATAGCCGCTGACAGGAAATCCTAAAATCGCTCCCTGAATCAGGTTCCACGAAAAGTGCATGGCTATGGACATGGCCAACTTGCCGGTAAGCAAGAATGGCAAACACAGGATAAAGGCATCCATCCACAAGTTAACCGTGGAAAACAAGGAAGCTCCCTCATTGCCGCTGTGTCCCAGGCCAAACACCAATGAAGAAAACACACATCCGGCTATCGCTGAAAAGGTAGTTGACTTCCCCAGCCGGCGTGCTCCTTCAAAAGCTAAAAAGAATAAAACAGACCGATGGATGACCTCTTCTGTGACCCCTGTCACCATGTGGGACCATACCTCAGAAATAAACCCGCCGGAGAAAGAGTAATCAGCAGTGGTGGTAAAGAATCCTACAACATCTATATATCCCATCGCATGCATAATCACAAAAAATAACACCAACTGAAGGGCGGAGATCATGCAACCAATACCAAATTGGACCCACCAGCTTTTATCTATTTTAAAACCATAAGCTTCAAAAGATGATCTGGCAAACCGCTTTACTTCGATACGGTAAGCAATGAACACCGAAAGCAGAAAGGCCGAAGAAGACAGAAACCCACGCAAAAGCCCCTGCTCCATCAGATTGCCAATGGCGATTTGCATTGGAATATTGATACCAAAAGAGATAACAATAAAAAGTAGTATTCTCCAAACGATGCGTAATGATTGTGATTGATTGAAAAAGATCGTATTCATATAAGTAGTTTAAATGGCAATTAGGGTTGCCGGTTATCAGATGATTTCTGCATTAGACATTCGATTGAGAATTAGGTTGCAGTTAGAATAAAAAAATGATGATTTGACTAAAGTCTATGAACCAATTCGCCTTAAAAACAGCTCAAATTGCCAGCATTATATCAATGATTTTGCATGTGAGTTCTGTATTTGAATAAAGTAATATCTTAGGTTTGGAATTGTATTCACCATGAAGAAGAAAAAGAACTTAGTATTTCTTATCGCAATGCTATTTGTTGCATTTGCCTCTTTTTCGCAAGTCAATAAACGACAAGCAATATTAATCTCACGAGTAGGTGATGATTATTTTAAGCATGATGAATACATACAAGCCCTACGTTATTATCAGGTAGCCTTTGATGAATATCCGGAATATGTAAAAGCGCAGTTTCAAATGGCTGAATGTTTTCGGTTGACAGAACAGTATGATAGTGCTTCCTATCATTACAAATCAATCGTAATGAATGGGCAGGATTTTCGATATCCGCTGAGTCGATATCATCTTGCAATGATCCACCGCCAGAACGGAGAATCAGACTCAGCAATCGTCAATCTCAAAGCATTCCAACGCTTATTGCTTGCCAATGATCAGCATGATCATAAAAAGTTTAGGGATTACTATCAAAAAGCATCCGATGAAATCAAAAAAATGCAATAACCCACTCCTTAGAACAACCCACCCTGTACTTCCTCCAGCTTGGGGTAATACTTGCGTTGCTGCACTTCAGGAACATTGCCGGGGTACTTCCGGTTGAGCTTTTTATTGTCTTTGATTGGATGGCAAGGGTAATACTCCAATAATCCATCTGATAAGGGCTGTATGATCTCAGCAGCATCTTCTGGAGAGCCATGCAACCATACCTCATCATGTGCTTTAGGTACGATGAAGATCATCCGGGAGTCAGGAGAATAAGCAGGCTCATTATGCACCCAGGCCATCTCCTTATTGGCCGGACCGGTGACCAGCGTCACCGTATCAACTGGAATACCATCCTTAGGATCTTCGAACGTCTGCCACAAACCTCCTACCAGAAAGGGCTCATCACTTTTCAGCCGTACATAGTGTGGATACGCTATGCCATCTTTCTTATGATGATCAAAGAAACCATCCAGCATCACCAGACACCTGCGCGTTTTAGCAGACTTGGAGTAGATGCTGGATGACTTAAATATCTTATCATCCCGTGCATTGAGTGTGTTCATAAGTCGCCCGTTGATCTGCGGTGCGTAGACAAACGGCACGAAAGCCCAATGATGCAGGTTTACCTTGTCGGGCTGCTCATTGGTGATGACCGGAAGGTCTGGCTCGTCAAACCCATTGAGGTGATACATCGCCGGGTATTTGATCTTCACCTGCTCCCACATATCGGTATCGCCGTAGCGCTGAGCATAATGTTTGGCCTTCTTGGCCATGGTGGCCGCATCATAGCACATGGTTTCAGAGAGTTAGTTCCCTTCTAATTTCGGGAAATTTCTGGAAAAACTGCTTCGCCTGTTCATCCGTCCGAAAGGTAGTGGTATACTCACCTAACTCATGTTTGATGTGTAGCTCCATAAATGCATACATGTGCCCCTTGGTCAGATCCTTCAGTAGTGCCTCTTCGATGCTGTAGTCTTGATCATACAGCCGTTTCAACGGTTCATACTCAATGGGAAACAGGGTCTGCCGTTCCTTATAGAGCTTAGTCACCCGTCTCATCCATTCCTCTTCATTCAATCCTTCGCTTTTTCTGGTTATTCTCATTTTACTAATATTTTTAGTAAAAGTAAAGAAGGACAAGAAAGTTGCAAAGCAAATTCTTACGAAAAAAAGAGAATAGTTGTAGCAGTCAAAAGGATAAAATTTCTAGCAGGTATGTTTTTTAGTCTAAATCATCCGTAGGCTTTATGACCACTATTTCAGCTTTCTTTACTCTTATACCATCTACCTCCAGAATAGTTACCTGGGTTTCATCATCTAACTGCAGGTTACTCCCCTTCTCCAGCTTATGACCTACTTTTTCAACGATCAAACCTGACAAGGTATTCGAGTATTCTGAATCAAGATTCGTCCCTATCTCTTCATTGATTTCATCCAAAGTTGCTATTTAAGTTACTAAAAAATCCGACCAATAGAACCTCCCTGATACATGGTAAATCAAATATTTGGCAGGAAGAATTACAGGGAGTTATTCAGTACTTCAGTACCCACGCATTACCAGTGAAGTTCGTATATGCATTTAATGCAGACTCTGCTTGCCCCCAGCTATCATAGTCAGCGACAGATACCCCGTGAAATGGCAGCTCATTGTAATTATGCTGCACAAGCTTGACGCTGGTTCCGTCTTTCGAAAGCTTTTTCGCATAGTCCATCGCCAGGTCATCGTCAATGCTGCTGGAAATAATCACATAAAAACGGCCCGTCGGCGAAGTAATGGTTTCAATTACCCCCGCTTCCCTCCTGGCCTCTCGTGCTGCTATCTCATCTAGTTTTTCATTGACCGAGGTGAGTCGGTTTTGTGGGTGTGCCTGATTAGGAAAAAGGGATAAGGCATCTGAATAGAGCGAACGTGCAGACTCCCAGTCTTCCTGATCAAATGCGGCATCTGCATCCGTGATGAGTTGATCATATCGTGCTTTCTTTCTGGCTGCATCTTCCTGTCGTTTTTGCTCCGCCTCTGCTTCCGCTATAGCCGCCAGACGGGCTTGCTCTTTAGCTTCCTGTTCGGGTTTGTAAAATCCAAAATACCAGGCACCTAATGATCCGGCGAGTACCAGTATGATGATTACTATAACTACTGCTGTCCTATTACTTTGAGCACTCATTACCTAATTGATGTTTGGATTAAAGGTAATCAAAAGTGTCAGATTGCCATTTGCTATACACCACTTTAAAGTATCGAACGACAGCTGTGATCCCGTAGTGGCCTATTTTTAGCTGTTTAACTAAAAAGACCTGAAGGTTTGATTACTCTTTGGTACATTAGACATATAAATCATCGACCGTGCTACTTGAAGACACCATAAGAAAGTGGATTTTCTTTTTCTACGTACTGGACAGCAATAGAGATGGCGTACTGGAGCCCAGAGATTTTGATGAGCTGCTGGATCGCCTCTATGACTGTAGAAAAGGCCTTTTCAATAATGCAGAGAAGAATTACCTGAGATATATGACCATCAAGAATTTTGACCGACTCTTAATGGAGTCAGATGGAAAAGGTCGAAAAATCACCGTTCATGAATGGGTTCGTATTATCAAGCGCTCAAATGAGGGCACAGAAAAATCTTATTTCATTAGATGGTTTTCTGCATCAGCCGTAAGATTTCTGTTTGACCTTTGCGATCACAACAAAGATGGATTCATAGATTTTGATGAATTTGAAAGTCTCTATAGCATTCTCGGGCTCAAACGAGGGAATATCATTAATGCCTTTAAACAACTGGACGTCAACCGGGATGGCCGACTGAGCAAAATAGAGATGTATGATGCAATCAGCGGGTTTTTCTCTGACAGTAATGCCACTGTTAACCTTAATGTTTTTGGTCAGCACCAAACACTCAGTGAGGATTATGTCCAGAAGATGATCGCTGCTTAAACCGATTGATTTTTTGCCATAAGCTCCACTAATAACTCACCAAAAGCTGCCATCCACTAAAATGGGACGTGAGTTACTCATTCTACTTAAAGGATTTCTCAAAAAGGCATCATCTTGTGTAATAATGTTGTTTTATAAAAAAAATCATGAATTTAGGTGGTCTATTTGAGCACCATTGCTAAACATGCCTAAATACAACTATTTACTCTACTTCATACTTGGCATCACCCTTTCGATAACTTTTCAGGTTAATGCACAATCGAATATTGATCGTCTAGAGCAATTGCTAAAGATTGAGTTAGACGAACATCGTCGATTAAAAATCGAAATTGAATTGCTGAATTTATACCTCGAGTTTCAGCCCAAGCGAGTCCCAGACCTGATCCAGCAAATTGAATCCAAGATAGATGAAGATTCAGATCCGGAGACCTCTATATCATTTCTTCTGGCTAAGGGTATACACCTAAGAAATAAAGGCGAATTCAATGAAGCAAAATCTGTCGCTCAGCAGGCATTTCCTCTTGCCTCAATACATGAGGATTCCCTTTATTTCCTCGCTAAACTTTACAATACCCTGGGAGCCATTTTCGATGAAGAAAGTAAAGTCCAAACAGCTATAGAGTATCACTTGAAAGCCTTACGCTACGCAGAGGCATATAAAGATCCGGATCTTATGGCCACCATTCTCGCAGGACTTGGAAGAGCATATATGTTTTTATCAGAATATGCCACAGCCAAGGATTATTATCAGAAAGCCATTCTTCTCAAAGAACAAAGTAATCATTTGGATTATCAATTGGCCATTTATTATACGAATATCAGCAGCTGTTTCGATGCAGACGAAAACTATGACAGCTCCTTATTCTACCTCGATAAAGCAATCAGACTTAATCAAAAGTTTGATCATTACCTGAGGCTTATTACTGCCTTCAATAATAAAGCCTACACCATGTTATTAATGAAAAGGCTTCCTGAAGCGGAAATGAATGTACGTCGGGCACTCTCACTCGCCGACTCGCTCAATGAGGAAATAGAGGCTATGTATCCCTACAGTACTTATGCAGAGATCATGTTTGCTCAAAACAGGTACCAGGAAGCTGAAAGAATGATGGAAAAATCCATCGACTTAAGTAAAAAATACAATGACCTATATCTGGCTCAATACAACCTTGATCTTCTTTATAACATCCATTATCAAAACGGTGATTACAAAAAGGCATTGGATTACTTCCGTGAAAAAGCAATTGTAAATGACAGCATTTACAATCTGGAAAGTCGCCAGGCAATCGAGAAATTGGCGTTGGAATATGAAACGGAGAAAAAGAACAAATCCATCGAATTACTTAATAAGGAAAACGAGATTAAAGCCATTGCACTAAGGAAAAGCAACCAGTTACAAATTACCTTTTTTGCGGCTTCATTACTATTGCTGACAGTGGTGGGTCTTCTCTGGTCTCGTCATAAAAACAAAATAAAAACCGACAAGATTATAAAAGAAGCCATGCAACGCAGTTTTGAGAAGCAATTGGCAGATTCTGAATTGCAGACGCTTCGTGCACAGATGAATCCTCATTTTCTTTTCAATTGCCTCAATTCCATCAACAGTTTCATCATCAAAAATGAACAGGAGCAAGCCTCAGAGTACCTTGCTAAATTCAGCAAACTGATCCGGCAGGTTCTTCACAATTCAAAATCACCAAAGATTTCTCTATGCAATGAGCTTGAATCATTGAAGCTCTACATTGAGATAGAGGCACTACGATTCAACGGAAAATTTGAGTACGAAATAAATGTTGACCCGGAACTGGATGTGGATTACCTGGAGGTCCCTCCCATGATCTTACAGCCCTATGTGGAAAACAGCATCTGGCATGGGTTAATGCACAAAAAAGATGGTACGGGAGTTTTGCGAATTGCTATTGATAAAGAAGGACAAATGCTTGTATGCACAATCGTTGATAATGGGATAGGAAGAAAAGCTGCAAAGCAGATTCGAAGTAAGTCTGCGGTAAAAAATAAGTCTTATGGTATGAGTATCACGAAAGACAGGCTTAATCACATAAATCAAAAATTTAATGAATCAACGCATGTGGAGGTGGCAGACCTTGGAGATTGCCACGACAAAAGTTTGGGTACAAAAGTGACGCTAAGAATCATGATAGAAAATACTGTAGCATATGAAGATTAGAAGTGTGATACTAGATGATGAGTTGCATTGCATTGAAACACTTCAATGGCAGCTGGATAAGTATGCTCCTATCGTTGAAGTGATCCATACGTTTGAATCACCGCTCACTGCACTTGATTATATACAAGCTAACCCCATTGATTTACTGTTCTTAGATATTGAAATGCCTGAAATGAATGGATTTGAGTTGCTTCAGCAATGTTCTGATATACGTTTTGACGTGATTTTCACCACTGCATATGATGAATTTGCTGTTAAAGCATTCAAAGCCAGCGCGATCGATTACCTGCTAAAGCCTATCGATAAGAATGATCTTATCTCCGCGATTCAAAAAGTTCAAAAAGCCAAAAAAGCTCCCATTCAACCGGAGCAAATGGAGATCTTCTACCAGGCAATCAATCCACAAAAACCATTAAAGGAACGTATAGCTGTACCCACCCAGGAGGGGTTGTATTTCGTGAAAATCAAAGAGATTTTGTATTGCATTTCAGACAGCAATTACACCTACATACACCTGGACAATCAAAAGAAAATCCTGGTAAGCAGGACATTGAAAGAAATTGAAGCCATGCTGGCAGATGAAGGTTTTCTTCGCATACACAATTCAAACCTGATCAATTTGTCAAAGATTGAAAAGTACATGCGCGGGGATGGTGGTTTTGTGATCATGGATGATCAAAAAGCCTTGAGTGTAAGTAGAAGTCGAAAAGACGCACTGCTCCAATACTTTGGACATTAATGATGGAATTTCACCAACTGTCCAGTCTATGTGTCAATTACTCAAAGAAACCTGTCAACCACTAAGTTCGAGTGGGAATCGATTCCAGGGTAGCAATATTTGAAGAAAGATAGCTGAAGACAACAGCCTGACTTTTATTCATTTAAACTGCCTTGATATGAAACGATTACGATTTATATTTCTTGCCCTCACCTTCGGGTTCACTCATTATGGTTTTGCTCAAACTACTGCTATTCCCGATGCTAATTTTGAACAGGCACTCATCGACCTGGGTATTGATAGCAATGGACTTACCGGTGATATCCTGAATAGCGATGCTGAAGCTGTTACGGGATTATTAAACGTATCTGGTAAAAGTATTTCTGATCTTGCTGGTATTGAGGCTTTTACAGAAATAACGACCTTATATTGTTATACCAATCAGTTAACAAATTTAGATGTAAGTCAAAATACCAAACTACTTGTTCTCAACTGTCGGTCAAATCAAATTACCAGTCTTGATCTATCGACTAATGCATTGCTCCGGGATTTGAATGCCCAGTCAAATGATCTTTCTTCCATAGATGTAACCAACAATCCTAACTTGACCTCACTCAATCTCAACAGCAATAGTCTGACCGCTTTAGATGTAACACAAAATACTGATCTAAAAGTACTTTCACTCCAGTCAAACCAACTAACAGGGTTGGACATTTCTCAAAATACAGAATTGGAAACCATTCAACTTGCTGTTAATCAGGTCACGAGTTTGGACGTGAGCCAGAATGTCAACCTGATTAATCTGTATTGCCGAAATAACCAGTTGACCCAAATTGACGTAAGTCAGAACCTAAATCTACTTCGGATTACAATAAATAATAATCAGTTAAGCCAATTAGACGTTTCTAACAACACTCTGCTTACTAACCTTACATGTAACAATAACAACTTCACTCAACTTGATCTCAGCAATAACTCTGCACTTGAACGACTATATGCGTATAACAATGATCTGGTATTACTAGATCTAAAAAACGGAAATAATACAACAATAACTGACATGGATGTCACGGGTAATCCCAGCTTATCCTGTATACAAGTAGATGATGTCGCTTACAGTAAAGATAACTGGACTGATATCGATGCAGGTGCTTTTTTCAGCGAAAATTGTAGTGTATTTGTTCCTGATGACAATTTCGAGCAGGCGCTGATTGACCTGGGATATGATAGCGGACCGTTAGACGATTATGTCCCTCTTGGCAATGTCATTTCAATAACGAGCTTAGATGTTTCTAACCTTAGTATTGCGGATATGACAGGTATAGAGGATTTTATTTCTCTAGAAGTATTATCATGTCAGAATAACCAAATTTCTAGTATTGATGTAAGTCAAAATACCCTGCTTACACAATTAAATTGTGCAAACAATTCGCTCATCGATTTGAATGTCAAAAATGGGAATAACATCAATTTTACTTCATTTGATGCCACAGGGAACCCAGGACTTGTTTGCATTCAGGTAGATGATGCCATATGGAGTGCCAATAACTGGACTAGTATAGATGGAACAAGCAGCTTTAGTGCGGATTGTTCTTTATTTGGAATAACTACACACGTTCCAGATGATAATTTTGAACAAGAACTCATCAATTTAGGGTACGACGATATCCTTGATGACGAGGTAGCTACAGCCAATATCAATTCAGTGACCAGTCTTAGTTTGCTGAATAAAAATATATCTGATCTAACAGGAATTGAAGATTTCACCTCTTTGACCACACTAATCTGTACGAATAATAACCTTTCGAGTCTTGATGTGTCCAATAGCCCATTGCTGAAGACCTTGTTTTGCACGGGTAATGAACTCTCGAATCTGGATCTATCCAACAATACTGAACTAACAAACCTTCAATGTGGCAGTAACAATCTTACTACTCTGGATGTTTCCCAAAACGTTAAACTAATCGGTCTGTCGGTAGATGCTAATCTGCTCACAACCCTGAATGTCTCAAATAATCCTGACTTAACTACACTAGCGTGCCAAAACAATGCGCTTACAACACTTGATATTTCTTCAAACCCTTCCATTACTACTTTGTATTGTTACAGCAATAGTTTAATCAGACTTAATGTCAAAAATGGAAACAACACCAATTTCAATTTTTTTAATGCCTCGAATAATCCTGACCTAACCTGTATTGAAGTAGACGATGCTACCTACAGTACTACTAACTGGACTGATATAGATCTACAAACCAGCTTTAGTGAGGACTGTCAATTCGATGATGACGGTGATGGTGTCACGAATGAACAAGAAGCACTAGATGGAACTGACCCTCAAGATGGATGCCTCTATCTTACTGCAAATCAGACCATTGAAAATGTGTCGAGTGATTGGAATCTTCAGGATTGTGATTGCGATGGAATTACGAATGAAGATGAAATAATAGCTGGTGATTCTCCCCTGCCATCTCCTCCTTCAGGATCCAGTGATCAGGTATTCTGTCTTAGAGATAACCCAATTATTGCTGATCTTGTAGTGGCTGGCGAAGGAATAAAATGGTACGATGATTTTGAGAGCACTACCCCATTGGATGAACAATCCTTATTAACAGATGGTACATCCTACTTTGCCTCACAAACAGTAGGTAGTTGCTATGAAAGTAGCAGACTTGAAGTATACGTTACCTTAACCAATACAGAAGAACCTACAGGTTCAATCACTCAGAGTTTTTGTACTAACGATGAACCAGCCATTAGCGATCTTGTCGTGACAGGAAGCAATATCCTTTGGTACAATTCTGCAGAGGAAGATTCACCTCTGGCTACTACTACTTTCTTACAAAGCAGAAAATACTATGCTTCACAAACGGTTAATGACTGTGAAAGTGACAGACTCGAAGTTGAAGTTATTTTAAAAGATACTGAAAGGCCTACGGGTGAACAAAGACAAACCTTTTGTTTGACTGATGACCCCAAAGTAACTGATATAGACGTTATCGGAACAGATATTCTGTGGTATACATCTGAGACAGGAGAGACAGTCATCGATTCTCAATCTAATCTCGAAAATGGTACTTATTACGCGTCATCATCTATTGATGGATGTGAAAGCAACCGTTTAGCAGTTGAAGTAGTTGTTGAAGGATGCAATGAGGTTACCGGAACAGATTCAAATGAACACATTTCGTTCTACCCTACAGTAACTGATGGAGAGATCACCATTGAACTTAATAATCCATATACTAAAGTGGCTGTGGAGGTTTTTAGCCTACAGGGAAAAGTTGTAAAGACAACACAAACAATTTCCGGCAGTACGATTCAATTAAATATTCCAGGTCCATCTGGTATTTACGTGATTGAAATTCAAACAAGCCAACAGGACCGAAAGCTATTTAGAATTATAAAAAAATAATATCCATTCATTTAGAATCAGGTACAAGGCAGCTCCTCTGATTTTAGAGGACAATACGGCGGCTCAAGGAGTCGTCGTTTCTTTTATGATCTGATATTCCAGTACTAATCAAATACCTTATGTCAATCATAAATAATATTTGAACTTTAAATTCCACTATACATGGTAACCAAGAAAGGATTGTTTACTTTTCCTAAGTAAGCAAATCATACGCTGCTCCCATGAAAAGACTAAGTGTACGAATGATAGGCATCTGCTGTCTATCGCTCATCATTGCAGGGTGCAACCCTGCCGACAAAGAAAAACAACAATCAAAGCAAAATAAGATCAGCATCGAAGATGTAGATCGCGGCATCCGGGCACATATCGATAATGAGGTTGCTGAAAGTAATGGATACTTTCATTACGAAGGAGACACCTCATCTCTGGATCTAAAGCTGGTTCGCGTACATACAGAATACCTATCAGTACTAGGCCCAAATAAGTTCTTTGCATGTGTAGATCTGGCCACTGCTAACGGAGATGTATATGATGTAGATTTCTTTTTGAGTGGAACAGCTGACAGCATGGAGGTGACACGCACTAATCTGCATAAGCTCAATGGTAAACCATATTACACCTGGAAGCAGGCGAAAGATAAAACATGGTTCACCGTTCCAATTAAAAATGCATCCAACGATCTCCTTGGTGTCATCGAAGGGCAGGACGGGTTCACCTTTACGTACGAAGTGATTTTGCCACAAATCATAGAAAAAGGTAGGTTATGGATACCATTGGCACAAAGTGACCGATTTCAGCAAATAAATACCCGTGATATAAATAGCCCTGCAGACTACCAAATCATAAAGGAAGTAAAATTTGGTAACGAAATCTTTTTTATGGAATTGGCTCCCGAGCTAAGTAATAAGAAAATTACCATTACTTACGATTTGATTAGGGAAGAAAAAGGCCCTTACCGAGAGAATGATATAGACCTGGACTCATATCTGTCTGGCTCCCGCTTGATTCCAGTTACCGACAAATTTGCAACCATTGCCCAAGAGACCATCACTGAAAGGAATGCCAGCACCCCGCTAACGGAGGCCAGAGCTTTGTATGATTACATCATAGACAACATGCGATATGCCAAGCAAGGAACTTATGGAACCGGAGATGCCAATTATGCATGCGATAGCAAGTCAGGCAATTGCACAGAGTTTCACTCACTATTCATTGCTTTGGCACGATCGGTGGGTATCCCTGCACGTTTTGCTGTAGGGGCCTCTATACCTTCAGAAAGGAATGAAGGCGGAGTAAATGGCTATCACTGCTGGGCTGAGTTTTATGCAGAAGGCAAGTGGTGGCCGGTAGACATCAGCGAGGCAAACAAATACACACCATTAGCTACCTATTATTTCGGGCATCATCCTGCCAACAGAATAGAGTTGAGTAAAGGTAGGGATTTGGAATTTAGCCCTGGACCTACGTCCGGATCTGTCCCCTTCATGGCCTACCCCATTCTTGAGGTGAATGGGGAACCGACCAGTGTGAAGACCATTTTTTCATTTAAGAGAAAACAAAATACTTCCAGTTAAGGATAGCTTACTCACTATCACCAGTTGAAGTGCTATCAGATTTAGTTTCTTCTTCATCTCCGCTTGGATGCTCACCACTTGGGTGCTCTCCTCCATCTGTAGGGTGCTCCTCAGTTGCACTTTCTTCAGCTGGTTCAGCAGCTTCCTCTGTCTGATCCTCACCGCCTTCTGCCTGTTTTCCCCCAGTGCACGAAGCAATCGTGCTTGCTGTGAAAAGTATGGCTAATGCCATTGCTAGAACTGATTTTAAGGTTTTGGTTAGCTTTTTCATCGTTTACAATATTTGAATCATTTAATAAGGTTGAAAGCTAAAGGTATTTTAATCCAAATTGAAGTGAATCAATCAGAATCTTCAATTGGCTTATTCATTCTCATTCATCGAATAAAGTAATATTTTTCTTAAAATAATACTATATTGAAAGTGATAAACCGTCATAATTATGATCCGCCTGTCTTCCATGCTTAAAGTATGCCTCTTTTCTGTGCTTTTATTCCTGGCCCAATCTATTACTGCTCAAACCTGGCTTTCAGGCTATGAATATCGCAAAGAAATTACGCTGGATGGCACACAGATAAGCGGAAGTCACACAGCTTTTCCAATTTTATATGAGCTTGCATCTGATGCACAGCTGGCGGCCAATGCCCGAACAGATGGTTATGATATTGTTTTCACCGATGATGATGGTGTCTCTTTGCTTGACCATGAACTCATCTCATACACCAGTGGTACCGGTGCTTACCGCGGGTATGTTAAAGCCGATCTTACCAACGCTACGGATAAAACAATATATATGTATTATGGCAAGAGTGATGCTTCTGCTAACCCCTCTTCTGCTAACACGTGGGATGGAAATTTCCAGGCCGTCCTTCACCTGCAGGAATCTGGAAATGGTACAACGGATGAGTTTATCGATTCCTCTCCTAATGGCATTCATGGTACAGGTGGAGGCCTGCCAAATAGCGGAAATAGTGCCGCTACACCAACACAGACTACTGGGAAATTTGGTTCAGCACAAGATTTTGATGGTACGAATGATCGAATCCGACTCCAGGCAATCGATGATGACAACTGGACCGCTTTTACCATTCAGGTATGGCTTAACCCCGATGATGCAGGGGATGACCGGATCTTTGGGAAGTGCTGGGGAACGGGAACAGACGATGAAACATGGCTGCTAAGGCAGACTGGTGGCGTAATCGGAAGCAGGACAAACGTAAATAATGGCGGAACTGATGTTGATGCGACGGTTGATGATGATGACAACCCGATCGCTTACAATACCGGGACATGGTACCTGGCTTCATATGTGTGGGACGCGGCTGACAACACGGTTCGTGTATACCTCAATGGAACCGAGGTAGCTACAGGTGCTCTAAATGGCAACAACCTCACGCTAAATGCAGAGCCGGGAGAAACAAACTTCCCAACGATTGGAAATATACCAGGAGGCGGAAGAGACTTTAATGGTCAGCTACAGGAGGCGCGTGTTTCTGATGTCGCCCGATCAGCCAATTGGATTTTGACCCAATTCAACATTGAAGATGATCCTACTGGATTTGTTACGACTGTAGGTACTGAAGAACAATGTGGTAGTCCTGTTCCTGAGGGAGGGGCTGCAACAGCATCAGAGAGTACCATCAGATCTGGTGAATCAACGACCATTACACTCAGTGGTGAAAATACAACCCCGTTACAGTGGCAATCATCAACAGACAATATAAGCTTTTCGGATATTGGTGGTGAAACAGGTTCTACACTCAACACGGGTGTCCTAACAGCAACCACGTATTATCGGGTTAAAGTTGGTTCTGCTTCCTGTCAGGTATTGTCAACCACAGCGACGGTAACCGTCCTCCCTCCTTTTGCGAGCGGCTATTGCTACCGCAAGAAAGTCACCATTGATAGCGACCAGGTGAGCGGCTCAGTAGACCTCACCAATTTTCCTGTATTGATCAGTGTGTCAGACCCGGATTTACGTACAGTAGCAAATGGTGGTAACGTAGAAAATGCGAATGGCTATGATATCACATTCACTTCTTCCGATGGTACCACCGGACTGAACCATGAAATTATCTCCTACACGGCCACCACAGGTGACTTTGAAGCCTGGGTGAACATCCCTACTTTGGCATACAATTCGGATACGGACATCTACCTGTACTATGGAAATTCAGGTGTTTCCGGTGACCCATCTACAACAGCAACCTGGAACAGTGATTATGTGGCCGTATGGCACCTCGAGGAGGATCCGAATGGGGATGTGGCAGGATCTATTTTAGATGCAACCAGTAATAACAATGATGGTCAGCCTCAGGGAACAATGACCACCGCAGATCTGGTTGCAGGCCAAATAGGAAATGCAATCGATCTTGACGGTACAGATGATTACATCACAGTTCCGGATGCAGTAAGTCTCCGTGTAACAGACAACACCATCACTCTCAGCGCATGGGTAGATACCGAAGGCGATTTAGACAATGACGAAGGATTTATCTTAAAGGGAGCTAACAACGATGAAAGCTATTTGCTAGGCACCAATGATGCAGGCGCCAGCAATGAACAGCTCCGCGGAAGAATCAATAACAGCGGTAATAACTTTCAGGGAGGGAACGTGACAACCACTTCATGGTCGTATGCCGTGGTGGTTTACGATGGCACCAATGTCATAGGATATGTAGATGGCGCCCAGCAATTCAACTCCGCCTTCTCAGCTAATATTGATAACAGTATAGGAGAAGCTGTGTTGTTAGGTACCCGTGCAGATTTAACAGGTACTCGTTTTTTTGAAGGCATTTTGGATGAGCTAAGAATATCCGAAGCAGCGCATACTGCTGGATGGGTACAGACTGAATACAATAACCAGAGTGACCCTTCTACCTTCTACACCATGGGCATTGAAGAATATCCGCATGACGGTGGAACAGCCACCGCCACCGACAGTGAAATAGATTACAATACCAACACAACAATTACACTCACCGATCAGGAAAGTGGAGGCTCTATTCAATGGCAGTCATCCACAGACAATATCACCTTCAGCGATGTTGGAGGAGAGACAAATACTACGCTAAACACCGGTAATTTAACAGCCACCACCTACTATCGGGCAGAAGTAACTGATAGTGGATGTGAAGCATTCTCTACCACTGCCACGGTTACGGTGCAGCCCGATTACCTGAGTGGGTATTGTTACAGAAAGAAAGTAATCATTGATCCAAACCAGGTAAGCGGCAGTACGAATCTAACCAACTTTCCAATGCTTTTCAGTTCCACCGATCCCGACCTAAGAACTACCACCAACAACGGGCAGGTAACGAATGCCAATGGCTATGATATCAAATTCACGGATGCAGGTGGTACCGAGCTGGATCATGAAATCGAAAGTTATACAGCAGGAACAGGAAATTTCATTGCATGGGTACGTGTTCCGACCGTATCTACAACGGAAAATACGGTGCTATACATGCATTACGGAAATTCGACTGTGGTGACAGATCCCTCCGTCACCTCTACGTGGGATAGCAACTATAAAGCGATCTGGCACTTTGAGGACAACTTATTGGATGCAACCACCAACAACAATGATGGAACAGAAGGTTCGGCAGGTAGCACAGATGATGAAATCGGTATGATCTCACATGGAAGAGGGTTTACAGGTGTAAACAATGGAGACAGTTGGATCAGTGTGGCGAATAGCGCAAGTATAGATACGGACATCACTAATCAGGTGACACTGGAAGCCTGGGCACGCTATTATTTACCTGTTCCTCAGGATGCTCCTTTTATTATGAAATCTCCTTCTGTCAATCAGGAAAGGTATATGCTGGGTACAGATGGAGGAACCAACCCTGCAGCGATCAATCAGCGGGTAACGACTGGATCCGGCCATTTCAGATACGATAATGGATCAATCGATGCAGACTGGCATCATTTTGTGCTAACCTACGATGCAGATCTTGCTGCTAACCCACGCTTAAAGCTATACGTGGATGGGATTTTGACTGCATCCAACAATGCAGATGGAAATATCCTGAGCGACAATACTAATCCACTCTATATTGGAAGACGATTGGGTAACAGACGCTACCGAGGAGTGCTGGATGAGCTCAGAATTTCCAACACTGCCCGCTCTGCAGATTGGATTGCCACTGAATACACCAACCAGAGTGACCCAACTGCTTTCTATTCCCTTGGCACAGAAGATTACAATGGCAGTGGTGGCACGGCTACTGCTAACAACACCACCATCGATTATAATACAAGTGCCTCAATCACACTGACTGGAGAGTCAGGTAGCATCCAATGGCAAAGTTCAACCGATAATTCGGCTTTTTCGGATATAGGTGGAGCCACATCAAATAGCTTAAATACCGGCAACCTCACTTCGACGACCTACTTCAGGGCAGAAATAGATAATGGTACCTGTATCGTCTATTCAAACACAGTACAGATAACCGTTCGACCTGATTTCATCACAGCATATTCTTTCCGTAAAAAGATCACTATCGACAACACCCTGGTAGCAGGCAGCAGTGACCATGCTGACTTCCCATTTCTTTTCAGCACCATTGATACTGATTTGGCTCAGGCGTCAGGAAAAGTACAAGATGCAAACGGATATGACATCATCTTCGCTCTCTCCGACGGAACTTTACTTGATTTTGACATTGAAAAATATGACGGTATCATGGGTGAGTATATCGCCTGGATACGAATCCCTACCCTACTGATCAATGCGGATACTGAATTGTTTATGTATTACGGTGATTGCACGTTCGCAGGAGGTGACCCTTCCGTGACAGCCACCTACGATGCAAACTACCTGGGTGTTTATCACTTTAATGATGACCTGGGTGTGACTACCAATGTGGATGATCGCACAGGTAATGCAAATGATGGTACAGCAAACGGAACCATGAACGGAGCAGACGTGATAGCTGGTCAGATTGGCGATAGCTTTGACTTTGATGGTACGGATGACTTTATCGACCTGGGTACAGCCCCACAAACGACAGGTGCCGGAACCCGAACCATCGAGCTATGGGCACAAGTTGATGCCTTCAATGACGGAGGTGTATTCCAGGGGGGCACCATTGCAAACGACTTCTCTCTTCACACTGATAATGGCACGAATGATAACTGGCACATTGAATACAATGGAAATACGGATGAGTTTACCTTGAGTGGTAGCTCAAGCAACTGGCATCATTATGCTCTGGCTTATGATGGAACCATTGTCCAGCTTTATTATGATGGCGTATTATTCGATAACACAACAGCAGCACTGACCACCGCTGCAAATAACCTTGAAATAGCTCGCTGGAACGCGATTGAGTTTGATGGACTCATAGATGAAGTGAAAGTTTCTGATGTGGTCAGGTCTTCTGGTTGGATACAAACCGAGTATAACAATCAAAGTGATCCGAATAACTTCTACAGTATTGGTGCAGAAACTGCGGAAAACAGATGGACAGGTGGCAATGGAAACTCTAACTGGAATGAAGGTGGCAACTGGAGCTTTTGCTCTGTACCTGTGGCAAGTAGCGATATTCTGATCCCATCAGGGCTTACCGATTACCCGGTACTGGATCAATCCAGAACCATTGGAATCCTGAACATCGAAAACGGAGCGTCTCTGGATTTGGCCGGGTTCACTTTAACGATGGAAGGCGATTTCATTAACGATGGGACTTTGACAACCAATGGCGGAACAATAGAGTTTTCCGGATCGGTTGAGCAGGACATTACCGGTAGCACCAACACCACTTTCCATAACGTAGTGGTGAACAAGTTAAGTGCTGCGGCAGAATTAAGACAGCCTGCCAATATTGCCAATCAACTTACTTTGACTGCTGGTAATCTTTCATTAAACAACAACAATCTAACGATTGAAAGTAGTGCTACCCTATCCGGTGGAGGAAGTTCAGCATTTGTAATTACTGACGGAAGCGGTGAGCTTTGTCAAAATGATCTGGGTAGTGGTGACGGGACACGACTCTTCCCTGTTGGGCCATCATCATCCAGCTACAATCCATTGAGCATCAACAATATAGGTACCTCGGATGATTTTTGTGCACGTGTGGTCACCACGGTATATTCAGGCGGACAGATAGGATCCGGCGTGCAACAAACATCAGATGCGATTGATCGCACCTGGTTTGTAGATGAGGGCACAGCGGGAGGATCGAATGTTACATTAACGATTGAATGGGATGGGGCACATGAGCTCACCAATTTCGACCGCACAGATATGTTTATTAGCTACCACAATGGCTTAGATTGGGAGGTTTATGGTAGCAGCATAAGTGCCACTGGTTCAGACCCTTATGCAGCCTCAGTTTCGGGTGTAAATTCATTTAGCCCTATTGGTGGTGGATCCGCTCCCAGCCCGCTTCCGATAGAGTTAAAATATTTTACTGCAAACCACACCGGGAATAATGTGGAGCTAAAATGGCTAACTGTCTCTGAGCTCAACAACGACTACTTCACGGTAGAGCGATCTTTGGATGGTGTAGCGTTTGAACCATTCAAACAAATTGATGGAGCAGGTAATAGCAATCAGGAGGTCACCTACAAAGCCACAGACCCTTCTCCGTATTTTGGAACAAGCTACTATAGATTGAGTCAAACCGATTTTGATGGAACAACTACTACCTCAGAAGTAATCAGAGTATTCTGGAATCTGGCCCGAGATGTCATCGTTTATCCTAATCCAAGTAAAGGCACCTTTCGGATCAACCTCTCTGGCATAGGTAGCAATGTAATCGTGCCAGTAACATTGCATCTACTCAATGGAACTAAACTCCATGATGTATCCCTTTCGGCAAATGATAATGGACAGATTAATCAAATCATTCAAACACCTGTACCCTTAGAAACAGGTATTTACCTACTGAATGTGGAAATAAATGGCTCCATACTGACCTATAAAGTCATAGTGGAGTAGAACCTTAAACCACTGAGGGATAATCTTATGAAATGTGTTATTTCAACAACGTCTTAACCAATTCGTTGATGGTTCTAAGTGACAGAGGCTTTGGTCTAATTTCTGAAACTAGTGAATTTTCTTTAGCCAATTCCTGGTCCCTTGGATCAATGGATGAGGTCAACATAACAACCTTATCCACCGCTTTATTCCCATTTTGTGTGGCATAGTGCTTTAAAAGCTCCCACCCACTCATTACCGGCATATTGATATCCAGTAAAATCATTGCACCCTTTTCCTCATTAGGTCTGCTATTCAGGTAGTCAAGTGCTTCTAGAGGAGAGGCAAAAGTGATAACCTCATCTACGACATTGGATCGTTCAATAGTGAACTTATTGAGGTAGTTTGTGGTATTGTCGTCATCAATGAGTACGATTCGTTTTGTCATCAATCTAATACTTCAGCGGTCAATTTATGAAAATAGCAAACAAGTTTCGATATACAATAGAAATGTGAAATTACTTCAATAGCATTCATAACCCCTACTCTACATCCAGTTTAATACTGACTTTCCACATCAATCAATATTTTCTTCTGGGATTTTAACTCTTCCTTCAAAGCGTAGATAAAAACAGGAAGTCTTTCCCAAAGATCTTCATCCCTTGATCTGGGCATCATTTCCAATAAATCATTCATAGCCATATGACCGAGACTAGAACGCATACGGTGCAACGTATTTCTAGCTAAAACCCTATCCTTCGTAATCATAGCGTCATTCAGTTCCTGAATGCTCGATTCTAATCCATCAAGTGTGATATGAACAATATGAAGAACCTGTTCAGCATCATCCCCAAGAAGATTTGTTAAGAAAGGAAATGCATCTTTAACTGCTTTCATGCTTTTGTTTAATCAATCACGTGTTGATCCAAAAAATGAATCTACCACTCAATCAAAGTTCAATTTTAATTGGATTAAAACCCAATCCAAAATTTGGAATTACTATGAACAAAGCATTAAAAAAGGTGATTTTGTAATACAAAACCACCTTTTATTGAAAATTTATTGGAGATTAATCGTTTATCAACTCAACGTTAACAGCGTTTAATCCCTTTCTTCCTTGTTCAGTTTCAAACTGCACCATGTCATTTTCTCTGATTTCATCAATCAGGCCATTTACATGTACAAATATGTCTTCACTGGAGCCATTAGGAGTAATGAATCCAAATCCTTTTTCCGTGTTGAAAAATTTAACTTTTCCTTCTTGCATTGTAGTATTACTAATATTCTTGGAAATAATTATGCTTAGTCGATTCGCTCAACATTTACAGCATTTAAGCCTTTCTTTCCTTCCTCAACTTCAAACGACACCTTGTCATTTTCCATGATCTCGTGGATCAAGCCGCTCATGTGAACGAAAACATCTTTTCCAGAATTACTTGGGGTAATAAATCCAAATCCTTTTTCAGTGTTGAAAAACTTTACAGTTCCTTCTTGCATTGTACTAATTGTTATTAATTATTAAATATTGTTTAGCCTTAGAAAGCTTTGAGACAATCATCCATTTAACCAATGGATCATTGAATAACATCTTCAATAATCAACGAACCACACCAACCTAAATTGGGAGGATCTTAATCATACGTTTTAAAAGGGAATTCTTAGGAAAGAAGCAATTTGAAACGAAAATCTTTGCTCATATGGATGAGCCATGTATACTACTGAAGAGCTCATAACTTTTGCGAGCTGCTGCAAATGTACTACTTCTTATTTTATGAAAAGGATTTATTTTTTTTCTAAAGAGAATAAAGGCCTGCGTAATCGAATATTTGGATAAAAATGAGCTTTTAAATTGAATATTTCGAAAGATGTATCATTTTAACCGATTAATCTTTTCATTTTTATTCAACTTTCATCAGTTTATCGAATAATTTTAAAATAAAAACCAACTTAATCCATAACCATGAAACGAATGCTTTTTGTTTTCTTCTTTATGATTGCTCTTTTCACTCAAGCACAAGATGAAGATATTGTAGCCATCATTGATGACCTTACTATAAAGTGGGATAAGCGTGCCGATGAGCTTGGAAAATTCACCGGCCTAAAGTATTACTGTACTTCCGAAAAATACAGAAATGAAACCATCGAACTTTTGGATAAAATCCACCATTATGATACAGTGCTATATCAGGTAGTTACTGAAAAATATAAGGACACCAAAGACAAGGAGGCACAAGCTACAATAGATGATATTCTAACTGTTGAGACCCAATACACTACTCCTAATTTTAAAAATTTCCTTAGTGAAGAGTGTGATAAGTTCGAAGAAGCTGGTGAAGAATATGGCACGCAAAGTGGATCTAAATTTTACAAGGAAGTAGAAAAAATCGAAAAGGAATTAAATAAGTACGTTTCCAAAATTACGGAAAGGATCGACTTGATAGATGAGCATGTTCATCATTTAAAATTGGATTAAATCATGCTTGTTCAAAGTATCAACCATGTGTTAAACAGCACATGGTTTTTTTATTCCTGTTGATCGGTTGGAAACGTATGGTACGATTTAGACGTTATTAAGATAGTAAGTCTCTTATGAGTCCTCACTTAAATATAAAAGAGCTAAATAGCGCATATCAGTCGAGCAAAGAAGCCTTTCACAAGCTCATAGATGATTTGGAAGTTGGGGTTGGAGTTTATAATGCTAATGCTGCACCTATGGACTGTAATCGATCAGCACATGAGTTACTGGGACTTTCGAAAGAGCAGTTTCTGGGAAATAGTGCCATGGACCCTTATTGGAAGGTAACACATGAGGATGGCAGTAAGTTTGAAACTTATGACTTCCCAATAATTGATGCGATTACGAACTACAAAACAAAACTTGGTATAATAATGGGTGTATCCCGCCCCCTACTCAATGATAAAATTTGGCTTGAGGTAAACACTCACCCTAAGTTAAATCCGGATGGAACAATCAATTATGTATTCTGCACTTTCAAGGACGTGACAGTCAAACATGATGATTAAGTTTGCATCTGTAATATTTCAATTATTCTTAATCAAGCTATGGAGAACTTTAAACGAACAAATCTTACCGCTCACCTAATACCTTTTTCTATTTGATCGGAATTTTGTTTTTTTAAGTTCCAACTTAAACCAAATGAAACCAATTAAACTCCCAGCAACAAGATTAACACCAGCAGTTTTGCTAGACCCTTCAAGAGGAGTACTTAAAATGTATGGTAGATCTAGTCCGGAAAACTCCATGCAGTTCTATGAGCCTATTCTTTCTGCCCTTTCCAATGACATCCATGGAGACAAGGTAGATGTGAGGATTAAAATGGAATATTTTAATACCAGCTCTTCAAAGTGCATCTACGACATTTTGAAGGAAGTCAAAAGGTTGGAGGCAAAGGGTAAAAAAGTCATAGTTCGTTGGTACTATGATGAAGACGATGAAGACATGCTGGAAGCTGGTGAGGATTACAGTGATCTCTTAGACCTTCCTTTTAAGTTCATTGAGTATCATCCAAATGATCAATATCAGAATAAGAGTGCCTGATCACTCAACCCATTCAAGCAATATTAGAAATTTCATTCGCATCAATTCGGAATCTCACAAGTGAGTTACTATTCCTTAACGGTAATAGCTGGTAGAAAAGTGACACGATGAAATCTTATTGATTCTTTTCATGCCACATGTTACTCAACAACGGAGGTCGTGAATTTACTTATCTTATCATTTGTAATTTTAAGATATGAGCAGAGCTTTTGTAAATGAAGACAATCAGGAGGAAACTCCTATAATACCTCCAAGAGCTCCATTACCAGATGGCGTACCGAACTACGTCACCAGGAAAGGTTTGACTTTACTCAAACATGAAAAAGAAAGTCTGCTTGAAGAAATAGAGCAAGTACGTTCGCTGGAAGACGAGAAAGACAAACGCTTTAAGATGCAACTCGCTAAAGGCAAGTTGGCTTTATTGGAAGAACGTATAAACTCCGCACGCATGCCAGAGGTCTCTGAGAGTGAAATGCATGAGGTGAGGTTTGGTGCAAAGGTGACACTTAAGTTTTCGAAGGAAAACCGCAAACAGTCATTTCAGCTCGTAGGTGTGGATGAAGCAGATGTAAAAGAACACAAGATCGCCTTTACTGCACCCATAGCCAAAGCTATTACCGGCAAAAAGATTGGCGATAAAGCAATTCTTCAACTTGGAAAGGAAACACAACCAATGGAGATCATATCCATTGATTATGACACATAAGCTCAGTTTGGTCGCTCGATGATATCACCCCTGGTATTCATAATCAACTGAACGTTTTTCACTTTATTGTAAGCTAAAAGCTCATGAAATGGGCCACATACCACACGATAACCGCCAAATTCAATGTCTTTATATGTTTTAATCCCCAAATCCCTTTCAAGTTTGTGAGCAAATGAAGAGGGAATAAATATTTTGGTTTCTTCTCGATTCTTCAATGAATCCTGAAGAATCATTTGAACAAGTAACTTGGTAATGACCTGTTGTGCATTCATGATATACATAGATTGTGAGTTAGAGTTAATAATGGTTCTTAATGGTTACATAAGTTAGTTTAATGTTCCGCTAACTGAAATACCCTAATTTGGGTATTTTGATAAAACATCAATTTTGATCGATGAATTTCATTGATTCATGTATTCAGATGAGTGGTTCAACGGATTACTTAACCGTCAGGTTGAATATAGTACATAAAAAAACCTCCACACATTATGCGGAGGCTCTAATAGTGATAGATAAATTATCTGATCATAAGTCAAGAATCTTATAAACGAGGATGGGGATTTTGGATTCGTTTACTACATCTTCAGCAATGGAACCGCCAATGATGTGAGCAATTCCTTTCTTTCCATGCGTTCCCATAACTATAAGTCCGGCGTTTACTTCTTCAGCAAATTTCACGGCCCCTTCATCGGCAAAGTCTGCCTCGATGGTATTCACCGTATAATCTTTTAGTGAATTTCTCTGAGCAAAGTGCTCCAACTGTTTTTGAGCTTGCGATTCCTCCAACCAATTGTAGGGTGTTTTTACTTTTACCAGGTGCATATTTAATCCAAGTAGTCCCTGCATATCCTTGGCATGATCTGCAATCAGGTCTTGTTCCTGACTTAAGTCTGAGACATATGCCATACTTTTCATGTTTTTAAGGTGAGTCTCCCCTTTGATGATAAACACAGGACACGTTGCATGACGAATCATACGCTCTGCATTTGAACCTATAAATACTTCCCTTAGTCCGGATGAACCCTTAGACCCCATAATGATCCAGTTGGCATTCTCCTCTGCAATGAGCTTGCTTATGTTAGTGAAGGCATTACCAAATTTCATGTGCATAGATACTTCCTGGCTGGCATCAGACACTCGCTTGGACCACTCATCAAGCTTATTATGTGTGGCTTTGATAAACTCCCCAGTATAAAAAGCTTCCATACCAGAGGTGTTGACCTCACCTGTGAAGCTTAAATGGCCAACGGGAATTTCAATCACGTGAACAAGTACGATCTCCCCTTTAACCTTTTCATTGAACTCAATGGCGAAATTGAGCGCATGTGAGGCCATCTCAGAGAAATCAACTGGAACAATTATCTTTTTCATAGGGTATAATATTTGTTTTTAAGAAGTTAAAACTTCGATTTTCTTATACTCTGGTTTTCCGTGAGCATTTTTTACACTGTTTAAGCTAATGGATTTTTCTTTCTTATCCATCTTGAATGACCAAACCGGCACGTTAATGTGATTAACGGTATCCTCAGTCAAGCTACCAGATAACCAGTGAGAAAGACCTCTTCGTGCATGTGTTTGCATAGCAATCATATCTGCTTTTGTATCATCTGCGTGCCACAAAATTCCATCAGATGGAAATACATTTTTCACGATTGTGAACTCATAGTTTGAAATACCATGCTCATCTAGTAAAGTTCCAATTTCCTCACCCACAAGCTCTTCATTCTCAATATTATGAGGTGTCTTAACCCATAAAAACTCAAACCTTGCATCAAATTGTTTTTGAAGACCTGCAACTTCTTTAAAGAAGGATGTTTTCAATTCTCTGATATCAATTGGTACCAATATTCGTTTAACTGCATTCGCATCACTTCGACCTGGCACAGAAATAACCGGGCATTGTGCATGTCGTACCACCTTTTCCGTATTAGAGCCAATTAAGGCTTCCTCAAGTCCAGATGCTCCATGCGTTCCAACTACTACCAGATCATAACCATCTTCTTTTACTAGTTCTTTAATGGAGTTAATTAATGAAGACTCATGAATCAACATATTGATTTTCAAACGAGTATTAAACGTACCCACAAAATCTTTCATTTTAGCTTCCATTGCCTCTTTTACTTCTTCCATCATGGATTTTGCTGTAGCAAAGGAGGTAAACTGATAATCAGTAAAATAATCAAAATGAACGCTGTTGATCAGCGTTAAATGTGCATCATTCTTTTCCGCAATCTGTATGGCGAACCGAACGGCATCACCACTTATTTCGGAAAAATCAACGGGTACTAGAATCTTTTTCATGGCTATAATATTTAATCCACTTCAAATGTAGCCCTCCAATAAAGTCCTTATTATGATTTATAAAAGGGCAGCCATTGATTTTCATCACTCACTGATGAAGATCAGCTTCATTACTAAATATCATCACATTTTTAGTCTTAAGCTACTCCTAACTTGTGAGTCAAATTAGAAAGTCATGGAAAAGATTAAAACAGTAAAACAATTAGTTAGAGCACTTGATGATTGTCATGAATGTGGCAATCATGTGTTAGATGTAATGAGTAACGTTCATATACCACGAACTGAGTTTGAGCGGTACTATTCATGGAGCGATGATAGATATGCCAGAAACGTGTTGGCAAGAACTTCCGATTTTGAAGTGTTATTAATTTGCTGGGAAGTTGGTCAATCCTCTCCTATCCATGATTTCAATGCGCAGGAAGCTTGGATTCATCCAATCGAAGGTATGCTTAGAGAAGAGCGATATAAGATCAATGTAGAGGATGATCGGCTGGAAAAAGTCAGCAATGTACTGTTGGGTACTGATGAGTTTTCATACATGAATCAAATCGGTATTCATCGTTATTCCAATGCCAACAAAGCACGGTCCGTTAGTTTAAACATCTATCGCAAGCCAGTCACTGAATGGCATGTATATGATGTAGACAGCTCTGATAGTACCATGGTAGAAACGTGGGAAAACAAGCACTATGATCTGCTAGGACAGGAGGTTTGAAGCCTCCTTTTTTTAAAAATCTTTCACTGCAGATTTCCTTATCATAAAAGTAACTGGGATTATTACCCATACCAGAAGGATTCCAACGGATATCAGAAAACCAAACTGTGTTCCGAAAAACTTCTGAAACAGAGCGCCTGTATATCCGAGAAGTGCAGAAATCTCCAGCTTCAGCAAAATCATGATCCGACTTAAATCAATAGGATTGAAAAGGGAGGCTCCAAGCGCAAATTTGTCCAGTGGATAATCCCCAAACACAATTAGTGAGATCATGAACAGGCCATCATAGATCACCGCAAAAAAGAGCCACATCAGAATGGCGTAACCAAAACCTTTAATTTTGTTTGAGTTTCCCAGCCCGATATTGAGTGATAATGCCACGAAAATGAATGTAAGAAATGTGCCGGAGGCTAATAATGTGATAAAGTTGCCTACCGCCTCTGATTGGGTAATTCCATACAACAAAAATGGAATGCCGAGACCGATGATCAAGCTCATGGAGAGCGATAATGACAGTCCAAGGTATTGTCCCAGAAAAATGGTAGAACGTTTCACCGGCTGAGAGAGTAACAACTCTGTGAACTCACGAGAATTATAGAAGTACATGATGCCAAAGATGGTACCGATCATGGGTGTAAGCACGACGATGATATTCATCAACGTGATCGTAGCTTTTGACAAGTCTGAATTCAGAAACAGTAATACAAACCCCAGAAGCATGTAAAAAGCCAGGTACACGTAGCTCCATCTGCTACGCATCAAGTCATAAAAACTGTATTTTAATATTTTTATCATCGTATCGTATTAAGCTTGATTAGGCACAAGCATCGCTGCGATTGCGTGTTCCAAATCTTTCTCATTCGTCTGCTTCTGCATCTCTTCCAGTGTTCCCTGAAAGTGGATCTTCCCATCTAATAGGAAGATGATCTCTTCAGCCACCTCTTCCACCAAACTCATGATGTGGGTAGTGATAAGTATCGTCTTCCCTTTCTCGCGTTCTTCTTCAATCAGCCTCTTTAACTCTATGAGTGCTACCGGATCCAGTCCAGCCGTGGGCTCATCCATGATGCAGATGTTCGCATCGAACATGAAAGCCAATACAATATTCACCTTCTGTCTCGTACCCCCAGAAAGATCAGACAGCTTCTTATCCAGAAATTGCTCCAATCCAAAACGTTGAATTAGCTCTACCTCTCTACCCTTCCGATTTCTAATATCCAAAATCATCTTGATAAGCTCATTGACTGTCAGGTTCTCCGGAAAACGAGCAATCTGTGGTAAGTAAGCTATGTCCTTTCGGTATTCCCAGCTTCTTTTAATGGTTGTTCCATTGATCTGAAGTTCACCATTATTAGGAATGACCATACCCAAAATGGTTTTTAGCAGCGTCGTTTTACCGGATCCATTGTGCCCTAGGACAGCAAAAACACCGGGACGATCGATTGAAAAGCTCACACCTTTCAATACCTCCAATTTGCCAAAGCTTTTATTTAAATCTGTAACTTGAATCATTTGAATGCGTTCATTGCCGGTGTTTGATCCACCAGGTTGTCAGGAGTAAAAACAGGAGAAACCCTTTCGGAAAAGTTCATGATATCCACAAACAAGCTTCTGAGTAAAATGATGGTTTCAGGGGTTTTATTTACAATGTATGAAAACAACTTAACCGGGCGATACGGCACGTCACCCACGCCATCTTTATCCAGATCGTATCCGGTATAATCCCCCCAGTAATTTCCATCAAACGTATTGTCATTCATTTTGGAGTTATAGGACACATCAAAAGAGTTTCCTTTGAAGTCATTTCCGGTGATCCGATTGGTGTAGCAACCTCCGGATACCTTAATCGCCCACCCATTTCTATTAAATACATTACCTACATAATTAATGCGGCTGGTACCATCTATAAAAACAGCCGTCGTGTTTTCGGTGAATTCATTATCCAGCACTTCAGCATCGTATATTTCTTTTAATAGCAGCCCATAACTTGCCGGTCCCCAATTATTAATAAAGACATTGCTTTTCATGATAATAAACTTTGAAAACATGACAGCCACCCCTGCTCCATTGTGTTCAAATCGATTTCCGATATAATCATCATTATTGGAAAACATGAAATGCAATCCATATCTAACATTGTCATGTGCATAGTTTTCTTCTATAATGCTTTCATCCACAAACTCCAGGTAAATACCATCCCTCATTCTGAATACTTCATTGCCATGGATCTGAAGGTTGGAGCAATGCCATGCGTGAATGCCATTCCCCGCTTCATCCTCTTTTACATTCTCTCCATAAACCCTATTATTCCTGATTATTACATGCTTCGATTTTTCAATCAACAAACCGAAAAATGGATCTACCACAATGTTGTTTTCTATAAGCAAATGATTCGCTCTGGAGGCATAGATCGCAGCATAGTCTTTCGTATAGCTTTTACCGGCATTGATAATTTTCAGTCCGGAAATGGTAATGCTGTCAGCGAGCAACTTTAACACGTAGCTTTTATTCTGACCGTTCAATATGGCGCCCTTTTCCCCAATAAGTGATATGGGTTTGGTTATTTCAAGATCCATTACCGGATAAACACCGTTTTTTATGATGAGGGTATCATGTGGCTCAGCGAGGTTTACAGCTTGTTGCAAATCCTTGATCTCACAGCTTGGACAAATAATGGATTGTCCACTTATCTGCAGAAAAATCAAAGTAAGAAGTGAAGCAAGCAATAATCTCATGTTAAATAGCATATCTCAGACCGATCGTAAATGAGCCTTTTTCGTTCATCTGGATTCCTTCCACCTTTTGGTACACAGGCAATCCATAGGATAGTCCGGCTTTGAAATCCCTCAACACCGGACTTTCACCAAAGGAAAAGTTAAGGGCTACATTGGAGTATACCTTAGTGAATCCGGTATTTTTTGTGTCTGCAGTGGTCACCATCATGGGGTTTAGCATTTCATCGCGACCCTGCAATTGTGTTTGCTTTTTAGCGCTGAATTGGCCTGCTATGCTTACCCATTCTGCCAGATTATATCCAACCCAGGTATTAATTACGAATTCATTCCCCCACTTGTAGCCTTCCGTGTTATCTCCGGTACGGATCGTAGCTAGTGGCTGTACTCCCCAGCTGACATTCTCAGACGAACCTCTGTACGTCCCTCCAAAAGTTAAATCAACTGTTCCCGTTCCTAGCTGCATCGGATATGGCAGACGCATGCCTTCTGCCATTGGTGTGTCTCCTTGATTCTTGATGCTTCCGGTAGGTATGCTCACACCTGCATTTAGGTGCAATGAATGCGTGGACTCACTAAAAAGACCGTATAATGCACTGATTTTCAAATCTCCGATTCCTTCACTTTTCGTGCTGAAGTTCATACCCATCATTGTGCTTAAATCCATCTGATTGCGTTGAAAGTTTTGCATCAGCATCAATGTCAGTCGATCAGAAGGCGCATACATAACGCTAACCATCAACATATTCATTCGCATGGATTGGGGAGCCACCATGTAATTTTGAAAAATGGCCATGTCGTTCACCTTATTTGAGCCAGATAGATTTCCATCCATTTCCATGGTCATGTATCTGGCCGATACCATGAAGCCCCCTTTATGGTGTAAGTGATCTCCCATAATTCCTATCGGCGCATAGGCATCCGGACGATGGTGATGGTGTGTGGGATGATCTAAAAGTCCAAAACGAGAATCTTTGAATTTCTTCTTTAATTCTTCCCAGTTGTGAAGTTCTCCACCTTTGCTTTTCTGAACTTTTTCTGCTACTTCTTTTGATCCATAAGCCGAAAGGTAGGCACCCATTGGACTAGCAATGTTCTTACTCTTCAAATAGATGGCAGTTTTAGCATCAATGAGTGATCCGTTCTTTTCATAATCCGCTACCATGAGTTTGATGAAGCTGCTTTCATCTTTCTCCTTCAGATAATTCATCAAACATTCGATGGCATCAAACTTTTGTGTGTTGCCTTCTTTATCCACTGCCAGTGCGACAAATTGTTGATCCTTGATAAACATGTTGCAGTGTGTGCAGGCGTCTGAACCTATTTTTATCAAATCCTGAGCAAGGGTCGCCCCTGTCATCACCAACACGGTGACGATAAATACTATCTTTTTCATAAGAATTGATTTTAGTTTATTTCAAATTCCGCCTTTAAAGCCTTCCAATCCAGGGCGGTCCCGGATACATCCTGCACTGTTTCGTTTCGTTTATCTACACTTTCAAATGCCGTAAGGAATTCACCCATGGGACTAGGGATTTCTTGAGATATCAAATAAGCTGCACCTGAGGCGTCTGTCAATACGCCAGGATTGGCATAATCAGCAACGAGGTAGTGTTGAACCTCTGGATGTTCCCATTCCTTTAGATCATTGAGCATGCACTCAATGGCATCATACTTAAACGCCTTACCGGTTTTTGTTACTAGTTGTGCTGCATGTTGCTTATCTACAATGGTCATTTTACAGAAAACACACGCGTCTTGTCCATAATTTATGGGTTTTGGACCTGTGCTACAGGATAAAATGAAGAGTGACAACAGCATTGCATATATAAATCTCATAGTGCTACTGTTTTAGAAACTAGTCTGGCTTTTCGACCGATGAAAAAAGATACCAAACTCAGGAACATTCCAACGCCTAATAAGATACCTCCTAATCGGGGATATGAATATGCATCAAAGTTTAGCAATTTTTTATGACCCAGAAGTGGAGGATTATACTGCATAGGTGTACCATCCGGATTGATAAGCTTCAATATTGCATTTGGGTCCAGATCGGTACCATAATCCACCAGCCATAAATTAAAATCGTAGATACCAAGTGCTCCAAGTGTGCTCATCATTACAAACCATACAAGAAACAAGACCGGAGGTATTTTTCCCATTAAACCCAGGATACCAATAAGGATTCCAAGACCCGCCATTAACCAGACCACTTTCGGAAATACCGAAAACTCCCACATATCTTCTGGTTTAGGTAGCGTTTTCATTCCAATGTAATGGTTAAGGCCGTCTATGTTTTGAATATCAAATTCATTCTCGCCTTTCAGTCCATTTACATGGATATCTATTCCTAAAGGCTCAGGATACTGTGGTGCCCCCAATCGGATGTTCCACATTGGGAATACGAATAATCCTAAGAGCATAACGCTTCCGATTATCATTAAGATACCAGCCCGTTTCATTCGCTTTTCATGATTTAATTGGGAAAATTGAAAGAAACTGTAAGACCGAATGAATCATCAGCCTTACAGTTTTTCATTTTATATGTCATCACCATCCAGGGTATAACTCAACTCTATGTTTGAATTTGCAGGTGATACTCTAATGTATCCTTGCATTTCCTGGTGAAGTGCAGAGCAGAAGTCTGTGCAGTAGAATGGCCATACTCCAACTCTTTCTGGTTCCCAAAGTGAAGTTTTGGTCTGACCAGGCATCACAAGTATTTCAGATGTTCTCTGTCCGATCATGGAGAATCCATGGGGAACATCGAAATCCTGTTCATGATTGGTGATGTGGAAATAAACCTTGTCTCCCACTTTGATTCCCTCAATATTATCAGGAGTAAAGTGACTTCTGATGGTGGACATATAGATATGTACCTCCTTACCATCTCTTTCTACCCTGGCTTCTGCCGGACTCTTAATAGCATATGGGTGATTGTTCTCATCGATTCGGTAAATTTTCTTAGAGTTATTCACCAAAAGTTCTGCATTACATCCAGCTGCATAGTGCGGCTCTCCGTGCGTAGGGAAATCGTAAAGCAGCTCCATTTTCTCTCCTGAGATATCATAAATCTGTGCAGAGTGCTCCATCTCCGGTCCTGTAGGTAGGTAGCGATCTTTAGTGATCTTATTCATAGCTACCAGGTACTTACCATGCGGTTTTCTTGAGTTACCGCCTGGGATCATCAAGTGACCTACAGAGTAATAAGTTGGCTTTCTATCCACTACTTCCCAGGTTCCAAGCTTCCACTTTACTACCTCTGAGGAGATGAAGAAAGTAGTGTACGCATTCCCTTTTCCATCAAACTCAGTGTGCAATGGGCCTAAGCCACCACTCTGTACGCTTCCTGCCAATACATCGTCATAGTTCAAGATCGGAATACCATATGCATCACCATCAAACTTCTCAGCATCAATGGCAGCCAGCATTTTATCAAATGAATGAACGGTTATGTTTGCTGAAAGCTTACCTGATCCGATAATATACTGTCCACTTGGATCTACATCACATCCGTGAGGTGATTTAGGAGTTGGTAGAAAGTAAATAGCACCTGGTACATCCACTGGATTAACAGTAAGCACCTCGTTCTTCATGGTAGAAGTAGCTGTATGAGTGGATTCATCATAGACGTTGTGGGCAAATTTGGCAGGCATTTTAGTTCCACCTCCGTTATTCACATATTCTTCTATTTTCTTCCAGTTAATCGCAGCAATGAAGTCCTTGTCATTCTGTGAAGCATTTACTTCAAGCAGTGAATTTGCCTCTTCAGTGTTGTAAGTGGAGAAGAAGAACCAACCATGTGATTTGCCTCTACCAGGGTGCGACAGGTCATAGTTAAAACCAGGCATCAACAACTGAAACTTGATATCCATATGTCCATGCTCTTGATCAACTGCAATAAATGTCAGGGCTCCTTTGAAATTTGCCTTGTATTCACTGATTGGCATATCCTTTTGAGGTACTGGCACGGAGAAGCGTGTTCCAGCTACTACATATTCAGTGTTTTCAGTAATGAAAGAAGAACTGTGATTACCAGCACTATTAGGTACTTCGATGATCTCCTCTGTTTCGAATGTAGTCAAGCTGATTCTTGCAATACGTGGTGTATTATTTCCATTAGCAAAAATCCATCTTCCATCCAATTCACCATTCGTTTGGGAAATATCCGGGTGGTGAAGATCATCCCATGGAATGAAACCAAACGAAGTATTTAACATAGGTTTGGTTTCTTCCGAATAGCCATAACCTGAAGTTGGAAATTGAGAGAATACAGGGATCTCTTTAAAGAGTCTTCCTGAAGGCAATCCGTAAACGGTCAGGTTGCCACTATAGCCTCCAGACAGGAAAGCGTATTGTTCATCCCTTTCGCCGGGTGCTACGTACACTTTTTCAGCAATATTGCTGCTAAGCGCACCATTACCTCCTCTATCCCCTGCCTGACCACAAGAAAATAAGAAGGCAAGCGCACTTATGAATAAAGTATTTTTAATAATGTTAGTTTTCATTTTATTGGTTTTTTAGGGTAAAATCACTTTTTCTATTACATGGATGATTCCATTTGAAGCAGCCACTGTTCCGACTATTTTGGCACCACCAACGCTCACTTCATCTCCATCTACAGTCACCTCCAGGTAATCGCCAGTAGCCATATAAATTTTTCGACCCTTTTTAGCCTCTCTTTTTAGAGCCTCTAAATCGAAAGAACCAGGAGCAGCATGACGAGTGATTATCGTAGCAAGATCTCCCTTGTTTTCAGGCTTCAAAAGGTTGTCTAATGTGCCTTCAGGTAGTGCATCGAACGCTTCATTGACAGGAGCAAACACGGTAAGAGGGCCGGCGTTTACAAGCACATGCTCAATTTGAGCAGCCTGAACTGCGGCAACTAACGTGCTGTGTGGCTCTGAAGATATCGCCACCTGTAAAATATTCGGGTCTGATACTTCGTCTACAACAGAGGCTTGCCCCATCGGATGGCTATCGGTCCCCACAGAGGCCTCTGAAGAAGAATCACCCTCTTGCTGAGGTGTACACGACCATATCAGAGCAGAAAGCACCAATAAGGTCAAGGAGTTTAAAATTTTTACTTTCATAATATTAAAGGTTTGGTTATTATAAGGTTCTGAAGTACTCTAGAATATCACGAGCCTGCTCTTCAGTCATGTTTTGGTTGGCCATTGCTGCTCCGTTAAATTCGACTAAAAGATCCTTGGCACATCTGTCTTGCTCTACCATTAATTGAGGATCCAGGATCATATTCATGATCCATTCAGGACTTCTCCGTTGCATGATTCCTTTTGGTGAAGGACCAATAAAGCGCTTATCTATCTTATGGCAGGCGCTGCAGTTGGTATTGAAAAGTGCTTGCCCTCTCTCTACCATTTCCTGATCAATGGTCTCCGGAAGTGGCAAATCCTTAATTTTTCCTACGCCTTTGTTATCCAGTGTTACACGTTCGCTGGCAGGCACCTGCTCAACAGGTTCCATTTTAGATTGCTCTTTGATCTGATCAATTTTGCTTTTTCCGTCTCCACCACCACATGCAGTGATGATGAAAAGACCGGCAATTAAAGTGATTGAGATTACGCTTTTCATGACATTTACTATTTAATGGTTCAAAGTTTTAAAGATTCGGGTGTATGGAATATGATCTTCTTCAGCCCTCTTTATGATTTATATTATATTATAGGATTTAAAGATCATTATATCCTTTAATAAATTAAAATTAAGCTAATCCCATCCCTTTAGTTACTAATTCTGGATCTCTTATTTCCGTAGAAAGCAGCGTTTCATTCAATTGATCGCGTATCTCAACAAATTTGAAATGAACCGGACATGGGTTTTCGCCAGAGCAATTTTCAAGACCAAGTACACAACTTTCCATCAATTTATTTCCATCAATGGCTTTCACAATATCTACCAGTTTGATTTGTTTTTTGGGAGCTAATTCAAAACCTCCGGTGGGTCCTTTGTAAGAGACCAATAGCTTACTCTTAACAAGCTGCTGTAATATTTTGGCTGAAAAAGCAACCGGTGAGTTTATGGCTTCAGATATTTCTTTTACTCCTGTTCTTCTTCCCTCTTGTTCATTCCCAGCAATGTAGATCATAATTTTTATTGCATATTCACAAGCTCTCGAAAACATCTCTTTCCTTTTGATTGCTAAGCTAAACCCTTAATCTATTTCGGACAAATATATCCGTTATTATTTTAGCTTTCTTTTATCAACTATTTCTGAGTAATTGCTTAGATGGCTTTGCTCAATTGTGGCCTTCGATTGCTCCTACTCATTCTTGCATCCAGGGCGGTACAAATCACGCGGATCAGTTCACGGCCTTGAAGTAAAATATTCATTCCGGTTTCATTATATAAAATGAGTCCCTTCTCCTGCAACTGATCAAGTAATTCATAATTAAGCGCTACACAATGCTCCATAAACTCTGACTCCTGCCAGCTCGTTTCAAAATCACACATCAAATTCAAGATGTGCTTTCTGAAAAACAGATCTTGTTTAGTGTGTATGTGACCTTTAATAATAGGTAGCTCTCCCTTTTCTATTTGCTCATAATACTTAGGAATGCTTTTCTCATTTTGTGCAAAGCCCGACCAACTATCGCTGATGGAGCTCACCCCCAACCCTATTAGCAGCTTGCTGGTAAATGGTGTATAGCCCATAAAATTCCTGTGTAATTCACCGTTTTTACGTGCATTCAATAACTCATCGCCTGACAGCACATAGTGATCCATGCCCACTTCCTCATAGCCTGCATTAGTAAAGGCCATTTTACCAATCTGCATAAAATTCCATTTGTTGTCCTCATTTGGTAAGTATCCCTCATAGGATTTTTGTGCTGGTCGCATGGCAGGAACGTGTGCATAACTGTAGTAAGCAATTCGTTCCGGCTTCAATTCAATAATTTGATTCAATGTATTTTGGACAGATTCAATGGTTTGCCCCGGCAATCCATATACCACGTCATAATTGACTGAGGTGTAGCCGATTTCTCTTGCTTTCTCTGTAATCGCTTTTACCTGCTCCAAAGACTGCATGCGGTTGATTAGTTTTTGGACATTCAGGTCAAAATCCTGTATGCCAAAGCTTACACGATCAAAACCAATATCATACAGTGTTTGAAGGTGTTCAACTGTTGTATTAGCCGGATGTCCCTCAAAACTCATTTGAAATTCTTTCGATAAGCTAGCACTGCTAATGATTCCAGATAATAATCGGTTGAGGTTTTCCGGAGCAAAGAAAGTTGGGGTGCCCCCACCTAAATGAACCTCACGAATGAGAGGTTTCTCAGGCAGCCTTTCTAAATACAATTCCCACTCCTTCAATACATGATCAATGTAAGGATCCTCAACCTGATGGTTTTTGGTAATCCGCGTATTGCACGCACAATAGGTGCATAAGCTTTCGCAAAAAGGTAGATGAATGTACAAGCTCACTTCTTTGCTGCTTTCCCAATATGCCGATTGTAAGGTTTTTTGATAAGCGTCTAACGTAAAGCTCTCTGGCTCCCAGAATGGGACTGTTGGGTAGCTGGTGTATCTGGGAACGGGATGGTTGTAATGCTTCAGGTCTTGCATTTATATCAGAATTTGACTCAAAGCTATTCGGCCTACTAGGCCTCTGAACTGACAAACAAAATACTAGCATCTGATTTTTATCACGTGCATTTCAGCGTGATGATAAATGTAGTCCCCTCTCCTTTCTTCGATTTCACATCGAGTGCTCCTCTGTGTTCATCAATGATCATTTGAGTGATGAAAAGTCCCAGTCCTGTACCCTCTCCAGGTTCTTTGGTAGTAAAGAAAGGATCTGCCATCTGATCGATCTCTTTTTTATTCATTCCCAGTCCTGTGTCCTTAATCTTAATCCGAATCTTTTCCTTAATATTTTTAGTAGAGATCTTGATCTTACCGGTTTCTTCAATTGCTTGCTCCGCATTTGCAATAATGTTGGTGAAGACCTGATGGAGTTTCCCCTCATTGCCGATTATAATTTTTCTTTCAGCATTGAATTTTGTTTCAACTTCAATTTCCTTTTCTCTAAGCCTGTTTCTAAGTAGAGTCAAAGTATTCTGTATGATACTATGAATATCACAAGATTCATCCATAGCATCTCCGGCACGACTAAAATGAGAGAGCCCATTCACAATTTGACTGGCCCTTCGCACCCCTTCTTCTATCGCATGAAAATATGGATTCAATTCACCAGAATGATTTTCCTCCTCTAATCTTTCTCGTAGTGCGATTGCTCCATGTTTGATAAAGTTTAAGGGGTTGTTGATCTCATGCCCGATTCCGGCAGATAGTATTCCCAATGAAGCCATTTTTTCAGCCCGGATCAGTTGCTGTTGGGTTGATTGAAGTTTCTCATACCCCATTTTTAACTCCTTATTTTTCGCTTTCAGCTCTTTGGTTCTTTCCTGAACCTTATTTTCCAACTTTGTATTGAGTTCTTCCAGCTGATTTTGATAGCTTCTTATTTCAGTTATATCCTCTGCGAAGAAGGTAACCCCGACCAATAGATCACCATTAAAAACAGGATTATATGTGGACTTGAAGATCAGGTTCCCCTTAGGTCCTGGATAAACAATCTCCACTTGAAATTTATCTCCTTTCAGTGCTCTTTCAAAAAGTTGATTAAAATGGTCTACATGCTCTTTATGTCTGAGCTCCTCTAGTATGTCAATTCCTTTATGCAAATCCATACCATCTGTTAACTTGGCTGAAAGTCTAAAAGCACGATTGAATTCAACCAATTTTTTATTTGTATCAAACAGACCTATGAGATCCGAGGTACTTTCAATGATCGATTTAAGGTTAGCTTTTTCAGTTTGTAGGTTATCAATTGATTTTTCAAGGTTGGCTTTAAGGTAGGTGTATAAAAAAAGAAATACCGCAAGGAGACCAAGGTAGCCACTGCCAATAAACTTGATTCGATTAAATACCTCAGACGCAATAAATGATTTTGGCATACTAACAACCAACTGGTGATTGACAGGGTTAATACCCGCAGCTATAGCAATACATGATTGATTGTTAATAGGGTTGATACTGCTAAATAATGTCAAGTCCTCATTAACTTGTTTCCCTTCGTTTACATCAAAATCGTATTGTAAAGTATCCCTTCCCAGTATCCATTCATATTTTTCTTTTTCTAGTGGATACAATATTTGAGTGGTTCCGAAATGTTTATTAATTAGGTGGATCTGATAGTTTTTATTAAAACCAAAACGTTTTAAATCTTCCACCATGCTACTGTAATCTACTCCGGTTGTGTTGACTGCCACCAGATTACCATTTTCATCTCTAATGGGCACTCGTATGGGAATAACCCAATCACCAGCGAGAGAGGTGTAATAACATTCTCCGATCGATATTCCATCCCCTTTTCTGGCCAGGTCAAAAGACCGTCTTGTTTTTTCAGATTGCATCAGGTGTGGAAGAGAGTCAGTAAGAGATCTGCCGCTGAAGACAAGTATTTGTCCATCAGGACTAGCAAATCCAAAGGCTAATAGTTCTCTTTCATAAATCTGGAGGGCATCAGTAGCAAATGCGGCTTTTTCTTCTAATGACTCTATTTCTGCCAATCGTTTTCCAACACTCAATAAACTAAGCTCCCATTGTCTAAAACTAAGTTCATAGTACTCTTTAATCACAGAAGTAGTGTAACCCAAATCATTAATTCTATCCTGTCTTGTATCGGAGTAGATATACACCAAAACACCAGCGAGCGAAATTGTAAGGGTGGTGATAAGAAGGAAAAATATCCTTCTCAAGGACCTTATTTCGGATACGGATTTCAACCGATCGTTATTTAATCATATAATTTAGTCTAAAAAACCTGACAAGGAGAGATCGATCTAATAAAAATTCAATTCAAAGTCCACAAATGGTAATTAAGCCGGCTGCATTGGCCTGAACGAGTTGATTGAACTGGGGGAAGGTCGTGAGTAGTCCCCTGGTAATCAGCAAAAGTCCGGAGGCAATCGCGATTATTGGTATGGATCTGGGAATGAAAGATTTCATGGTGCCGGAAAGAACATTTCCCACAAATGAAAGCGATATCAAGGCTGGAAGTGTGCCCAGACCGAAAAGAACCATAAACATGGCCCCTTCAAATGGTCTTCCTAAGGCTACTGCTCCTGCTGCAGCAACGTATGTCAGTCCACATGGAAAGAATCCATTTGCTACCCCACTGAGAAACCAGCGCCGATTGGTTGCAAGGCTTTTAGAAAGAAAAGACTTGAGGAATTCGTAAAACCGCGATTCAAAGTAGAATCGTTCCAGCCTATGACGAATCGATGGGACGCCATAAAGCAGGATCAATCCAAAGCCCAGGAAGAAAGCCAGAAATTTTTGAAGCTGCATCAAAGCAACAGTAGCTCCAAGTAATCCTAATACTCCCCCAATAAGTACATATGCCAGAATTCTGCCCGAATGATAAAACGCAAATCCTTTTTTGGATTGGTTGGGACCCATAAATGCCATCATCACCGGACCGCACATGCCTACACAGTGCAAACTTCCAAATAAGCCGATGATGAATGCTGCTATCATTGGATATAAATGCTGGATTGTTGATAATAATCCTCATTTGCCGTTTGCCAGGTTATGTTTACCCGATAGCTTCCAGCTATCAGCTCAGAACGATCAATTTTCTGAATTTTTCCATTCGTCAAATCAATATCGAACTCCCTATCAAACAGTTTCCTTGATGGATGATAAAAATGAATACTGCCCTCTGCCTGACTGTCAGGGAATGTAAGAAAAATACTATCTCCTTTCTGCTTTACAATCACGGCCTTTTCCTTTTCTGCAGCATTGGCTAGCTTGTTTAGCTTTTGCTGATAGTTGATCTCCTGAGCGTAATAGTCTTCCGCTACCAGATCAAAATCCTCCTGAAATGCTCTTACTACCATGTAGCCAATGAAGGCCGCAAAGAGTATGAAGGCCAATACGATTTTGTTTCCCCAGTTCATGTTTCAATTCTTTAATTGTCAATTTGTAATTATCAATTGTCCATTATTTTAATTCGTTGGTCCAAGAAATTTGGTCTCGACTTTCTCTACTAGTTCATCACCCGAGTACACTCCTACCGAAATCATCGTACTCATTTTATTGATCTCTACGGGATCTATGATGACGAAAAAGGCTCCTTGCCCTATCCCCTGCTCCGTTAGGTCTATCTCTCCTCCTACCATTTCGATAATTCCTTTCGGTTCAAGAAGTTTGAACTTCACATCCATTGCGTCATTGGTTTTATTCACCATCTTCACTTGATAGAGATTCGTAATCATACCATCTTCACGTTCCTGATAGAGTATTCCCGGTGTGCGCATGATGGTAGTTTCGAAATCTGACCGAACCAGTAATAATGTAATCAAAACACCTACCAATACAATTAACACTCCTGAATAAGCATTCATCCTGGAAGTGAACCGGAATGGCTTATTCTCTGCAAAGTTTTCCTCAGATGCATATCGCACCAGCCCTCTCGGCTTGCCAATTCGATCCATGATGGAGTCACACGCATCTATACAGGCGGTGCAGTTGATACACTCAAGCTGCGTTCCATTTCTGATATCGATACCAGTTGGGCAGACATAAACGCATTGTTTACAGTCAATGCAATCCCCTTTACCCACTTCTGCTCTATCCTCTCCTTTTCTGAATTTTCCTCGCTCCTCACCTCGCATATGGTCATATGCTACCACCACGCTTTGCTTATCTAAAAGCACTCCCTGTAATCGTCCATAGGGACAGATCGTTGTGCAAACTTGTTCTCGCATTTGGCTAAAGACACCATAGAAGAGCCCCGTAAATACCACCATTGCGATGAAGCCCGCAGTATTCTTACCCGGACCCTCATCTATGATATCCCAAACTTCATCAACCCCTACCAGGTAGGCCATGAATGTATGCATGATGAGCACGCTGACAAGTATGAAAAGTGTATGCTTAACCGTCTTTTTAGTAATTTTTTCTTTATCCCATGCCTGTTTATCCAGCTTTCGCTGAGCCATGTAATCTCCTTCAATCCAATACTCTATTTTTCTGAATACACCCTCCATGAAGATAGTCTGTGGACAAATCCATCCACAGAAAATACGACCAAAAACTACCGTGAAGAGGATGATAAACACCAAAGAGGCCAGCATGCCAATCACAAACAGAAAAAAATCCTGAGGCCAGAAAACCTGCCCGAAGATTACGAATTTTCTTTCTAAAACATTGAAGAGCAAAAAAGGCTGACCATCTATTTTGATAAATGGCGCTCCAAACAAAAACAATAACAGGAGATAACTGACTAGCGATCGATAGTTGGTGAACTTACCCCGCGGTTTTTTGGGGTACACCCACACACGTTTCCCCTCTTTATCTACCGTGGTTAGGTGATCTCGAAACGTTTCCTCAGCGCTCTCCTGCTCTTGATATATGTCTTTAACATTGTCCATTAACAACACTCACCTTCTTCCAGGTCAGCTTCATCGTCTACATAATCCGGATTTGTTTCAGGATTCGCCTCTTCCATATTCCCTTCTTTATCAGGAATAACATCTGCTTTCGCTCTCTCAAATAGGTCTCCTTGTGGCTCTTTTGGATCAGCAGCTGTTTGCCCTTCCATCATATAGATGTAGCTGGCTACCTGCTGCATTTTCTTAGGAGAAAGTTGAGTTTCCCAGGCAATCATTCCTTTTGCAGGAACCCCATATTTAATCGTCTTGAATATCGCAGGCATATCACCACCATGAAGCCAATATTTATCAGTGAAATTCGGTCCGACTCCACCTCCCCCATCTGCTGCATGGCAAACGGAGCAGTTTTGCTCATAAATGGCCTTTCCTGCATTTAAGTCGGCAGACTCTGTCAATAATGTAACATTGCTTTCATCAATTAGATTATCTAAGGAAGCCAAATAAGTTTGCACATCTTCTTTAGCTTGCATCATCTCAGCCTGAAACTCTTCATCTTGTGTAGGTCCAGTGTCTAACACTTCATAGTTGATTAGATAAACCACAGCAAAAATGATCGAGATATAAAAGCCATAGAGCCACCAAGGTGGTAGACGGTTGTCCAGCTCACGGATTCCATCATATTCATGATCGGTTGCCACTTCATGCTCCTTGGCAACTGGGACAGAATCATTGATCCGATTCCAGAATCGTCTCCAGAATCCAACTCCCTCTTCTCCTTCTTTTACAGGAATCAATTCCTTTTCTTCCTCTTCAATTCCCATCTCCGCTCTTTTCAATTTAAGAACCACCTTTAAGGCTACCAATAATGTGTACATCGCGATAATCGCTACGAATGCAACCACCACTGTTAACCCAAGCACCAGCTCGATTTGATACTGATCAAAAAAGGTTTGTTGCGAGGCTTCTTGCTGAGCCATAGTTAGCCCAGATATCGCAAAAATGAGTATCGATAATACATATTTAAGATGGCTCATGGTCGGTTTCATTTTCGTTCAATGGAATATTTGAAATGTCTTTGAATAGCTTCTTGTCCACCTTCAAAACATAGATGGTAAGTGCTATGAAGAAGACGAAGAAGATGACAAAGGAGATCACGGGATATATCTCGATCCCGGCGATGGACTCCATATGGTGTTTGATAAATTTTAACATGACTTCAATTCATTATAATTATTCACCGGCATCTGCTACGCCTTCCACATTTTTGATGTCTGTACCCAACCGCTGTAGGTAAGCAATCAATGCAATAATCTCTGCATTACTGCTCATCTTGATTCCTTCGAGCTCCAAACCTTTGGAGATCAATGCTGCCTGTGCTTCAGCATCGGCTACTGCTTGCTGATCAAAACCTTCCGGGTACGGCACACCTAGCGTCTGCATTGCTCGAATCTTAGCCGGTGTTCGATTCTTGTCCCACTCCTGCTCAAAGAGCCATGGATATGGAGGCATGATTGATCCCGGAGACATACTGGTGGGATCAAGCATGTGGTAGAAGTGCCAGCTATCTGGATACTTACCTCCTAATCTGTGCAAATCCGGTCCGGTTCGCTTAGACCCCCATTGGAACGGGTGATCGTAGACAAACTCGCCAGCTTTTGAGTACTCAAGGTCTACAGGGTCATATCGCATTACCTCTGATCGGAATGGGCGTATCATTTGGGAGTGACAGGTGTAGCAGCCTTCCCTCACGTAAATGTCTCGTCCATTTAGCTCTAATGGTGTATAAGGTTTCACAGTAGAGATGGTCGGTACATTGCTTTGTATGAGGAATGTTGGAATAATCTCAATAGCTCCACCAATGGCAACCAGGATCAAACTCCAAACAAGCATTCTTACCGGTTTCCATTCGAAAATTCTTCTGTGCCAGTGTTCACTCTTCTCCGGCTTATAGTCTTTCATCAATGGTGCTGCCTGTGCTTCAGTGCTTGACTGGAACTTGCCAGAACGTGCGGTTTTAACAAGGTTAAATACCATAACGAATACACCACTCAGATATAGCAGTCCTCCGAATGCTCTCAGCGCATACATCGGGATGATCTGCGTAACAGTTTCAAGGAAGTTGCTGTATACAAGTGTTCCATCCGGATTGAACTGCTTCCACATCAAGCTTTGTGTGAATCCGGCCCAGTACATAGGAATCGCGTAGAATAGGATACCCATGGTGCCAATCCAGAAATGGACATTGGCTAATTTCTGAGAGTGAAGCTTGGTTCCATACAATTTTGGAATGAGATAATAGAGCATGGCGAACGTCAGGAATCCATTCCATCCTAACCCTCCTACATGCACGTGAGCTACAATCCAGTCCGTGAAGTGACCAATGGCATTCACATTTTTCAGTGAAAGCATAGGTCCTTCGAATGTGGCCATACCATAGCAAGTAATGGCTACCACCATAAATTTCAAAATCGCATCCTCTCTTACTTTGTCCCATGCACCCCTTAATGTCAAAAGGCCGTTCAGCATTCCTCCCCAGGATGGAGCGATCAGCATTACTGAAAATACAACACCAAGTGACTGTGCCCAGTCTGGCAAAGCATTATACAATAAGTGGTGCGGGCCTGCCCAGATATAGATAAATATCAGTGCCCAGAAGTGAATGATTGACAGTCGGTACGAGTAGATCGGTCGACCGGAGGCTTTCGGGATGAAATAGTACATCAAACCTAAGTAAGGAGTGGTCAGGAAGAATGCCACCGCATTGTGACCATACCACCACTGTACCAATGCGTCTTGAACACCCGCGTACCAGCTGTAGCTTTTCATAAAGTCAATTGGTAGCTCGAATGAGTTAACGATGTGCAGCATCGCTACCGTTACGAATGTGGCAATGTAGAACCAGATGGCCACATAGAGGTGACGCTCTCTTCGTTTGATGATCGTCATGAACATGTTCAAACCAAACACCACCCAGATCAGCGCGATAGCGATATCGATCGGCCATTCCAGCTCAGCATACTCCTTGCCGGAAGTCATACCTAATGGAAGCGTAATAGCTGCTGCCAGAATAATGACCTGCCATCCCCAGAAGTGAATCTTGCTGAGTAGATCGCTGTACATCCGTGTTTTACACAATCGCTGAAGGGAATAATATACACCTGCGAAAATCCCATTACCCACAAAAGCAAAAATCACCGCATTGGTATGCAGTGGTCTTACTCTCCCGAAGGTGGTATACTGTAATCCGAAGTTGGCTTCCGGCCACACGAATTGGCATGCAACAAGAAGGCCCACCGACATGCCGATTATCCCGAATACCGTGGTGGCAACCAGGAAATTTCGAACCGTGGTGTTGTCATAATGAAAGGTCTCCAGACCTACTTTTTCGTTGGTTTCTGACATTGGTTACTCGATTTTTTACTACTCTTACTTTTTGCTTGGATCGAAGGCCCTTCCTCGTCAAAGAGGATGCGAACAGATGGTGTATAATCATCCTCAAACTGCCCTGAACGAGACGCCCACAAGAACGCAGCAAGGAAGCTTCCTGCCAATAACAGGCTACATGCGATGAGAATAAATATGACACTCATAATCCAATGACAAGATTAGCAGAGAGACAAAGGGTAGCTAATGAGAGGTGTTAGTGACCCACATGATTTTTATCAGCCGGCGAGCCACTGCTGGCATTGTCTTATTTAGTGGCGCCATCCTGACGAGATGAAGTGGAGATCAGGAATCTAAAAGACAGTCATTCTAAATTGGTTTCAGGGTCTTTAAAATATAGATACTGAATCAAGTTCAGCATGACCATGACGATGCTTGGTTCATTCTACAATGAAACGATAATTAATAAATAGCACGTCACCCTGAACTGGTTTCAGGGTCTTTAAAATATCGATGTTAAGCCGAGTTCAACATGACCTTAAAATTGCACTTACTTTAACATCAAGAAATATCATCCTCTCATATGACATCCATCAGGAATAAAACATTTAGTAATTGAGAGATTTGAACTGTATCCAAAACGTAATGCTCATGGACACTTCAATTGTTATCGCCAGAGTCATCAGCATACTCTACCTATCAATAGGCGTTGGGTTTGCTTTTAGCAGTTCCTATTACAATGAGGCATTCAAAAAGATCGTGCATGATACAACATACATATTTCTTGGGGGATGGATTGCTACGGTACTTGGTGCCGTACTAGTTCACTACCATAATATATGGGTAAATGACTGGCGAACATTAGTCACGATCGTATGTTGGATTATTCTGATCAAGGGTGCTTTGCTATTAGCATTTCCAAGACTTCTCAAACATTTTGAAGGGTGGTTTACTCCGAATGGAATACAACAATATTACTTACCTATGGTCATCGCACTTGGATTAATATTTGGATATTATGGATTCCTCTCCTGAAAATATGGAACTTTCAATCTTTCTAGCACGAACCTTTGGGGTCATTTATCTTTCCGTGGGATTAGGCATGTTTTTGTATCGTGAAAGTTATATCCTGATTTTCCGTAGACTTACTAATAGCATTGATTATGTGATTCTAGGAGGCTTTATTGCTGTTGCAGGTGGAATGGCAATGGTATCTTTTCACAACCTTTGGGTGAATGACTGGCGAGTGATTATTACCATAGTAGGCTGGATCGCTTTGATCAAAGGAGTCATGTTACTAATAATGCCGGGGTATATACGTACCTTTAGAGGAGTTCTCCTGGTTAGATATGGAAAGTATTTGACAGTTGCCATTCTGATTTTTGGATCTGTGCTCACATATTTCGGCTTTTTCTAATTCAATGGATATACGGGTAAAATTTTTAGGTGGAGCAAAGTCAGTGACTGGCTCAAAGTACCTGATCACGATCAATGACTTCAATGTGTTGATTGACTGTGGCCTGTTTCAAGGCTTAAAAGAATTGCGATTGCGAAATTGGGATGAACTACCAATTGAACCGGGAAAAATCGATTGTGTGTTACTCACTCATGCCCACATTGATCATTCAGGGTATATTCCCTTACTCTTCAAAAATGGTTTTGGTGGAAAAGTACACTGCACAGAACCTACTTTAGAGCTCGCTGAGATTTTACTCACGGATAGCGCCAAATTACAGGAAGAAGAAGCTGAGTTTGCCAACAAAAAAGGATACTCCAAACACCATCCTGCAAAACCACTTTATACAGTGAGAGATGCCAATGAGTCACTTACCGGTTTTGTAGCTCACCCCTTTGATCAACCCTTTCGTATCCATGATCAAGTAGAAGTCCGATTCTTTCATGCAGGTCACATTTTAGGTGCTGCCAGTGTTGAACTAAAGATTTACACTAGTCAGGGTGTCAAAATCATTGTCTTTTCCGGGGATCTTGGTCCTAAACACAGCCCACTACATATTGCCCCTAAAAATCCTCCGCAAGCCGATGTGCTTTTTATGGAGTCAACCTATGGTGCCAGAAAGCATAAAGATGTAGATCTGGAAATGGAGCTTCGCAGGCTAATTCTGGAAAGTGACAAAAAAGGCGGATGCATCCTGATTCCCGCTTTCTCGGTTGGAAGAACCCAACTGGTTCTCTATTATATCTGGAAAATCTTTCAGAATATGAAATCAAGACCTGTATACATTGACAGCCCGATGGCGATCAGCGTGACGCGTCTTTACAAAGAGTACGCCAACTATCACCGTTTGGAAAGTGACAGTGAGTTTGGTCATCATATTTTTGATGCTCCATTTGTTCATTATGTGACGGAACAAAGCAAATCGAAAGTCCTGAATACCATCAAAGACCGGGCAATTATTATCTCCGCGAGTGGCATGGCCACTGGTGGTCGTGTGCTGCATCACCTGTTTCACCGACTCCCAAACAAGCAGGACATTATTCTATTTACTGGATTTTTGCCTGAAGGTACCCGAGGCAGAGATATTGCCAACGGAGAAAAGTCAGTGAAGATTTTTGGTGAAGAAGTAATGATAAACGCTAAAATCCACATACTTGATGGACTCTCTGCTCATGCAGACCAGGATGAATTGGTTGAATGGGCAGGCCATATTTCTGAACCTCCTAAGATGACCTTCTTGATCCATGGAGAAACGGAACAATCAAACGTATTGAAAAAGAGGCTTTTAGGTCGTGGTTGGAATGTCACGATCCCCGATTATCTAGAGACATTTACATTATATGATAATGTGTAGAATTGTCAATGTTTAGAATCACCTCTGACTGTGAATTATCTCATTGTTTTTTATATATGATTGCAAGAACATTTGCAGTATTAAAATGGATGTTTAACACAAAAATGGTCAAGTCATGTCGCTTATCAAGAGAGATTTTCCTATGCTCAATAATCTCACCGACTTCTTCGATGATGATTGGTTGCAAGCACGATTCACCAATGACTGGATACCAGCAGTAAACGTAATTGAGACTGAAAACAATTACGAGATCGAAATGGCAGCTCCAGGAATGAGAAAAGAAGACTTCCATGTAACACTGGAAAATGGCCTTCTTACCATTACGGGGACTACAGAAAAAGAAAGAGAAGAGAACACACGCAGGTACACCCGAAGAGAGTTCACTACTCGTTCATTTACAAAATCCTTTACGCTTCCAAAAAATGTAGATATGGAAGAAATGACTGCAAAGTATGATGATGGCATCCTGCGATTAACCATTGTCAAAAAGGAAACAGAATTACTTCCTAGAAAAGAAGTGGTTATTGATTAATTGACGCTGTTCAATTATCCTTTTCAAACTGGGCTGAGTGTAACCACTCAGCCTTTTTTAATCTCTCAGAAACTTATTAAGGAGGAATTAATGTTTCTTAACTATGTCAAAATTCAATGAACTAATCAATGGAGACCAGCCGGTGCTGGTTGATTTTCATGCAACGTGGTGTGGACCGTGCCAAACAATGGCTCCAATCCTGGAAGAACTTAAATCTGAAATTGGTAGCAAAGCGAGAATTATCAAAGTAGACATTGATAAGAACCCGGCTGCCGCACAGAAGTACAGTGTTCGTGGTGTTCCCACTTTTATCTTGTTCAAGAAAGGTCAGCAAGTTTGGAGACAGTCGGGAGCGATTCCAAAACATATGCTGGAGCAGGCTATCAGTCAGGCGAGCTAACTTAAACGACCTCCGTCTCAACAACCTTAATGGATGGATTCATAATCACCTCCGATTTTATGGAGTTGGAAATGAGGCAGGCTTTTTCAAACTTCTGAAGTACTCTCACAGCTCGCTCCCGATCCTTTTCATCATAGATGGTCACGTTCGGTTCCAGAACAATTTGTATCATTAACAATTTTCCATCTACCTTTTCCAGCTTACCTTTCGAATGGCAGCTAAAGTTTTCAAACTCCAATTTTGAGTTTTCAGCAATAGCTAAAAAAGTAGTCATCAGACAGCTGCTAACTGATGCAGTAAATAGATGCTCGGGTGACCATATTCCGGGGATCCCCTTCGGAAACTCCGGAGGAGTAGCCACATCGATGCAGCTATTAGCTTCCTTGTTCAATTCAGGAGAGCACATCACTCCCTTGCGATCCTGATTCCAGTTGATGTCTACGTTGTAAAAATGTGGTTCCATGACGTTTATTTTTTATCAGGATAAAATTGAAATGACAGCCTGAGGTAATCTATGATTTAGGTCATTAGAAAGGTAGATTTAGATCAAGTCGCTACATTTTTAACATTCATTTTTTTCCCTAAATACGTAACCATTAGTGTTACAAACCCAACAACAGTCACCGAACTAATCGGCATCAGAATAGCCGAAATAAGTGGTGTCAGGTGTCCACTCATCGCAAATGATAGCCCGACAATATTGTAAATAAAAGAAATGCCAAAAGCGATAAATACAACAGAAATAACTCTCCTTGAGAAATATAGCACCTGTGATATACGAGTAACTTTTTCTGAAGTAAGAATGGCATTACAAGCTGGAGAAAACTGATGGATGTCTTCTGCTATAGCCACACCAACTAAAGCTTCATTCAATGCTCCCGCGTCATTGAGTCCATCTCCTATCATTAGATGATTCGCTTGGTGATTTTTTATGTATGTCAGCTTACCGAATGGTTTTTGATTAAAATGAACCTCATCAAAATGTGGTTGCAAAACGTTTTTTTCTCCTGAGTTATCTCCGGACAAAAGTGTCAACTTGTATCGGTTTCTTAGGTGTTTTAGTAAATCAAAGACTCCAGGTCGATAGGCAGATTTGATTATAAAACAGCCTTTCTTGTCATTTACACTTATGTATACTCGTGTTTCATTTAGCGGACCTTCTGTCAGATGACCCGAAAATTCAGCCGATCCCACCTTAAGATATAGGTCATCTAACTCTGCCTCAAATCCTTTCCCTGTGATTTCCTTAAACGCTATAATCGGTAATTTATCAACTGATGGGAGTTCATTATGTATCAACCTACTCAACGGATGCGCAGAATTACCCAGAGCGGACTTTAAAGCCTGCATATACTTCCCATCAATTACATCACCCTGATAAGAGATTCCAGCTTGCACCATCGTGAGCGTGCCAGTTTTATCGAAAACAATTGAATCCACTTTTGCCAGTGACTCGATCACCTCCGCATTTTTTAGATATAGTCCTTCTTTGCCCAGTTTTCTCATGGCATGGCCATAGGCAAAAGGCAGCACCAGCGCCAGTGCGCATGGGCAAGCTACAATCAGAACGGCAGTCACCGAATTCCAAATCAGCAACGGATCATTGATCCACCAAAAAACCCCAGTTGCAATAGCCAGAATGATTATGGTTAAGGTGAAATACTTGCTGATTTTATCAACCCAGGTGTGCAAATCAGCCCGATCCTTCTTTTTAAACGAGTCGGTATTCCAGAGGCTGGTTAGTTCACTGTTATTAACCGTCTGACTTAGAGCTATTGATAATTCAGCCCCTTTATGTCTTCCTCCTGCATACACCTGCTGACCTTCAGTCCTGCTTTCAGGCTTTGACTCACCCGTAACAAAGCTATAATCAATATTGCCCGTCCCTGATACGATAATACCGTCTGCAGGTATCAATTCATCATTGTGAATCACTACTACATCCCCTTTTCTAAGATCTTTTAAAGGTCGCTGAAATTCTTCTTCATCAACTCTACATGTGACTGAAACAGGGAAATAAGAAGTGAAATCCCGATCAAAAGATAGCGCCTGGTACGTTTTCCCCTGATACCACTTTCCTATTAAAAGGAAAAACACCAACCCTGCCAGCGAATCCACATACCCTATCCCCACTCCAGTAATGATTTCATACGAACTACGACCAAATAGTGTGAGTATACCCAGCGCAATCGGCACATCGATATTTAAATTTCCATATCGAATCCCCTTCCATGCCTTGTTAAAGTAATCACTTGCTGCATATAAAACTACTGGAAAAGCAAGCGCGAAATTGATCCACTTGAATACCGTTTTAAAATCATCCGTTAGAAGGAAATTACGATCCAGGTATTCCGGCATACTCATCAGCATAGCATTACCAAAGCAAAAGCCTGCCACAGCTACCTTGGTTCCAATATTGGATTTAGCTACCTGCTTCTTCGTTTTATCCAGGCTACTTAAGGATATGCCCGGTTCGTATCCCAACTGTGAAAGCAATACCGCCAACTGTCTCAGGGATTTTTCATGATGATTGAATGTGATCGTCACCTCACGCTTCACGAAATTCACCTCTGACCTAATCACTGCCTGATCCAGTTTGGGCAAGTGCTCCAGCAGATAAATACATGAGCTACAATGAATCCCTGGCAAAAACCATTTAACGACCGAAACGTCATCACTTTTGAAACGCAGCAGTTGTTTCTGGATATCCTCATTATCAAGAAAAGCATATTTCCGCTCTGCCTTCAGCTCTGATAAAGATTTATTCTCCTTTGAGGTTTCTGTATAGTATTGATGAAGGTTACTTTGGTCCAGCAACTCAAAGACCGCCCGACATCCATAGCAGCAGAAATGATGATTTCCCGTCTGAATAGATTCGTCACATGAATCCCCACAATGGTGACACTCAAGTTCTTCAGCTTGCAATAACCCCATGTGAAGTACGATTTGGAACTATCATGACTGGTACACCACTCTCTTTGATTACGCGCACCGTGTGGCTACCTATTTCATTGTCATGTCCATTACTATTGATACCTACAATTACCAGGTCAAATGAGTGTTCTTTGATAAACTTCATCATCGTCTCCTCAACATTACCTGATAATACAACATTTTGAATACGATCATCTGATAGATCAGATATGTCATGAGATAATTGGTTCATCCGATGTTGAACCTCTTCCAGTTGCTTGCTATTTGCCGTAGGGCCGTTTTTGTGTGAATACCTTGATGAAACCGGATAAATATGTAAAAAAGAAATCGTGGCATCTTCGTACAGTTTCGACAGTTCCAATCCCATCTGAGCGGCTTGCCAGGATGCAGGAGAAAAATCAGTAGGTATCAGTATACTTGAGATCACATGCTAATCATTTAAGCTTCAAAGCTAGAATGCTCGGCGTGCGTGTAAATTGACATTCGTCAATGTAGGTATTGAATTTTGTCACATGACAGATATAGGTTTATTTTACTAAGTCTAATATGATAAAACTAGGGAGTCAGGAGTTTATTTCAGATGAAGGCATAGAACTTTTAAAAAGTCTCTTTAAAAGCTCTGGTGAGGGAATTATGCTCTTCAATAAAGATGGGGAAGTGGTCATGGCAAACCCTCGTGTCACTGAAATGTTTGGGTATGATGAAGGTGAAGTGCTTGGTCAGAAGGTAGAAAAATTTGTTCCTAAGAATGCTCAAAAAAAACATCAAGGTTATCGTAAAGAGTATATCAACCACCCGGAACCACGACGCATGGGAATTGGGCGTGACCTGTCTGGCCTTAGAAAAGACGGCTCCACTTTTCCTCTTGAGATCAGTTTAAGCTACATGCAGCACAATAATGAGAAATTGGTAGTAGCATTTGTTACCGATATCTCTATCCGAAAAGAAAACGAAAAGAAGCTTGAAGAACAGCGTAAAAAACTTGAGGAGTATACATCTGAGCTGGAGCAAAAAGTAAAAGCCAGAACCAGTGAATTGGAGCATATGAACCTAGGGCTTCAAAGCCAAATTCAAGAACGAAAACTGGCAGAAGCGGCATTAAAACAAAGCCTGGAAGATCTGAAAAAAGCAGAACAAGAGATTTTAAAATCATTGGAAAAGGAGAAAGAATTAGGAGAATTGAAATCTCGCTTTGTCTCAATGGCAAGCCATGAATTCCGAACGCCACTAACTACTGTACTTTCGTCCGCCAACTTAATTGGCAAATACACCGAAACTGACCAGCAGGGAGCCAGAGAAAAACACATCAATAGAATCAAGAAAAGCGTACAAAATCTAACGAACATTCTTAATGACTTCCTTTCGCTTGAAAAACTGGAGAGTGGTGCTCAGAAAGTGAATTTTAATGAGGTGGACGTGAATGAACTCTTGCAGGAAATAGTTGAGGAAATGAGCCAAAGTGTAAAAAACGATCAGGAAATTCTTTTGAATGGCACTGCTCCAACTATCCAAACAGATGAACACATTCTAAAGAATATCTTATTCAATCTGATCTCTAATGCCAGCAAGTATTCATCTGAAGGAGAAAAAATTGAAATAAACATAGAGCACGATAAACATCTAAAGATTCACATTGTGGATCATGGGATCGGCATTCCTAAATCTGAGCAAAAGAAGATGTTTGATCGGTTTTTCCGAGCTGCGAACGCTACTAACATTCAAGGAACCGGCTTGGGTTTAAATATTGTAAAAAAGTACGCTGACTTATTAAAAGGGGAAATTTCCTTCACAAGTACCGAAGGTCAAGGGAGCACATTTACGCTTACTCTTCCCTTTAACTAGTCCCCACAATAGATTTTCTCTTCAGTAGATATATAAGTGGACCCACTATTGGGAAAATCACTACAAGAGTAAACCACAGTGCTTTTTTGTTATTGGACATTCGAGCCAACAGTACATTGACCATGGCAAATACAGCGATCGCTGCTCCGAATAGTGATATGTATAACCAGTAACTCATAACATTAATCTTTTAATCAAAAGAATAGTGTTTCATGATCAAAATAGATGAGTTTCCTTAATTCAAAAGATGATTATCGTCAGTCTTTTATTTAATTTGGTTAATCTAAAACGAACCTATACACATGGATAAAAAACGCATTTTGGTTATAGAAGATCAGGATGATGTGAGAGAAAACATCTCCGAACTTTTGGGACTTTCCAATTATCACGTTGACGCTGCTTCGAATGGAAGAGAAGGAGTTAAAAAGGCACTGGCCTCTCCTCCTGATCTTATTCTATGCGATATCATGATGCCCGAAATGGATGGGTATGAAGTGCTTTATATCCTTTCAAAAAATCCGGAAACTACCTCACTCCCATTCATCTTTCTAACAGCCAAAGCAGAAAAAACTGATTTCAGGAAAGGAATGAATATGGGTGCCGATGATTATATCACAAAACCATTTGAGGAAATGGAATTGTTGGGTGCCATTGAGCGTAGGTTAAAAAAATATGAAGAGCTTTCGAAAATATCTGAGGTTGAGGAGCTTGTTCACCATGCATCCAATTATCAGAATATTAAAGACCTGGAAAAAGAGCGTAAAACTCAGCAGTATAAAAAGAAAGATATCATTTATCGTGAAGGGGACTTCAGCAATTTTGTCTACAAGATCATCAAGGGAAAAATCAAAACTTATCACATCAATGAGGATGGAAAAGAGTTTATCCACGACATTAGAAAGGAAGGTGATTTTCTCGGAGAGAGATCCATCATTCAGGATTCTTCCAGAACTGAATTTGCAGAAGCCATGGAAGACTCAGAATTGATGCTAATCCCTAAAGATGACTTTCAACAATTAATTTTCAACAATAGAGAGGTTTCGGGACAATTCATTAAGCTACTCTCAAACAACCTATCTGATCGGGAGAAGGAACTCATGGAAATGGCCTATAATACAGTAAGAAAGCGTACAGCAGACTCTTTGATGAAATTGCATGATGCCTACTCTGGCGAAATGGAAAAAGTAACTGTTGATGTATCCAGGGCAGACCTGGCTGGAATGGTGGGAACAGCAACAGAGTCTGTCATTCGAATTTTATCAGAATTTAAAAAGGATCAATGGATCGAAATAAACGGCAGTGCCATTACCATTCTCGCTCCAGAAAAGATCCAGGCTGTTAAATTTTAGTTGTTTAGCAAACAAAAACTTAATTCTTTGATTATATTAACTGGGCAAACTTTTATAGCCGCTATTAATCTTACTTAAGAAATAAATTTGTGCAAAGAGTATTCGCTGATAGTAAGATTTATCTACTCTTTCTTACTGCTCTGATTGGGGGAGGTATTACCTATTATTTCAATTATCAATTGCAAGATTATGAGAGAAATAGGCGCCAAAATAATTTGGCGAATACCCATGAGGTAGCTGTAGAAAAGTTTTCAGAGTCAATCAATCGTTTCGCATATTTAATGTCAGGAATGAGGTCACACCTTCGTTACGCTGATTCTTTTCCTTCACAGGATAAACTTCAAAAGTTCTTACTGTATCAAACCAACCAACTAAACATAAGGGACTCACTGATTGTCTCATTTTTAAATACTGATCATCAGTTCATTTACAGCTTTACAATAGATGAAATAGACCCGGGGAATTTAATTGGGACTTCTGTAAAAAAATTTCGAGATAATGCGCAAATTAATCTTCTTGAAGACATGCTCTTGGAGGATAAAATAAAACTGTTCCCCCCTATTAATCTTGTTGAGGGATGGGTTGGCATTCCACTTAATTTTCCGGTCATAAGAGAAGGCCAACTGGTAGGGTATGTTGCCTCGATCATTAATTTCAGAAACATCATTGAACCAATTTATAGATTGGAACAGGCTAATCAGTTTGCGTTTCAATTTTCGGTTGAATATGGGGATTATTTTGATCGTGAAAGAGTCCATGACCAGAGTAAAGTCTACCACGATCGATCTGATGATCGATTCTTCAAAAATTACAATATACCTGATGAGAATTTCGTGACCTCTGAGATCACCATACATGGTTTGACATTCGTAATTGGGACGGCTTATATCTCAGAGAAGTTACCAAACCCATATATTAGATGGGCTTTTTTAACGGCATATGTACTTATTTTTGTTTTTGCAGGGTATTCAATCTATCGTTATCAACAATATAGGCAGCTGAATGAGAAATTAATCAGCACTAACAAACTGATTAATGAGCAAAATCAAGAACTAAATGATTTGAATGCAACTAAAAACCGGCTAATGTCTATTGTTGGTCATGATTTGAAGGGGCCAATCTCATCAATTATAAATCTAATAGAGTTACTTGAAAGTGCTTCTATATCATTGGATGATGCAAAGAAGATACTCAATCAACTAAACCCAATTGCAAAAAATACAATTAGTTTGTTAGAAAATCTCTTGCAGTGGGGGATGCTGAATAGTAATCAAACGCTATTCAAGCCAGAACTACTATCGGTTGATAAGGTTGTAAAAGAAAACTTCTCATTATTATCATCGGTCGCAAAACAAAAAGAGATAGACTTAAAGAATGATATTCCATCAAATCTAACTGTTTTTGCTGATGCCAATATGTTTTCGACAATCATCAGGAATCTCATATCAAATGCAATCAAATACAGCAAAAACAATAATCCTGTGCAAGTGACAGGGTACACTGAGGGAAAACTGACAACCATTCAGGTTATCGATAACGGTATAGGGATGACTGAGAAAGAAATCCATTCAGTTCTGAATGTTGAATTGGATGTTTCCAAAAATGGCACTGCAGGAGAGAAAGGTACTGGCCTGGGATTAACACTATGTAAGGCTTTTATTGAAAAAAATAAAGGATTTTTAACTATTCAAAGTGAACAAGGTAAGGGTAGTACCTTTATAGTTAGGCTTCCTTCATCATAGAAAGGATCATTGCTCCTATGCTAAGTGCGTTTGAACCTTATCAAGCTCTTCTTCTACTTCCTCTAAAAATGACGGAAGCTCTTCCCAGAAATTGTCGGCCTTATAATCCGGCATTTTAGAAGCCAGCTCCCTTAAGTCCAGATTGGCAAGATTTGACTTCATTCTGTGGAGATAATTATATGTGCGCTCTCTATCTTGTAATGGAAGTGAAGATTTACTTCCTTTTAAATCATCATTTATGGACTTCACAGCCAAATTAGCAATCATCATTACCTGCTCCTCATCTCCACCCAAAACATTTGTCAAAAACTGGAAGTATCCATCTTTACTTTTTTGCTCCACTGCGGTCTTATCATCTCCTTCCTTTATTTTATCTCCTCTTCCCAAACGACTAACTTTTTCAAAGAGATCAGGTGGGTCAAATGGTTTGGATACAATCTCGTTCATCCCACAAGCTTCCATTTTAGAGCGTGACTCTGCCAGAGTGCTAGCTGTCAATGCGATGATTGGGAGATTTTTATAATATTCTCCCTTCATTGCCCTTATCTTGCGCGTGGCTTCATACCCATCCATGACTGGCATGCGTACATCTATGAGCATAAGATCATAGGCTTTGGACTTAATTTTTTCAATCGCTTCTTTACCATGATTGGCTAAATCGACCTTTACTCCCCACCTGTTTAAAAATCCTTTCGCAATTTCCTGATTAGCATGGTTATCCTCTACTAATAATACATGAAGATCCAGGTTTGCCTCAGAAATTTTTCGTTCTTTCTTATCCTCTTTCACCATCGAAACCTCCAAAGGTAATTGGAAATAAAACCTAGTTCCTTTATTAACCTTAGATTCGACCTTCAACTCTCCTTCCATTAAATCGACAAGTCGCTTGGAAATAGATAAACCAAGTCCAGTTCCACCTGCCTTGAGAGATTGAGGGTTATTGATCTGCTTAAACGACTCAAATATGGTTTCAAGTTTATCTGCAGGAATGCCAATGCCAGTATCAGAAACTGAGAATTGAATATGCTTTTTAACAGGCTCTACTTTTAGTTCTACAGTACCTTTCTCTGTGAACTTCAAGGCATTACTTATCAGGTTGTTCAATACCTGTGTAAGTCTCACCTCATCACATTTGTAGAACTGTCCAAGTTTGTCTGAATAGTCAAGTTTAAGCTTTACCTCACCACTACGGGGAACTGCCTTCCAGGTGTCAAGAATATTGCCTGTTAAATGCTTTAAGTTGATGTCCTCTTCAACAATTTCCAGGTTACCAGACTCAATTTTTTGTACGTCCAATATATCATTGATCAGCGCCAAAAGGTTATTACTACCGAATTTGAGCATTTTCAACCTGTTGCTGTCTGAAAGCTCGGGGTGCTCCATTTCAAGTAGTTGCGTGGTGCCAATGATCGCATTCAATGGAGTCCTAATCTCGTGGCTCATTGTAGAAAGAAATTGTTCCTTAATCTTACCTGCAGCCTCTGCTTCATCTTTGGCTTTTCTCAACTCTACCTCCTGTCGCTTCATATCAGTCAGATCATTGATAAAGATGATGATCCCTCCAATTTTATCTCTGCTTGTATACCATGGATGTATCTCACCTTGTAGCCATTGTACTGAGCCATCTGCTCTCTCAAATTTTTCAATGCCCGGTTTGATAACCTCACCTTTAAGCGCACGCTGGTGCATCTGCTTCCATTCTACTGGAATTTCAGGAAAAACCTTATAGTGCGATTTACCAATCACATCTCCTTTTACATTTTGATCCTTCAGCCATTTTTCACTAGCAGAGATATAGTTCATGTGCTTGTCAAACATGGCAATGGCAGCCGGAGCTGATGAGATGAAGGTTTTGAGCAATTCTCGTTCTGCTTCCAGCCTATCCCTATTCTCCTGAAGTTCCATCAGGGATCCAACCCATTTAGAGACCAGCGTTACAAAATCTACTTCATAGTCTGAAAAAGGCTGCCTGCGAGCCTTGGTACTTGTAAAATTGACCGTGCCTGCAACCTTCCCTTCTACCCGATATGCAGCTCCAATGTAAGACTCCAATTTAAAGGTCTTAAAACACGGATGTCCTCTATGAACTGAATCATTCATATCATCGATACTTAGTACTTTACCTCGTTCACGGAGTGTAATATCGCAGTAAGTGTCTCCAAGCTTAAATTTTTGATTAATATCAAGTCCACTGCTTTCAGGACAAAAAGCGGTGACACGATATTCATCCATCCAAATCTTACTTACAATCCCCACTTCCAGCCCCAGGTATTCAAGGCAAAGTTTTAATCCATCCTCCAACCGATCCTGAATACTTAATTCAGTCTTCGCATTGAGCTCATTTAGCAGCCTGAGCCCTTCCTTATAACTTTCTTCTTTTTCTGTAGCAAGTTTCTGGTCGGTAATATCCTTACCAATATTATAGATAAGGTTCACCTTACCTGATTTGTCGTATGAGAAATCAGAGGTTTGACCAATCCATCGGATTGCTCCCGACTTTGTGACTATTGGAAACTCGAAATAGCATGACCGCTTTATAGCTCGTGCAGCATTTGTGTAATAGTCAATTACTTCAGTTCTATTATCCCTGTAGACATGCTCAAACCATCGCTTCATATTGGCTTCCTCTAAAGAATAATCTGTTAGTTTTTCAAAAGCCGGATTCACGAAGGTGTATTTACCATTTCCATCAAGTTCATACACCACATCATGTGTATGGCTGATCAGATTCTCATAGCGCTTTTTGGAGTCAAACAATTCATAGAAATAATTTTTGTGCGAATTAATTCGAAGACTGATCAACTGGATAGTGAAAATTAAAACTGAGAGTGCCGCTAGAACGACAGTCAAGCCAATGAACCAATACTGTCTTGATACGACTTGATTTAAGTTTTCATTTATGTTAGAGTCAAGGCTTTTGTATGCTGCAGCGAGTTCATTGATAAGTGGTAGAAATGTTTCATCTTGCTTGAGTACGCTGGCTCTGAATGCATGAATACTTTCGCCCTCCTGGATTCCAAAACTACTTCTTACGAGAGACGACAATGGCGCATTACTTGCTGAGTATACGCTATCTACTGATGACAAGTCTACCCAATCAGAACGCCTGAGTATATTGTTAGTGACCTTTAATAGCTGATGGTTTTTTTGGAACTGACCAAGTGCAGAGTCCAGTCGGTTGATGGTTTTTTGATTATCAACCTCATCATTCAGGAGCAAAACGTTTTTTGAAAGATACTGACTTAGCGTTTGTTGCTTCCAACAAATAGTAAGAGCCTTGTCAAGTTGACTATTTAATTCAGTGAATTTCTGAACTTGATTATTTGAAACATAGACTATTGCTAATACTGCAGTTACACCTGCTATAAAAGCAAAAATGATGCGTTTAGCTAATTTCTTTACACTTAGCTCATTAAATTTTGACGGTATCCTCTGCATCCAAATGTGGTCAAGGCGAGTATCTTTTCCCTATTCTGTGGTTGCAAAATAAGTTAAATAAGATTCGTAAATACTCCATTAATAGCCTCTTTCGATAGGTCTCATGTTACATCCGATGTAGTTACACACGTGGTAGCTGAATCATATTAACCTCCTATAAATTACTTAAAAAAATACAATTTTGATATTCATATTACATCCACACTTTCAGATACTTATTTTAAGTAGTAACTTCGCGGTTCATTAAAGAAATCCCATGATCTCAACGGAAAACATTTCTCTTCAGTACGGCAAAAGAATCCTATTCGACGATGTTAATATCAACTTTACTCCGGGTAATTGCTATGGCATCATTGGAGCAAATGGTGCAGGAAAATCAACATTCCTAAAGATTCTGTCTGGAGAAATCACACCAAACTCAGGATCAGTCAAAATAGAGCCGGGAAAGCGAATGGCTGTGTTGAAGCAAAATCATCATGAATATGACGAAACTTCCGTTTTAGACACTGTGATGATGGGCCACAAGGAATTATGGGACATTAAGCAAGAAAAAGACGCTATCTACGCCAAGCCAGACTTTAGCGAAGAAGACGGTAATAAAGCATCGGAGTTGGAGGCCCAGTTTGCGGATATGGATGGATGGAATGCAGAGTCTGATGCAGCTGCCTTGCTAAGTGGTTTGGGTATAGTTGAGGCAGATCACTATAAGCTGGTAAAGGAACTAAACGGTACTGAGAAAGTTCGGGTATTACTCGCTCAAGCACTGTTTGGCAATCCTGATATTCTTATCCTTGACGAACCAACCAATGATCTTGACATTCAGACCATTTCATGGCTTGAGGATCATTTGCTAGAATTTAACAATACACTTATCGTGGTTTCTCACGACAGGCACTTTCTGGACACAGTATGTACACATATCGCAGATATTGATTTTGGCCAGATAAAGCTCTATACAGGAAATTATTCCTTCTGGTATGAATCTAGTCAGCTGGCTCTTTCTCAGCGCTCTGCTGCAAACAAAAAAGCGGAAGAGAAGAAGAAAGAATTGCAGGAGTTTATTGCGCGATTTAGTGCCAATGCTGCTAAATCAAAACAAGCAACAAGTAGAAAAAAGCTACTTGAAAAGATCAATGTTGAGGAAATTCAGCCATCGAACAGGAAGTATCCTGCGATCATCTTTAAGCAAGAAAGAGCAGCCGGCGATCAGATCCTAGAAACTAAAGGACTAACCAAAGAATTAAACGGAGAGACCTTATTTAAGGACCTAGACCTCTTTGTTAATAAAGGCGATAAAATTGCTGTAGTGGGAGATGACAGCTTGGCTATCACCACATTCTTTCAGATCTTGATGGGAGAGCAAAATGCTACTGCGGGTACATTTAAATTTGGCCAGACAATAACTCACGCATACCTACCTAATGATAATTCAAAATATTTCCAGTCAGATGACAACCTGATTGACTGGCTAAGACAGTATTCCAAAGATGAAGAAAAGGATGAGGTATACATTCGCGGATTTCTTGGGAAAATGCTCTTTTCCGGACAGGAGACTTTGAAGAAATGCAGTGTGCTCTCAGGAGGAGAAAAAGTAAGATGCATGTTATCCAGAATGATGCTTCAGGAAGCTAATCTGCTTATATTGGACGAGCCAACGAACCACCTTGATCTGGAATCTATCACCGCCTTAAATAATTCGTTAAAAGATTTTCCTGGAACCATCCTGTTTACTTCGCATGATCATACGTTTACACAAACGGTTGCTAATCGGATATTGGAATTGCGGCCTGATGGCTATACTGATACACTAAGTACGTACGATGAATTCTTAGATAAGAAGAAAGCTGTTTTAGCTTAGGTTACAATCAAGCCTTAAAACCGATCATCATTATATCATCATTTTGACGATTGGCGCCCGTCCATGCTGTTAGGTATTGATCAGCCAGACCCTTCTGATCAGACATACGGATTTGTCGTTTTTCCTTCAGAAAATCACCAAGCTGTGCTTTGGTTAGCTTTTTTTCTTCAGGTCCACCGATAAGATTAAACACACCTGTACTGCACAAAAAGAAGTTAGATTCCTTTGTTTCTGATAAGGTGTTAGAATTATATCCCGGTCGTTGTTCTCTGGGTTCTCCGACCTGAATATCATCTCCATTAATTATTTTAACTCCCCTCCTGTTAACTTGTAAAAGATCCATATTCGCTCCAGCAAACTCCATTTCTTTGGTTTTGGTATTTACCTTCACAATACCAACGTTTGCATTAGTGTTGAGGAGAATGTTGTTTTTATCTTTGAAACGCGCCTGTACCTCTCGATGCAAGAATAGTAGAATGGATCCCGGAAAGTCAATGGCATATCCATCAACCATTTTTTTTAAGGCATTCATGTAGATACGAATCATCATGCTAGCCAGATGACCTTCTCCTACACACGTAAATAGTGCCAGATAGACATCATCATCGTGCTTATGTAGCCAGAAGCCATCCCCTCCTACACTGCCTTTTGGTTTATTCAAAACGAAACCATCTGAAAAAAACTCCATCAACCGCTCTTCCTGAGGTAACACTGAAAAATAATTTCTTCTAGTGCTGTCCTCAATCCGATCAAAGTTTACAATCCAGTTAGACTCCTTGCTCACTTATTTTTCCTTTTGCGACTTTCGCTTTTCCTATCAATCCAAACCTAACACCACAAACGCTTCGTGGTTATTCCACTTAATTGGAATAACATACATTGAAACGTTTTCGGGAATATTAAGTTCCTCAGGCATCCCTTCAAAGACTGTAGGTACAGAAATCATAAAATTAGCGCCAAGATTGGCACGCACATTTCCAGCAACAACATTTGAAATTTCTCCCGCCATATCCAGAATATCTTCTTCTGAAGGATCTTCTATCCCAATGAACATATTTATCAGGTCAGCAAACATTTCCCTGTTTGCTGAAATATAAACAAAACCCTGCCGACTACCTGATATTCCAATCATGCCGGTAAAGTCTTTGAGCACAAGTCCCTCGGACTCCTTCAGGTATGGAACCTTCATATCAGAATCAATTTCTGTGAGGTGCTTAAAATAGTTACTCACCGAATTGATAAACAGGTTACAGGTAGCCTCAAATTCTTCTTTCCTACTCTCCATCCCTCTTCAGTAATTTATCAAATGCCTTTGCAAGATCGTCTGCATTAACCGGCTTGTACATAAACCCTCTGGCGCCCTTATCAAGAGCAATAAGCCCAGTGAGTTTATCTGCCAATGCAGTAATAATCATCACTTTCGTATCAGGGTTGATTTTCATGATCTCTTCCAGGCATGCAATCCCATCCATTTCCGGCATGGTAATATCCAATGTCACAACATCGGGTTTATTGTCCATTACCATTTGTACGGCTTCTACTCCATTTGCTGCCTGGCCTATTATTTCCAGGTCATAATCTGCAAGATTTTTTTCAATGGTTCTTCTCATTACCGAAGAATCATCCACAATCAACAGTCGCTCTTTCATGCTTCTTCAGTTTCTTTTCCTGTATTCAATACTGGTAGCTTAATGATCATCTGAAACTCCTTACCTTCTGTGTAAGTGATTTCATAAGCACCTTTATGTTCATCTAAGATCGACTTCACCAAGTGCATGCCTTGCCCTCTTCCTGCATTTGCATCAGACTTATCGGCTGTTGAAAAGCCTTCATTAAATATCAAATCAACAATCTCGAAATCCTCCATCGAATCAAGTTCATCTTGTGATGCAATGCCATTCTTGACAGCCTGTTGCTTAATTCGGTTCATATCCAGCCCTCTACCATCATCCTTGTATCTGATAAACAACTCATGATCGCTCTTTGATAGTTCAATGAGTATCTCTCCCGTTATTGACTTTCCTTCATTCATCCTGACACTTGGCGCCTCGATACCATGAACTATGGAGTTACGAATCAGCTGAATCATCATATCCTTAAATGGCTCAATGTAAGTCTCAGGAAGGATCATATTCTCCAGATTATCGAAAGTCACATTGACTGTTTTCCCTTCCTCTTTTGCAATTAGCTCAGCACCTCTTTCAAGTGAATCAATCACCATGATATTGGAAACAGAGTCACCTTCTGCAGGGAATTTTTTATAGATATTAATGATCTTGTATAGCATTTCGGCTATTTCAGCAATCATTCGATCAGCTTCATCTACCTCATACAGGATGGCCAGGAAGTCTTTTCCTCTGACATCCTTAGATTGTAAAGCTGTAATTGCTTCCTCTATTTCATGGAACTTGTTTGCCATTAGCTCCATGCCTATCACTACTGCATTGCCTTTAAGGTTGTGAATAATGTCAAAAGTGAAACTAAGCAGTTCTGAGTATTCGTCTCCCTCATTCTTTTCATACTTTTCGGAAATGCTCTTCAGCATCTTACGTGAGTTATGCAAGAATCCACGCAGTATCGACGGATCAATTTTAAGAATACTGAGTACTCTTTCTGTTTCCTGCTGTTTCTTCTTCTCTGCCTCACTTAAATGCTGCTGTAACAAGATAGACTCAGTCTCATCAGAGACAGATACCATTATGTTCTGAATCTTATTTTTTCTGAAAATTCGCGTGAATTCTACCCGTATGTATTTTGTAGCTACTATTCCGTTTTGTTCTGTATGGATTTTGACCTGATCAATTGGATTTAATTGATTCACCACCTCTTCATCCATATCCTCGTTGAAAAGGTGTCTCATAAACATCTCCAACGCCTCTAATTCACGAGGTAGGATCAATGGGCGCATAAAATCAGTAAAGTTCTCTCCAGCAATTCGGTCATTGTTGAAAATCTCTTTCATTGCCTTGGAATGGAATTTAGAGATTTTAAACTCCTTGTCTAACAAGAAAATACCTTGCTCTATATTCTCAAAAACAACTAAAGAAACACCATAAATATTTTTGTATAGAAACTTAGCCTTGTCTCTCTGCTTACGTAGTTCAAATTGAGACTTTCGAATCTCCAAAACCATTTTATTAAAGGTTTTGGCATACTGACCAAGTTCATCGTTAGTTGGAATGACTACTTTTTTAGAAAGATCACCGGCTGAAATTCTTCTAGTGAAGGCCTCAAGAATGCTGACATTTTTAAGCAGGTTGCTTACCAATGTTGTCATTAACCAAAAAGCGATAATACCAATTGTAACATCCAAAATTAGGAATGTCCAAAAGTTCTTTACCGACTGGCTGGCTATCTCTTGAGTACGCGTCTGAATCTTATCAGACATGTAGTCTTCTACTCGCTTTAAACGATTGATCTTATCTGTACTTACGTCATACCAGTGATCCGGGCTTTCTGAGAGTGTGTCATTCAAAAAAACCACTTGTCTCATTCGCTCTACCTCTAAAACTTCCTCGCCCTGCACCATCTGAGCGTAATATGCAATGGATTCTTCATTGGCAATGATCTCAAAGGCATCCAAATAAGAATTCTGTCGCGCTACCAATGTAGTAAAGCGATTATATAGATCGAATCCTATATGGTTATGCGAAAAGGTCTGGGTTCCAATAGCACGCTCAATACTTGCGTATTCCTTTGACTTTAGAAAATATATGATCGCATGTATTTGTTGAGCAATTTCCTTGTCACGTGTTTCGTCAATAAGCTTAATAACAGTGTTTAATGCTGTGTTGTTGATGTCCGAAAAACGATCAATCGATTCTTCCGAAGAAATCCGATGCTGATCAATACTTTTACGTAACGTGGTTAATTTATCAAAGTAGGTATTCAGCTCGTCCAAATCCCCACGGTGCAACTCAATGAGCTCACCAAGGTCACCACTAGATAGCTCATTGTAGTATTGTTGAAGTGTGCTATCTGTTTTTTGTCTCTGCTGACTCAGTTTTACGCCGAAACTTTCTCCTTCATTGGCCAGGAAACCAGAGGATATACTCCTTTCTTTTTGAATTTCATGTACAACATGATTAATCTCAATTCCAACAGTGATGGCTTTGTTTAGCCTGACACTATCTGAATAATCCAAATAATGATATCTAACCTGAAGGTAATCAAAGGCCAAAATGATAATTATAAGCGGAATAATAATTACCGCAAATTTTTGGCGTATTGGAAGGTTGGTAAGTCGATTTATCATGAATATTGCATATTGGCTATGCAAGCACTTTTTCTACTACCTTGAGTAAATCCTCTTCGGTAAATGGTTTAACAATATATTCTGAAGCGCCTAGTGAAAGTCCCTTGTTTACAACTGTTTGCTGACCAACGGCACTTACCATAATAACTTTTGAAGGTACTTCTTCATCCTTCAATACTTTGAGTATTTCAAAACCCATCATATCCGGCAGGATGTTGTCTAATGTAATCAGATCCGGCTGTAATTGCACGGCTAAATCAATGGCACTTTCGCCATTTTGGGCTTCACCCACTACTTCGAAACCTGCTCCTTCCATCGCAGACTTTATTAATGACCTCATATAAATAGAATCATCAACGATCAATACTTTCTTGCTCATTTTACTTTAAATTACTGTTTTATCACTTTATTTAACATAACACACTTAGTAGTAGCACGATTAGGGTGATAATGAGTAATTAAACCAGGTTCTTAATTTTGTCCACAAACTTATTGTGAAACACCCAAATAAAATCTGGACAAATATCTAGTTCTTTTCCATGAAAAACTGCCTTGAAATGAATAATTGATTCGAATTCGCTGGATTCTTTAACTATAAAATCATTCAATTCAGTTGCTTTTAATACTTTCAGCGATGGGACATTTCCATATATCTCTACATCCAAAAAGTTAGAAAACTCTGTAATAACAGCCGCAGAAACCATGTTATCTATTTCTGTGAGAAACCCTAGCTTCATGATGGTACTTTCTTTAGAATCATCTTTAGCTACTTTCTCAGGAAGACATGCCTCATATAGCTTGGCAACTTCCTTTTCCGAAAAAATGAGGTGGCTGGTTCCTTTTAGCTCACCCATTAGCTCCGTTTTGATTAGGTGAACATCCTGATTGGGCCCACCAAAACGCTCCAAATCCAAATCTGCACTCACATAATCTATTTTTTCAATAGATATAGGGCTCTGTAGAATTTGCTCCATAGAAGACTTAGCCATCGACAACCCATCGAATATTAGCTTCGTGGCTATTTTAAGTTCACTTTCATTCAAATCTGCAATCATACGCTTCTTAAAATATGGTTGTTGGTTTTTTTTTGTCAAAATAGTCCTTTATTTCCAATCTGTTTAAAGTTTTAGGCGAACAATCAAGAATCTTCATCGAGTTCCTTCAAAATAGCGATTAACTCTGAATTGTCAAACGGCTTTACCAGATAATGTTTAGCTCCACTGGACATGGCATCCACGATTGCTGACTGCTGCCCAACAGCACTTATCATAATCACGGTTGCATTAAAATCATCTGTATTGATGGTCTTCAAAACATCCAGTCCTGTCATATCGGGAAGTATATTGTCCAGTGTAATCACATCTGGATTCAACTCCATCGCGAGATCGATGGCCATCTCTCCATTTTTGGCTTCTCCCACAACCTCATATCCCTGCTCTTCCAGAAGTGAACGAAGGCTGGAGCGGATGTAAGTGGAATCGTCTACGATAAGTACTCGCATAGGTCTTTTGTTTAATCTGAAATTTTCTTATAAATCCGTGTCTTTACATCATGAATACTGAATTTAGTTTTTCCGTATTCTGGCATTATGTCGTAATATCCTATTATAAGGTAGCCGTCATCTTTGAGGCAAGAATGTAAAAGGTCCAATACTCTATTTTTTAGTGTTTCATCAAAATAGATCATTACATTCCTACAAAAAATGATGTCAAACCGATCATTCATTGAATCCATTACCAGATTGTGCTTTTTGAAAGTCACATTGGTTTGATACTTCGATTGAATATTTGCATGTTTATCATGAAAATCAAAGTAATCCTCGAGCTGTCTATCCGGAAAGAACTTTAAGAAAGGGACGAGATACTGCTTGAGTGTTGGTAAGGAGTAGTCTCCTTTCTTTGCTTTATTTAAGGCAGTGGTGCTAAGATCTGTTGCTACTAACTTACTTTTATTGAGCATATTCAAAGTTTCCAAAACAATGTTCATGGTATAAACTTCTTCACCTGTGGAACAGCCTGCGTGCCATATTTTAATTGTGCTGCTTGAGATTGATGGGATTATTTCATCCCTTAATTTCATCCAAACATCTGGGTTTCGAAAAAGCTCAGTAAGATTCACCAGGAGATCATCTATAGCGGAAAGAAAGAATTCATTGTCTTTCAGTGTGAGAGACCATAACTCCAGTATGGTATCCATATTGTGTTTCATCATAAGCCGCACTATCCCCCGCTTGAGAGAGGTCCGCTCATAGTTCGTGAAATCAAGCCCATAACGATTGTTAATCGCCTGCATAAGCGCAGTGAGCTCCTCATCACTTATCATATCTGTCGTTATCGTTGCTATGACTCTACTTTTTTAGTTGCTGATTGAAATAAAATATCCATAATGGATGCTACATCCAACACAGGACAAACATTACCAGATCCAAGTATGGTGGTTCCACTTAATAACCGACTCGCGTCGAGTGGTTTGGGTAGATTTTTCTCTACAATTTCTTTCTGCCGTTGGAGTTTATCCACCACTAGGCCAAGTAATCTTCCAGAATGAGTTGCTATAATAACATTCAATTCAAAGGATTCATTAATATTTTTAAGATAGCTAAGTCCAATTTTTTCCTGATCAATCGAGTTGATATTGGTTGTTTTGATTAGACCTTCAAGGAAAATAACCGGAATTGACTTATCCTGGTAGTTGAACATCATGCTATCCCCTACAAGATGAATCTCCTCTTTGGTAATATAAGAAACAGAGTCAATATATGTTAGTGGTATGGCATAATCCTGTCCGGATACTTCAAATAGTAAAGCTCCCTTCAAAGCCAGTGATGATGGCAAAATCAAATGAATCGATGTTCCTATTCCTAACTCTGTCTCAACCAACACTTGCCCACCAATTGATTCAACAGATTTCTTTACCACGTCCATTCCCACTCCTCTTCCTGAAATGTCTGTTACTTTATCAGCACTGGAAAAGCCCGGTTCAAAAATATAGCGTATGATTTCATTTTCGCTCAACTGATCAGCAACTTCTTGTGTCACCATCTTCTGTCGAACAATCTTTTCTTTAATTTTTGTTTGATCAATACCCTTTCCATCATCAGAAACCGTAATCACCACACTATCCTTTTCAAGCTTTGCATCTAAAGTAACTTTTGCTGTAAGTTCTTTTCCTGAATTTCTTCTTTCCTCGGAGGACTCAATGCCGTGACCAACCGCGTTCCTTACCAGGTGAACCATAGAGTCACTAATTATCTTGAGGATATTTCTATCAATCTCTACCTCAGTTCCTTTTAACACTAACTCAACGGATTTGTTTTCTGATGAAGCAGCATCTCTTAATACCCTGTGAAACTTGTTAAAGAGAAAGCCCATCTGTACCATCCGAACATTCATGATCCCGTAATGCAGATTGGATGAAATTCGCTTGATTCGTTCAAATTCAAGTGTGCTCTTGCCTTCTGCACCAAACAAAGCAATGAGTCTGTCTCTTTCAATCACCAACTCACCCACCATATTGAGGAGCTCATCCATCCTTTTGACTGGAATCTGAACAACATCAGCAAACTTAATCGTCCCTGTCTCCTCCTCAACTACCTCTTGCTGAGGTTCACCTTCCACTGCAAGGTCTCCTCCATTTTGATCCTCACTGGTTCCTGCATCACCTTCACTTTCCTCAAGTGCATTTTTAAGGTAAACAGTGAGTTTTGTTTTGATGCCAAGATAGCTCACACGCTCACCGGATGTAACAGCATTTATTAGTCCTCCCAGTTTATCATTGGCTCTGAATAGGGCATCTACCAGTTCCTTATCAAGTGTGATTTCACCATTTTTGATAGCCCCAAAAATATCCTCCATCGTATGGGATAGATCTGCGATCTTCTCATATCCCATACCCATCGCATTCCCTTTTAGGGTATGAACGATTCGAAAGATGTTTGCAATGGCTTTCTTACTGGACTGGTCTTTTTCCAATTCCACAAAAAGCCTATTAAGCTCTTCGAAGTTTTCAAGTGCTTCGGTTAGAAATAACTCGCGATATTCTTCTTCTTTAGATGACACTTATAGGTTGTTGACTAAATAATTTCCAATATCCTTTATATCTAAAATAGCCTCAATTGCTCCCGCCTCCGATGCTGCCTTAGGCATTCCGTAAATCACACTACTTTCTTTATTCTGAGCAATTGTTTTTCCTCCGACTTCATTGATTGCTTTCATCCCTTTCACACCATCCTTGCCCATCCCTGTCAAAATAACACCTACCACATGATTCCCATACACTTTTGCAGCACTCAGCATCATTGCGTTTATGGATGGATTATTGTATTCCGGGTAAACTTCATCTGTAAAATCTACAAACACTTTACCCTTCTCTTTCTTAAGGATTAGATTGGCATGTCCGGGACAAAACATCACCACTCCGGGCGTTGGAGTCATTCCCTTTGTCGCAGAAACAACCTCTAGGTCTGTTAATGAGCCTAAACGCTGAACAAATTGAGGTATGAAAACATTCGGCATGTGCTGACACACCACTATGGGAATATCAAAATCCTCAGGAAGTGAGCAAATGACTCTTTCAATAGCCGTAGGACCTCCTGTGGAAGCTCCTATAGCAATAAGGTTATAATTAGATTTTCTCGCACGCTTACGAGGTACAACTTTTATTTTCGATTTTGCTGACCCTATTTTTTTTGGTTTAGCTCTGGAGGTGCTCTTTATTTTTTGCACTAACTCCTTCTGAAGTTCGCGCATTTTTGATTTGTTCCTGTCCGGTTTATTGATGTAATCAACTGCTCCGCTCTTAAGAGCTTCAAACACAGGCTGTAAATCGGTATTTCCTACAGAGCTAAGTATCAGGATTGGAGTCGGATTCTTTTGCATGATTCCTTTTACTGCATACAGACCATCATAGTCAGCCATATTAAGGTCTAGCAAGACTATATCAGGTTTTAACTGCTCGGTCTTCTCAATAGCCTCCAATCCATTGGTTGCAGTTCCGGCCACTTCAATCTCTTTGTCTTCTGAAAGCAAATCAGTAATAAGGAGCCGCATAAAAGCAGAATCGTCAACAACTAATATTTTAAGTTTTACGGCCATTAATTCTTCAATTCATCAGGAATTACAATTGCCTTATCATTCCTCAGCATTTCAATAATATCCAGGTAGTAAACAAGGTTATCATCCATGTGAATGATCCCCTTTATATAAGACAAATCCAATGTTGCATCCTCAATCATTTGTATTTCCGATGAAATACTTTTCCCTTCTACTTTTAGTGTGGTTGGCAAAGATTCTAAAACCAAACTAGCTTTAACTTCCTGGTGATTTAATATCATCAGGAAGTTAGGGTCTGCAATATTCTCAATTCCAAACCGTGAGGCTAAATCAAAAACCACATATGAGGTACCCCTTACATTAGCGAGCCCCTTTATGTGCTTGGGCGTATTGGGAGTTTTGGATAGTGATGGGAGTTTCACAATCTCCTTGACAATATGAATATCAACACCGTATAACTCGCCATTAATAATAAAGCTGACTAATTGAATGGTTTGATTCTGTAACTCAGCAATCTCTGCCCCATATTGTTTTCTCAACTTTATTTTCCGTTCCCTTAGCTCTTTTGCTATATAATTTGAAAGCACAGGGTCAAACTGTGGAGCAGGTTCTTGTCCTTTCTCCTTCTGTTTCTTGCTTGTTCCTTTAGCGGTTTTAGAAGTGGATACTGTATTCTTTTTATTTTTTGCTATTGCATCCTTATCACTTGTTGTTTTTTTAGATGATTTAGTCGTTTTTTTGGCTGATTTAACTGATTTCTTAACAGAATCCTCTTTTTTGATCAACGACCTCTTTTTCACCTTCTTAGGTTCCTTTTCCTTGGACTCCTCAGTGATTAATTTCTTCCGCTTTAAATTCTTCCCTAGTGCCATATCAACTATGCATTTAACTCTAAGATTTCGTCACCAAAGTGCATATAATCAACAGCAGCATTGGAAGTGGGTTTATAGTTAACAACACTTTTACCAAATGATGGAGCCTCAGAAGCCTTTACATTGCTTCGGATCATGCTATCAAAAATCTTAAGCTCATAATTCTCAAGGATGTAATCCTTTACCTCCTGACTTAGCTTTCGACGCTTATCAACCATCACAGGCAATACGCCTTCAATAATCAATTCCTTTGAAAAAGTAGAAGTCACTTTCTGAATAGTTTGCATGATCTGATCCAGTCCCTGAAGACTCAATACTTCCATCTGCATGGGTATAATCACCCTATCTGAGGCTAATAAGGCATTGACAGTGAGTGTTGAAAGGGATGGTGGGCAATCGATTAATACATAGTCATATCCACTTACATCTTTGAGGACCGTATCGAGTGCTTTTTCATGTCCACCAGCAGTAGCCAGAGATAGTTCCGCATCTGCCAGATCATTATCTGAAGGAGCAAGGGCTAACCCCTCGCTGGTTTTGAGAGTTTCTGTTAATGAACATTCCCCCAAAAGCACATTAGCCATTGATTTTTCAAATTCGTTTACGCCTAGCGAATAACTCAAATTTCCCTGGGCATCCAGATCAATTAATAAAACATCCTTTGCTCGCCTATTTAGAGCAGCTCCCAGGTTAATGGCGGTTGTCGTTTTACCAGTCCCCCCTTTTTGATTTATAATGGAATATATCACCATTATTCATTGTCTTTCTTTGAAAGCTTAAACATTCCCACCCGCTCTTTAAGTGTTCTTGCTATTTCAGTCACTTCCTCTGATCGCTGGGTGTAGCTTTCCATTCCCGCAGAAAGCTCCGTGGCTGAACTTGCCACCTGTTCAGTACCTGCTGCAGTCTCCTCTGCGATTACTACAATTCCTTCTGTGATTGTAACAACATTTTTGATGCTATCCATCTGTTCTTTTGTCGCCTCTAGAATCTGCTTGGAAATCTCAAGGTTTTGATTAGATGAAGAAGCGATTTCTCTAAAGGCTTCAGATGCATCGGTAGATGCACTCTCACCACCTAAAATACTCTCATTCATCACTTCAATTACCTTAGCAGCTGCAGCGGTATCATTCTGCACGTCTGTAATCAGCTTCTCAATTTCTCGAGCAGAGTTCCTGGAGTCTTCCGCCAGTTTTCTGATCTCTTCTGCTACTACTGCAAATCCTCTTCCGGCATCTCCTGCCTGTGCTGCTTCAATTGCAGCATTAAGTGCAAGTAGATTAGTTTGTGAAGCAATATCTGTAATGATTCCTAATACTCTTGTGATCTCTTTCGACCGTTCAGTCAATACCTGTATCGACTTATTTGTTTCATTGGCAAAGGCTTTTATATCCTTCATGCTGAAACCTACTTTGTTAACCATGGTAAGTCCTTTTTCTGAACTTTCAGATACCTTATGGGCTGCAGCATTGATTTCTTCTGCCTGATCGCTCATACTGGTAGCTGCACGTTGAATGTTTTCAACAAGATTTGAAGATTCATCTACTTTGCTTACCTGAGTTTGTGCACCACTACTCATCTCCGCAATGGCCGAAGCAATCTCGCCTGTATTTGTATTCATCTCCTCGCTAGCAGAAAGCATCTCCATTGAACTGTCACCAATGATGTTTGCATTTTTCACAATACCATCAAGTAATTCGTCCAAATTGTGAAGTGCTTTATTCAGATTATCCTTGAGGTTAAGGATGTCCCCTTTTGCTTCTTCATTATATCTGACAGTTAAATCACCCTCAGCCATCCTGTTTGCCATTTCATTCAGCACAGAAAATGGTTTTGAAACTGATTCCAGCAGACTATTTATTGAAATACTCAATTCTCTCCAGGCTCCTGATTTGTTATCAGGATTGATCCTTGAAGTAAGATCCCCTTCGCCCTCCGCATGCTGAACCACCTCGTTCGTTTCATCTATTACAGAACGCAGGTTATTTCTCATCATGATCAAGGATGCTCCTAACACATCATTCTCGCCTGAGATTTCAAAATCTGCATTAAGGTTTCCTTCACCAACCTCTCTCGAAAATTCAGCTTTCTTTCTCAACTCACCCAGGAGCTTATTCACAGATTGTGCAATCTCTCCTAATTCATCTTGAGATATCTTTTTAATTATCAGTGAGTTGTCCAGCACTCCTTTCGCCAGACTTTTTAGCAATGTATTCGACTTATCCAGTGAATCAGTAATTCGATTGGCTAACGTCCATACAGTAAATGAAAGAAGAATTAAACCAATTAAACCTATAATGATTGTCCACCGAAAGGTCGAATTAAATGGAGCGGTGATTTCAGATACGGGCACGACAAACACCGCCCACCACGATTCGCCTGATCGCCCGATTGGGATGCTGGCAAAAGAAACATAGACGTCATCGTTAAGAGTTTCGTCATGCGCACGATAGGAAAAAGGTTGTCCTCCTTTCATTTTTTGAGCCACATTCAACGGGCTGTCCTTGATGATATTTAAGGTATCCATTGGTTGATTAAAAAGGTGAGCATCTTGATGAGCAGTAATCACTCCACCATTAGATACCAAAAGCGCATAAGCATTGTCATAGAAATCCACCTGAGAAATGCTCTGAAAATCATCTACTGACATATCAGTTCCAATTACTCCTGCAAACCTTCCATCAACTTCCATTCGAACAGTTGGAGAAATACCTAATAGAGAATCTCGTGTATTGGAGGAATAGTCATAGTCTAAATACCAATAAGGCTCACTTAGTAATTCGATGAGATCATCTTCTGCTTTGAATCTTTCATATAGTGTACTTGCCTTGCTACCATCCAGCTCAGCTAACTCTAAAGAGGATTTTACTTCATCCCCATCCATGTATGAGTTAAATCTTTCTCTACCATAACTTTTATCCCAGTTGGGATCAATGAATTCCAACTGCCAGCTCATCCAGGTAGCATCGTATTTTGGATACAGCATTAATACCTTTTCAAGGAAAGTTTTTCTAAGCTCGTTACGCTGTTGATCTGGCATATAGGTAAACTCTTCTACCGCCTCCGCCATGATTCGGGCTACAGCTAAATCCTCATCGATTATTACTTTAATTTCATTGGCTTTTTGTGTGGCATAGGAGTCAGCCAGCTTTTCTGCCTCCGTAATAGCATTTTGCCGCAGATTGTAACTGATGTATCCAATGGTAATTACATATATGATGACTGATAATCCGAGGATAAACAGCATCATTTTTCGGCGTATGGTAAAATTCTTTAGCATCTTAGAATTGGTTAACTATTCTGTAAATAAAGCATTTAGCTTACTACGGTGAATTTGTCACTCGAAATCATTCCTAATATATCGAATAGGATAATCATTCGGCGATCTTTTTTAATAATTCCTTTTAAGTATTTCTGACCTACTGTGGATTTTAGTCTTGTGGTTGATAATGACTCAATCATATCATCTGAAACTATTAATGTATCCGGGACATCCGGAATTGCAATTCCCATTTGATAGTTTTCAACATTCAATACCAATAGGTATTTTGGTTGAGCACTATTTTCAATCTTAAAAAAATCAGCTAAATCTAGAATTCCATATATATTTCCCCGTACGTTAGCCATTCCTTTGATATAATCAGGCATTTGTGGCACATAAGCAAGGGGTGGATATGGCACTACCTCCCTAACCAGATTGATTGAAACCGCATACTCCTCTCTACCTGACTTAAAGACACAAAATTGCTGATAAGATTTTATAGCTCCCTCACTCTCTTCCTGCTTTTCCTGTTCACTCGATTCCTGATTGGAATCATTTTCAGCAACCACCTGTGCCGGTTTAGCTGTGTCTTCGTCAGCTTTATTTGAAGTTTGAAGTTTTGTAAGATTTTTCCCCAGAGCCATTTAAAATATTCCCACCGTAAAAATGAAAGTTCTAATAAACTAAATTCAAATGACTTTTACCTAAAAGTGTATCAGTAAAATGATGAGCCCCTCATTAGTGGAACCACACAACAACCCTGAAATGTGATTAAATAATCAGCTGCAAAAGTTCTGAGTCGTTTTTCTAGATATCATAATATAAGAAACCAATCAAAGCCTATTTTTGCCTGCAACTCAAACAATGGAAGGCAGTAGAAAAAGACATTTTGTCAAGACAATAACCTGGAGAATCATAGCAACGGGAACAACCTTTGTGTTAACGATGATTTTCTTTCGAGATGATCCAAACGCCACAGAGAAAGCAGGTTGGGTTGCTTTGTTCGAGACCATTATAAAAATGGCTCTTTATTACTATCACGAAAGAATCTGGTTTAATGTAAAGCTGCAAATAAGAAGTGCAGTTCGTCATTTTTTCAAAACCATTACCTGGCGGGTCACGGCTTCGTTGACTACCTTCCTTATTGCCTTCATAATCTTTAGAGAAGATCCTGGGGCTGCTGAAAAAGCCACAGGTATAGCACTAATAGAGAGTGTACTGAAAATGCTATTTTATTATTTACATGAAAGAGCCTGGCATACTTCTAAATTTGGGCTCAAATAATTGTTTTAAGGTAAATTGGCCCGATAAGTGTTTGATGAATGTAATTATTAGTTTAATCTTGAATTTGAATTGACGATAAACAAACCAATCTCATGAAAAAGAACTTTATACACTTCTCATTATTTGCTTCCGCATTCTTTTTGATCTCTTGCGGTGGAGGAAAAAAGTCAGCTGAAGAGTCTACATCTGAAAAGAAAGAGGAAATTGAGAGTTTTGTGGAGAAGGAATTTACTTATCCCCTACCAACAGCCTTCGAAGTTTCTCAAATGTTAAGCAACGCAAATACATCTTACTCTCAGGATATTGTAAATGACCCGGCGAAAGTAGATCAGTATGTTGCTACGTGGCAAAAAGCTGCAAACCTTGGAGTCTATGGAGCTGACCTTAGCTATGCTGCTACTTTTGATAAAACTCAGGAAACCATTGATTTTCTTGACGTATCTAAAAAACTTATAGAGGATCTTAACATCACATCTGCTTTCAATGAGTCTATGGCTCAGCGAATTGAAAACAACATGGACAATGTTGACTCATTGATATTTATCGTTACAGAATCATTCTATGATACATATAATTATCTCAATCAAAATGGAGAAGAAAAAACTTCCATCCTTGTTATAGCAGGAAGTGTAATCGAAGGATTGCATATTACCTGTGAACTTGTAAAAATGAGTGAGAACAAAGGAGAGCTAATGGCCGTTCTAGCCAATCAGAAGGCTCAAGTTGTCAAGCTGGTGGAACTGATGGAGAATCACCAAGATGATGAAAACGTACAGAAAGTGCTTCCTAACTTAAGATTTATAAGCTTAACTTATGACCAGTTAGGAGAAGGAACAGAAATGACTGAGGGTCAGTTTACAGATATTGCTAACAATGTGAAAGAGATGAGAGATCACATCGTTGGATAATCTGAATTGAAAATATATTTTTAGAGCCTCAACCTTTGTTGGGGCTTTTTTTTACCTAATAAACCATGACCGAATCCATAATAAATGCATTAGTTCATCTTTTTGCCATCATAGAGAGCGCTAAAGAGGATACTGGTGTAGTGGATTCTGGAGAACTGGTCATTCGCCCCTATCTTCAAAAAAACCTTAACAACGAAACACTCACAGCGGAATACATCAAGCTTTTTTATGATTATCTCAATTTCTATAAAGATCAGCCCGCACCTAAAGATGCTGAAGGGATTACAATAGACAGTACCAGTATTCTCCAGATTGCAAAAATCTGTAATCAATTAAACAAAGAACTTCTTCGGTCCGAACGATTAATTGTATTCATGCAATTGATGGAGCTTATTCGTGCAGACGATAAAGTCACAGCCAAAGAAGAGGAATTTGCTGCGCTTGTTGCACTGAACTTTAACCTTGATCAGGAGGATGTGCTCAATCTTAAGAGCTTTATCCTTAAACCGGATGATAAAGACATTAATAAGGACAAGATCCTGATCATTGACAATAAACAGACAGAATGGCCGGAGGAGATGGCCTGGATCATCCGAAAAAAGAAAAAAGAAAATCAGGTTAGACATTTATTTGTACAGAATCTCTTCGGTAAGATCACTGTCCTATATCTTAAAAGTGTAAATACATTTGTTTTTCGATATGACGGTCCACTCAACCTCTTTCTGGAAGGGGTAAAAATCATTCCGGCTAAATCCTACATTCTCAAACCCGGCTCAATCATAAAGGGTCCCAATATCTCCTCCATTTATGAGTCTGAAATCACTAGAAAGTTCATTCAGGAGGAGTCTACTACACCAGTGGTTCTGGCTGGCGATAAGATTGAATTCAAATTCAAGAATAGCAGTAACGGCCTCAAGCCCTTTTCTTTCTCTGAAGACTCAGGGAGGTTGGTAGGCATCATGGGTGGTAGCGGTACAGGAAAAACCACGCTGATGAATATTCTGAATGGCAAGATTCCTATTGATAATGGGCGTCTGCATATAAATGGTTTTTCGCTTGAACAGGCTACTACAGAGGGGGTTATTGGATATGTCCCGCAGGATGACCTCCTTTTTGAAGAGCTAACAGTATATCAAAACCTCTACTTTAATGCTAAAACATGCTTCAGTGACTTTTCAGAAGACCTGATTGACACAACGGTTAATAAAGTTTTAGAAGATCTTGATCTTGAAGATATCAAGGACCTGAGAGTTGGTAACCCACTTAATAAAACCATTTCTGGAGGACAAAGAAAACGGCTAAATATAGCATTAGAGCTGATGAGGGAGCCATCTGTGCTCTTTGTAGATGAGCCTACTTCCGGGCTCTCATCCATGGACTCAGAGAAAATGATGTTGCTGCTCAAGGACCTCACAAGAAAAGGTAAACTTGTAGTCGCCATTATTCATCAGCCTTCCTCCGAGATTTTCAAGTTGTTTGACAGGCTTTGGATACTGGATAAGGGTGGTTATCCGATCTATAATGGGAATCCCATCGACGCGGTTGTCTACTTCAAAACCATGAATACTCAGGTAAATGCTGCTGAGAGCGAGTGTCCTCGCTGTGGCAATGTCATTCCTGAACAGATCCTTCAGATCATTGAAGCAAGGGAAATAGACGAGCGTGGCAGAAGCACCAAAAAACGTCGGGTAAATCCATCGGTGTGGTACTCTAAATACAAGGAGAATATTTTACCAAAGCTGGTTCGACTGAAATATGAGTCGGTTCTCCCTCCTACAAACTTCCGTATACCGGACGGCTGGAATCAGTTCAAAATATTCAGTAAGCGTAACCTTCTGTCTAAGATTTCCAACAGGCAATATGTATTAATAAATATGCTTGAAGCTCCGGTTCTGGCATTTATTCTAGGCTACTTCTCAAAGTATTCGCCTGAAAAGACTTATGCCTTTTCGGAGAACATCAATCTTCCGGTTTACCTGTTCATGTCCATTGTAGTTTCCCTTTTTATGGGACTGACTGTAAGTGCGCAGGAAATTTATAAGGATCGGCAAATTCTTGAGCGAGAATCTTTTTTGAACTTATCTCGCCTTAGTTATATCAACTCTAAGGTGGTATATCTCTTCATTTTATCGGGTGTTCAAACGCTCTCGTTCGTCTTGATTGGAAATTACATCCTGGAGATTCACGGGATGACACTATACTATTGGGTTGTGCTATTCACCGTATCATGCTTTGCCAATATGATCGGATTGAATATCTCCTCGGCACTCAACTCGGTCATAAATATTTATATACTGATACCTTTCATCCTTGTACCTCAGCTTCTGCTTGGCGGAGCAATGATCAAGTTCGATGAGTTGCATCACTCCATTAATAATCAGAAGAATGTACCAATCGTAGGCGACATGATGGCTTCCAGATGGGCATATGAGGCCTTGGCGGTGGCTCAATTCAGATATAACCACTACGAGAAACACTTTTTTGAAGCGAATATGGAGATCAGTAAGAATTCGGCATACAGATCTTATATGGTCCCTGAAATGAAAAGCCTCAATATGGGTATTTTGAGAGATAGTATTGACTGGAGCGATCGAACACGACAATTTAGGATTCTTAAACATGAAATCAAGCAGCTTTCAAAAGTTCACGGGTTAAGACCATTCCCATATACGGATCAAATAACACCTGAATTTTATTCAACTTCAATAGCAAGAAGGTTAAATACTTATCTGGCTTATGCAAAACAATATTTTGCAGATGCTTACTTAAAATCTCAAAAAAAGCGTGATGAAATTATTGAAGGTTTAATCGACAAGCTTGGTAAGGATGGATTCATTGAACTGGAAGAAAAATATCACAATGAATTTTTAGCAGCCTTATTAATGAATAGGACTCATTTTGATAAAGTTTATATCGGTGAGGATCAGCTAATTCAAAAAAAGGATCCAATATACATGCGTCCATACTCCAACATTGGTCGGGCTCATTTTTATGCACCTATGAAGGTCTTGGCAGGGTATGATATACCTACCTTCTATTTCAATATATGCTTCATCTGGTTTATGACTATCTTACTCTATTTGAGTCTGTTGGATAATACTTTGAAGAAAATTATCAAATTTTTCGAGTCGAAAGAGAAAGATGAAAGCAAACCCAGTAACTGGGTACGATTTTGGGATACATTTTTAATTATTATTAGCTCTCCAAAAGTCTATCACAGAGCTAGAAAAATCAAAAAAGCTGCAGATACAACATGATATACACGAATTTCGCATCTCTGATTTTAAGATTAAGTTTTAGTGGAATGCTACTTACCCATGGCTGGGGCAAGTTCAACCGGTTAATTTCCGGGAATCTTTCATTTAGTGATCCTATTGGAATCGGTGAAGCTCCAAGCTTAGTGCTGGCAGTTATCGGTGAATTCGTTTGTCCCATCCTATTGATCGTTGGGTTTAAATCCAGAATCAATGCAATTCCACCTGCAATCACCATGCTGGTTGCAGCCCTAATTGTTCATGCCGATGATCCGTGGAGAAAAATGGAATTCCCACTACTCTATTTTTTCGGATTTCTCGTAATATTTCTACTAGGAAGTGGGAAATACTCGCTGGATTGGAAATTAAAGAAGGTTTAGTTTCTTATAGATTACCTTCTCGCTTATCTGTGTTATTTCCCCAGACTGTAAAGGTTCTAGTCGGAGATCTTCGATTCCTACTCTGATTAATCGAAGTGTGGGATGTCCCACTTTAGCGGTCATTCGACGTACCTGTCTGTTTTTGCCTTCAGTCAATTGGATTTCCAACCAGCTTCTCTCTGGATGTTTTTGATAGTTAACCGGAGGATTTCTTTCAGCTATCTCGGGGTTTATAAGTTTGATTCGTGCCGGTTTCGTTCGATGTGTTTTCCCGCTCACATTAATATCCACTCCTTTTCTAAGATTGTTCAAGGCGTTGTTATCCGGCACCCCTTCCACTTCAACCCAATAGGTTCTTGAGTGACCATGTTTGGGATTTAGCAGTCTGTTGTTTAAGGACTTGTCATTCGTGAGAATAAGTAACCCCTCACTATCCAGATCTAATCTCCCTACCGGGTATACGTCTTTTGGTAGATCTTTGTAAACCTCACCAAGGCCAATGTTATTTCCTTCATTGGAAAACTGACTAAGCACCTTGAATGGCTTATGAATGATGAAATAAAGCTTCTTCTTAGCCACGATCAAATAGTTTGAAAACGACAAATCCAATAAGAACACCCAGCACATTAGCTGCAGCATCGACCCACTCAAAAAAGCGTTGCGAAAAGAAGATATATTGAACCAACTCCAGCACTAAACCATACAGTGACGCAAGAAACAAAAGCCAGTATGACCATTTTTTTGAGAGTTTTTCAGCCTTCTTGAAGGCAATTAAAAAACTGAGAACTAGAACAAAGTAGGCGAAACAGTGCTCAATCTTATCTACATAACTCACTCCTTCGATCTGGATAGGAATGGCCAGGAAAGTGGAGAGTAGGAAAATCCCAAATGCAACAGCAATTGCAGGAATAAACCATATGGTTGTTTTATTCAAAATCAAATAGTGATTTTTAAGCCGTCAGAGAGTTTGTTAAAAGACGTATCTGAGTATTCAATCACCTCATCAGCCATGTGGGTCAGCCACATCTGTTTGGTATTGAAAAGAGTTTGCTTATCTAAAAGTTCAGAATACCCTAAATGACCAAAACTTACCTTGTCAAGAAAATTGCACTCACATATAAACAAATCTGAACCGTCAGCCAATGGAATGAGATTATCTGTCCAGGAAGTATCTCCTGAAAAAGCGACAACCTTGCCATTCCACTCCATTCTGACACAATGAGGAATAGATGGAGGGCTGTGCTCAGATTTCCACGTATTGATCGTTTTGTCACCAAGTATCAAAGGTTCACCTTCTTTGTATTCATGGTAGGTTAGATCCATCTCCAGTGTCTTAGCAGCTGTACCTGCATACATGGCTTCCTGAAGATCATACACGCGTTTTGCCACTCCCTCCGGTCCTACAATTGTTAGTGGTTTTTTTCGTGGATTTTCAAACATGCTGCTTATAAGAAAAAACGGAATGCCACCGAAATGGTCGCCATGAAAATGAGTTATGATAATCGTGGAGATCGATTCCAGGTCGATCTTCTCATGTTTCAATCGAATCAGTGTAGTCGTTCCACAATCAAGTAACACTCGCTCATCTCCCTCTGAAATTAGGAATGAAGTATTATTTCTTCCCCCGTTACCAAAGGCATCACCGCAACCTAAGACAGTCAATTCCATAAAAATTCGATTCTTTTTTATGTGCCTTGTAAATTTACCCTATGGAGTTATTCTTGAATGATAAACTAGGAAAAATCACAGCTGAAGTAGATGAGGCAGCCAGACCACAGGCTGTACTAATCATAGCCCATGGAGCCGGAGCAGGCATGCACCATCCGTTTATGAGCACGTTAGCAAGAGGAGTTGCTGATGAAGACATTCATGCGGTTCGTTTCAATTTTCCTTACATGGAACAAGGAAGAAAGTCTCCCGGATCTCCCAAAGTAAATATTGAAACATGGCGGTTGATTGTAGAGCACATTGCCACCATATATGAAGGGTTGGACATCTTCATTTCCGGTAAGTCATATGGCGGACGTATGGCCTCTCACCTAATGGCAGAAGATCCAAGAGAAGATGTGAAAGGAATAATCTATTACGGATTTCCGCTTCATGCACCTGGCAGGGATTCAAAAGATCGCGCTGATCACCTTTCTGATGTTAAAGTGCCACAACTCTTTTTACAGGGGTCAAATGACAAGCTGGCCAATCTTGTGTTAATCAAAGAGGTGATAAATGAGTTATCGGAAGTAACACTGGACGTGATTGATGATGGAGATCACTCATTCAACGTTCCTAAGAAAAGTGGTAAGACAAAAGAGGAAGTAATGGAATTTTTGATCAAGAAATCAGCCGATTGGATCAAGTCTCAATTGGGTTAGTTTGGATTATACCAAAAGGGTACACTTACAAAGGGCGTCACGTCATCGACACCTGTAGAATCAATTCTCACCTTTTTAACATCCAGTTTGTTCTCTCCTATCACAAAATTATCAGTGGGAATAGTCGCTAATATTCCTTTCTGTTGTTTAGACGGATGAATATAAAAATGATAGCTTGGAGCGTCGTATACTGAATCATTGATACTGATTTGATAGATGGACTTTTGGCAGTCAAGAAGTCTCTCAAAATCTTCAGATGAATAATCCTGACCTGTAATTACAAAGTTTCCTCCAGTTCGTTCAATTCTCAACTTCCAGTTTAATCCATCATCTTTAATCGGCTCGAAATCGGGACAATTATTCCTCAGTAATTCATTATCCGCAGTGTTGTATCTTATGAAAATCTGAAAATGAGGTTTATCAATGAAGTTGGATGGAATGCTAATGGTATTAATGTTCTCGCCGATTGGACGTTTATCATCATAAGCATTAGTAGGCGCGAAATATTCGTTTTTCTCATCTTCCGGAAAAAATTGATATTGATCAAATGAAAAGAGAATTGTACCAAGAATAATAATCCCCACCAGGGAATATACAATCCTAATTCGCTTTTTGGAGAACTTACTAATCAAATAATAATAGATACTTCTACTCAAGCCGGAAAGCGTGATGACGTTGTAAAACTGATAGAATGGATAGTAGACTTTTGAAAACCACTTGATCTTTTTGAAAAAACCCAGAGTGAAATAATCGATCATGTAGATTAAGCCGGAGATTACAAGAACGAAGAAAATAATCGCCGCAAAAATCACCATTATCGTAACCCAGGTACCTGACAGGACTTTGATTACAGCACTTAGCCCCACCCCTGTTACTCCAAGTACAATCAAATACATTCCGAAAGCGATGAGGATCGAAATAACCAAAAAGGAGAAGGCGAAGATGACACTGCAAATTTCATCAAGCCGGATAACCAGTTTATCTAAACTAACTACCCGTTTTTTGAGCTTTTCAGTAAAAAAAGAGTTGTAATTAAGCTTTGCAAAATCAATGGTTGATTGTACTGATCTTAAGCCTATGGTTCCAATCCAAAAGCCCCTGAGCGTCAGGTGAATAATGAGACTGATAGTAAGTGCCATTATTGACCGCTGTATAAGCACAAGAAAGACATAAATGATTGAAATTGCAGAGTTGTTGAAGTTGTACTGATACAACAAATCCTTCAAGAAAATTTTGAACTCGGCATTTGCACCGATCAACAAAAAAATCGTGAAAGCGGAAACAAGCAATTCCAATTGCCAGCTTTCTCGCTCAAGTTTCTTAAGCCAGCCTTCTACTTGATCTTCCGGAATGTCACTCATGAGGTTTTAGGTTGCCTAAAAATAACTGATCCTGCTTATACTTTCCATTGAGCGCATTGCAATAATAATCCCTGATAACTATTGGATCATAACCTCTTTTATACATTTTCATGGCTTTTAGATTAACCAACTGCACTTTGAGGTAAGAATTCTCGTCGTATTTTCGGGAAGAGACTTTGATGCTTTTAGGAATGACTTTGAAAGAAATATTTTGCTTCGCCAACCGATCAAGGATGTTATAATCTTCCATGATGACAAATCGCTCATCAAATCCACCGACCTTATCAAAGACATCTTTGACTATGAATAGGGTTTGGTCTCCACCCCTACACCATTTGAAGGGAAATCGAGTAAAAAAACCATTGATATATAAAAGTGGATTACTGGGTTTGTGAAATTTATAGCGGTAGCATCCGCTTTGAATTCCATCACTGACTTGAGACTGAATATCGCTGTAAAAGGAATCAACCAGGATGGTGTCGGCATGAACAAAGTAAAGTACTTCACCTTTTGCTTTGCTTGCTCCGGCGTTCATCTGATGGGCTCTGGAGACCTTTTCTGATTTTAATACAAGGACCTCATATGAATTAGCAATCCGCAATGTATGGTCAATGCTTCCACCATCTACTAAAATGACCTCAAACATTTCCTTTTCCGGATGTTCGTAAAGCTGCTGAAGCAATCGACCCAGATATTCTTCCTCATTAAGTGTTGGTATAATAATGCTGATAAACACGGATCAGGTTTTCAGCTAGTTACGAAAAAAATCGGGAAGGTGTATTTCGAAAGAATGAAAATTACATCGCCTGACGATCCTGATTGTCTTGCTTCTTGCCTCCTTTTGCTTTTTCCATCGGTTTTTTGGCTTTCATGATCATGAACTTAGCTGCCAGATTCAAAAGTTCAGGCTGTCCGGAATAGCTATATCCAAGCTGCTGTAGTTCCTCAATGATTTTACTATATTCTTCTGCTTTGGATAAGGAGAAATTGTCTCCGTTTTGTAAGTAAACTGCCTCTATAACCCCAAGTGAATGTTTCAACATCCGAAATAGTTTTTGGTTTTTCGTCTCACGTTCTTCCCTGAAGTGCTTGGCATACACATCTGGCATGAGTTCCTTCAACCGTTCGAAATGCTCGCTGAGTACTGGATGTTTGTCTTTGGTCATTTGGCTATGGCGTTTAAGGTTTTAATTATTTCATTAGCTGTCTGATGCTCCGAGCTCGGAGCTAATTCTACGAATTTATTGATGCTTTGGATGGCTTCTTTGTATTTTTTTAGAGAAATCAATACCAATCCAAGGTTATAATAACTGTTTGGATACTCTGGTTCAATCTGGGCAGAGAGCTCATAATGCACTTTAGCTAGTTCCAGATTACCCAGATCAGAATAAACATTCCCCAGGTTATAATGAGCTTCAAAGTGCCTTGGATTCCTTTTCAGGCATTGCGTGAGATAATCAATCGCTTTGCTCAAATCTCCCTGGCCTGATTTAAGAATACCTAGATTACAGTAAGCGTCTTCAACTGACTGATCATTTTCGATCGCCAACAAATAATACTTCTCCGCTTCTTCCTTTCCCTCCTCATCCAGAGTCAATGCTTCTTCAAAGAAAGACCCTGCTTTTGGTAGTGAAACGATCGGTGCATCAGGTAACTGGTCAAAAATGTTAAGCTGCCCATAATCCTCCAGGTTAGGCCGCCTTCTTCTGCGAGCCTTCTTAGGCCCCAGTTTCTGCGGGGGATTAACCGGAAATTGAACAACTTTTGCCATTACTAGCTAGCTTTTCTCTTAACCTTTTTCTCTTCTTCTTGTGCTTTCTTATCCGCCTTTTTCATCGGCTTCTTGGTCTCTTTGGCCTGCTCAATGCTTGCTTTTAAAGCGGTCATAATATCTACCACTTCTGGTTCTTCCTCTACATAAGAGACAACCTCGTTTCCTTTGATCTTGTTATCGATCATATCACGCAAAGCATCATTGTATTTGTCTTCAAGCTCAATCTTTTTGAACTTCTTTGTCATCGACTTGATCAACATATTGGCAAGCTTCAATTGTTCCTCATCTGCTTCCTCTTCTATTCGAACGTTAGGAACATCTTTGATGCTTCTCACTTCGTTCGGATAACGAAGCTTGTGGATCATGATGCCACGCTCATGAGGTGTAAGTAGCACCGCACTTTCACGATCTCTCAACACCACTTTCCCAACGCCCACCTTGCCTGACTCTCTCAGTGCCTGACTCAACAAAGCATACGTCTTACTAGCTACATCTCCGTCAGGGCCAGCAAAATAGGGAGAATCATAAAGCATCTCGTGCACTTCGCCCGCATCTACAAATCCTTCGATTTCGATGACTTTCGTGCTTTTGAGCTTCACCTTTTCAAAGTCCTCCGGTTCAACGATGACAAACTGACCGGGCTCATACTGGTAGCCTTTGACAATATCTTCCTGACGAAGTACATCACCCGTAACCTTGTCCCGCTTCTCATACTTGACCGGATTATTGGTATCTTTTGAAAGGAGATTGAATTGTACCTTCTGTGCCGTATCAATGGCGTTGTAAATCCTGATTGGGATGGTGACCATTGAGAATCGAATATGTCCTTTCCAGATTGCCCGCATAAGTATGAATTTACTGATTTAGGCAGAAAATTAAAAATCTTTAACTTTTAATCAAAGTAAAGTATCTTAACTTATTGATAATTAATTATTTATATTAAATAGAATGAACTTAATGTAAAGTTTACATATCCATACAACTAATTAAATATCAAACACTTAACTAATCTTCATAATCTGCATTCCGTTCAATATATTTAATGATCTCGCCTGCAATGTCCTTTTCAGTAGCTGCTTCTATACCTTCTAAGCCCGGAGAGGAATTGACTTCCAGGATCAATGGACCTCTGCTGGATTGAAGCATATCCACTCCTGCTACTCCTAATCCCATGGCTTTTGCGGCTTTTAAAGCTGCTCGTTCTTCAGCATCAGTTAGCTTGATAATCTCCGCTGACCCACCTCGATGTAGGTTAGACCTAAACTCACCTTCTTTGCCCTGACGTTTCATTGCTCCTACTACCTGGTCTCCAATGACAAATACACGAATATCAGCACCGCCAGCTTCCTTAATAAATTCCTGCACAATCACACGCGCTTTCAACCCATTAAATGCCTCAAGCACCGATTCGGCTGCCTTCGTCGTTTCGGCCAAAACCACTCCCAGGCCCTGAGTGCCTTCCAGCAATTTGATAACACAAGGCGCACCTCCAACTGCGCTAATGGGCATTTCTACATCCTTTGAATAATTGGTAAAGACTGTCTTTGGAAGTCCAAGACCTGCTCGAGATAGAATCTGCAAACTTCTAAGTTTATCCCGCGAACGCACAAGGGCGACTGACTCTGTGGTGGAAAAAACACCCATCATTTCGAACTGACGAACAACAGCTGTTCCAAAAAATGTCACTGAGGCGCCAATCCGTGGAATGATCGCGTGAACATCTTGTATTTGTTCTCCTTTGAAATATACCTTCGGTTTTTTCTTCTCAATCTCAATGTTGCATCTTGAATGATCGACAACAAGCATTTCGTGACCTTTTTGTTCACCTGCTTCTACGAGTCTCTTTGTAGAGTATAGATTAGGATTTCGAGATAATACTGCAATTCGCATACTGTCGTTTTTTAGGGTTCTTAATTGGTCCATGACAAATATATGGGGTCATACAAATCAAACCCCTATGATTGATGTCAACTTTAAGTTAAAGCATTTAAAATGGATATAAAGGACCATTTAGTTGATGCAAACAAACAAGCCTCCTATTTTTGCGCCCTTATTTAAACCAAATCAATGAAGGACTTTGTAGAAGAGCTAAAATGGAGAGGCATGGTACACGATATCATGCCAGGTACACAGGAAGAACTGAATAAGGGCATGACTGCAGCTTATATCGGTTTTGATCCAACTGCCGATTCACTTCATATTGGTAACATGGTGCAAATCATGACCCTTGTGCATTTTCAAAAGTGCGGTCATAAACCCATTGCATTAGTCGGTGGAGCTACAGGCATGGTGGGTGATCCTTCAGGAAAATCATCGGAGCGTAACTTACTTGATGAAGACACACTTAATCACAACCTATCCTGCGTTAAACAACAGCTTGAGAACTTCCTTGATTTCGAAGGCGAGAATGCCGCAGAGGTTGTAAATAACTACGATTGGTTTAAAGACTTTAACTTCCTTGACTTCATTCGTGATGTAGGTAAACACATCACGGTCAACTATATGATGGCCAAGGATTCTGTTAAGTCACGACTGGAAACGGGACTTTCCTTCACAGAATTCTCCTATCAATTGGTACAGGGCTATGATTTCTACTATTTGTGGAAGAACAAAAACGCGAAACTTCAACTTGGCGGTTCGGATCAATGGGGAAACATTGTTACGGGTACCGAGCTTATTCGAAGGAAAGAACAAGGTGAGGCATTTGCCATGACTACTCCACTAATCACCAAGGCAGATGGATCCAAATTTGGTAAATCTGAAGGTGGCAATATTTGGTTGGACGCTGAAAAGACGTCACCTTACCAATTCTACCAATACTGGATCAATTCTTCCGATGCAGATGTCGAGAACTACATCAAGATTTTTAGTTTGAAAGGTCGAGAGGAAATTGAATCATTGATTGCTGAACATAGAGAAGCTCCGCACCAACGTTTGCTTCAGCGGACACTGGCTGAAGAGCTCACAGAAAGAGTCCACTCGAAAGAAGACCTGGATACCGCCATCAAAGCCAGCTCAATCTTGTTTGGAAAGTCTACTACTGAAGACCTGGAAAGCTTGAATGAAAGGACATTACTTCAGGTGTTTGAAGGCGTGCCGCAAACAGAAGTCAGTAAAGGTGAGCTGGCAGGAAATGATGTGACAACATTCTTGAGTGAAACAACTCAGAATATCATTTTCAAATCCAAAGGGGAAGCAAGAAAGATGATCCAGGGTGGTGGTGTCAGCATCAACAAAATAAAAATCACTGCTCCTGATCAGTCAGTAGATTTTAGTTTGCTGCAGGATAAGTATTTACTGGCTCAGCGAGGGAAGAAAAATTATTACCTGATCAAGGTGGTGTAAAAGGAAACTCATACCCATGCTCATCTTATAGAAAACATGAATCGTTAAAGCGATTAGAAGATTCCTGTTAGCATCCCTATTTGGAAATAACCGCGCACTTTGCGTTATTTGAAAGGTTAATAACAGGAATATTCCTGTTATTAAGATGTTACCCACAATACTCTTCTGATCGCATATGAACGTTGAACATCGAGATTATTCATTTGCCGAATGGAACGGGCTAACTTTCGAACAACAGCGTGACATTGCCAACAACTACTGGAATCCATACGAACCGGAACTAGGAAGACCAACTCGTGAAGCAATTTTGAGCGCATTTCGTAACTCTCTGATCGCAGAACTTGAATACTGTGAACATAGATATTTCGGATTTTATGCTGAAGCTATCTTCGCTATTCCGCACGAACCAACTACCAGACTGCCAACAAAATTTGCCGGACTAACTGTCAACAGAGGACGCAAACTCGAACGCCTTGAAAATGGTGAATGGAAAATCAAGTGGGAACTCTCTGGAACTGAAAATCTGAAACTAGATTAAACTGTGGGTAACAAGCGCTAGCCCGCAGATGTCAAAGTGCTGCTAGCACCTTTCCTGCGGTTGTCCCGCTCCCTGTCCCTTCTGTACTTTTCATCTCACTGCTGAACGTCTCAGCTTCTGGCGAATGTCTTGTGTAACGCAGTGTTTCATAGCTAGCGTTGTGGGTGTGGGTCAGGTTCGCTACTTTTAATCTCAAAGAGCTAGATGTGGACATCCGCACGCTAGCTGAACGTTGTGCTTCATTTGGTGCCGTAAATATCTAGATTTCTTATCTTTAGATTAACCAAAACTTCAAGCCCATGAAAAAGATCAAGATAATATCACTAACCCTAATTCTCATTGGCTGTGGAATAATAGGAGATGATAGTGATGATGGAGGATTTGAAGCTATTGATATTGGAGCTCAATTCAGAATTTCTGAGAATCTAATTGTTGTTGGAGACACGGTTTACTTTGAAAATAACACCGATGAAGGTGAAACATTTCTTTGGGACTTTGGAGATGGTTCCACATCCTCAGAAATATCACCAACTCATCAATATAATGAGCGAGGTAGATTTAAAGTACTTCTTACAGCAATGAAGGATGGGTTGTCTGACACCTCAAGTAACTTTGTAGAAGTATTTGATTTTGTTCACATTAGTTTAGAACAATCAATACAAAAGGATTTCGGCGATCCAGGAGAGGTTCTAGGACCCGTGGTAGTTAAGGTAGCCAACCTTAGTGGCATTGGTGTTTCAGGAATTCTTGTCAATTTTGGCATTCCGGAAGATGTGGACGCAGATTATGGTACTATTTCAGAAAATCAAGTACTAACTGACGACCAGGGATTAGCTAAAGCAAGTTGGACTCTTGGATCTCATTACGACATTCAACGAATTTATGTGTCTATAGACCCTATTGATGAATTAAATCAAGATTTTTACTTTTTGACCGACTCAAGTTTAACAAATTTCGAGTTCGAGTCACAATTGCGTTTCTTTATGAGTGCTCAAATTAACGACGAAGAAGTTCTTTATGACAATTCCACACAAGATGTTTCCGAATTAATTTTTAGAGCTTTTCAAGATGAGTTGACATCTCAGATCACCATATCTGCAAGTTTTCCATGCCCTGAAATTCCCACATACAATGCAATAACATGGACTTTTGAATCAATGGATGTAGGTTGTGATCAATATTCGCTCGTAGAGGGTGAATATACATTTGTCGACGATGATCCGGATGCATGTGCTTTTAATCAAGTTATTGAAGGATTACGTTCTACTGTAAGCCTTCGAACAGATTGCATGGTAAGTACTGGATCTCGACCGCCCGGACCTGAGGGTTCAGTAATCATAACAAAAGTTCACTCTAGGTATTTAGAAGGTACTTTCGTATATCGGGATATACAATGTGTTGGGAATTTCGCTGGCCAAACGTGTCTGGAAGATCAGATTACCTATGAATTAAATAATGGAACCTTTAGAATACCCTTCTGTGATGATTGGTTTGGCAATTGTTATTAACGAAGCACAACAGGCGATATAGCGAATGGCCAACTGAGTCATTTGCTGACTTTGGAGCTAGCTTCACCGTTTCATCCCGTCCCCTGAATCTGCTGAGTTATCTGCTGGCCATTCTGCTGGGTTGAAGCAGAGACTTTCTAAGTGTAGGTACTTGCAAGCCTTGTGAGATATGACGGGATTTCACTACCTTTCTGCTTTTAGATAGGATATGGCCACTCGCCATATCTGATCGTTATGGACAATACCAGCATGCTAGCAAGGATACTTATTCTAACTCTTTTGACTTTTATTCAACTCAATTTGTACGCATGCCATTGCGGTTTTATTGAGAACTTACAACAAGCGCAACAAGAGGATTTTGAGAACTCAGAATTAGTCTTTGTTGCAGAAGTTATCAAGGTTTACGAAAGCGAAGAATATTCCAATGAAGGCTGGTTTAACAATGTAGTATATGAGCTTAAGGTCACGGAGAATTTTAAAGGAACCAAGGTTGATAAAATCATTAAGGGGAACGCACTAACAAGCTGTGATATTTATCCTAACGAGAACGAAACTTGGCTCGTTTACGCTAACACGGGAAAGAAAGGAATTATTTCTATTTCAGAGTGCGGTTTGTCAAGGTCTGTTCATGAACCTCAACGAATTATGTATCCGAAATATACACCCGAACCACCTCCAAAAGATTATGAACAGGATTCGGATTTCATGTTCAACATTGGAATTAGACTTGCTGAAATAAGACTTCAAGCGGCGAAGGATTTGAAGGAAGAAATTCAATGGCTAAGAACTAAAAAATAAAGTCCATAACAGTTGCTAGCACGAATGCGCCAGAGTGCTTTCTGCCAGTTTCAGTGCAACTCGACCGCTTCACTGCCCATTCTGCTACATTCATTTCCCCAAATCATCCTCGTTTGCAACGAGGACAACTAAACTGTAGCATTTTCAATGCATAGAAGATTTTAACCGCCCCCATTCAGCTTCTTTTTCTCCATTAGTCTCACTACTACTCCAGCATCTGACATATTTTCCAGGATGACTTTGAAGAGGAAGGTTAATGGTACCGCCAGCAGCATCCCGGCTGTCCCCCACAGGAAAGCCCAGAAGACAAAACCAAAGAGTACAGACACGGTATTCATCGAGAAGGAATCTCCCATGAGTTTTGGCTCAATTACATTTCCCATGATTAGCTGTACCCCCTCCAGACACACAAAAATCACCAGCACCTGAGAGACAGAGCTGGAATCGATGATACCCAAAACCAGCGGAGGAATAATGGCAATAAGCGATCCGATATACGGAATGTAGTTCAAAACGAAAGCCAGGAACCCCCAAAGCAATGCATAGTCAATCCCAAAAAACCAGCAAATTAGCCCAATTGCTATTCCGGTTAGAATACTTACTAACGTCTTTACCTTGATATAAGACCCAACTGAGTCTTTGATCCTTTTGAAGACTTGGAGTGACTTTTCTTTATTCTTGTTGTCGCTTCCTACAATGTAGGATACCGTCTGATCATATTGAGTAATTGCGCCTAGTAGCCCGGCAAAATAAAGGATGGTCATGAGCAATTCGGCTGCCATTCCACTTATGCTATTAATAAAAGAACCCGAAGCAGACCAGAACTGACCGGTTTGGATCATTTCCACTACCAAATCTCTCAGCTCTCCCTTCTTAAATGTAATCCCAAGATAAACCGTGTAATCATTAATGAATGGCCTCAGGTCATTGGAAATACTGTCAAGAATTACCTCACTATTATCAATCAAGGCTTGAATGACATTGAAAATCCCAAATCCTATGAAAAAGAATATGGTCATTGTGAAAAGAGTGGTCAATCCAATACTGACCGAAACCGGGAAAAACCTCTCCAGAAATTGCACCAACGGTTGAAACAGAACGGCAAAGAACAAAGCAAAGAACAAAGGCACCAGGAGATTGGATAATTCTCGCATCAGATAAAGGGTAGCTATACCCAAAAAAATCATTAGTATAACTTTGATATGCCTTAAAGAACGTTCCATTTCCGTTTGTGAACTCATAGCTGCAAAATAATTGAATTCAATCAGGAAACTTTTATCTTTAATCAGATTCAAACATATCAGTCATGAAAAACCTCACTTCACTAACCTCACTTTTTTTCATTTTACTTAGTTGCACCGGTCAGGAAATTCCTGATAAAGACTACCAGCTAGAAACGGCTGTGCTGGCTGCCCCTGAACATCAGCGAGCAGAGGCCACTGTAATGGGATTTAATAAGGATGGTGAGCTGGTCAAGCTAAAAGAAGGAACAAACGAATTCATTTGCATTGCTGATGATCCAAACAAGGAAGGGTTCAGTGTGGCAGCCTATCACAAAAGTCTGGAGCCCTTTATGGCCAGAGGAAGACAGTTAAAAGCTGAAGGACTTAGTTTCAAAGAAGTATTTGATAAGAGAGAAGAAGAAGTGAAAGCGGGAACACTGGAGATGCCAGATAAGGCTACTCTTTACGTAACAACAGGTGATCCCAATGAAGATACAGGTGATATAGACAATCTATATACCCGTTATGTAATCTATATTCCATACGCGACAGAAGAAACCACTGGCATGCCGCTTAGTCCTCCTGCTCCGGGTGCACCATGGATCATGGATCCGGGTACGCATCGTGCTCATATCATGATCAATCCACCGAAGAAATAGCTACATCACAACCGGCCAGAAAATGATATCTACCCTCCTGTTTTTACGTCTACCCTCCCAGGTATTGTTGTCGTAGACAGGATTGAACTGACCAAAATCTCGTTTCTCTATCTGGTTGGATTTAAACTCCAGGTTTAGCAGCTTCTGTATCACTGCATCGCCACGCATTTGCGATAACCATTCATTGTAGGCAGCACCTCCGATATTATCTGTATGGCTATGAATAGTAATGGTATAATCACGAATATCTTTAACCGAATCAACCAGGTGCATTAATTCTTCATACTGATATTCTTCTACGTAGTAGCTTCCTCCGCCAAAATAGATGCTCTTTAGAATATAAGCTTCTGGTTCATCCTGAGAGAAAGAAAACAGCGTTGATAACGCAAACAATATATAGGCTAAAGCGCGCACGATATTAAGTAAACGATCATCGCCATTCCTTGTTTCGTGGTTTTATATGACAAATCTGCCATTCATCATTTTAGCTCTTTGCTTCTCCCTGATCCTTTTTAAATTACTCTTAAACTCTTTTAACAGAAACCTAATAAAGATATGAAGTACAAATTACTCACAATGCTTCTGGCATTCAGTACGGTGGCACTCGCTCAGAAGCTGGATATGGAAGCTTTCAAAAACATGGCACCAAGAAACATTGGCCCTGCGGGAATGTCTGGTCGAGTTACAGCCATTGACGTAGTGACTGACGAACCTGACGTAATGTACGTGGGATCAGCCTCTGGTGGTGTCTGGAAATCAACCAGTGGCGGCATTGACTGGGAGCCAATCTTCAATGATCAAACGACAGCATCTATTGGAGCAGTCGCCATTCAACAGTCCAACCCATCAGTAGTATGGGTGGGTACCGGTGAAGGAAACCCAAGAAATTCTCTGAATGGCGGTGATGGTATTTACCGAACCCTTGACGGTGGTAAGACCTGGAAAAAAATGGGTCTTGAAAAAACGCGTCACATACACCGAATCATTATACACCCGGATGATCCGAATACCGTTTATGTTGGCGCAATTGGTTCGCCATGGGGTGAGCATGAAGAACGAGGGGTTTATAAAACCACCGATGGAGGCAAAACCTGGGATCGAATCCTGTTTACCAATATCCGGTCAGGTGCAGCAGAGCTGGTCATGGATCCCTCAAACCCAAACAAGCTCATTGCTGCCATGTGGGAGCACAAAAGAGATCCGTGGTTTTTCAAATCAGGAGGTCCGGGCTCAGGCATCTATGTAACTCATGATGGTGGAGAGACCTGGGAGCAGCGAACTGATGAGGACGGTCTTCCAAAAGGAGAGTTAGGAAGAATTGGACTGGCCATCGCTCCTTCCCGACCGAATGTCGTGTATGCCTTGGTGGAATCTAAAAAGAATGCACTTTACCGATCAGATGATGGAGGATTCAAGTGGAAAAAGATCAATGACAATAGTGATATTGGCAACAGACCTTTCTATTATCATGAAATCTATGTTGACCCAATTAATGAGAATCGCGTCTACAGCATTTTCACCTACGTAAATGTGTCAGTAGATGGAGGTAAGTCCTTTACTCAATTAATGGGCGCTTACGGGGTTGATAATGGCGTTCACCCGGATCACCACGCCTGGTACATCCACCCGAAAGATCCAAATTTTATGATGGATGGAAATGATGGTGGACTAAACATCACCAGAGACAGAGGAGAGACCTGGCGGTTTGTTGAAAATCTTCCAGTAGGTCAATTCTACCACATTGCCGTGGATAATGAAACTCCATACAATGTGTATGGCGGTATGCAAGACAATGGCTCATGGGCCGGACCTGCTTACGTATGGAAAGCGCAAGGAATTAGAAACCACTATTGGCAGGAAGTTTCATTCGGTGATGGATTTGATGTATTACCTGACCCAAGGAATAGCAGATATGGAATTTCTACGGCGCAGCAAGGTTACGCTGCAATCTATGATCGAAAAACCGGTTATAATGAGACCGTAAGACCTACGTATCCGGATGGTGATGTTGAATTAAGGTTCAACTGGAACGTAGGGATGGCAAGAGATCCTCAGAACCCATCCACTGTCTATTTCGGAAGCCAGTTTGTACATAAAAGCACAGACAATGGTCAAAACTGGGAGATCATCTCCCCTGACCTGACCACCAATGACCCTGAAAAACAAAAGCAGGGAGAAAGTGGTGGATTGACCATGGATGCAACGGGTGCTGAAAACTACTGTACCGTAATAGTTATTGAGCCATCTCCTCTTAACTCTGAACTGCTCTGGGTGGGCACGGATGATGGCAATGTGCAGATCACCCGAAATGGTGGTGACACCTGGACAAACGTGGGAGATCGTCTCCCCGGTTTACCAAAAGGAACATGGGTTACTCAGATCAAAGCATCCAACAAAAACGAAGGAGAAGCACTTCTTGTCGCCAATGATTACCGAAGGTTCAATTATACCCCTTACGCTTACCGTACGAGAGACTATGGTCAGACCTGGGAGCGAATCGTGGACAGTAACGACGTAGTAAGCTACACGCTTTCCATTGTTGAAGATCCTGAAGAATCCAGATTGCTTTTCCTCGGTTCAGACGATGGACTTTACGTTTCAATAGACGCAGGTGCCAACTGGACCAAGTGGGATTCTGAAGGTTTCCCAACAACCAATGCCTACGATATGGTAATTCACCCTGAAGAACATGATTTGGTTATCGGTACATTCGGAAGAGCTATATGGGTGATGGATGACATTCGCCCACTGCGGGAGATCGCTAAAAGTGGAAAATCCACTCTGGACAAAACACTGAATGTATACGATCCACCAGTAGCCTACGTGGCTTCCAATCAGCAACCTAAAGGATCTCGTTTTGGTGGTGATGCACTCTACAATGGAGAAAACAGACCTTATGGTGCTATGCTGACTTATTCCATCAATCGCCCGGAAGCAGAGAAAGAGGAGCCGAAAGAGGATAAGAAAGGAAAGAGTAAAAAGAAGAAAAACGAGCCAGAAGCAGAGGAAAAGAATGAGGAAGAAAAAGTCTCTTATGACTCACTTACAATTGAGATTTTTAACGGAGATGAGGTGATTAGAACGTTGAAATCTAAAGCGCCTGAGGAGAATGGCATCCACAGAACATTCTGGTACATGGATGAAAAAGGTGAAGGATTTATGAGTCGAAGAGAAAGAAGAGGAAATCGTGAGCCAGGAGGTGTCACAGTTCTTCCTGGATCCTACAAGGTACGATTCACATATGGTGATCAAATGGACTCTACCATTGTAGAGGTTCGTTACGATCCTCGAATTGAAATGTCCGATGCGGCAATCAGGGCACAATACAATGCATTAAAAGATTTAGAAAGCAAATATGCATTGGGCATCAAAGCGGTAGATCGCCTGAAAGAAAGCATTGACATTGCCAAAAGTATCCAGAGCGACCTGAAGGAGAAAGACAAAGAGGGGTACAAAGAGCAAGTTGAACTTTGCAAAACGACGATTGATACATTGAATAGCATGCTTGATGTATTCCTTGGTGAAGAAGACGATCGTCAGGGTATTACCCGAGGCACACCAAACAGTGTCAACAATTCATACTTCTCAGCAAGAAGGTACACTTCGAATGCCCTGCATGCCCCTGGTGAAACAGAGCAAAAGCTGATTGATAAATTCGAGAAGGATCTGGCGGAAGCGATAGATATGGTCAACGGCTATTACAATGAAAAATGGCCGGAGTTCAGGTCCCAGGTTGAGGGACTGGATACCTCACCCTTCAAAGACTATGAAGAAATAAAAGAAGAGTAACAACAAAAGCCGTCTCAAATTGGGACGGCTTTTTTATTTTGCTTCAAATTGACTCAAATGAAATTATTAAAGATCCTTGGCCTGCTTTTACTCCTGATCGTTCTGGGTGTGGCTGGTTATATTTTTTATCTCAAATCAACACTTACCCCCTCCTACTCAGGTACACGAGAGGTCTCAGGATTATCAGCAGATGTTGATATCTACTTCACTGATCATGGCATTCCGCACATTTATGGAGCGACGGAGGAGGATACATACAAGGCATTGGGATATATACACGCGATGGAGCGGTTGTGGCAAATGGATTTGCTCAGACATGTGGGAAGCGGAAGATTATCAGAACTGTTTGGTCCTGATATGATCAAAAATGATATGTTCCTTCGAACGATGGGCATCAGCGAGTATGCCCGTGAATCAGCTGCTGCATATGAGCAAAGAAAACATAAAAGTTTACCGTTAGTCAGGGCCTACATTGACGGTATCAACGAATACATCAATAATAATCCAAAGCCTCTGGAACATACCCTGCTTGGGTTGGAAGTGGAACCATTCGAACTTCAAAATGCATTTGAGATTCTTACCTACATGGCGTTCAGTTTCTCCAACGCCCACATCACAGACCCGGTGCTGACTGAGCTCTCAGATAAGCTTGATTCCACCTATTTAGAAGACCTCAATATTTATCAATATAAAGGTGAATCTATGCTTCGTTCATTCGATGATCGATATAGCGTGCAGGCAAAAGAAACAATAGCTGTTTTAGCGTCGCTAGGCGTTCCGGAATTCATCGGGAGTAATAGTTGGGTTCTCTCACCTGAAAAAACAGCCACTGGTCAAGTATTACTTTCTAACGACCCCCACATTGCCTTTTCACAACCTGCCGTATGGTATGAATCACATCTTTTTTCACCCACGCGTGAATATTACGGCTATCATGTTCCGGGAGCCCCATTCCCATTATTAATGCATTCTGAAGCCTATGCCACTGGCATTACCATGTTTGAGAACGATGACATGGACTTTTATGTCGAAGAGATTCATCCGGAAGACTCAAACAAATACATGCACCGTGGTGAGTGGAAAGACATTTCAACTTACGAAGAGATGATCAATGTTAAAGGAGAAAAGCCGGTAATGTTCAATATTCGAAAGACCGTTCACGGCCCAATCGTCTCAGACATTTTAAAAGAAGAACCACTTGAAGATATCGTGAGCATGTATTGGGTCACGACCAGTTTCCCAAGCTTCATGATGGAGGCAGTTTATGGCCTCTCCTATGCTGAAAATATGGAGGAAGTTGAGCGAGCAGCTTCGCTCATACATGGACCAGGACTGAACATTATGTACGGAGATTCTTCAGGAAATGTGGCCTGGTGGGCAGTCGGTAAACTCATCAAGCGTAGAGATGAGCGAACCAGCAAAACGTTTTATGATGGTTCCACAGGTCTTGATGATCCTGACAGCACGTATGCCTTCAGCAAAAATCCACATGCCATCAATCCACCCTGGGGTTATGTACACAGCGCAAATAATCAACCAGATACCGTGAATGGAGTATTGTACTCTGGATATTACCTGCCGGATGACCGGGGCGAACGGATCACTCAATTGCTGGACCCTGCCTCTTCATTAAAGGTAGACGATATGAAATCCATGCTTTTAGATGATAATTCTCTTATGATGAAAGCGGTAAAAGACATCATGCTAATCGCTATTGAAGAACCTGAAAGCAGTGATTTATTACAAGACCTGAGTCAATGGAATGGCGATTTCGATAGATCAGACTTTAAGCCACTGATATTCCAAAAATGGATCCACGAAACATTGAAAGCTGCTCAGCAAGACGAGATTGGCGAGGAGCTTTGGCCGATGTATAAGCGTTCACACACGTATAAGGTGGCCACCGAGCACTTGTTAAAAAACGAGAACTCCGCATGGTGGGATAATAACACTACCGAGGCTATTGAAACGAGAGATGATATCATCAGACAAGCCTTTGAAACTTCCATCTCAGATTTGAAAAACCACTGGGGAGATGATTACACCCTCTGGAGCTGGGGAGATGCACATGCATTAAGACACAATCATGCCATGGGTGAAGTAATCAGCTTTTTGAATGTGGGTGATTTTCCGGTTTCCGGAGGAAATGAGGTGCTCAATAATATTGGCTACACGTACAGTGAAGGCAAGAATCAAACGATCAGGTTTGGGCCTTCCACAAGAAGAATCGTTGATTTCTCCGATATCAGGAATAACAGCTGGAGTATCCTCCCTACCGGACAATCAGGAAATTACTTTAGTCCTTTTTATGCTGATCAGGCAGAAATGTTTGTGGAAGGAGAATTTCGGAAAATGATCATGGATCATGATTTGATTAAGCAATCAAATAATAAAATCACATTGACCACCAAAGACTGAACCGGAGGTATCAATGACATGTTACCTTTGTGTCACAACTAAATGTGACAATCTTAATCTAAACATATGGACAACAGAAAGTATTTACCGTTTGTAATTATTCTATTGGTAGGAATAATCATTTTGTTCTCAGCCGCGAGTAGCATCTTTTATAGAATTGAAGCTTCAGAACGAGCAGTCATCTTCAAGACCTTAAGTGGAAAGCTTGAAAAAGAAAATATTATTGGCCCAGGGTGGCATATTAAAGCTCCATGGAATGAGAAATATGTATACAATGTAGCAGAACAAAGTATAGATGAAACGATGAACGTTCTAGATAAGAACGGACTAAAAATTGACGTGGATGTTACAGTGAGATTTCATCCTAGGTATGATAAAATTGGAATAATACAAGAAAAATTTCAAGGTCAATACATTCCAATTTTGGTAATTCCAGAGGTAAGATCCACTGTTAGAAGAGTAATGGGAAGGTATACAGCAGAGGAAATATATTCTACTAAAAGAAACGAGGTTGAAGCAGCAATTAAGGATGAAACTGCTGATATTTTAGGTGCCCCAGGAAATGAAGTTGAAATGATTAGTATGCCAATTCGATCAATTAACCTACCAGAGCAAATCAAAACATCAATCGAAAACAAGCAAAAACAGGAACAAGAAGCACAAGCATATCAATATCGGCTGGAGAAAGAAAAAAGTGAGGCAGAGAGAAAGCGAATTGCCGCAGAAGGTGAAGCTGCCGCTAATAAAATTATAAACAGTAGTTTGACTCCTGAGTTATTAAGAATGCGGGGAATTGAAGCAACCATGGATATTGCCAATTCTCCTAACTCGAAAGTGATTGTAATTGGAGGTGGTGACGATGGATTGCCGCTGATATTGAATGGGAACTAACCCTTCAAAATCTGGATTAAAATCGTTAATTTCGTGGAAATTTTTAAATCAGCAAATAAGAGTAAATAATATGTCAAAAACCGCCCAAATAACCATTGATGGACAAACATATGAACTCCCAGTGACAGTTGGGAGTGAAAATGAACATGCCATTGATATTAGCTCATTCAGAGGTCAGTCTGGTGTAATCACACTGGACAGAGGATTTAAAAATACAGGCTCTTGTGAAAGTGCCATCACCTTTCTGGATGGAGAAAAAGGAATTCTTCGTTACAGAGGCTATCCGATTGAGCAGCTGGCGGATCAATCAACATTCCTGGAAGTTGCCTACTTGCTGATCCATGGTGAGCTTCCAAATAAGCAAACCTTTGACAAATTTGCTGGTGATATCACGCACCACACATTAGTGAATGAAGATATCAAAAAGATATTGGATGGATTTCCATCTGCGGCACACCCAATGGGCGTGTTGTCTTCTTTGATCACAGCACAAACGGCCTTCTACCCTAGCAGTCTGGATCCAAACAGATCTAAGGAAGAAACAGAGCTAAGCATCATCCGACTGCTTGCTAAAATGCCAACGTTTGCTGCATGGGCATACAAAAAGAAAGTAGGTCATCCGGTGATCTATCCAAACAACAAAATGGATTACTGTGGCAACTTCCTCAATATGATGTTTGCCCTTCCTGCAGAGGAGTATGAAGTAGATCCGGTTGTTGCGAAAGCACTTGACAAGTTACTTATTCTTCATGCTGACCATGAGCAAAACTGCTCAGCTTCAACTGTGAGAATCGTAGGTTCTTCTCAAGCTAGTCTTTGGGCTTCTATCTCTGCCGGTATCAATGCGCTTTGGGGTCCGCTGCATGGTGGTGCTAACCAGGCTGTAATTGAAATGTTGGAGAATATCAAAGCAGATGGTGGAGACACTAAGAAGTGGATGGCGAAAGCGAAAGACAAGGATGATCCGTTTAGACTGATGGGCTTTGGTCACAGAGTATATAAAAACTTTGATCCTAGAGCGAAGATCATTAAGAAAGCTGCTGATGACGTGCTTGAAAAATTAGGCGTTCATGATCCGGTATTGGATATTGCCAAAGGTCTTGAGGAAGAGGCTTTAAAAGATCAATACTTCGTTGATAGAAAGCTTTATCCTAACGTAGACTTCTATTCAGGAATTATCTACCGAGCTCTTGGAATCCCTACTGATATGTTCACAGTAATGTTCGCATTAGGCAGACTTCCGGGGTGGATCGCTCAGTGGAAAGAAATGAGAGAGATGGGTGAGCCAATTGGACGACCAAGACAAGTTTACACAGGAGAAAACGAGCGTGATTACGTCGATCTTTCTAAAAGATAAGCGGTAACATTCACACAAAAGTGATAAAAAACCCTGGCCATTTCCGGTCAGGGTTTTTTCGTTCATTCAATGGATCATACCATTCGTCCTCTCAAACATACTGCTCATTCATTGAGTGAGGATTTCTATCGTTTGCTCCCAATTTGCACGTATCATTGTACTGCTATTAAGGAAAGTGAAGATGTTTCTCACTTAATCACTCTGGTCTTCTCATTATTCTTTACATAGCTCGCTTGCTCTGACATAGCTGTGTCAGAGCTTTTTTAATCCCCTTGCGCGACGAAAGAGCGAGACTCGGAGATCTCAAAACCTATCTAAAGGATTCTGATACTAGTTACTTTGTTCTTCTTCGGCTCCTGCCATAGGAAAGGTCTCTTCTTTCACACCACTCACATGGCTGTTGATTGCCTTCCATGCTCCTCCCACTTTTATAAGGACATTGCTTGATTGGTATTTTGTGATGTAAGCTTCAGATCCATTCACTCCTTTCATGGTCCCGGTTCCAGATACCACGGCAGTTCCATTGTCAAATATGTCAAGCCTCGTGATTTCGAAATTAAACTCATCGTAACTCGTTCCATATTCCGTTATATAAGCCAGTTCGTCTTCTTTGGAGTATTTATCTCCATTATCATCTATTAGCTGAAAATCTTCATGCAATAGCTGATTCAGCAGGGCTGTATCTTGTTCGGCGTAAGCTTTTGGCCAAAGCACCTTTTTAAATTCTCTTAGCGTCTCTTCGTCTTCATCGGTAATAACCACCGGGTTTGTTGCCGGAGTAGTACACCCAATTAATAGTGTTGTAATGATTAAGGTCAGTAAGTATTTCATAATTGTAAATTAGTATTCGTTGTAAACTACAAAAAATACCTCGCTCATTATAAATTGAACATATTAATTAAGATTTCATTAACATTGACGTATGTCTGAACATGAACTCAAAGAAAAGGCTATCGAGGCAGCCTCTAAGGCATATGCACCATACAGCAACTTCAAAGTAGGCTCAGCCCTTCTCACCAAATCTGGCAATGTCTACACTGGGTGCAACGTGGAAAATGCCTCTTATGGCCTTACCGTATGTGCAGAAAGAAATGCAATCGCTAATGCAATCATAGCAGAAGGAACAATAGAAATCGAGAAGCTAGTGGTTTACACCCCAACTCCTAAACCAACCCCTCCTTGTGGGGCATGTCGCCAGGTCATTCATGAATTTGGAAATCCGGAAGTTAAAAGTTTCTGTGAAGGAGAAGAATCAAACACCCATCAGTCAGATGACTTACTTCCCTATGCTTTTGAATTGAAGAAAGACTAATACTTTCGATTAAGTATTTCGCTATAGATGATCGCTTTTTTTGCCTCTGAAGAATTGAGCCCGTCTCGTATTTCATCAGCTATCGTCCATTCCTCTTCCTCTGCAGCAGATCCTCCTTTAAACAGTCTTGGCTGTCGGTAATGCTCATCCGGATTAAACTCCAGGTCAGCACCTTCTGCCATCTTGATGGATTCTTCGTACACACGTTTACTTTCATCATCTGCAAACGCTCTTCGCTCACCCTCCAAACGAGCAGTGTCCTCCATTTCCTGCCTTTCATTCTTCTTCTCCTGAACCAAAACAGGCTCTTGCTCGATGGTTGGTTCTTCTTCCTGCCTCCCTTCGGTAATTTCTCTTAATAGATCTTCAAATGATTTGGGTTGATTTTGAGGTGGTCTGTTTTCTGAACCCGGACGTGAGTTTGGCTGCTCCTTTTTCTTCTTACCCCTGGTAAGAAAATATATAACTGCTGCTATGATATACCACCAAAAACTAAAATCGTCCATGAAGCTAAGTTAGAGAAAGTATGGAGAATTGGAGCTTAAAAGCTACAGTTAATCGTTGATGGTAGACTTGAGCGTTGTAATAATATTTTCCTTGTCGAAAGGCTTACTAAAATATCCTACGATCAGGTTCTGATCGATGGCATCAACCACCTCCTGCGCTCCCCCATATCCTGTAAGTAAGAAGCAAGGTAAATCAGATTTTGTTTCCTTTACCTTACCGATAAATTCGATACCGTCCATTTCAGGCATTCTAACATCGCTCACTATAGCCTTGATTTCATCGTGCTGCTTTATCAACTGAAGCGCCTCTGAACCAGAAGTAGCATTTAGAATTTCAAACTCATTTTTAAAGTTAAATTCGAACAGGGTGATGTTAAACTGATCATCATCTACATACAGAATGGTCGGTTTCTCCATATTTTGCTTTTCCTTGCTGTCTGGTCAAATAAAAATAAGTGACTTTTATCAAAAAGTTAAGTTAATAGCTGATTTGCTTTTCAGATGTTACAATAATGCAACTAAGATTTTAATTTCCCTCCTATCATTCGATTAAACTTTCAAATAATTACATGAATAATTCATCTATAGGATGATAATACGAAACTGGGGAAAAATGGTGGATAAATCACACAAACAATTTAACATTCCTTTCCACTACTTGCAGTTGAATCTTATATTTTTGTCCGCTTCACCTTTTTAGCCTATTGATTATTACATGCAGTTAACCAAGTTAGAGATAAAGGGTTTTAAGAGTTTTGCTGACCGGGTGGTTATCAATTTTGATGATGGAATCACAGGTATTGTGGGACCTAATGGTTGTGGTAAGTCCAACGTGGTTGATTCTATCAGGTGGGTTCTTGGCGAGCAAAAGTCGCGTGTGCTTCGATCAGATAAGATGGAGAATGTAATTTTCAATGGCACAAAAGCACGAAAACCAACACAGCTTGCAGAGGTCTCTCTTACTTTCAACAATACCAAAAACCTTATTCCTACTGAGTACTCGCAGGTTACAATTACTCGACGATATTATCGGTCAGGCGAAAGTGAGTATTTGCTTAATGGAGTGACATGCAGACTAAAGGACATTACCAACCTCTTTTTGGACACAGGAATAGCCTCCAATAGCTATGCGATCATCGAACTTAAAATGGTCGATGATATCCTAAATGATAAGGATAACTCCCGTAGAGCACTTTTTGAAGAAGCTGCCGGCATTTCCAAGTTCAAGATCAGAAAGAAAGAAACGCTTAAAAAGCTGAGTGATACAGATGCAGATCTGGAACGTGTGGAGGACTTGCTTTTCGAGATTGAAAAGAATCTCAAGTCTTTGGAGCGGCAGGCAACTCAGGCAAAAAAGTACTATGAGCTAAAAGATGAGTATAAAAACTCAAGCATTGCATTGGCTAAAAAGGCAATGAACAATCAGCAAGAGCACTTTGACAGCATTCAGCAATCCATTCAGGAGGAGAATGACAAGAAGCTTGCACTAAATTCCCTGGTAAATGAAAAAGAAGCTGCCATTGAAAAAGCAAAGGCTGACCTGATTAATAAAGAAAAATTGCTTTCCTCAAGACAGAAAACACTCAACGAACATGTGAGTAAGATCCGTCAATATGAAAGCGACAAAAAAATTAAGAATGAGCGTCAGAAGTTCTTAAATGACAAAATAGAGACGCTTAAAGAACAAATCAGTCATGATAAGCAAAGCAGTGAACGTGCTGCTGTATCTCTGGAGGGATTGAGAAATGAGGCGCGAGAAGTAGAAAAAGATGTGACGGCTATCCTATCCAGGGTAGAGAGCCTGAAAAGTGAGTATGAATCTCAAAAGACCCTTACCACTGAAGCACAGGAAAAGCTCAATTCATTAAACACTTATTATTCTGAAAAGAAGGATCGACAGTTTCAGATAAACAAGGAAATCGAAATCAAGGACATTCAGTTGAAGTCCATGATGAGTGAGCTCAGCAAAACCAGTGAAGATACCAGTGAGAAAAGTGCCAATATCGAAGAATTCAAGAATCGGCTGAATGAAATTGTGCAGGAGAAAAGCACTAAGCAGAAAGTTTATGATGAACTGAAGCTGAGTGAAGAAACACTGAAAGAGCAGATCGCTGACACTGAAGAAAAGATTGCTAAGCACAAGGAAGAACTCACTAAAATCAACCGTACGCTTGATGCCAGACAAAACGAATTTAGTCTGACAAAGTCTCTGGTGGATAATCTGGAAGGTTTCCCAGAGGCAATAAAGTTTCTGAAAAAGAATCCACAATGGAAAGATGCCCCTCTCCTCTCCGATGTATTGAGTTGTCCGGAGGAATATCGAGTGGCAATTGAAAACTTCCTTGAGCCTTTCATGAACTATTACATCGTAGAGACCAGGGATGATGCATTGAAGGCTGTTAACTTACTTAGTGAGTCAACACAAGGAAAAGCCAATTTTTTCATTCTGGAAAACCTGGCTGAGTACACCTCGGAAAAAGTAGAAGCTCCTACAGGAAGTAAATCAGCATTAGAACTGATCGATTTTGATAAGAAGTACGAGAACCTTATCAAACATCTTCTATGGAACGTGTACATCACTTCCAATCCTAAACATCCTGGAAATGACAATGTAGTGCTTCTTGACAAAGAGGGTAAGGTCACCTTCCGCCGATTCAGTATCTCAGGAGGATCAATCGGCCTGTTTGAAGGAAAACGTATTGGTAGAGCTAAAAACCTCGAGAAGCTTGAAGTTGAAATCAAAGACCTCAGAAAAAAGCAAACGGAGGTTGAAGGCGCTGTTACCAAGCAGCAGGCCATACTCGATGAACTACGACAGTCTTCCAAAGCTTCGCAACTGGAGGAAGTAAAAGAAGAGCTTGCACAGATCAAAGAGGTAGAGGTATCTGTCCAAACCAAGCAGGAACAGTTTCTCGAATTACTAACCTCTAATAAGAATCGAAGAGAGGATATCCAGCAGCAAATTGTAGACCTGGAGAAATCGCTGGAAGCCCTGAGACCACAGGCAGAGAAAGAACAGCAGGAACTTGAGGAACTTGAAAAGAGTGTTGAAGCTAAAAAAGAAGAAGCATTAACTCTTCAGGAAGCGTTAGACTTGAAATCCTCTGCGTTTAATGAGGAAAATGTAATATTCCATCAGCGACAAAACAAACTAAACAGCATTCTGCAGGAGATTTCATTCAAAGAGGAATCTTATGAAGCTTCACTGGAAAGAATAGAAAAGAACCGTGAAGAGTTGGAAAGTGCAACAGCCAATCTGAATGAGCTTGTAAAAAAGAGTACAGCCAGTGATGACGAGCTTGTATCGATGTATGATGAAAAAGAAGCATTAGAGACAGGCGTAAACGAAGCAGAAAAGGAATACTACGAAGCTCGCAGCATCATTGATGAGGAGGAAAAAAATCTCAGAGAAACCCAGAGAAAGCGTGAAGGAATCGATCATGCACTTATGGAATGGCAAAACAAGCTCAATGATGCCAAGATGGGACTTAACTCCGTCAAGGATCGGCTATCTGTTGAGTTTAATATTGATTTGGAGAAAATCAAGGATGAGGATATCACAGACTATAAAAAATTCACAGAAGAAGATCTTAGAAACAAAGTAGATAAGCTAAGAAACAGGTTGGACAATATGGGGCCAATCAACCCGATGGCAATGGAGGCGTTTGAGGAGATCCAGGAGCGTCACACCTTCATCATTGAGCAAAAAGAGGATCTGATTAACGCCAAAGAGACACTTTTAAAAACAATCAGTGAGATCGATGAAGTAGCCAAAGAAACATTCATGGAAGCTTTCCATCAGATCAAGGACAATTTCATTAAGGTCTTTAGAACGCTCTTCACTGAAGAAGATGATTGCGATCTCACATTAACAGACCCTGACTCGCCATTAGACAGCTCCATCGACATCATTGCGAAACCAAAAGGCAAACGTCCGCTAACTATCAATCAGCTTTCTGGAGGAGAAAAAACGCTTACAGCAACCTCACTTCTCTTTTCAATCTATTTACTAAAACCTGCACCATTTTGTATCTTTGATGAGGTAGATGCACCATTGGATGATGCCAACATTGACAAATTCAATGAGATCATCCGAAAGTTTTCTAAGGAGTCACAATTTATAATTGTTACTCATAATAAACGAACAATGGCAAGCACTGATGTTATTTACGGTGTAACTATGCAGGAACAGGGAGTTTCTAAAGTAGTTCCTGTAGATTTACGAGAGTTAGCTTAACCCAACTAAAAAATGAAGCTATTCATAAAAGTTTGTTTCATCTTTTTGATCCTTCTGATCTCTTGTGGTGTGAAAAAATCTTCGAAAGAAGAGACGAAACCCAGACCACCCAAAGAGCAACCTGTACTTCAAAGGCATTCCTTTGATTATCAACCTCGGATACCAGAAAATGGAGAACTGAAAGCCGTTATTGAGCTTGGATCCCTTGGTCTAAATTACTTCGTCATTGAAATTGATGATGATAGGTGCTGGCAATTAGAAAGATCTTCGTTTAGACGAAGTAATTTTATATATGGAGTCAATACCAACGCAGAGATCATTGACAATATCAAGGAGTTCAAAAATGAAATTTTGAACTATGGGGTTAAACCTCAAAATATTCATTTAATCGCAAGCTCCAGCGTTGTTAAGTCTGAAGACATTTCATCTTTGAATAGCCAATTGGCAGACGCCTCTCTTAAAATAAAAAGCATCGATGCTGCAGATGAAGCTCGATATGCGTTACTTGCTACTATTCCTAAGGAATTCATTAATGAATCGTTTATAGTGGATATCGGATCAGGCAACACGAAATTGGCTTGGGTGGAGCAAGATGACACATTAAGTATAGAAATTCATGGATCTAAATATTTTCTGAGCGAAGTTCAGGATACCACTGTTTTCAGAGAAGTCAGAGATGCATTATTACAAGTGCCAGAAAAAAACAGAAATCTGTGTTTTATGTTAGGAGGAATGATCTTTGAGTTCGTTAAGGAAGAAGTTGAAGGAAGTGATAAACGGTACTTTATTCTTGATCCTCCAAGTGAATACCCCATTGATAATGAAAAGCTAAAAGCTGCGAATGTTATTTATAATGCGCTTTATCTCGAACCTACCTTTTCATACATATTTGATTCCGATTCCAATTTTTCCATAGGATTTCTAGTCAGTCAGCAATAATTAATTAAGGCTGTCCATAATGTCATTCTTTTTTCGTCATAGATCTGGTATTAAAAACAACTACAACTATGAAAAAAGTATTATCTATTTCAGTATTTACACTACTCCTCTTTACTGTGTGCGCTCAGGCCATTTCAGATCAGGAGAGAAAAAGAGCATTGAGTCATCTAAAGCAAACAAATGACGAGCTCTCAGAACTGGTGAAAGGATTAAGTGATGAGCAGGTTAGTTACAGACCTGGTGATGGCCAATGGTCAATCGCTGAATGCCTGGAACATATTGCAATTTCCGAGCAAAACTTGATGGGAATGATCCAAAATAGTCTTCAAACTGATCCTAATCCATCTAAAAGATCTGAAGTAGCAATGGATGATGATCAATTACTTGGTCTGATCACTAGCCGTGAACAAAAGGTAAAAACCAGAAAGGAGTTTGAGCCTACAAACAGTTTTGGAGATTTTACAGCCACTTTGAAAACATTCAAGCAGCGAAGGAAATCGACCATGAAGTTCGTAAAGTCTACTGATCTCAACCTTAGAAACTACTACATGCAATTTCCATTCGGTCTCATCGATTCTTATCAGGGTGTCTTGTTTTTATCCGGGCACACTAAGCGTCATACAGATCAAATTAAGGAGATTATGCAAAGTGCATCCTACCCTCAGTAAATAACAAAGGCCTGAAATTCGGGCCTTTTTTTTATTATGATGCGAGTTTTCTTTTCAGTTTTTCAACTCCCTCTCGGGAGATCAAATGGCTCGTTTCCGGTGAGTTTAAATGGTTCTCCGCAAGCTCAAGCAGGGTTTTTCTGATCTTTGTAAGACCAGTTGCTTTTCTGTTTTCCATCCTTCCGTATGTAGATATTATTGATACGTTCATATTCATTGAAATTAGATATGCTAATCTCCGTGCTTCGATCACAAAAATCAATACCCATTTTATGGTAATTTTTCCTATATGATTTTACGTACTCTCCTCTTAAGTTCAGGCATCAGGTCGCTTTCGAACCATGAGTTTTTCTTCATCCAAATACGATTTCTGGGAGATGGATGAGGTAGTGGGAAATAATGAGGAAGATAGTCGGTGTATGACTTTACTGTTTCTGTGAGGTTGGATTTTACATTTCTCTTTAAATAATATTTCTGTGCATACTGACCAATCAATAGCGTAAGCTGAACAGATTCACAGGCTTGTAATAGTCTCTCATGCCACAAAGGTGCACATTCCGGTCTGGGAGGCAGATCACCCGACTTTCCGGACCCGGGATAGCAAAACCCCATTGGAACCAGTGCTACCCGTTCTTCATCATAAAAGACATCATCTGAAAGCCCCAGCCAGTCTCGTAGATTTTTTCCGCTTGCATCGTCCCACGGGATTCCGGATTCATGTACCCTCCTGCCAGGTGCCTGCCCAATGATTAGCAACTTCGCTGATCTGGACGCTTTAACAACAGGCCTGGGACTATGAACAAAAAAGGAGCTACACACCGTGCAGCTCCCAATTTCATTCAAAAGTTCTTTCATTGTTTACCGACCCAGCGAGTAAAGCATTTTTCCGTGGGAAACCAATGCTGACATGAAGGTAGGGTAAGATCGATATGGCACGTTGTATTCCTCTGCCGTCTTCCTGACGATCTTTGCTATTTTTCTGTAATGCACATGACAAATATTAGGGAAAAGATGATGCTCAATTTGATAGTTGAGCCCGCCAACAAACCATGATAATGCCCAATTCTTCTGTGCGAAATTACAAGTCGTTTTCAATTGATGTACGGCCCAATTCTCCTCTACTACATCTGTATTTTCTACATTTTCGAACGTATGATCCTCCATTACATGTGCAGGCTGGAAAATGATTGCCAGGGTGAAACCGGCAACATAGTGCATTAGGAAGAACCCTAAAACAATGTGATACCAGGCAATGGAAGTTAATAGTATTGGTAAAGCAAGGATGTACGTATAGTAAAACACCTTGGTAATAACCAACCAAACCCATGCTCTGGAAATACTCTTAGTTTGCTTTTTTAGCATTCCGTCCCTGGTGTACTGAGCAAGCTGAACAATATCTTTTACAATAATCCAGCTCATTGTCATGAGTCCATACAGGAACCATGCGTAAATATGTTGCCACTTATGATGCTTCTTTATTGGAGTATTTGGGTCAAATCGAAGAATTCCCCCTTTTGGAGCAATGTCTTCATCCATTCCAGTGACATTGGTGTATGTGTGGTGTTTCACATTGTGCTGAATTTTCCAATTTGTAGCATTTCCACCTACGATATTTAAAGAATAACCTACCAGATTATTCACCCATTTCTTTCTTGAATATGCACCATGATTGGCATCATGCATAACAGATAGTCCAATTCCTGCCTTTCCTAATCCCATTAAAAACATCATCAGGTAATACACCCAGACACTTTGAACGAAACCAAGTAAGAATAAGAAATACGGTACGAAATAAAGTAAAAACATGAATATGGTCTTGGTTACCATTTCCATATTGGCATACCTGCCATATTTAGAGTTTTTGAAATAGTGATTCACCCTCTGGTTAAGGGTTTTGTTAAACTCCTCGTGTAAATTGTTTTTAAATCTTACAACTCTTTGACTCATAGTTGTTACTGACATATAATATAATTATGGTATTATTCCAAAGTTAAGTAACAAACGTTGGAATTACGGAAATAATTTGACCAATGGCCATATTTATCTGTCGAGCCAGGATTTGAAGTCACCAACACGTTCCCTGGCCACTATGATTTGATCTTCATCAAAATGATCAATCATGATTTCCAGTCTGGAATTGGTGAATGCGATGATATCTTTGATGTAGTTGATATTCACAATAAATTTTCGGGATATCCTAAAAAACTGGTCTGTATTGACCAGTTCCTCCACTTTGTCCAGAGTATAATCAACTAAGAATCGTTTGCCCGCATTGGTAAAAAGATAGGTCCCCTTGTCTTGACTGTAAATCAACTGAACGTACGGGGTTTCTACAGTTTTCAGGTGCTCCCCTACCTTCACCACAAACCGTTCTTTTCCACTGGGTTGAAGTGCTTTCATCAGCTTCTCCAGATCTGTATCAGCAACAGGAGCAGGTTTCTGCTTATCAAAATTTTGTTCGAACTTCTTAATAGCATTAGCAAGTTCCTCATCTGCAATGGGTTTTAGCAGGTAATCAACACTATTGGTTTTGAAAGCTTTAAGAGCGAATTCATCATAGGCCGTGGTAAAGATGATGGGCTTCTGAATTTGAATCTGGTCGAAAATATCAAATGACAACCCATCTGCTAGCTGAATATCCATGAATAAAAGGTCATAACTCAACGCAGGCAATGAAATCGAGGCAGACTCCACAGAGTCAAACTTGGCTACAAACTCATAGTCAGGCCGAATGCTCTCTATCAATGACCTCAGCCTTTTGGCTGCCAGTTGCTCATCTTCGATAATTATATATCTCATTTATCAAGTGTTAATAAAGGTAATTTCACTTCGAAATAATCCTCACCTTTGTTTACTTCTACTTTCTTATCCGTCAGGTATTGATACCGTTCAACTAGATTGTTCAGCCCGATTCCGGTAGAATCTTTGACTTTCTTCTCTTTGAGATTATTCCAAATCGTACAGGTTTCTTCTTCAAAATCAACCTTTACTGTAAGAGGATCTTTTTCACTAACTACATTGTGTTTAATCGCATTTTCAACCAGAACCTGAATCGCTAACGGAGGGACATATCTGCTACTTTTCACATCATCTATTTCCATCCGAAGGTTTTCACCAAATCGGATTTTCTGAAGAAAAGCAAAATTCCTTACGAATTCCATTTCCTCTTGAACAGGCACAACCTCTTCATCTTTGCTTTCCAGTACATATCGGTACACCTGAGATAGTTTTCGAATGAATTCAACTGCCTTATCTTGATCGTCATAGACCAGCGAACTAAGTACATTTAGAGAATTGAAAAGGAAATGGGGGTTAACCTGATTCTTTAAACTATTGTATTGGGAGGCTACCTGCTCTGTTTTCAGTCGCTCATTATCGATGGCAGCCTGACGCCATGCAATCAGGAATCCTCTGCCATGCATAAAAACGTTGATTCCTAAAGTAATCCATAAAGTATCCCAATAAGGAGCCCCCGTTTCTACAATTGTCTCTGTCCATGTTTTTCCTAAAACAATCAGATCGAAAAACAGATCAAGGCCCCAGACTATTAGGTAAACCAATATTACGATAGAAATAAGGCTAGCCAAAAATCGTTTGATAGGTGCTTTGACCCACGGAATGTAAAAATCCCAAAAATCAACCAGCAGTTCACTGCCTTTCCAGAAAAAAGCCCAGGCTAATCCACTGTATGAAAAACTAAGCCAAAAGTTGAACGAAAAAAGGAAAGGCTCTTCCAAACAGTTGTTACAGAAAACAACCATATTCATAGCACCTCCAAAAGGAAAGATCAAAATAGCTCCTACAAGATGCTTTTTCCAGTGTTTCTTCCAGTATGCTCTCACAGTGATATGACTATTTCCTGAGCTCCTACTTTTACTTCAAATTGACAGTCTTGGAAAGATGGTGGACCAAACATACCTCTGGCATTGTTGGAAAAGGCATAGGGTTCAGAAGGGATCCCCATGAAATTAGCGTCCAATTCACCATTATCATTTTCGTCCTGGTAAATAGAGACAGCATATACTCCCTGACCTAATCCCTTAAATGAAAACTCCATCGAATGAGCATCGATGGGTCTACCATCACTCATCACCTCTTTGGATAAAAAATGATCTTCATGATTGTAGATGGCTACCTTCAGTGAGCCTTTTACTTCTTTGATGTTTTCAACTTTCACAATCAGTTCGCACTGTTCCTGAGAAAAAGCTGAAAGGGATCCTAAAAAAAATACGGAGATCAAGAATAGTTTTTTCATTTTTCTTTTTTCTTCAAAGCTGCCACTCACCCATCCCAACATCAATTTATTATTACTCAATTGTCAAATAATGAAGTTGAATTGTAATCTCGTTTCAGAAAGGCAATATTAGCAAAAGCAGACCGCAAATATTTTGATAAAAATGTTATGCATGCAGAGTAAATTATTTATATTTGTTATGCATGCAGAGTATTTTAACTCAACAATGAAAATAGATATTAGAATAAAATGGAAGCAGCAGTAGAAAAAACCGCATTAAAAGGTGGTGAATTCCTTATCAAAGAGACACAAGCACAGGATGTCTTTATTCCAGAGGAGTTTTCCGAAGAACAAAAAATGATGGCAGCAGCCACATTGGATTTCATAGACAAAGAGATCAATCCCAATACAGAAAGAATTGAAAACATGGAAGAAGGACTTATGCCTTCTTTGATGGATAAAGCCGGTGAGCTTGGATTATTAGGAGTTACCATCCCGGAAGATTACGGTGGATTGGGCATGAGCTTCAATACGGGTATGTTAATTGCCGACATGATGGCATCTGCAGGATCATTCTCTACAGCATATGGCGCTCATACAGGAATTGGTACACTTCCCATTCTATACTACGGCACGGAAGATCAAAAAAAGAAATATCTACCGAAATTGGCTTCTGGCGAGTGGAAAGCTTGCTATTGTCTAACAGAGCCGGATGCAGGATCAGATGCTAATTCAGGTAAAACAAAAGCAGTGCTTTCTGATGATGGTAAGCACTATGTGATCAACGGACAGAAAATGTGGATCTCGAACGCTGGGTTCGCTGATCTGCTTATCATCTTCGCTAAAATCGATGACGATAAAAAATTATCTGCTTTCATCGCTGAAAGAACATGGGATGGCATTACCATGAATGATGAGGAGAAAAAATTAGGCATCAAAGGGTCTTCGACTCGCCAGGTTTTTTTCAATGACCTAAAAGTACCTGTTGAGAATTTGCTTTCAGAAAGGGAAAACGGTTTCAAAATAGCTGTTAATGTTCTCAATGTTGGACGTATAAAATTAGGAGCAGGATGTATAAATGGCTGCAAAGATGTAGCTACCAAATCCACGCAATATGCCAATGAAAGAAAGCAGTTTGGTGTATCCATTTCCAGCTTTGGAGCCATAAAGCAAAAGTTGGCAAAAATGGCAACCAAAACTTATGCTACAGAATCCGCTTCTTATCGTGCTGGACAGAATATTGAAGACTTAATAGCGAAATTGGAATCGGACGGACTCTCTCCAACAGAAGCTAAACTTAAAGGTGTGGAACAATATGCTATTGAATGTGCCATGATCAAAATTCACGGTTCAGAAGTTCTGGATTATTGTGTAGACGAAGGTGTTCAGGTATATGGTGGTATGGGATTCTCAGAAGAAGCGCCTATGGCCAGAGCTTACCGAGACGCCAGAATTACACGTATTTATGAAGGCACCAATGAAATCAACCGCATGTTGATTGTGGGAATGATGCTGAAAAAAGCCATGAAAGGTGAGATAGACCTACTTGGACCTGCCATGGAAGTAGGCAAAGAATTGACCGGTGTTCCTTCATTTGAAACACCTGACCTTTCGGTTCCATTGGCCAAAGAGAAGGAAGTAGTTAAGAATTTGAAGAAAGCGGTATTGATGGCGGCTGGTAAAGCTGCAGAAAAATTTGGGCCGAAGCTGGATCAGGAGCAGGAAGTATTAATGGGTCTTGCTGACATGCTGATCGAGGTTTACGTGGCTGAGTCTACCCTGCTAAGAACAGAGAAGCTTATGGAGAAATATGGTGAAGAGGGAAGTACATTATACCAAAACATGGCCAGGCTTTACCTACACGAAGCAGTTACTAAGATCAAAAACTCAGGTGATGAAACTGTAGCGTGCTTTGCAGAAGGTGATGAGCTTCGCGTAATGCTCATGGGAATGAAACGATTTACAAAGATGGATCCGATCAATACCAAAGTGCTGAGACATGCTGTTGCGGATGTAATGATTAAGGATAATAAATACCCTTATTCTTTATATAACTAAGAAGACTCAATTACGTAACTAAGAAAACCGGCCGTTGGTCGGTTTTTTTGTTTACAGGTTTGTTTTAGACACATTTCAAAATAGCTTTGTGTCAAAGGCAACAGCACCCCGGAATGATGGAAGAGTTTGATAAGAAGTTAACCACGAAAGAAAAAGCTTTACAGCTAAATCTAGACACAAGGATTTATGGAACTGTAGCCGAAATTGGGGGCGGTCAGGAAGTAGCTGCATATTTTTTCAAAGCTGGTGCTGCATCAGGTACCATCGCCAAAACCATGTCTGCCTATGACATGACCTTTAGTGATGCGATTTATGGAAAATGTGATAGATATGTTTCCAAGGAAAAATTGCTTCGAATGCTCGATCGAGAGTACTCGCTACTTGATCAGCGTTTGACTCAAAGAGCCAAGAAAAGTACATTCTTTGCATTTGCTAATACCGTTGAAACAATCAACTACAATCGAAGCAACGTTGGCCATGGATGGCTGGGCATCCGATTTCAAAAGCACTCCGGAACCAAACCCAATGAATGCATCATTCACGTCACACTAAAAGACCGTGACGCAGAATGGCAGCAGCAAGTGCTTGGTATTGTGGGCGTAAACCTGATCCACTCTTGCTACACTTTTAATACTCCTGAGGAGATCATTGATTCACTTGTGGATAATGTTAGAAAGGATCGTTTGGAAATTGACATGTTCAGTATTTCCGGACCGGACTTTCATCATGTGGATAATCGCCTCATGACATTAAAGCTCGTCAAAAATGGATTGACTGAAGTAGCGATGTTTGGTCCAGACAAAAATGTCATCCTTCCATCTGACATTATCTATAGAAAAAATGCCATTGTTCTTCGTGGTAGATTCCGCCCGGTGACTCACGTAAATGTAGACATGATGATAACAGGCATGCGAGCTTTCAAGAAAGAGCTTGGTCATGCAAAAGATATTGTGTCTGTGGTAGAGATAACGCTCAAAGACCTAACGCTTGCTGGAGAACTGGATGAGCAGGATTATCTGGATAGAGTGGACTTGCTTTGTTCACTGGGACAAAATGTAATGATCTCAAACTATCAGGAGCACTACAAGCTGGCAGGATACTTATCACAGTTTATCAAAGACAAAACTTTAGGTATCATCATCGGTATGAACAACCTGACGCAGATCTTTGATGAGAAGTACTACAAAAACCTGGATGGCGGAATACTGGAATCCTTTGCCAGACTTTTCGGTAGCAACGTAAAGCTCTTCGTCTACCCTATCATTGATTCCAAAACCGGAGATATCAAGACCGGAAATGATTTTGAACCGGAGCGACACCTTCAGAGCCTGTTCTATTACTTCATTGAAAATCATAAAATCCTCAGCATTCCTGATGCTAAAACGGAAAACCTCCACATCATCTCAGATCAGGTATTGGATATGATCGAAAATGATGAAAAAGGCTGGGAAGAAATGGTGCCAAACAGAGTGGCTGAGGCTATCAAAGCCAACCACCTCTTCAACTACCCTTATGAAATTGAGGTGGACGAGGAGGACGTGATTTAACCGACTTTAAAATTGCCCTTTGTGGGTATTTACCTTTTGCTATATTTGGCGCTTTAATTAACCCCTAAAAGTCAATATATGAGCACGCGCGGAAACTTTTCCAGCAAACTTGGTTTCATCTTAGCAGCAGCTGGGTCAGCTGTGGGTCTGGGTAATATTTGGAAATTTCCTTTCGAGGTTGCTGATGGTGGTGGTGCCGCATTTGTCCTCATTTATTTGGCATTCGCGTTCATTCTATGCTTTCCTGTAATGGTTACTGAAATTGCGATTGGTAGGAAGACGCAAAAAAATCCTGTTGGAGCTTACGCAGCATTAGGGTTTAAAAACTGGAAGTTCCTTGGTCTAATGGGAATTTTGAGTGGTGTCCTGATCCTTTCATTCTACAATGTAGTAGCTGGCTGGGCATTTGGATACTTCCTGGAGATGATAAGAGGAAACTTCGGGATTGGAGAGAATTTCTCTCAATTCACCAATGATGTGATCAATGTGGGCCTTTATGGGCTTGTATTTATGGGTGTCACAGCCTTTATCGTGTCAAAGGGTATTTCCGGAGGAATTGAAAAGGCAGCTAAGTTTCTAATGCCTTCTCTGGTCATCATGATCCTTTTACTGACTTTCTACGCCTCTTCGCTACCCAATGCGATGAAAGGCATCTCTTACTACTTGATTCCTGAATTTAGTGAGGTCACTCCAGAGGTTATTTACAATGCGCTAGGCCAGGCCTTCTTCTCCCTTTCATTGGGCATGGGTGCTTTGATCACTTACGGCAGTTATATATCTAAAAACGACAACATTGTTTCATCAGCAGCATACATTACCCTTACAGATGTGGGGATAGCTTTTTTAGCCGGTTTGATGATGTTTCCTTTTGTAGCCTATCTAACAGATGGAACAATGGAGGGATTCACCGGTGGACCAGGGCTAATCTTCGTTACGCTTCCTGGCGTTTTTGAATCATTAGGCTCAACACTCGGAATGGTTGTGGGTTCGCTATTTTTTCTTCTTTTATCTTTTGCAGCACTTACTTCAACCGTATCACTGCTTGAAGTTCCTGTAACCTACGTGGTGGATGAATTTAAGGCCAACAGAAAAACTTCTGTATGGTTAATTGCAACCTTGATATTCTTACTGGGAGTACCATCTTTGATTTCAAATGGGTACTCAGACTTATTTACCAACTTCATTACTTATATAGGAGCATCGGCCCCAGCAAGCTTCATGACATTTGTCGAGCATGTAGGATCAGACACTTTGTTACCGCTAGGTGGAGTGTTAATCACCATTTTTGCAGCATATGTTTGGAAAAAACACAATCTAATCGAGGAACTTAGACAGGGGAACCCCAAATTAGAAGGTACCTGGAAAGAAAAGTATATTGATTTTGCAGTGAGTTATCTCTGCCCTGTTCTATTGACACTGGTATTCATTTTCACTTTCCTTGGAAGATTCTTTGGAGTGAACTTCTTCTAGAGCTATTCTTTAATAAAGGTACCCGGATCTCTACCATTGAAATAGATGACGTATCGTCCCCGACGAAGAACAGTGACATCAATTTCTTTGCCCTGTCCTTCCAGGACTAGTTTTTGCCCGTCATTATATATTTCATAATGAGTGACTCGGGAGAGGAATAGCCTGGTTTTGGCTGATTTTGGTTGAAACTCAACAGGTTCCGGGTAGTGATCATATTCAACCTCTCTCGAATACAAATAATCATTTCTGCGACCTGCAGGAAAGTTGTATTTGATTCGATATTTGTTTGCTCCTTCATCCAAATTAGGATAATACGAGTATTGAGCGCCCTCATATCGGCCAAGTGCTTCTCTAATTTCCTGATCCACCCAGACGCCATTCATTAGTTTCTCTATTTCAAATTCACCCACTCCAGACTCTCCTTTCGTGTTCCACACAAGGGCGCTATCAGTGAGCGAAACATCCACAAATCGAAAAATTGTATGGAAGAGAATTGCCTCAGGGTTAATGATTGTAGGTGAACAAACAGAGTCTTTATGAACTAACCGAATCTTCACTGGGGTATATAAATCAAACCCCTTAAAGTCTATTTTTAGTGCACTAAGATTATAATTGATATCTACTTCACGTTCATTGATGAATATTCTGTCTATGCAAAACGATCTGTCGTTTCTATCGAATGGGTTTTGTATAAAAAGTGTTTTTCCCTGAAAGACTCCTGCAAGGTTGGTCTCCATCTTAGGGGTTACCTGAGAGAAAATGGTCCCTGAGCATAATACAACAAGTGCGGAGAAATACGCTACTTTACTCATTTTAGATTTTTCTCTTTTTCACTCCAAACATGATGCTATCGATATGAAAAGTATCAATTATTTCGATGAGTACACGTAATAACCCCCCTAAAAAATTCCTCATTTGAATTAAATCAAGATTATTTATTCATATTTTTACATTTCAACCAGGTGTATAAGAACATAATATCATGAGTGATACGCTTCTTATATGGTTCAATCCTGATGCTCAAATATATGAGTCGGGCCCTTATGTTGACTATCAATCGAAAGCAACTCAGAGTCCTAATCAAGATCGTTATGAGGTACTTTATGAATTCAGCCGGGAAACTATTTCTGTTTCAGGTAAGATTCTAAACACGTTAAATATCGCCAGGACAAATTCGCTGTTCCTCAATTATTGATCTGGTAAATTCATAAATTAGCCTCCTTATGAAAAGGTGGCTTTTACTTCTTTATCTTGTTGTGACTGGCTGTAGTCCCAAGATTGTTTCCTATGTGAATGAAAGAGCAAAATTTGGTCAATTTGAAACCTATAGACTGGTTTCAGCCAAGTCCGAATCAAAAAATGTAACTCCGGAGAATACTACCATCTTTGACCTTATCAAAGAAAATATCCATCAGCAAATGACCCGTCGTGGTTATCAAACTTCCAATGTAACCCCTGACCTGACGCTGCGATATGAGGTAAACTCCAACACTCAAGTGGAAATCAATAACAATCAGGTAAACCCCTACTTCTATCAACCTTTTCCAGTGACCACCCGAACGATCTACCAGTCCATCCTACTTCTTGAACTGATTGACTCTAATAACAAACTGGTTTGGCAAGGGAGCTATGACTTAAAACAAGAGAAGAAAGAAAAAAAAGTTTCAAAGGCTATCAATAGAGCAGTAGGATATATCTTCACAACTTATCCTTACCGAGCCTTGTCAGGCCAAGAGGATGAATCACTAAAAACCATTGAGAAGTAACGAGAAAGAAATCACGGAATGACAGATTACGGATTTTGGTCGCTGGTACCACCCCTACTCGCAATTGGACTTGCTATAAAAACAAAACAGGTTGTATTCTCTCTTTCACTAGGGATATTCATAGGTTACCTGATCATCCAGGGAGGTGATATTTTTGAGGGTTTTCTATCCACTATCACCGCTTTTGTAGATGTTTTCCAAAGCAAGGGAAATACACGAACGATTATTCTTACGCTCATCATTGGTGCATTAATACAATTAATCAAGTTCTCAGGTGGCATCAATGGGTTTATCAACTGGGTACAAAAACGATTATCTGGAAAGAAGAATTTCAAGGGTAAAATACAGGCCACCTCTGCACTCACCGGGTTTCTGATATTCGTAGAGTCAAACATTTCCATCCTAACAGTTGGAACGATTTTCAGGCCTTTATTCGATAAGCACAAAATTCCACGAGAAAAGCTGGCTTATCTGGCAGATTCCAGTTCCGCTCCATCTTGTGTCCTTTTTCCGCTTAATGCGTGGGGAGCGTACGTAATGGGACTGCTTGTTGCATTTCCTAATGTGGATCCTTTCACAACACTGATTTACTCCATCCCTTTTAACTTCTATGCCATCCTCACCTTAGCATTTGTGTTTTGGTTATCGCTATCAGGGAAAGAATTCGGAGAAATGAAAAAAGTAGCTGAACAGCAACCTAAAGAAGAAACAAATGAAACTGATCTTACAGCGGGTAAAACATCTTCTCCCCTAAACATGGTTATACCGATTGCAGCAATGGTGCTTACTATGCCACTTTTCTTAATCTATGGAGGCTGGGATCCGTCAGTCACAGGTGGGCTTACAGATAAAATATGGCATAGCATTGGTAATGGATCTGGTTCTGAAGCAGTGCTTAACGCCTGTTTCACAGGTTTTTTGACTGCTGCATTCATGTATGCTTTCCAAAAGATGCTTACTATAAAAACATTTATTGATCAGTCATTTAAGGGAATGAGCGACATGCTGGTGATGGCCATACTCATGGTGTTGGCTTTTGCCATCGGCAATCTATGTAATGAGCTTGGCACGGGTATTTACGTTTCCAGAGTGACATCTTCCTGGTTGATACCGGAGGTAGCACCAGCATTGATTTTTATTATAAGCAGTTTTATCGCATTTGCTACAGGGACCTCCTGGGGTACATTTGCGATTATGATTTCCATTGGGGTTCCACTCAGTTTTGCAGTGGATGCAAACCTTTATTTGGTAATTGCCGCAGTGCTAGGTGGTGGTGTCTTTGGAGATCATTGCTCACCCATATCAGACACTACACTTATTGCCTCTGTAGCATCAGGGTGTGACCACATCGATCATGTACGTACGCAATTGCCATACGCACTGTTTACCGGCGGATTAGCAGTGATTTGCTATCTGATCACCGGCTTTATTGTATAACAAACTGATTATTTGCAATAGTCTTTGATTGCCTTATCAGCTTCGGGCACATCCAATGATTTGGCAAATCTAAAATCCTCACATGCAGAGCGAAATTGTTCCTTACCAACTTTTACTGCGCCCCTATAGAGATATGCTTCTCCAAAATTACGATTGATAGCAATGGCATTATTGTATGATTCCATTGCCTGATCAAAGTAACCCAGCTGATGTTCAGCTCTTCCAGCCAAAAAATGAGCCTGAGCCATATTTTCGTTCAAGTCAATTGCAGCACCAGAATAGACCAATACTTTGCTGTACTCTTTCGTGTTGTATGAAATTTTAGCAAGGCTCAAATAAGCATTGATATTCTTAGGGTCCAGATCAATGATCGCTTCAAAGTCCTTGATCGCTTCGTCTGTTTTTCCAACTTCTTCGTAAGATCTTCCCCTGTTATAAAGGCTTTTTACATGATCCGGATGAGTCGCCAGGTATGAGGTGTACGCTTCAATTGCTTGTGCATATTCTCCCTCATCAAAATAATCATCACCACTGACAGAGTCTTGGGTATTACAAGCTACTGCTAACAAAAGGAAAAGCGTATAAACTATGTTTTTCATCATCATCGTATAAAGTCGGCAAAAGTAGACCGATTAATCAAAATCAATGCCGCTTTTTACGTTTTTATATCCGGTAAGTTCACAATATGCCGTTCCAAACTTCATATTGGCCGAAACTTTTAGGGGTAAACGGTTGCCATCAGCTGATACCCAGAATTTAACCGCATCTTTTCCTACAAAAACGCTATTCTTTTCCATGATTGGAACAACCTTGTGACAATAGATATCCCCTACTTTGGTGTCTACCATCTCAATGCCATGGTAGATCATTTCAAAATCATAGAATTTCTTATCAAAGAAAGCATCCATACGCACGGTATCCCCCTTCTTCAACTTTCTGTAATCAATACTTCTGGCATACATCAACCCTCCCATCATATCAAAAACATTGCCTTCTTCAATATCAAAATAGCGTGTTGGTCTGGGTTGTTTATCATTCTTGGATGACTGTTCAAACCTGATTTTCATGGAATCATAATTGAAAAATACTTCTTCCTGAAGGTCATAATCTCCTTCTGAAAGATCTCTGTAGGAATAATAAGGCAGAAACGAATTCTTATCTATGATTGCTCCCCATTTATCATCCACTTTAGAGAAAACCCCAGCCAGGCCGGCCGTTCGGCCCTCCACATCAATTTTCAAACATTCTGTTCCATCGCGGACGACATATTCATCCGATACTTTGAAAGTTCCTCTTCCAATAGTGAACCATCCATATGAAAGTTTGAATTTTAAAACCTCTCCTTTGCTGACAGGTTTGTTTTCCATGATTGGCTGAGCCTGACTATAGGCCCCCAACAATAATAAGAGTGCTAGTTTCATGACTTTTAACGTTGGTACACTTTCCATCGCTACAACATGAATGCCATGATTAAACAGAAACGTTATTTTCTCTTAATGCTTCGTTCAATGAGGTCTTTTTATCGGTGCTTTCTTTTCTTTGCCCGATGATCAGTGCACATGGGACCTGAAACTCTCCGGCAGGGAACTTTTTAGGTATTGTACCAGGAATAACTACCGATCTTGGAGGAACATATCCTTTATATTCCTTCGGTTCTGATCCGGTCACATCAATGATTTTAGAACTGGCAGTTAGAACAACATTTGCACCAAGTACCGCCTCCTTACCAATTCGAACTCCTTCTACCACGATACATCTTGATCCAATAAATGCATTATCCTCTATTATTACCGGAGCAGCCTGTACTGGTTCCAATACACCCCCAATACCAACACCCCCACTTAAATGGACATTTTTTCCAATTTGAGCACAGCTCCCCACAGTAGCCCAGGTATCCACCATTGTTCCTTCATCTACATACGCACCGATATTTACATAGCTGGGCATCAATACTGTATTCTTTTGTATGAATGCACCATATCGTGCGATTGCGTGAGGCACCACACGTACTCCCAGCTGATCATATCCTGATTTAAGCTTAATCTTGTCATGAAACTGGAAAGGACCGACTTCAATGAGCTGCATCTTCATCAGAGGGAAATATAAAATCACGGATTTTTTTAGCCACTCATTTACTACCCAATCATCACCTGATGGCTCAGCGATTCGTCTTTTTCCATTATCAAGCTCCTCGATGACTGTCTTAATCGCCACAGATACATCCTTCTTGTTAACAAGGGATCGATCTTGCCATGCCGCCTCTATGAGGTTTTTTAATTCCATCTAATAATCAATATTTACAGTGAAATGAAGAAAAAGATTGTGATTGCTTCGGTCCTCAAACCCATCGATGATGTGCGCGCTTACTGGAAGCTTTCTCAATCAATAGCGAAAACAAATAAATATGAAGTTAATATCATAGGAAATGTCTCGAAAAAAGAACCATGTTATGAGAACATAAAATTTAATCCTCATTCAATTCGCAGGAGTCAATGGATAAAAAGATGGTTCCTTCGACTGAAAATCATGTTCAAAATTCTGAGAATCAAACCAGATATTCTCATCATTACCACACATGAATTGATCACCGTCTCTTTCATCTCAAAACTCCTTATCAGCTGTAAAGTTGTTTACGACGTACAGGAAAATTATTACCTGAACTTTATCGGCATTAACCCGAATACACTTAAAAAAATTTATGCAAACCTAGTTCGATTCAAAGAGAAGTTAAGCAGATCTTTTATCTCAGAATATTGGCTTGCTGAGAAGTGCTACAGCAAGCAACTTTCATTCGTAAGAAGTAAAAACGAGGTGATTGAAAACAAAGCATTTGAAGTCGCAATCAAGCGAAATGAAAACAAGGAAATTCAGGTACTTTATTCGGGTACCATTTCCCACTATGGAGGGATAGATAGAGCGATTAATTTTTACAAAGAATTGCTGAAAACTGAACCAAATTCTACTCTTAAAATCATTGGTCAGGTGCATAATCAGAAGTTAAAAGAGATGCTAGAAAATGAAGCAAAAAAGTTGCCGAATCTGATCATTCATATTTCATATGATCCGATCCCACATCCTAAAATTGTTCAAGCTATTTCGAATGCCTCGATTGGTGTAATAGGATACACAGCAAACAGGATCAACGGTAAAAAAATCCCAACTAAGCTTTACGAATATTCCCGGTATCGGCTTCCATACTTAGTGGAACAAAACACTCCATGGAGTACTATTGGAGAATCCCTTGGCGGTGTAATTCCAGTAGATTTCAATCATATTTCTATGGAAAAAACGCTCAAAAAACTCAGGAATTCTGATAGATTATTCAAAAAGGAATACCCAAAGAATGCCACCTGGGAGTATGAATCGTCCAAGATATTAGCATCATTAAATAGATTAACTAATAATAATTAACTATTCTGATATACAGCTAATTATAATATTAATAAATAATAATTCTAAATATTTTTTTAGATTAATCTAAAAATAAATTAACTTTGAAGTCATGATTTCAGAGCTGAGTTTTACAGAGGAGAATTACTTGAAGGCTATTTATCATCTTTCTGCCGAAGGAAAAGAAAACGTGAATACCAATTCACTGGCAGAGAGCATGAGTACCACACCCGCTTCAGCCAATGACATGGTCAAGCGATTGGCTCAAAAAAATCTGATTGGGTATCAAAAATATAAAGGAGCTACTCTCCTATCCAAAGGGAAAAAAGTCGCATTAACAATTGTACGAAAGCACAGGTTGTGGGAAGTCTTTTTAGTTGAAAAGTTGGGCTTTAAATGGGACGAAGTTCATGAGATCGCTGAGCAATTGGAACACATCAAATCACCTAGCCTCATCAAACGTTTGGATAAGTTTTTAGGCTACCCAACCATGGACCCTCACGGGGACCCAATTCCTAACGAAGACGGGGTTATGAAGGAGACCGTCCGCGCATCAATTTCTGACGTAAAAGTAGGATCGAATGGAATAGTGGTAGCAGTGAATAACGACGACACCCTCCTACTTCAGCACCTCGATTCAATGGGGATCAAACTGGGGTCCAGAATTCATGTAGCTGATCGAATGGATTTCGATGGCTCAGTTTCAGTTACCATCGACGAAGGTCCGAAGCAATTTATTTCAAAAGCAGTAGCTGAAAACTTAATGATCACCTTAACAGAGAAGAAATGAGACAAATACTTTTTCTAAGCATACTACTCTTCATCATCAGCTGCTCTTCTAAAAAAAATGAATCAGCTGAAAACAGTAAACCTCATGTGGCAGCAACTACGGGTATGCTTTATGATGCTGTGATCAATATCGCTGGGGATAAGGTGACCGCTGAAGCAATTATGGGGCCCGGAGTGGACCCGCATCTGTATAAAGCTACCCAGGGCGATCTGGCAAAATTTAATAAAGCGGACCTGATTGTCTACAATGGTATTTTACTGGAAGGTAAAATGAGTGAAATCCTCAAAAAGCTTGGCAGACAAAAACCGACGGTTGCAGCAGCTGAATCTGTCCCAAAAGAAATGCTGAAATCAGCCATTGGGTACCAAGATGCTTACGATCCACATATCTGGTTCGATGTGAAACGATGGCGATATGCTGTTAAGGCCATTAGTCATGCACTCATCAAACTGGATTCTGCCAACCAGAAATACTATGAGGCAAATACTCAATCCTACTTCTCAAGACTAGACAGTCTGGATGCCTATGTGAGGGAGCAAATCAACGAAATCCCTGAAAGCCAACGTATACTCGTGACTGCACATGATGCATTTGTATACTTCGGAGATGCTTATGGTATTCGCGTTGAAGCGCTACAGGGTATCTCAACAGTTGCAGATTTTGGCCTGAAGGATATCGCTGAAATCATTGACCTAATAATAGAAAATGATATCAAAGCCATTTTCGTGGAAACCAGTGTTTCTGAAAAATCCATCAATGCGGTGGTACAGGGGTGTAAGGAAAAAGGTCATGAAGTGAAGATCGGTGGCTACCTCTACTCTGATGCTATGGGTGAACTTGGTACTGAAGAAGGAACGTACATTGGAATGTTCCGAAGTAATGTAGAAACGATTGTAAACGCTCTGAAATGATACAACAGGTAGAAAACCCGGCATTAGAAATCCATGACTTAACAGTCAGCTACGACAAAAAGCCTGTTTTATGGGGTATTGATCTCTCAGTCCCTCGTGGGTCATTGTGCGGAATCATAGGGCCAAATGGTGCTGGAAAATCGACGCTCATCAAAGCGATAATGGATTTGGTTGATATGAACTCTGGATATGTCAAACTGTTTGATCGGCAGTTGGACGATGTTCGAAAAAAAGTGAGCTACGTCCCCCAGCGAGAGTCAGTAGACTGGGACTTCCCTGCTTCCGTATTGGATGTGGTGCTTATGGGAAGGTATGCCAGCCTGGGGCTTTTTAAAAATCCAAGGAAAGCAGACAGAGATGCGGCTATGAAGGCATTGGAAATGGTGGGAATGGATAAATTCTACAAGCGTCAGATATCACAGCTTTCGGGTGGACAGCAGCAACGGGTATTTCTGGCAAGGGCTTTGACCCAGAACGCAGACATCTACTTTTTGGATGAGCCATTTGCCGGTGTGGATGCTGCCACGGAGAAAGCCATCTTTAAAATTCTGCAAAACCTCTCCAAAGAGGGAAAAACCATTATTGTTGTTCATCACGATTTGCAATCCGTGGAAACGTATTTTGAATGGGTCATTCTGCTAAATCTGCGACTGGTTGCTTCGGGCCCAACTAATGATGTATTCACCCCTCAATTGCTGGAAGAGACCTATGGCGGCAAGCTTACATTGCTTACTGAGGTTGGAGAATTGGTACAAAAAGGCGAATTCAAAGCACGGGAAAAACAATAATGGAGACCTTGATCGAATTCTTTTCTTTCAAATACCCAAACATCAAATACGTGGTGTTTGGCACCATATTGCTTTCCATTAGCTCAGCAGTGGTGGGCTGCTTCACCTTTATCAAAAAGAAATCACTGGTTGGGGATGTCATCTCTCATGCGGTTTTACCGGGGATCTGCGTTTCCTTCCTCGCATCAGGTAGTAAAGATCCTTTTTATCTCATCATAGGTGCATTCGTCTCCGGGTGGATATCCATCCTCGTCATGGATGCAATTACCCAAAACACCAAAATCAAAGAAGATGCAGCCACCGGGCTTTCTCTTTCAGTATTCTTTGGTATCGGCATTTTATTGATGACCTACATTCAACACTCAGGAAATGCATCTCAAAGTGGTCTGGATACCTTTCTTTTCGGAAAGGCCGCAGCTCTTGTTGGAAAGGATTTGATGGCATTCAGTCTGATTGCTGTAATTGTACTGATTACTGTTTTCTTGTTTTATAAAGAATTTAAGCTGATCAGTTTTGACCCTCAGTTTGCGCGCGTTATAGGACTACCCATCAAACGACTCGAAACGATTCTAACCTCTATTACTGTACTGGCGGTGGTTACGGGCATTCAGGCTGTAGGTGTCGTTTTAATGGCAGCCATGCTGATAACGCCAGCTGCCGCAGCTAGATTCTGGACCAACAGGCTATCAAGAATGATCCTTCTGGCCTCCATTTTTGGTGCCTTCTCTGGAATTAGCGGTGCATACATCTCTTACAGTGCACCCTCTATGCCCACAGGCCCATGGATGGTGATGATACTTTCGATAATCGCACTCATTTCTTTCTTTTTTGCGCCAGGAAAAGGAATTGTGATCAGGCAGTGGAGACGATTTTCTATTCAGCGTCAGCTTTTGGAGGAAAACCTTCTAAAAGCCTTTTACCGCATTGGTGAAAACAGCGGTGATCACTTTAGCCATGTAGCTATCGACGACATCCAACTAATTAGAAACTTCTCTCCTGCCCAGCTAGCCAAAGGATTGCGTAAGCTACGAGTAAATGGCTATGTGCAACGTGACAATGGTACCTGGCACCTCACGAATGAGGGATTTGAAAAAGGGAAACGTATTACCAGGCTTCACCGTCTTTGGGAGCTTTATCTGACCAAATATTTGCGCATTGCACCTGATCATGTCCATGAAGATGCAGACACCATCGAACATGTGATTACACCTGAGCTGGAAGCACGACTTGAAAAGCTGCTTGAATATCCAACCTCTGACCCACACTCCTCTGAAATTCCTAGAAACAATTAACAATGATCAATTAATAATTTACGATGGAGTCAAAGAAAGAAAATATAATACTTGATAAATCTTACTCATTCGCTATCGAAATAATTGAGTGTTACAAAACATTAACCTCAGAAGCCAAAGAATTTATTCTTTCTAAACAATTACTGAGAAGTGGCACATCGATTGGTACCAATGTGGAAGAGGCGAATGGTGGATATACAAAAAAGGATTTAAATATAAGATGAGTATTGCATATAAAGAGGCAAGAGAAACTAAATATTGGCTTAGACTATTGATGGATACTAACTACATAGAAGTAAGCAAAGCTGAGTTGCTGTTGGAGGATTGTGAACAAATACTTAAAAAATCATGAAGTCATCTGGGTAACTGTCAATTACTCATTGCCAATTGAATAAATGGATGCATTTTGGATCATATTGACCGGATCGTTAGTGGCAGTAAGTTGTGCCATATTGGGCTCATTCCTTGTCCTCAGAAAAATGTCGATGGTGGGTGATGCAATATCTCATTCAGTGCTACCAGGAATCGTGATTGCTTTTTTTATTGCCGGAAGCATGCAGTCTGTTTGGATGCTGGTAGGCGCTGGTATTCTGGGTGTGTTGACCACATTTCTCATTGAATTCTTCCATCAGAAAGGAAAGCTCCAAACCGATGCTTCCATTGGTGTGACCTTCACGTGGCTTTTTGCACTTGGGGTGATCCTTGTAACCTACTATGCCGGAAACGCACACATTGATCAGGATTGCATTCTCCATGGCGAGATCGCATATGTTCCGATAGATCTGATGTACACCTCTGACGGTGACCCTATCGGACCTAAGGCTGTGATCATACTATCGTTCGTTCTGATCACGATACTTCTCTTCGTGGTATTATTTTATAAAGAGCTTTTCATCACCACGTTTGACACCTCTTTTGCTCAGGCTATTGGCATCTCTACATCAAAGTGGCATTATGCACTCATGGGTTTGGTTTCGCTAACTACTGTGGCATCCTTTGAATCAGTTGGTGCTATCCTGGTGGTGGCGCTGTTGATAGCTCCGGCTGCATCTGCATACCTGATAACAAATAAGCTTAGCATGATGTTATTATTAAGCTCTGCATTTGGTGTTTTGAGCTCATTTTTCGGATACTGGCTCAGCTATTTGCTAGATGGTTCGATCGCAGGTGCCATGGTGACTGTTTCAGGTGTTATTTTCGCCATCTGCTACACAATTGTACGATTAAAGAAATGAATAAATTTTTAAGTCTGCTTATTTTTCTCACGTTATCCTCATGTTACAAAACCCTCAATATCGATGGTTTCGATAAAGAGAAATGGGTGAATGCAGACGAGGATTGTAATACCTATCGATTGGAAATCATTGATCTGATTATTGAAAATCAGGATGTTATCCTGGAAGGCACCCAAAATGAAGTTGAAAGCCTACTTGGTAAAGCCAAGGAGCACGAGCTGTACGATCGCAACCAGAAGTTTTTTCACTATCGTCTTACTCCTCCGGACAATTGTGGAAACTATGAGACCATTGAATTTCTATCCATTCGATTCAATGCAATAGGCCGGGCCAATCTGGTTCAGGTAATGCTGAGAGAACCTCAATAAGATACAATAGAGTGAATGTGGTTCGTGTATTTATCAAGTGGAGCTCTCCCTTTCAAAAACCCTAATTCCACCAGGAACGAGAATCCTGCTACCTCCCCTCCTGCCATCTTCACCAACTCTGCTGCTGCAACAGCTGTTCCTCCCGTAGCTAGCAAATCATCATGAATAAGTGCTCGATGACCTTTAAGAATACCATCTTTATGTATTTCCACCTCAGCAGAGCCGTATTCCAGATCATAGGCAAATGAATGAGTCTCAGCCGGGAGTTTACCTTTTTTCCTGACCGGTACAAATGGGATATTTAGCTTTTGTGCCAACGAATTACCCCAAATAAACCCCCTGGATTCAATCCCCACAATCACGTCCAATTGATGATTCTTCCAGAAATCAGCTAATTCTTCTGTAATCGCTGCACTCAACGCTACATCCTTAAGAAGTGGAGTAATATCCTTAAATACGATACCGGGCTTAGGAAAATCAGGCACATCTCGAATGGAGTCAATAATTCTTTGGCGGAGATTCATACTTTAGAAATAAATAGGTTTTAAAATTGAGGCACAATATTTGAAAACACAACAGCTAAAAAACTCAATGACTATGAGAAATGCATACATAACGCTATTTATTATTTGCCTTGGGTTCTCCACTCAAGCACAAAAGTTGTCAAAAATGGAGGAACTGCTTCAGTCAAAACAGAAGTGGTCGGTGATTGATGTGAAGTCTAAGAGGCCTTATTTTGAAATCGGAGAAACTTTTACCATCAGAATTGACCGGAAGTTTTACCACGACAGAAACAATTACGCTAAACTGGGTGGTGAGTGGACACTGGACGGAAAAAAACTTATCTTGACTTATGACTCTTTTACCGAGGAAAGAAGACGAATCCCCTATGTATATAAAATAAAAAAATGGGGCAAAGACGGTATTCGTCTCACCTACAGAAACAAATACAACAAAAAAGAGAAAGTTTATCTCAAATAATTTCTGCCCCTTTTAGGGGCTTTTTTTATATCTGATGACTACCAAAGTATGAACATACGAGCAGCTATTCTATTTACTTTCTTTTTTGCAGGCTTTGCCTTTTCTGGGTTTACCCAAGATACAGGTGACGACTACTCAGATTATTCTTACCTATGGGAAGATGACGATGATAAAAAGAAAAAAAAGCGCAAAAAGAAGAAGGGATCAAAAAAGACACAAGTTGATACCCTTCAGGTCCCTTCCGATTCACTGCTTCTAGATAGTCTAAATCAGGCTTCTCTTTCGGTAGCAGACACCTTGCGCCCAGACACAACAAACATCGGTGCGGACTCACTTGAAACAGATGAAGCATTGGCTGAAGAACCAAAGCCTAAGCGAGAGCGAGTAGAGCGTCCACCAATTAGTGATTTTAGGGAACCGATGGTACTCCCAAATGAAGACGGAAGCATCAATGGCGGCATGACTTACACGCAAATTGATGGTAAAGATTATGTAGGATTGGTCCTATCACCGGAATTCAAGTTTGGTAAGGTGGGCGTTGGATTAAATGTACCAATCCTCTATGGACTGGACGATAAATCCATCAGAACTGAAATATTTGAGGATGGCGTGGGTGTAGCTCGACTGATAAGGTATGTAAGGTACGGTGTTCAAAAGAGTGATCCAGTGTATGTGAAAGCAGGGGAAATTTCTGGTCTGATGTTGGGGTACGGTGGTTTAATGAACAACTACACTAACACAACCAGCTATGAAAAACGAAAGGTAGGAATACATGCAGATTTCAACTACGACCGATTTATCGGACTGGAATTGATGTATAGTGATCTTAATCCTCAATCACTCAACCTATTTGCAGCACGACCTTATATACGTCCGCTTTCTTCTTTTCCACTTAAGGTTATCAACACACTTGAAGTAGGAACTTCATTTATCATAGATAAAGATCAAACCGATATTATAACGAGTGATTCTACAAGCACTGCCTATGCATTCACAAAGTCTGGAGCTAAGGGCTTTGGTGTGGATATGGGTTTGACACTTTTAAGTAGTCCATTTATTCAAATTGACCTATTTGCTTCATATTCTAAACTTAACATCGCTAGTGATACACTTACACAGTTGGCTAGTGCATTAGGAGAAACGGACTTTAAAACCGGATCTGGTATGTCTGTAGGAATGAATTTTAGAATGCACTTCATTGCTGATGTATTCAGTACCGATATCCGGATCGAACGTTTAAATAACTCTGACCATTATATTCCTCAGTTTTTTAATGCTACTTATGAGATAAACAAAGATGCCCGTATCGCTTCCTTGATCGGTACTGAGGGTAAGAGTGGGATTTATGGTTCCCTGAGAGGACATGTAATGAAGAAGGTATCTCTAGGAGGGAGCTTGATGATCCCGGATGATATCTCAGCAGCGTCTCCGGCATTTGTGGAATTATCTGCAGATATGGAAAGACTTGCGAATAAATTTTCATTCCATGGCAGCTATGTAAAAGGTGATTTGGATGATCTGGGCGATGCGTTTAGCTTCGATGAGCGCTCCCTGGCTAAAATGCGCTTCATTTATCACATGAATAAGTTCCTCGCAACCGGAGTTGATTACTACTGGCTATTTACACCTACTGCAGAAGGAGGTTATGAAGCTACGAAATATGTAATGCCGTATTTTGGAGTAAGTATTGCACTTTAAGTTTTTTAATTAGCCCGACACATGTTGGGCTTTTTTAATATCATTTTTATTTAGTTGCATTAACAACTAAATTTGCGTGACAATACTCATAGATTATGTTTTGGGAGTCATACAGTCATAGTAAGCTTAAAAAAATGGTATTTGATGCATTGGAACAAAACCTGGATTACCGGCACAAACCTGTAATTGGCCTTCCAGCCTCTTATCTGGATACAGAAGTATTCTATCAGGATGCTCCTTTCCTGAAAGATGCTCCATTCCTCTCAGCTATGATCGCTAATCCTAATCATATCGGATGTCATACACTCAATGAATCCGAAACGGCATTCGAAGGCACCCAAAAGATCGAAGCTGAACTTATCGACTTATGTGCCAAAGAGATTTTCAAGGGCGATGACACCCATTACGACGGGTATGTTGCATCAGGTGGAACGGAAGCAAACATCCAGGCCATTTGGATTCTGCAACGCTACTACGAAACGGAATTCAATGCCAATCGCGAAGACATTGCATTGATTTACACTGAAGATGCCCACTACTCCATGCCAAAGGCTGGCTCACTACTAAACCTGGATCGTTATGTACTTCCGGTTGACTCTGAGTCAAGAGAGCTTTCCGAGGATGCAATCAATGTATTGAAACAAGCGAAAGGAGCTGGTAAAAAGCACTTCATTGTGGTGCTCAATATGGGGACCACCATGTTTGGTTCGGTTGACAACATTGACGATGTAACTGCATGGATGGATGAACTGGAACTAAACTACAAAATTCATATTGATGCCGCATTTGGAGGGTTTATTTATCCATTTGCAAATGACAACAGTAAGCTTACCTTTCAAAACCCTAAGATCAATTCCTTTACGCTCGATGGACACAAAATGCTTCAATCTCCGTATGGAACGGGCATTTATATTACCAGGGAGGGATTCATGGAATATGCACTTACTGAAGAGGCAAACTATGTCAAGGGCAAGGACTATACATTAATAGGAAGTAGATCCGGAGCAAATGCCATAGCAGTATGGATGATCATGCGAACGTATGGTTCTGAAGGATGGAAAATGAAGATTCGGAAGTTGTTGGAGAAAACAGAACGATTGTGCGATAACCTAAAAGAAAGAGGAGTCGAATTTTATCGTCACCCTCACATGAACATTGTGACCATTAAGGCAAAATACATTGATCCGAAAGTCGCCAAAGATTTTCTTTTAGTGCCAGATACACATGATGGCAATCCTAACTGGTACAAAATCGTGGTGATGGATCATGTGACACAAGGGCTATTGGATCGATTTCTGATAGAGTTGGGTAATTCCGTTGAGGCCTAAACTACTCAAACCTCAAAGAGTCAATTGGATCCAACTTAGATGCCTTATGAGCAGGAATATAACCTGAAATCAACCCTACTGCAATTCCGATAAGTACGGAAACAAACATCCACAACCAGGGTACTATAAAGTCAGAGTCAAAAAGTACGGTAGAGGTTAGATTGCCGATTCCCATCCCCAGAAGGATACCTCCAATCCCTCCCATCTGGGTAATCACGATTGCCTCAATCAGAAACTGCTGCCGAATCTTTAAAGGTGTGGCCCCAAGTGCCTTCCTAACACCAATCTCTCGTGTTCGTTCTGTGACAGACACCATCATGATATTCATTAAACCAATAGAGGCGCCCAACAGTGTTAAAAATCCAACAACAAAACCACCGACTCTTAAATCTCCGGTAATTGAACCTATTCGTTGAGCTAAAGATTTACTGGCTGAGAGCTCAAACGAATCCTCCTGGCCGGGTCTGTCTTTTCTAATCCTTCGCATCAATCCTCTGGCAATTTCCATCGCATTTTCCATTTCCAATGGGTCTGGTACAGATACTGCGATTTCATAACCAAAGTTTCTTTCCGGCGCGATGATTCTGGCCGTTTGCATGGGAATGATAATGGTTCGATCAATATTTGATGTTCCGCTGGCCCCACCTTGCTCGGCGATGGTTCCAACAATACGAAATTTAGATCCCAGCAAACTAATCTTCTTTCCAATAGGGCTGGTGTTTTCATCAAACAGCTCATCAATCACATCGCTTCCCACTAATGCAACATAGCTCCCGTTTAAGCTTTCATTTGCAGAAAAAGGTCGTCCTTCTGCAACATCATATCCATCAACGGTTAAATAGTTTTCATCACCACCTCTTACAATTTGGTTAGGGTTCGTAACCTTTGATCCATATTTTACCTCAGCCTGTCCAGTTATAACTGTGTAAATGGAAGCCACTCCCGGACCTTCATATTTTTCTTTAAATGTCAGCAGCTGATCGTAGGTAACTTTCGGGTATGATTTTTCTTTTTTCCCATCCGACGAACCTCTTCCTCTCCTCCTATCTTCAATATCAAACGTATTGGCTCCCAAACTGGAGAAACTTTTATCAATTGAATTTTGAATCCCATCTATTGCCGTAAGAATACCTACCAAAGAAGTAATACCTATTGAGATGAGTGCAGCAGTCAGAAATGTTCTTAGCTTGTTTGCTTTAATGGACTTGATGCCCTCTTTTATGTTTTCGCGAATGTTCATGGATTGGCCTTAGTAAAACACACGGTTTTGATTAACGTTGTATATACAAAAGTGATGCATATGAGGGGAATATTGTTACTAATTGTCTTAAATGTAAGCATAGCCAGCCAGGCGGCATATATCCTTATCCCAATGGATGAGACACAAACGAATCACCTGAAGGCTTACGGAATTGCTTACTGGATTCTTACTAAAGAGGTTGAGGTCGATTGGATGCTTAATTATAAAGGCGGGAGTTTCATGGTCAAACACCTCCAGGCCTTTGAAAATGAGTGTATCATCCGAGGTGTTTCCTATCAGGTTATTTCTGATGCCGAGGCAAATGACATTCTGAACATGATCGCCAGTCCTTCTTCCAATATGGATGTAATGAAGCTGGAGAAGTACCCCGAAATTGCCGTTTACTCCCCAAAAAGCAAGCAACCCTGGGATGATGCCGTAACATTGGTGCTTACCTATGCGGAGATTCCTTATGATGTCATATTCGATGATGAGATTATGGGCAATGAGCTTGCCAAATATGACTGGCTGCATCTTCACCATGAAGATTTCACGGGTCAATATGGAAAATTCTATCGGGCATATCATCATTTCCCGTGGTATCAGCAGCAGCAGCGAGAATATGAAGCGTCTGCCAAAAAGCATGGCTTCAGCAAAGTATCCCAACTTAAGCTTGCCACTGTAAAGCGAATCAAAGCATATGTAGCAAGTGGTGGCTTCCTTTTTGCCATGTGCTCGGCAACAGACACTTATGATATTGCTTTAGCTGCCGAGGGATTAGATATCGTAGAAAGCATCTATGACGGTGATCCGGCTGATCCCCGAGCTCAATCCAAACTGGATTATTCTAAAACTATGGCATTTGAAAATTTCATCATCGAGCGTGATCCGATGCGCTATGAATACTCGAACATTGATAATCAGGCCAATGAAAGAGGGCTTGTGGAAAAGAACGATTATTTCACATTATTCGAGTTTTCTGCGAAGTGGGATCCAATTCCCACAATGCTAACTCAAAACCATCAGCAGATTATCCATGGATTCATGGGGCAAACCACCGGCTTTAAAAAACAACTGGTAAAAGGTGATGTGATTGTCATGGGCCAAACCCCGAGCATCAGTGAAGCTAAGTACATTCACGGCGTTTTAGGCAGAGGTTTTTGGACGTTCTATGGCGGACATGATCCGGAAGACTACCAGCATTTTGTAAACGAACCTCCTACTGATTTGAATCTACATCCTACTTCACCTGGTTATCGGTTGATCCTGAATAACATCCTGTTCCCAGCGGCAAAGAAAAAGAAGCAGAAAACTTAGTTTAATTCAAGTACTTTATGGAAATGAATTAGAAGAAAATCATTCCCTAAAACCCACCCCTCCCCCTCCAAGGAGAGGAATTAATGTGTTTTTTTAGTATGCTAATCAATGCATCCGATCTGCACGAGGCTTCAAATCCTTCATGATCTTTGCCTCTTCAGCAAGGAAATATCTCCATCGCGCTTCTACCCTCTCCTCAGGAAGATATTCCTTGGCCAGATCAATGAAGTTGTGATAATGACCAGCCTCCGAAACCATTAGGTCATAGTAGAATCTTTGTAGCTCTTCATCTTCAATATTTTTCCAGAGTAGCTTGAATCGCTCACAGCTTCGAGCTTCAATCAACGCATTCATTAATAGGCGTTCTACCAGTTGCTCATCTCTGGTGCCGCCTTTTTTCATTATTCCACTTAGCCGAGAAACGTACTCGTCTTTTCTAGCTTTGCCCAGCTTAAACCCACGCTTCTTTAAATGCTCAATAACCATCTCAAAGTGTGCCCACTCTTCGGCAACTACAGGTGTTAAAACATCAAGAAGCTTTTCACGCTCCGGAAACATGATAATTAAAGAAATACAAGAAGATGCGGCCTTCTGCTCACAATACGCATGATCCACCAAAATGTCCTCAATATTCTTTTCAGCTATATTAACCCACCGTGGATCGGTTGGTAGCTCCAGTCCTAGTGTGGTTTTGTTTGGTTCCATCAATCAAAAAACATCCATCTAACAATTAAATCAATCACTTTGGGTTGGCCAGGATAATTTGGTGTCACAAAATACCCGTCATCCTGAGGTTGATTAAAGTGTGACCACTTTATGGCAAAGAAAAACTTGTCAACCTTCATATTAATGAAAAGATCAGCTGCTGCATATCCAAATATTTCCTGATCCTCCTGCAGGTAGAATTGCTGGATTTCCGGGGCATAAGCATTTGCAAAGTAGGATGAGCGAGCGTGTGCATCAACACCAAACTCTACTGGTATAAGGTCATTAAACCACTTACCTCTCCAAAAAAATCTTCCATTGAAATACAGGTCTGGGACACGGACAAATGATGATGACCCACCTGAAACATTGGTCGCCAGTATCTCATTTTCGAGGTGCCATCCCTCCTGCTTGTCATTAAAAAACCTCAAATTAAAATCACCGCCGAACGAGGAAATAAGTACGGGATCACTGGCTTGTTGAGGCTCGATACTTTGATCGAAGTAAATAAAGTTGCTGTATGAGGTTAGGCTGACCTTCGGTCTGATTTCGAATGACTTAAAATCCAGATTGATTTGGCCATCCATTTTATTGGTAAATATCTGTTTGAAATCATTATGCCATTCGTGATGATTTCCGAAATAATCAGAATAGATAAACGGCACGGCAAACTTCATCGACTTGTAACTGACATTGATCAGATCACTCGAAATGTTGCCGCCAAATTGATATTCACCTCCTACCAGGTATTCAGCATTGGCTGTTACGGCGAATTTTTCCTTCCAATTGAACCTGGCGTATCCTCCCAGGTATTTTTCCACGGTCTTTACACTCGGATTGTATAGCAAGTACTTAAAATCTACCGCTCTTAGTCTGGCGTAAAAACGGTAGAAAACACTTGAAATATCCCCTTTCCATCCTAATTCATTAGAAAGCGAGGTGAAGACGGATCGCTCGTTGGTAGAATCAGGATCGATCAGGAATTCATCATAGAAATCGTCGTAATAATTATAACCGCCAGGTCCGGTACTGGTCTCATAGTCCTGATAGATATTGGTCTCCTTCCGGTAGTCAAATACATGATATAGTTGAAACTGATCAGCGATTTTCACATCCTGGTACACATGCCACCGGGAGACCTTTACAATACTTTGTGCCTGATCAAGACGCACCAATGCATTATCAAACAGGAAAAAGTCTGTGCGAAGGGAGTCTGATGTTGGGCGCGCACCTCCCTGTTCCACTACTTTGTGACTCATACTTGAGTAGCTGGCCATAGCCTGGTAAGGCATTGTTGAATGCTTATAATGTGTATATCCGGTAAATGAGGTTCCAACTACCTGCCTGTCTGTCTGACTTTCCGGAGCAAGCTGTTTATTTGCCGTGATTTTTCGCATGTCAAAACCCAGGTTCCAGTTTTCATTTACATTTCTGGAAAACCCGATATCTACAAGGTTTCTATTACCCCCACCCAGATACACCTGGAGTTCTATAAAGGGAGATTTAGTATCGTAATATTTGATTTCCTCTGGCTGGAAAGCATACCTACTGTAGGCATTAAATCCTGAAGATCGTCCAATTAGATTTTGTGGAGTATAAAAAATTGGAAACAAAGCAGTTCCAAAATTGCCCAGGTCCTGAAACTTCCTGCCTGATTGGTTGTAAAACGATTTTCTTTCAAACTTATAAATGGAAGTATCCACGGTTTGGTACTTCACCTGGTTATTCAGCACCTGAGCTTCCATAGTGAATGAAGTGGTCTCTGGTCCATAAACCAACTGAGTAGAATCATCTACGATTTGGGCGTGTATTGCCTGATAAAATAAAAACGTTGTAAAGAATAAAAATATTCGCACGGGCAAATTTAATGATTGCTTGTATTGAATGACTGCATTTTCCATGCATTTACAAAAAGCATTCCGAATAAGATTGAAAATCAATAAAAACATCCGAAATAGTGATCGCTTATGATATATTATTGCATTGTTGCAACATCATAAAAACTTATGCAAATCAAAGAAATCATAAGCTACCTCGAATCATGGGCTCCACCCTCACTGCAGGAATCATATGATAATTCCGGTTTGCTGATTGGTGAAAAAGACACAGAGGTTACTGAAGTACTCATAACTCTGGACATCACGGAAGATGTCATTGATGAAGCTATTGATACTAGCGCCAATCTTATCATCGCCCATCACCCTTTCATATTCAAAGGCATTAAACGAATAGGAAATACCCATTGGATCGATCGATGCATTAGGAAAGCCATTAAACATGACATCAGCATATACGCCATCCATACCAATCTGGATAATGTGCATACAGGCGTAAACAAGAAGATTGCTGAAAAGATCGGACTCGAAAACCTCTCCATCCTACAGCCTAAGAATGAGACACTTTCAAAGATCACCGTATTTATTCCTTCTGAAAATAAACAAGAGGTGTTGGACGCCATGTTTGAAGCAGGAGCAGGAAACATTGGAAACTACGACCACTGTAGCTTTCAGGTAGCTGGCACTGGTACATTTAGAGGTAATGAGAACAGTAATCCTACCATTGGTAAACAAGGAGAAGATGAAGAAGTGAACGAAACCAGAGCAGAAGTATTGGTTCCAAACTATAACATGAGTGCTGTATTGGCAGCCATGCATCAGGCTCACCCCTATGAAGAGGTAGCTCATTTCGTCACTCAACTATCCAATACAAATCAGGAAGTTGGGTCAGGGATGATTGGAGAGCTTCCTGAGGCTATGGAATCAGAAGCATTCCTAGCTTATCTGAAAGAACGAATGCAACTCAAAATGATTCGACATACAGACGTAGTAAACCAATCAATTAAAAAAGTAGCGGTTTGTGGTGGATCTGGCAGCTTCCTGCTTGGTGCTGCTCAAAGCAAGAAAGCAGATATTTTCATTACCGGTGATTTTAAATACCATGACTTTTTTGAGGCTAATAAAGAGATCATTATAGCCGATATAGGGCACTATGAAAGTGAAGTGTTCACTAAAGAATTAATACAGGATGCTTTAACTAAAAATTTCACTAAGTTTGCGTTCCGTTTGTCGCAGGTAGACACGAATCCAATCAAATATCTATAGAAAACTGAATGGAAAATACAGTAGCTAAAAAGCTAGAAGCTTTAGAAAAACTACAGGCACTAGACTCAAAAATTGACGAGATAAAAAAAATTCGGGGAGCTCTCCCTGAAGAGGTTCAGGATCTGGAAGATGAGATAGCAGGGTATCAGACCCGTATCGATAAACAAGGTGAAGAACAGAAGGAATTAGAAGATGCCATCTCGGCCAACAAGACAGCAATAAAAGATGCTGAGAAGCTGATCAAGAAGTACGAAGAGCAGCAGATGAACGTACGAAACAACCGTGAGTACGATGCTATCACGAAAGAGATGGAACTTCAGCAGCTTGAAATTCAGATTCTTGAAAAAAGAATAAAGGAAGCCGGTGAAAAGATCGAAGCTAAAAAAGAAGAGATCGAAGAAACAAAGGCTATTTTAAGTGAAAGAGAAAAGGATCTCAAAAGCAAGAAGGAAGAGCTGGCAACCATCGTTAAAGAATCTGAAGCTGATGAGCAGAAGATCGAGAAGGATCGGGAAAAAGCAGCTAAAAATGTAGAGGATCGACTATTGAAGTCTTACGATAAGGTAAGAAAGAATATGAGAAATGGTCTTGCGGTTGTTCCTGTGAAAAGAGGTGCATGCGGAGGCTGTTTCAACGTAGTGCCTCCTCAGAAACAAGCTGAAATCAGAGAGAAGAAAAAAATTATCGTTTGTGAGCATTGTGGAAGAATTCTTTCCGACGTGGAAGATGTGATAGAGGAAGAAAAGCCGAAAAGAAGAACAACTAGAAAAAAGACTACAACCAAAAAAGCTGCGGCAAAAAAATAAGTTGTCACCATCAAGAAAAAGAAAAGGCTTCCAAATTGGAAGCCTTTTTTATTTTACACCATCTTCCGGATTTTTTCCGGTGAATTGCTTGAAGTGATTTCTGATTTCTTCCATCTCCTGATCCATCTCCCCTTTTGTATAATAAGGCTCATCTATGTAGACTGTCTTGGTTTTATAATCGAATCCAATCTTCACTATCGGCACGCCTGCTTCATGTGCAATGCGATAAAAGCCTGTTTTCCATTTAGGTGCGTAGCTTCGGGTGCCTTCAGGGGTGATTGTCATAATAAACTCTTCACGTGATTTGTATAAGTCTACTACCTGCTGGACCAGTTGAGTACTTCTCTTTTTACTTTTTCGATCTACCGGCACACCTCCGATTGATTTCAGAAAAAAACCTACCAACGGAATTTTAAACAGCTCCTTTTTTGCTAAAAAATTAGGATGAAATCCGATGACATTTCTGGCTCCCCAACCAACAAAAAAGTCCCAGTTGCTAGTATGTGGAGCCACGATAATGACATACTTTTTCAGGTCAGGCTTTTGTCCTTTTACCTTCCACCCAAATAGCTTGTATAACTTAGCAAGTATCCATTTAATCATTCCACCTTCATTTTAGTTTGTGAAATTAAATCTTACGCAAGTAAGAGGAACCGGATAAAAAGCGGCTATTTTTACTTATAAGCACCCATGGAAGAGAATTTATCGATTCGTTCGTTGATCCTTTCCTCTGGAGATTTTGCCGCTAAGGCTTTAAGCTCTTTTGTGATTACTTTTTTTAGTTCACTTGATGCCTTATTCAAATCGGTATGTGCCCCACCAAGTGGCTCTTTAATAATCCCATCGATTAGCTTATTCTTGAGCATATCATCTGCAGTAAGCTTGAGTGCCTCAGCAGCCTGCTCCTTGTAATCCCAGCTTCTCCACAAAATAGAAGAGCATGATTCTGGTGAAATGACCGAATACCAGGTATTCTCCATCATAAATACCTTATCGCCTATAGCGATTCCTAACGCGCCACCTGATGCACCCTCTCCAATGATGATACAGATGACAGGTACCTTGAGCATTGTCATCTCTTTCAGGTTTCTTGCAATGGCCTCTCCCTGCCCTCTTTCTTCAGCTTCTAAACCCGGAAAAGCTCCAGGTGTATCAATAAGTGTAACAATTGGCTTATTAAACTTCTCAGCCAGCTTCATTAACCTCAACGCTTTTCGGTATCCCTCCGGATTTGCCATTCCGAAATTACGCATCTGACGTTGCTTAGTAGATCTCCCCTTCTGCTGACCGATGAACATTACCGTCTCAGAACCAATCGTGCCAAAACCACCAACCATGGCCTTATCATCCTTCACTGTTCGGTCACCATGAAGCTCAATGAAGTCATTTGTAATCTCATAGATGTAATCCAGCGTATAAGGGCGCTCCGGATGACGGGATAATTGTACCCTTTGCCAGCGGGTGAGATTGCTAAATGTCTCCTTCTTCAATTTCAATATTTTTTTCTCCAATTGATTTACCGCATCTGAAACATCCACATCACTGGTCTTGGCCAGCTCTTTCATATCGGTAAGTTTGGACTCTAGCTCAGAAATAGGTTTTTCAAAGTCTAATAACATAGGATTGAATTTGCAGCAACAAACTTACGGCGAAAGGTTTAAACACCTTTAAAATATTATTAAGAAAATTCGTGATCAGGTATTGTTTGAAAAGAAATAAGCTTTTAGCTTTGCATCGCTTTTGTAGCACGGTCCGGTAGTTCAGTTGGTTAGAATGCCTGCCTGTCACGCAGGAGGTCGCGAGTTCGAGTCTCGTCCGGACCGCAAAAGTCACAAACCCATCTCTTCATGAGGTGGGTTTTTTGTTTTTAAAAGCCATAAAAACTTAAGCCTCACAAACTCAATCAATTTTTCAATAAGGATTGGAAAACCAATTCAGCCGTTACGGGATTTGTGGCCAGAGGAGTGTTGTGCGCACCACAGGTACGCATCAGCATCTGCACATCCGGTTCATGAGGATGCTATCGCAACATTCATTGGTTGAGTGAACAATCCAGGCAATTTGTGTTTTACGATAAATCACATCACTGAAAACAATATCCCGTCACATAATGTGAAAATAAAATATTTGCATTAGCAACTACTAACAATTCTCAAATGGTACAATATTAAGTTGAAATAGAAGCATTTCGTCGAAAAATTTATCAATTGCTAAATCAGAGACATATCTTCGCAGCATATGTTTGAGTGAAATGTGCTCCATCCATTAAGAAGGCACCAGCCACGAGTTAGCGAAACCTTACTTTTCCATCTGTATGAAAAAGCTTTTTATTCCTTTATTAATATTCATTTTTTCATCTCCAGTAATTTCTCAGGATGATTGCGCTGCTCGAGCGATATTTGATTGGGACGATTTTGATGGAAATGAGCCTGTGATTGGTGATACGTATAATACAGGAACGGTAGATTTTGTTTTTTCATCTTCTGGGTCCACAGCAAGAACCACTCTTGATAATATCGGAAATGGTTATTTCCCAACAGGAAATAATGTTTTTGGTGACGCATGGAATATTCTTCAAGATCTTCAAAACAATACTGAGAGTGTTACCTACACGGTAGATTTCAATGGTGACCTTCTTTATGATTTTTGCTTCACGCTCTTGGATGTTGATACCAATGGAGACTTTGTAGACCAGGTTACTGTTAATGGGATTGATGCTCTCGGTGGCACAATTACCTTAACTGCCGGAGACATTAGTAATCAGGGGCCAAATGTAAGTTTTACTGCAACCAATGTATTTACTGGAACAGGTGCATCGCCTGACGCATTCAATGACCCTCAGTCTAATGTGACCATTTGCTTTCCTGAACCTATTCAACGGGTAGAGATAGTTTATACAAACACAGATCCTTCCAACCCTCAACAACAAGGTATTGGGGTTTTTGACTTCAATTTCTGCTCTCTTGACTTTGATAATGATGGAACACGAGACACTGCGGAAACTGATTCAGATGGAGATGGTATTTCTGATATGCAAGAAGGCTATACTCCAGGTGATGCAGATGCAGATGGGATTCCTAACTGCTATGATAGTGATTTCCCAGGACGTGTAGATTCCAACGGAGACAATACCGATGATAATTTCGACAGTGACCTGGATGGCGCACCTGATGCCCTGGATCTCGACTCTGACAATGATGGAATATTAGATGCAATCGAGAATCTTCCTGCGACCGGAGGTTTCCCGGAAGATACAGATGGAGATGGTACGGACGACTACTTAGATAGTGATTCGGATGAAGATGGAGTATCTGATTTAATTGAAGGTAATGATATTGATTTTAATGGTGTGGTTGATGTGGCGCTTGCAGGTACAGATGCTGATGGTGATGGAATAGATGATAACATTGATACCGTTGATGGATTAGAAACTGCAGGTAATTCCACAGGTATCATCTCGGTTGTTGCAGCTAACCTGGTAGATGATGATACTACACCCGACTATAGAGATCCAGATGATGATGGAGATGGAACACTCACAAGCGCTGAAATTCCGGATGCTAACGGAGATGGGATTCCTGATTACATTTCAGCATGTGATGACGGGTCTGTATTAACATTCAATGGGTTCGCAGATGGAACAACGCCAGGTCCGGTATTTAATGTGGACGCGGTTGATATTACTTTTAGTTTTACTGACCCATCAAATTCCTCGCAAGAATACGAGATAGATAATCAGATTCAAACGGACAATTACGTTCGAGTACTTCAAACGACAAGCTCTGCATCTTCTTTTACCTTACTCAGGGTCAAATTCGACAAGCCATTAGAAGGGTTTTGCTTTGACCTTCTGGACATAGATAAAGCGAGTGGAAATCATGCAGACTCCATGGCTGTTAATATTTTCCGGGATGGAGATGTTGTTGTGCTCGATGGGAGCAATATTATCAATGGAGCATATAATAAACTCAATACTAACAATTTTGTCGTTGGAACTGCCAACTCTAATAATGACGAGTATTTTGGGAATGTAAGGCTTTGTTTACTTCAATCAGTAGACTCATTGGTAATTAAATATGGTAATGCTATACCCATTGGAAATCAAGCAGTTGGATTAGATGACTTTTCATGGTGTGGAATTGATTCAGATTATGATCAAATACTTGATTTCAATGATCCGGATGATAACAATAATGGCATCAGCGATATCATTGAAGGAGGTGGTGTCGATCATTCTTTAGATACTGATGGAGATAAAATTCCAGACTACATGGATGCCGACTTTGCAGGATTCACGGACAGTAATGGAGATGGAGTTAATGATAATGCAGACCTGGACCTGGATGGGATTCCGGATCATGTAGATAAAGACACGGATAATGATGGAATTCCAGATGCAGTAGAAGCCAATGGAGGCAACTTACCTGCAAATATGGATGCCGATGGGGCCTACCCTCCTTCATACGCGTTAGCTAATGATTCTGACGGAGATGGAATTGTCAACGACGTTGATACCTCTACAGGTGGTACAGCACTGTCTAACCCGGATACTGACGGAGACACCTTCAACGATTTTAGAGATCTCGATTCTGATGGCGATGGCATCCCTGATCTGATTGAGGCTGGAGGGGCCGATGCTGATAATGACGGCCAAATTGATAACTTTTCGGATGCAACGGGAGATGGATTTCATGATGATTACGATCCGGATGTTTTCGGTACCACTTTGCTGAGCGGCAGTATCTCAAAGTATGCACGGGATTCCGATGGTGACAATATTGCAGATTACTTAGATATTGACTCTGATGGTGACGGTGTGATAGATAATATCGAATCACAATCAACAGCTGGGTATGTGGCTGCAGTGGGTACGGATACCGATGGTGATGGCTGGGATGACAGCTATGATGCTGATAATGGAGGAACTGCACCTTCCCTACCTGATACAGACTCGGATGCTACGGCTGATTACCTGGATTCGGATTCGGATGGCGATGGAATAAATGATAGTGTGGAAAGTCGGGATTCAGACAGTGACGGTGTAGCCGATCAACTGGCATCAGGAACAGACACTGATGGAGACGGACTGGATGATGCATATGATTCTGATTGTGCTCCATGTGGCAGTATTACCGGTGTGACGGCTCCTACACAGGACACAGATACGGATAGCCGTCCTGATTATAGAGATACCGACGATGATGGTGACGGTGTATTATCATCATCAGAAGATTATAACGCAAATGGAAACTTTGCCGACGATTTCACTCAAGGAGGCTCGCCTACTCCGGATTATTTATTCTTCACCAACGACCCTGATGGAGATGGAGTAGACAATGCGAGCGATCTGGATGACAATAATGATGGCATTCCTGATACCCAGCAATCTGATGTAATAGACACAGATGGAGACGGAATTGTCGATAGATACGACCTGGACATAGATGGTGATGGTATTCCAAATGCATACGAAGCAAACGATGGATCCCTTCCTGCCAACATGGATGAAAATGGCCAGTATCCTGTGGCCTACGCTACTGCAAATGATATAGATGGTGATGGTCTGGTGGACGATATTGATGATACCGGAGGGGCTTATTTCTTAGGTACACCTTTACCAAACAATGATTTTGATGGTGATGGATTATCAGATTTTGAAGATGCAGATACCGATGGTGATGGCATTCCAGATGCGATAGAGTCAGTAGGAACAGACACTAATGCTAATGGCATCCCTGACTCATTCACAGATACGGATGGCGATGGAAACCTGGACTACAGAGATGGAGATTCTGATGGCGATGGCATCCTGGATTTAAGAGAGGGTCAAACTACGGCTGGGTATATTGGTACTCCATCAGGAACGGATACCGATGGAGATGGTATTGATGATAGCTTTGATGCGGATAATGGAGGAACAGCCATCATTGGAAATGATCATGATAACGATGGCACTCCTGACTTTCAAGACACAGATAGTGACAATGATGGCATATCAGACCTGATTGAAGGGAATGATAATAATGCAGACGGTGTGGAAGATGACACTCCATCAGGAACTGATGCAAATGACAATGGAGTTGATGATGATTTTGATGCGACTCCTGTGGCACTTCAAAATACGGATGCAGATAGTGAGCCTGACTGGAGAGACAATGATGACGATGGAGATGGTACTCCAACTGCTGATGAAAATGTCGATATAAACCCTGCGGATGGAACTCCTGATTATTTGCAATCTAATGGTAACACGTGTGGCACAGGTTTTACTTCTGTTGCTACAAATGCCTTAGCTGTTGAAAGCGAGACTGGCATTGGCAATGGAGGTGGTATTGCTGCCACGGGAGCGCAGGATTATGTAGCTGGATCAGGTGATTTTACTACTGTCGCAACAGTTGGGAATGGAGATCAACTGGATTTGTATCTGGGCAGCTTTGTTCCTTCTGGATCTACAATAAGTATCCGATATACAGCTGGCGCAATTGGAGATCAGGTAAATGTTAACAGCTCTGTTGATAACATTACATATGGAAATTCACAGACATTTACATCCACAGTCACCACCACAGGAGCAGCAACTTTTTCTTACGTCACCACTGCAGATGTTTATTACGTAAGGTTTACCGGAACCGTGGCAGGTGATCTTGTTGCAATTGACGCACTATCCTTTACCGGATGTCTTGCTGATAGTGACAATGATGGCACTGCGGATGTCTCTGATAATGACAGTGACAATGACGGACTGACAGACCTCCAAGAGGGCAATGGTACCGACCCTTCAGCCGATGCAGATGCGGATGGAGTACCCAATTTCCTTGATACTGACTTTGTTGGTTTTGAAGATATAAATTCAGATGGTATCAATGATAATTTTGATCAGGATTTAGATGGCGTTCCAAACCACCAGGATCTGGATTCAGACAATGACGGAATTCCGGATGCGATTGAAGCAAATGGTGGCTCATTACCGGCTAATATGACGTCTGAGGGAGCATATCTATCATCATATGTTGCAGCAAATGATACTGATAATGATGGCTTGGCAAATGATGTGGATATAGATAACGGGGGTACTGCACTTGCTAACCCAGACACAGATAATGGTACAGGATACGATGACAATTTGCCCGACTTTCTTGATCGAGATTCTGATAACGATGGCATTACAGATGTGGCTGAAAATAATGGCACAGACTCCAACCGTGATGGTATCCTGGACAACTTTGTAGACACAGATGGTGATGGATTAAATGATTCAGTGGACCCAGATAATGGTGGGACAGCATTGACCATAATCAATACGGATGGAGCAGATAATCCTGATTATCTCGATACAGACTCAGACAATGACAGTGCAGGATCTCCTGGACTTGGGGATATATTTGAGGGTCATGACTCTAATTTTGATGGGACTCCATCATGGGATGACAATGATAATTTTATTTTAGACACCAACGAAGGGAATATTGATCTGGACGGTGATGGCATCCTGGATGCATTTGATCCGGATCAGGGAGGAATAGGTGCAGCCTTACCGAATGCCGATGGAGATGGTTTAGCGAACTTCAGAGATAATGACGATGATGGTGATGGTACTCCTACCCTCTCGGAAGATGCTAATTCAGATGGAAACTATTTCAATGACTTCACAGAAGGACAATCTGGTGAGTTTGCCAGCGTTCCCGATTATCTTTACAACTCGTCATCTCCTCTCCCGGTTGAGTTAATTAGCTTTAAAGTGACACTAGCAAACAAAAATGCAGAGCTGACCTGGATCACTGCGCAAGAGATCAATAACGATCACTTTGAAATCGAGTATTCCAATGATGGCTTATCGTTTGAATCAATTGGGCAAGTGGAAGGAAACGGAACGGTAAGTCAGATTTCGGAATACACATTCGTTCACAGTAACCTTCGGTCAGGCTTTAACTATTACCGATTGAAACAAGTAGATTACGACGGCCGGTTTGATTACTCACAGATCAAGCGTATTAGTCTCGGAGCTTTTGAAGACGTGACCATCAGCATCTACCCTAACCCAACCAATGATTGGGCGAATGTGATTATCAATGAAGGCATGGCTACTTCCATTGAATTGATCACTTTGAGTGGCACGGTGTTAAAGTCTATCACCTATGAGGAAGGAATGAACAAACACACCTTTGATGTGACAGGGCTAAAAGCTGGTATGTATTTGATCAGGGTGCAGGGACCCGAAGTGAATACAATCAAGAGACTAGTGATCAGATAATAGACACTTAATAGCATAATAGCATAAACCCCATCCGTTCGGTTGGGGTTTTATTTTGTCCGTTTCAAATCATCACACACAAAAAAACCCTCACATCGCTGTGAGGGTTCCTAAAGTCTTAAGAAGAAGTGCTTACTTCTTCACTGTGTCGACTACTGCTTTGAAAGCCTTAGGCTCATTCATCGCCAGATCAGCAAGTGCCTTTCTGTTGATTTCAATTCCAGCTTCTTTCAGCTTACCCATAAACACGGAGTAAGACATTCCGTGCTCGCGAGCACCAGCATTGATTCGTTGGATCCACAGTGATCTAAATTCTCTTTTCTTCGCTTTTCTGTCTCTGTAGGCATATGACCATCCTTTCTCAATGGCGTTCTTAGAAACAGTCCAGACATTTTTTCTTCTGCCAAAGTATCCTTTGGCGTGCTTCATCATCTTCTTACGACGAGCTCTGGAAGCTACATGATTTACTGATCTCATTTTGTTTTGTTTTTGACGATTGGCGCTCCGACTTTAACGGAAACTTCAGCCAATAATCGGGTTTTACATTTAACCATCCGTTAACTAACGGATCTAATTAATCGAAATTACAGATTCAAAAGACGTTTGATGTTTGGTTCATCCGCCTTATCCACTACTGCCATGTATCGAAGATTACGCTTCTGCTTGGTCTCCTTCTTGGTCAGAATGTGGTTTTTGAATGCGTGCTTTCTTTTAATCTTTCCAGTTCCAGTTAGCTTAAATCGCTTCTTGGCGCTGGAGTTTGTTTTAAGTTTCGGCATCTCTACTTTATTCTGTTCTACTATTAATTACTTTTTCTGTTGCTTAGGCGCCACGAACAATATCATTCGTTTACCCTCCATTTTCGGAAGCTGCTCTACTTTACCCAACTCCTCAAGTGCTTGCGCAAACTTAAGAAGCAAAATTTCTCCCCTGTCTTTGAAAACAATCGTTCTTCCGTAGAAGTGTACGTATGCTTTCACCTTCGCTCCGTCTTTCAAAAACTTCTTCGCATGATTCAACTTAAAATTGAAATCATGGTCATCTGTATTGGGACCAAACCGTATCTCTTTGATTACTGTCTTCTGAGCTTTGGCTTTGATCTCCTTTTGTTTCTTCTTCTGCTCGTACTTGAACTTAGAGTAATCGATCACTTTACATACAGGCGGATCAGCATTTGGTGAAATTTCCACCAAGTCAAGATTTTGCTCTTTAGCGATTTTAATTGCCTGCTCTATTGGGTAAACATCAACCTTCACATTGTCTCCAACCACCCTTACCTTTCGTGCAGTGATTTTCTCATTTACCTTGTAAGGCTCTTCTTTTCTGATTCTGGAAGGGCCTCTTCTTCTTAGTTTAGCGATTGTACTCCTTTATTTTAGTTGAACATTAAAAACAAAACGCAAATATCGCGATTATTTAGTCTTAACAAAAACTCAATTGATAAGTTCAGCCACTTTATTGTGGAAAAAACGAACAAATTCCTCTTTTTTCATCGATCCAATGTCTCCTTCTCCGTGCTGTCTCACAGAAACAGCTCCTTCGGCTTGCTCCTTTTCACCTACAATTAACATATAAGGGATCTTTTTTACCTCAGAATCTCGAATTTTCTTTCCGATTTTCTCATCCCGTTCATCAATAAACCCGCGTATGTCCTGCTCCTGCATTTCTAAATAAATCTGCTTGGCATAATCGTGATATTTTTCAGAAATTGGAAGAATGGCGATCTGCTCAGGTGCCAGCCATAATGGGAAATCTCCTGCACAATTCTCAATAAGTATGGCAATGAAACGTTCCATCGAACCAAAAGGTGCTCGATGGATCATCACTGGTCTGTGCTTCTGATTGTCACTTCCTACATACTCCAACTCAAATCGATTTGGAAGACTGTAGTCTACCTGAATGGTTCCCAGTTGCCATTTTCTACCCAACGCATCTTTGACCATAAAGTCTAGTTTTGGACCATAAAATGCCGCTTCGCCATATTCTACAACCGTCTGCAGTCCTTTTTCATCAGCAACCTCTTGAATTTCTCTTTCAGCACGATCCCAATCTTCATCTTTTCCGATGTACTTCTCAGGGTTGTCTGGGTCTCTGAGGGAGACTTGCGCCGTGAAGTCGCCAAAACCCAGTGCGCCAAAAACGTGAAGTACAAGATCAATTACCTTGGCAAACTCTTCCTTCACCTGATCCTGACGACAGAAGATGTGTGCATCATCTTGTGTAAAACCTCGCACACGTGTAAGTCCGTGCAGCTCACCACTTTGCTCATAGCGATAAACTGTACCAAATTCAGCATACCTGATCGGAAGGTCTTTATACGATCGTGGGCGCGACTTATAAATCTCACAGTGATGCGGACAGTTCATCGGTTTAAGTAAGAACTCTTCATCTTCTGCAGGAGTTTTGATTGGCTGAAATGAATCCTCTCCATACTTTGCATAGTGACCGGAAGTCACATACAACTCCTTACCACCTATATGCGGCGATACCACCTGATCGTACCCCGCTTTTAATTGCGCCTTACGCATAAAGTTTTCCAGACGTTCACGCAACACGGCACCTTTAGGCAACCATAGTGGTAGCCCCTTCCCTACTTTTTCAGAGAAAGTGAAAAGCTCCAGCTCTTTTCCTATTTTCCTGTGGTCACGCTGCTTGGCCTGTTCCAGGAGTTCCAGATACTCCTTTAGCTCTTTCTGTTTGGGAAACGAAATGGCGTATAGACGAGTTAACTGCTTTCTATTTTCATCTCCTCTCCAGTAAGCACCCGCTACATTCAATATTTTTACCGCCTTGATGTAGCCGGTATGAGGAATATGCGGTCCGCGACATAGATCGGTGAAGTTTCCCTGATTGTAGAAAGTGATACTTCCATCCTCCAGTCCGTCAATGAGCTCAAGTTTATACTCATCGCCTTTTTCCTTATAGAATTTGATGGCGTCTGCCTTTGAAATATCCTTTCTGGTAAATTCATTTTTTTCACGGGCCAGCTCCAGCATCTTCTTTTCGATCGCTTCCAAATTGTCCGCGTCAAATTCCTGATCACCGAAATCTATATCATAATAGAACCCATTTTCTATGGGAGGACCAATGCCCAACTTGATTCCCGGGTAGAGCGCTTCCAGTGCCTCCGCCATCAGGTGAGCCGAAGAGTGCCACATGGTAGATTTTCCTTCCTCATCATTCCAGGTCAGCAACTGCAACTCAGCATCCTCTTCGATGGGACGAAAAGAATCTCTTACTTCTCCGTTTACCTTGGCGGCCAATACGTTTCTAGCCAGCCCTTCACTGATACTCATAGCCACATCCAAAGCTGTGCTACCTTTCTCGTATTGTCTCTTGGAGCCATCCGGTAATGTAATGGTGATTTGATCACTCATTAATTCTCAATTTTTTTTGGTTGTAATTCAATTGTTGGAAGCTTTTCTTCCTCAAATTTTAAGCGCTGCAAATATGCAATTTTTCGCTGTATAAGGTCTATTCTTTGTTGTGCTAATGTGTCATCAGGGTTTAAACGAGTAAGGTATTCGAAGTATTTTAATGAAGTTGTGAACCAACCTCGCTCATCATATAAGTCCCCCGCCTTCCAAATGGGTTTCCTGTTTGCTGAGTCTTTGGCAATAACATCTGCCAATACGTAACTGGCAGAATCCCATAATAAGTCCTTTTTAAACCAATCAGCCAGCAAATAAGCAATGGTATCACGATCGGCATAGGGTTTAATTACCTGCCGAGCTTCCGTTCTCCTGTTTGCATTTTCCAGCATCCGAGCATAAGCAAGCTGAATATTAAAATCGTATTTATTCTGCTCAGCATAGTCACCAACCACCTGAAAACTGAAGTCATAATAACCTAACCGGTTTAGAATTTTTCCATACTGCCACATTAATTCATGCTGAGGATCCAGTTTATACAGCTTACCTAGGTTGTAAACGGCAAGTACTGTATCCTTGATTAACAGGTATTGTTCAGAAGCAAATCGAATATCCTCAAGCGACTGCCTTTTTGTTAAGAACCATCTCAGTTCTTCTGAAGCTCTTTTATGCGAACCCGCCTGTACCAGTGATGCAATATATTGCTGGGCAAACTCACGTTTTAAATCATATTCCTCATCCCAACGATCAAACACCTCAACAAGTAGTTGGTGGCGTTGATGCTGCTCGTAGTATGCGATGTATTGACGCACCAATTGATTGGTCATTCCATGGCCCTCCCGATATGCGTCAAGAGCAGAAATACACGTCGTAGGCCACTCTAACTGCTCGCAATAGAATAGCTTTTGATCGACCAACCGGCTATTCTCCGGATCCGATTTTAATTTGTCATTGATGCGCTCAAGTGCTTCACTGTAAAATCCTGCGTGCAGTTCAGGAACAACAATCTTGTCGTTCTTTGGGGAAGAACAAGCAACAACAAACACCAACAATAAGAAGGATCTCCACATAAGCGATCAAAGTTAATTTGATTGCGGTGGAATTAAGTGCTAGTCTGTGCTCTTCTTTAATCTTTCAACGTCGTTTCTCAGATTTCCGATCATTTCCATCATTTGATCCATGGAAAGCTCATTGGTGGTGTTCGGGTCTGGAAACTCTACAGAGATGTATGCTTTCGCCTCCCATATCTCTACAACTTCTGCAGGATCAAGCTCATAAGCGCTAAAGGATTTATTATCAGAAACCAGGAACAGCTTTCCTTTTTCCTCGATGTAGTTGAAAACACGTTTGTATACCACTCCTTCCGATTGGGTCACCAGCACGTAGGTATTTCCGTTTCTGATATGATCCAGCTGTTCTACATATTTACCAATGATGATACTTCCGGAAGCTATTGGCAGCATGGAGTCACCGGCGATTTCAAAGGCTCTATAGGTTCCTCCTTTAGGCAGGACAGGTAGATGAAACCTTGGAAGATCTGTCAGGTACTCCGGGTCGGCATACCCATTGGTGTAACCGGCTGCAGCTTTGGTGGGAACCAGTTGGATATACTCTTCGTCAGCATCCTCGTCTACGGTAACAGCAAGCACTTTTACATTTTGCTTAGGCACCCGATTCTCCCGTGTCAGATCTTCATTGATCAACTCATCCACAGTTACCTCAAATAGCTCAGCCATTTTTGATAATGTGGTGAGCCTCGGATCTGCCCTGCCCTCTTCATACGCTCCCACAGATGGGCGATTAATTCCCAAGGCCAAAGCGAAGGTTTCCTGGGTGTATCCTTTCTTCTTTCGAAGGTATTTGATGTTATTAGGTATTCGTGCCATTATTCGAAGATCATGAGGTTGGTTGGTTGTGATTCCTGCCCTACACTAAATAAATGAAGGTGACGGGATTCGATGCTGCGATCGAGCTCGTTCAATCGTTTTCTGATGCGATGAATGACAGAACGCAATGTTTCATCTGCCTCCACCAGTACATAGCCATATAGCTGCTTACTCTCCCTGATTGTCGCAAAAAATTTGACTTGATAGCGACCTGAACTGAGCTTCTTCGAAGTAATTCTCAGTTTATAATAATCATCTAATATCAAATCCTTTGCTACCTGCATGGTTGAGTATTTGATGATAAAATTAGTAAAAAATATTGAATACTAAAATTTTTAGACTTTTTATGAAGCTAAAATAAAATGCTTGCCCTCTTCATAGCCTTTTTCAATTAAAAATGACCGAATTTCATCGCGTGTACCACGATTAGAAACATAGGAAACTACGAACGCTTTTTCTTTATCAGGGAGGTTTTCATAATGACGAACACCCTTACTTTCCTTCACATCGATGTATCCCGCTATCGAAATGCCTTCCTTTTTAAGGTGATCACTTCTTCTTCGTGATACTCTCCCAGCTCCCCACACCCATACATGTGGATGAAAAGGATTGTGATTCTTTAGCCATTTGCTGAGATAAACAGCCTTAACGCTAAAAAATGCATCTTGAGTGTATCGTTTATCTGTCCGGGTAAGTCTGTTTTCTGTGTCCCTCCATTTCAAAACGGGTTGATCCACTTTTTTCATTTTCACTCCATGTGACTGAAGCCGGAGAAAGAACGCATAATCTTCCGGAAACTCATTGTCCTCAAACATACCGTATGAATCAAAAAGGGGTTTCCGAATCATCATGGTTGGATTAGCTAGAGGAAACTCTACGAATTGATTTAAAGTAATTTCATCAGGCTCTGTGATCGTATTGAGCCAGTTTACATAATGGATAAACCCTTCATTTTCTGAAGGGCCCAGGTATTCCACCAGACCAGAAGCGACACCCAGATCATCTTCCGCTTCCAGCATCTCTACTTGTTGATTTAATCGTTCAGGAAATGCAATATCATCTGCATCCATTCGGGCGATGAATTGCCCCCTGGACGCTCTGATTCCTGCATTTGCAGCATGAGCGACCCCTCGTTGCTCTTCATGGATGAGGATGATCTGATCATGTAATGCAAATGATTTAGCCACTTTGAGTGATGCATCCGTAGAATTATTGTCCACTAAAATCAGCTCGAAATTTTGATAGGATTGATTTAGAATACTTTCGATGGCTTCCTCAAGGAACGGAGCATTGTAAAACGGAAGCACCACTGATACAAGAGGTGTATCAATCATTTCCGCCTTCGTCTTCCTCCTCTTCAGTGGTACCTTCAACCGATGGCTCCTCAGTGGATTCCTCTGGTGCTGAATCTTCTACCTTGTCCTTCTTTTTCTTTTTAAACAAGCCCTTGAAGAATGGCTCCTTCGTTTGTAGTGAATCTGGTGTGTTGCCCGACAGACTATCCACAGGAGTTGGCTTTGGTCTAGGACGCCTATCCACCAACCTTTCCGCAAAATACTTATTGTAGTAAAGCTGCTCTACATTGAAATTATCCTTCGGATCATAACCATACAGGAACCTGTCTTTTTCTTCCTCTTCTTCCGCTTTAGCCACAGACTGTCTCGCCGCAGAATCCAGAACCAGGGAATCCATCGCCACAGATAACGAATCTACACCCAGTGAATCCGCAAAATCGGAGGCTACAAATTCATTAGAGATGGGTTCTGGTGCCAACACATTCTCCATTGGAGCTGTTCGCATCTGGTATTTCTTTATTGGTTTCCAGGCTGGCTTAATGATCCCATACTTTGTTTTGTTCTGTATCCGCCAAGGAACGACCTTTTCACCAGCATAAGCATAATAGTCTGTCTTGGGTTGAGCAACTACCCCAAGTGAGTCATCCGGATCTGCTCCACTTTGCTGAGCCAGAAATTGCGAACGGGTATTTTCATCCAGCTGCCATACATAGGAAAAATAGGCATTTCGGGTAGAATCATCCAGAATGTATGTACTCTGATAGGCAGAGCATATCACCTTGTCCTGGCAGGAGATCAAGGATGCATAACACAAAAGGACGATCAGCCTCTTCATAGAGATTGGTTGTGACAAGCAGTGATTTGGATCAAAAATAGGTTTAATTTCTTATATACCTATAAATCAACGACGAAATTGAACTTTTAGTAGATTTATCTGGATGATAAGTTGTTAAACACATGATCATACATCTTGTCTACCCACATTTCGTACATTTTTCCTGATGGATGAAGGCCGTCCGAGGCAATCAAGGCAGGGTCTTCTTTTGCTTTTCTGGAGATGGGGGTAATGTCAAAGAATTTCACATCCCGAAGTTTAGAAATCTTCTCCGCAATCGCATTATAGTTATCCAGTTCGGTGGCGATTTTTTCCTCATCCAGCATTTTCTTCTTGGCAAATGGCGTCATCCCATAATCCGGAATGGATACCACCATCACATTATAGGGGTTGCCACCCGCAAAATCTATTGCCTGATCTAAAAGCAGTTTGAATTCTTTTTCGTACTGCTCCACTGGATATCCACGATACTGATTATTTACTCCTATTAATAAGGAAACAAAATCATAAGGCCCCTCTACGTCAGCTTTCACAATTCCTGATATAAGCTCATCTGTTGTCCACCCAGTTGTGGCTACTATCACTGGGTCTACCTGGATAGAATCTTTTCTCAATCTGTGAGCTAATTGAACGGGCCAGCGTTCATCCACATCTACTGCTTCGCCGATGGTATAGGAATCACCCAGGGCAAGAAAAACATACCCGTCTTTATTCATGGAGTCGGACTTTTGGGTGGCGCAGGAAGAAACGATCAATACACATAAGAGAAATAACAAACGCATGATTAGGGATTTTGTGCAAATTAAAGATTTCGCGAATGAAATCCTCAACTAATCCCATTTCACTAGCGCTTTTCCAAAATGAACCTGACTGGTATGATCTTCTTCACCCTGACAGGCACTCCACGCTGTTTACCCGGATTCCATGCTGGAGCATTTGCTATCACTCGAATGGCTTCTTCATCACACCCTGCACCAATTCCTTTAGCTAGCTGCACATTCGTGATATTTCCATCTTTTTCAATAACAAACTGAACATATACTGCCCCGGAAATACCCAAACGCATAGCAGCAGGTGGGTATTTAAGTTCACTACTTAAATAAGCATAGAAAGCCTCTATTCCTCCTTTGGGTGTAGGTTCCTGCTCTACCACAACAAAGATTTCATCCACAACCTCCTCCTCTTCTTCCGGTGGGGTGTAGTCCACTACTTCCACCACTTCGTCTTCGGTTACCTCCACATCCAAATTGATCGTGATATCCTCAATAATCTCTGCATCTTTTACCTCAGCAATCTTAAACGCCTCCTGTTTTGGAGGTGGAGGTGGAGGTGGTTGACTGCTTATTGGAATTTCGATGATTTCATTTAAATCTCCCTGAACCTCTCCCAGGTCCACAATATCTCCCGAATCATAGCTTTTCCAGTTTATGGCTATGATCGCTAATAATATACTCACAGCCATACCAACATTCATAAAAAGCGGTCTTAGACGAAGGTCTCGTTCCTTACGCTCCTGCTTGATTTTAAGTAGCTCATTGTAAAGGTCTACTTCTTTATTGACTTTAACGATCTCTTCGTTAACTGAAGAAAGTTCATTAATAACTCCTGGATGTAAACTCGTGGGAGGATGAAGTTCATCTGCCTTTTTCATGATCAATAGATTTAAATGGATGATATGTAAACCTATTGATCCCTAACAGCTTAAGTTATGACCTATGCTAAAGCGTGAAGTGATTAAAATCACCTATAGCACATCCCGCAACTCTTCATTCTTATCAAAAACGGAACGTGCGAAAGGACATAGTGGTACAATGCTTATCGCTTTCTTTCGGGCATCATCCACAGCTCGTTCTACCATTTTCTTGCCCAAACCTGTTCCTCTCATCGAGTCATCTACCTCGGTATGATCAATGATGATTCGGTCAGACCCTGCTTTGGAATAGGTCATCTCTCCTACTTTATTCCCATCCATCTCTACAAAATAGGAACCTTTGGATTCTGACTCTTCATGTTGTATCTCAATGTCCATCACTTTGCTTTAATTCTTCTTTTAGCTTTTTCGGAAGTTTGCTGACTACCAGCTCATAGCTGTGATTGATCAGGTGTCTGATCTTATCATCAGGAACTGATCCATCGGTATCGACAGAATTCCATTGCTTTTTATGCATGTGATACCCCGGACGGATGGAACCGTCAAACTTTTCGCGAAGTTCAATGGCGTACTCCGGATCACATTTGAGGTTGATGAATTCAAAGGAATCAATTCCGGTGAGGGCATACATTTTATCCATCACTTTGAACACCAACGTATCCGGACCAAACGGGGTGTGTTCGGTGGTACCGGGCTTAGCCAGGCAGTAGTCTCGAAATTCTTCGATGTTCATGGAGGAAAGTTAGCAAATGCATTACTCACCCCCTAGCCCCCGAATCGGCGGACCGCTCAAAGGGGAACTCGATTTTGTTTCAAAGAAGCCAGTACACAACCCCAGATCCTTCGCAAGCTCAGGATGACACGCACTTAGAAAGGTTACTAAGAACTTGCTCAGAAGACGGTTTTAACCTATCTCGCCGTTGTTGGTCTTGTGACCAAAAACCATTCTAAAGTCGTTCGGCGTATAAAGGACTCGTCGGTGACAACACCAACGAGGGCGGAGAGTAAATTATAGAATGTCACTCTGAACTTGTTTCAGAGTCTAATTAAAAGAGAATTTAACAACGAATGTAAGAGCCTACCAAAGATGAAAACTTCTTAAAACCCACCCCAAACCCCTCCAAGGAGGGGAATTATAGATGTTAAAATCCAATAGTATACCCAATCCTTGGTGTCAGCGGACGCTGATTGAGGGTGTTGTTTTTGTAGTTGAAGTCGTACAACAACGAAACACTCAAACTGACCTTTCGGGTGATATTAAAGCGGCGACCTATGCCTGCAAGCGCTGCATATTGCCAGGAAGTAGAAGCAGTGGATTCTTGAAATAAAGATTTGTTCTTTACTAGTTGGTACTCCGAATACAAGAAGAACCCTTTGAGAATATCGTAGTTGGCAAACAAACTGAAACCATGTGCGTCTCCTGTCAACGAGGTAGAGTCACGATTATTTAGCTGCTCACGCAGCATGAGTCCCATACCGATAGAGAAAGACTGATTCCAACGATAACCCAACTGGATGTTCGAATCCAATATCACCGGATCGGTGGATTGGATTGTGATGTTTCCATTCAAAAATATTCGATCTTTTAGCGGTGTGCCTTTCAATGATTTTCGTTTGATCCCCTCGTCTTCTTTACTCAAATCAGGTACCACCGCATACTTTTCTTTGGCAGCTTTCAGTGAGAGCTGTGATTTGGTGAACTCTTCCGGGGAGATATTCTTGAAGAAGTCTGACACTCCGGAGCGATCGATTTGCTGGATGTTACCATATTCATCCAGCGCCCCATGCTTCATTTGCTCAGCGACTTTAAAATCACTTTCCTGTCTTAGCTCCTCTGGCAGATAGGACTCCAGACGTTCTTTCATCTGAAAGCGATCCGCCAGCATGGCACTATCCAGTTGCATGGAATCCGGTTTGAACCGATCCAGGTAGGCTGAGTCATACTGACCATACACCTCATAGATTTTTTGTACTTGCTCAAAATCACCTCTTTTGGATAGCTCCTGAAGTGCCCAGTCTACCGAGTCTTCCGGAGGGTCAAATTGCGTGTAATCCACTGCATACTCTTTGGGCTTTCTAAACTTATACTTCCCAAGAAGGAACTCTTTCTTATGTTCTTTCACCTCCTTCCATTTACCGATGGATTTCAAGCTGTCTTTATGATCTCGCTTGTAAGTCTTCCAGGCCTTTTTTGCCGCTTTGATGCTGTCCTTGGAGTACGCTTGCTTATATGCCTTCAGTTTAGACCGAGCATCCTTGGACTTTTCAACTTTCTTGAGATGTTTATCCGAGACGTTTACATCGAATTTGATTTGGCCGTGAAGACTGGCAGTCAAAATCAAGCCAGCCAATATCATAAATGCACGCATTATTAATTAGGACCGCCAGATCCACCTGAGCTACAATTGTTACCTGAATCGATCAGTTCAAAGGTTTCTGTGACAGTCAATGATCGATTACACCTATCAGTAACCTTCACCCTCACTTTATGTGTTCCAGTCACATTTGAATTTTGAGGCCAATTCTCAGAAGGCTGACCAGAACCAAAAGGAATAAAATCCCCTGTACTATTGTACTGATAAGACCACTCATAAACATAGTTACCTCCCGGCGAACATGTGCTTACACCATTTCCTATATTGGCATAAAATGCAGATGGACTACCATCATAAATGCAATGTTGAGTGGGTCCGCTCATCGACAAAGACCAATATACCAGTGTTTGGATTGTAACGATTTTAGAAATAACCACCGGTTCATTGTATTCCGGATTTGAAATCGTCACTTTAACCGTATATGAACCACCGTTGGAATAGGTATGACTGGCTGTCGCACCTGTGCTACTAGAAGTACCATCTCCCCAATTCCAGGTATAAGTGCATTCGCCATATGGACAATTAATGTTTGTTAGTGAAAACTGATGGGATTTATCTTCATAGTTACCATCTACGTGATACTGCACTGCAATTTCCGCATTGAGTTCATTATTATCAGTGATTGTATGATATCTGTACCTTGAAGTAATGTTTCCATCGTTATCACGAGTAAGTAGAAGACGATTGCGATCATCATACTCATAACTAACCTTTCTGGCATTAGCATCTGTGACTTGTGTAACTCCTACCAATGGTTTGTTTGCATAACTGGTTGCTCTTTCATAAGTGGTTCCTGGATTTACTACTGTTCGCTCCAGAAATCCATACGCATCGTATTCATAGTTTGTAATAATCTCATCGAATCCTTTTTTAGATAGCAATAAACCATCAGAACTGTAATCCATGAATTCACCGACCTCTTGAAGATCAGATTCCATCCATGTATCAACCGGTGTTTTCATCAATGTGTATTGCTTATGAGGAACAATAAGTCCATGCTCAATTTTGTATCGGATAATGGAAGCTTGTGAAGTAACATAATCCGTACTTCCCGGAAACTTCGTTTGAGATTCTGACTGGACCACCACACCATGCATTTTCTTTGAACTCATTTCTCCTAACACACTCAAATTGTGCTTGGTACTACTTGTAATATCGACAGGGTAAGAATAAAAAGTTCTCGAGCTATATCCCCTACTATTGTCTACATCCACTTGTGAAGTTAGTGTAGGAAACGTGTCATGATACTTAAAGGACTTGGTCTTTGAAACTTGCCCCCCATTTTCAAATCTAGTTTCCGTGATGGACTCCAATCGATCAGTTTTTATTTGAATATCATATTGTGCCAATGCAACATCTTTCGAACCACTCTTCTCATTTTTAATTTGATATGCAATAGATGATACCATATAGTAAGGTGCTGAATTAACATCTTCATAGTTAAACATCTTGATTAGTATTGGGCTCTGATTATCTAATTCACCATAATATTCAATTCTATCATAATCACCCCTATCATAGTACTCAAGTGAATATGTGGTAAATGGAGCGGATCTGGAGCCTGTATTTGAGTTTATTAACGTCAAACTTCCTGAACTTAGGTGATAAGAGGATTTTGAAGGAGGATTTGATGATATCGCGTTCTTAAAATAATGAACTTCTTTAGATCCAATCAAGTCATTGGTAATTGAAACTTTTCCGTATCCGATTGACATATTGTTTAATTGGAGTACGTTACTAATCGATTGATTATAGATGATAAACCTATCTCTGTTATTACCAATATCCTTTTCATCTAATAGCAGGTATGATGGATTATTATACCCATTGAGCTGTTCGTAGGTAAAGGATTGACTCCTAATTAAATTTTCATTCTCATCAAAGGTTTGAATACTCTCAACCCTAAGACCAGCACCTATTATTGTACCTTGCGCATCCCTATGATGTCCATACGTGTATTTAGAGGTTCCTCCTGTTGGGTAAATAACAGAAGTTAAAATATTTGCTTTTGCATACTCACTTGGTCTTTTATCAATTCCCTCCATCGAGTATCTGTTTGGCGATCGTTCATAGACCCATTCATCTTCCAATTGTGCATTTGGGACATATGTATTCCCTTGATGATCTCCGGCATTGTTATATCCCCAATGATCTGTGTAAAAAGAATTTCGAGGTGGTAATTCATAATAATTAAGTTGACCACTACTGTAGTCTTCATTGATATAGGTGAAACCTCTTACTAAAGACCCGTCCTTATAAATGGCATTTAATTTTAATCTCTTGCATTCTGGGCCAGAACAAAAAGCATTTCTACCACCTTGTAAATATGAGTCTTTAGAATAAAAGTATTCTTGATCAAGCGAATAGGAACTTACGGTATTTCCAAATTTGTCATTCAATTCAATGAGCTCTAATCTCTTACTACCCGGAAGATCATCTCTAGCATTTGAATAGATAAACTCAATATCCCCTTTTGTAAAATGTATTCCTTTTATATATCTAACACCAGTTTCCTTCCTACTCTCATACACTTTAGTATCTGTAGTTGAAATATTCCCACCTGTACTAAGTGCAGTACCTATCGTTTCATATTCTAAGGCCGTTTCCTCTAAAGGTATGGGGTTTGTGTATGAGAACGTGATGCTTTTGTTATCAGGCAAGTCAGGGTAAGTTATTTTAGATAAATGCCAAGTAGAAATATATGTGTATTCATTACTGGGATCGTATAATTCAGTGGTTTTCCTTTTATTTAGTTTAGTTTCCTCATTTATATCAAACAAATACTTAACTCCATTTAGATCGGTTACTTCCCAATATCCATTTGGAAATTCATTGTTGATATAAGTAATCTTTATGTCAGAATAAGGCATCATCTGGAAGTTGGACCATGAGGCTATTCCATATTGGCAAGAAATTCTATCCGTATAATAGGAATGGCATGCTTCCATACAATTTGGATCTTCAACATCACATTCGCTCTGACACTCAGAAACACTTTCATATCCTTCCGGATGGCAATAAACACTCTCCATTAAATAATCATTAAAGTTTCCTTCAAAAATGAAGCGACCTCCTCCTCCCGGAAAGGATAAATAAAAGAGATCCTTTTCTCCATCCAATGAGCCATTTATAAGCATATTCAATTTACCATAATCGAGGTTTGATGGATTATCAATCATAGGAGCATATTCATCTGGAACTCCTCTAATTACTCTAGTGATCATCCCTCCCGCATTCAAGTTCCATCCAAGACCCACAGGGGTTGAGGTTTGAGCCACCTTTATCCCTGAGGTGCTGTAGCTTAGCGAAACAGGCACAGAAGCTCCATTATTGGCAGTAGCAGCGAACAGTGGTACACCGATGGTCGTACTTCCTGAAAACAGACCTGCATTGCCATTCTGACTACTAATGACCCCCTGTGAAGCAGGTGATGGCATGGTCTGGCTAAATAAAACGTGAATAGTGAGAATGCTTAAAAGCGTTGATAGGATCAGTGATTTCATGTAAGGAAACATTGGTGATTTACGTGGGCGAAACGGTTAGGTTAAATATGCCCACTTTTAGTGCTTCAAACATAATTGATTTCCGTTATGTGGCCAAGGGAAATAAAAGTGATTTATTTTCGTCATAGCAAGAAGTAGCTGAAGTAACACTATTTGTTTTTAAGGACTACTGAAATTATGTGAGTTACGAATTTCAAAAACTACACATGTCAAATAATTCTTCATAAAAAGTATATGCACTCTTAGGAATATTTGCATTTTTACAATCACACAATTAGATGGAGAAATCAGGCTTGAAAGGTCTTAATCTTAGTATTTAAAATCACTACCTAACCATTATGAGAAATATTATCTTAATAAATCCCATAAAATTTTTCACTTTATTACTTTTTATATTTTTACTTAACTGTTCTTGCTTATCACAGGAGGTTATCAGAAAAGAAAAGCTTAAAGTAGAATCAAAAGGGCAAACCATATTATTAAATACTTCAAATCCCAAAATCGCTTTATTCGACAAAAATTCTGTAACCCTCGTTCCTATTGATTCTTCTGTGAAAAAATCAACTTATTACGTAAAAGGGTTTCTCTATTATATTGTTGGAGTTCCGCAATATGTTAAGAGATTAGATAAAAAAAATATAGTTGGTTATTCGGTCACCAATAATTCTGATTTCACTTTCTATGTAAAAAGTAAAAAGCGATATTTAGAATTTTTACTTCTTAGATCGAGTAACAACACACATAATTATGGTAGAATCAATTTTAAATTTCCAGATGATGATGATATAGTTTCAATATTCTCTACTATGAACAACTTCTATGTGGTAACTATTACTAAAAACTCATCTACCCTCAACTGCTATGAATTTAATGCGGTGTATTTAAAAGACAAGTGGTCAATTGACTTGTCGGATGAATTTCAAAATTCTTCACTCCACGACTTGTTAATAAGTAAGTTTAATCAGCAGGGAACAATAAACTTAGATCTAACATCATCCATAACTACTGTTGAAAATCCCTTAGAGCTGGATAAAATGCAGTCTATTCAACTGACAAAGATTTTTATTGACAAATCAAACTTACACTTCACATTAGATTCTGACGAAAGATATACTCGGCTTATCTCGATTTCGATTCCTAAAAAAGATTATTCAATAACAAATATTAGTTACCCCACATTCTGCTTCACCAAAAACAATCATAACACCAACTCGTTCTTTGCAGGCAATCGTCTATTCAATTTTAGATTTTGCCCTGATGCATTAGCATTGAAGGTTAGTTCATTGGACGGAGGAACGCTTAAACAATTGGAAATTTCCTCTGAATACGAGTCTTGGAGCAAGACTCCTCTTTATGGAGATGAGTATATGATTAACAAAACCATGAGTAGTATAATTTCTTACTTATCAGAATGCATTGCGGGAATAGTTGTAAATACGGTCGGAAATGATGCTATGATATCACTCGGTGGAAGAAAATCATTAGACAGCTCAGAAATTAAGCCTGGAAAAAAAGCATATTCTGAAGGATGGCTTCTGTTTCCCTTATTCTTTGAAGACCTAACTCCTAAAAAAGCCAATGCCAAAAGTATTTTTGATGACTATGTAAAGTACGCAGCTAAAGCCAAATCATCCAGTTTTCAAAAAACATTTCAATTGGATGATCAATTGTATTATTCCTACTATGATGAAAAACAAGGGGTGTTTACAATAGCCACTTTTAAGTAAACATCATCCACATCTAAAATTAATCACTGCCTGATGTTAAGAGGTATTATGTGCCTGAATGTAAAACGATTTTATTCCTGTCAGCTTTCCGAATAGCATTAATAAAATCTAAAAAACGATCATAATCCATCTCATCATAGGTGCCTTTGGATAAAACAAGGGTTCTCTTCAGAACGATCTCTTTGCTTGAATTAGAGACAAATGAAATATTATACCTCCCAAATTCTGTTTCCAAGCGATGATCTTTAGGCAGACGTTCAATCCAACAATCTTTCGGTAAAATCAGATTGACTGTCTCATCAATGGTAAAGCCTCTTTTTATTTCAACAATTTTAGATACCCGGTCTATCTGTAAATAATGGTCAAAAGACTGCAAAAGATTCGCATTTATTATCAGCCTATCTTCACTTTTTCTTGCTAGATTCCTAACACTAAGATTGAACTCAGTATTGAATTCGGCATGCTCTTTATTGATCGTGCTTGTAAAACTATTTATGGAATAATCTTTGTAATCAAATAAGGTAAGGTTATAACGCCTAAGCTGATCTTCTGAATAGGTTTGGTAAATCTGGGAGTTATCGAAAAACACACCGCTGTATTTAGTTGCGATAACACCTTCAGCATTTCCATCTGAATTTAAGTCAAATTCTGCATCCTTAATTATCCGATTCTCCTTAGCACTATAGCTTGGTGTTTTAATAATTTCACCCGTGTGAACCCCAATCCACAATGCATGCCGGTCATCAGTAAACGAGCCAATATAATTAGGTGGAATTGTCTGACTGGTACATTCTAAAAAAATAGTATCCGAACCATTAGGAACTCCTAGAAATACATGGTTAAACTGATTACTAGGAAAATCATATATTATATCATCTACATCAGCTCCTGCTTTTACAAGGATATAGTTAGACTCAATCCCTTTATAATCAAGCATTGCCTTCATATAGTTTGTTAGTGCTTTGCATTCTCCATAACCATATTCATCCACAAAATCAGAGGGCAAGGATTGAAACCCTCCTATACCCAATTGTATAGAAACATATCTGGTCTGATTTTGCATATAGCTATACGCTGCTTCAACAATTGATCGCACATCTTTCTCAGCCAATTTATCGAGCATTTCTTTTGTTGCTGGCAGCAACTCATTCCTGCCATTATTTAAATCAGCAAACCATATTGCAAAATTTTCCCATTTCGTCATATCACCAATGTATCCATCAAGGTTAAATTCACTCGGAGCAAGATACACTTTAGGTTGATCCTCAATGAACCGTCGATAATCAATTTCCTTCTCTTTTGGCTTTAAATTTCCAACCGACCATGTGATTGAGTTTCTGTTTTCATCAGATTTCGATTTTACAGGATTGGATGGCATGTTATCCTCCAGATACCTTAGTTCATATGTTTCAGGAAAGATCACTTGCAAAATACTAGTGTCTACTCCCATATTAAACCCATCTTGAGCTATCCAGGTAGGCAGATTTAAAAAGCCTTTGTGATCAAAAACAGCCTTCACTCTTACTTTAAATGGGTAGTTCTGATACTGCGGATCCATGACTACATAGTTTGCATCTGTGGTCTCAAAAGATTGAGAAATGGAGTAATGACTCAATTTGCCTTGACCTAAAGACTTAACCCTCTTACCGCCAGGATCAAAAACCTCCATTTTAAATGAACTCAACTTTCTGAATTGATCTTCATAGTCTACGAAAACTGCATTTCTATAGGCCTCCTCATTGTTTATTATCATGGAGTATTCTTGTACAACTCTCAGGTCTTCAATGCTTTTGATTTCGACTGTAATCTTTTCAAACTCTTTTCTTGAAAACTCACCGGGTTGTGAGAATGAGTGAAAATGAGCCAATATAAATATGATAAAAACTATGTTTTTCATTTTAAAGCAAAAGAGCATGTTACTTAATAGACCTTAAGTCTTTTTCACAAGGTGGATCGGCTTATTAATCTTATCTATGATGTAACTATGAAAATCCCTTAGTATTCCGTACTCTTCCTGGGAGTAAAGAGTATTATTTACCTCATAAGAATATTGAACTTGAATTTTATTGTTAAGCATAGAGTAGTTAATGGTAAAAACCATTCCGTTATTAAATGCATTAACCGCTTCAGATTTAGGCAGCTCACTGAGTGTTAGCCCTTCAGGTATCGTAATATTTATGGTAGCTCTCTCCTTAAATCTATGGCCTAAATCAACGGGAGCAATTCTTGCCTGAGCCACATATGGATTGGATGAGAAGCTACAAAAAAGAAATGGATCAATATAGATATCGCGCCCTAAGTCTGTGATGGATTCTGTTACATCTGCCTTGAATGATTCCATCACTACAGCTTTATTGGCTTTTACTTTTGAATCATACGAATCAACCTCAATTTGATATTTATCCGCTAATTGGGCTGCTATGCTTTCATCAGATGAATTATTATAATTCTCGTGCCAGTCTAGAAAGTAATAGTTTGATTTTTTTTGAGAAACATTGATTGAAGCCAGGTGATCCTCATCTAAAACCATATTTACCATACGATGCACCTCTGAAATACGAGAGGGCTTTAATGATATCCATTCACCTTCTTTTTCATCAGTAATAAGCCATCCTTGCCCGTTTAAGCATTTTTCGGGTATCATACCCATAATCAGGTTCTTATCTGTTGCATCTAGCACAATGCCCCCCTCTTCACTTTCTGCATAAGCCAATACATAATTGAGATTCCAAAGGTTAGGAATCAATGGATTCAACAATCCATTATCTCTGGTGCTTAACACCACGGGGTACGCTTCCAGCTCAAGCTCTCTTAACAATGCAATGAGGGTGAGATTAATATCAGCAGATGTACCCTGCTTATCTGTTTTTAACTTTTTATTCAAAAGTTCGCTTCCAAATAACCTGTCATTCCCATTCCAGCTAATTTCATCGCGCATGTAGCTATAGGCTTTTTGCATCCGCTGTTCTTTTGTAAGTGTTTTCTTCCACAACTTCACTGAGTCTTTCAAAAAAGAAGTGCTTTTTATCAAATGTCCAAATTGATAGCTTTCCATCAATTTTTCGCTTATTGTTGGCCATGAGGTGCTTATATTTTCGTAGAAATATCCAGGAATAGCAATTTTTGTCAGCTGAAATTCAAATTTTGTCACATAGTTGGAGTAATGAGACACAAATGGTTCCACCACAAAGGCCGGAACATCTTTAACCATATAATGATCATTCCCGATAACATCAATTTTACCAAAACCTCTTTGCTGCTTCTCAAAAATTACGTATTGTGTTTTTTCCAATTTCAACTCATTATATACAATGGGTATTGTTTCCTGAAATCGCCATTCAAATGGTATACCATAGTGCATATAGCGAATGTCTATTACACTACCCACTTTCACATTTGGTAAAAAGATCTTATAAACATGAAATCCATCAAACAATTCCTCAGTATAAATTGAAGAGTTAGTGAGCTTACTTTCAACTATTTGATCATTTTCAAGATTGTATACAAATGCGCTGATGCTCCCCTTACTTGGAGTCTTGAGCGTGAGATTAGCATATGATTTACCTGCATGTTTGAGTACTTTAATTCGCCTATGTCTGATGAACTTTCCATCTTGCCTAAATTCTCCCTTATCGTATAAAACAACTGCGCTAGCAGAAGAATCAAATGCACAATATTTCATTTCCAGCTCTTGCCTGGAGACATCTTTAAACTTGATTGATTGCTGGGAAAATGATAAAAATGAAAACAACAAAGGCAGTAGAGAGAAAAACAGTTTCATGAAATTAATTGATTTGGCGAATAGATATATTACAAGTAATTATTGATTGGCAATAAAACTCCAAGTATAGCGTAATTCCGTTATTTGAGCAAGCCAGAATAATTGAAAAAGGGATTATCAATTTTGTTCCCTGTGCCAATTCCTACAATCAATCTTGGTGCAGGACACTGCTTGGATTGAAGTAAAGGTAAAAGTTAATTAAGATCGCTTCGTTTCACTCGCGATGACGAAAATAAAAATATTTCCGTCTTTGCGAAGGAAGAACGACTGAAGCAATCTCATCTATTGTAACTAACGACCATAATTGCATGTCATCCTGAACGCAGTGAAGGATCTACTTCAATTGATCGCAGATTTCTCTGTAAGGTCCAACCAGACACTTGAACCAGTTTTGTCTTTTTAGGCTTGGGCTAGTTAGGAATAAACAAACATATTCCGCAAGTTACAAACTTGCGGGAGCGGGGGAGTTAATCTTCTCTCAATTCTTCATTCAAATATTCGCCTATTCTAAATATGAATTGACGATTTCCTCTTTTAATTACAAGCGTATCATTACCTGATCTCTTTTCTAGATAATCGTCAACACTTAAAAAGTAATTGAGTTTATAAGGTTTATATTCATAGTTTCTAGCAGGCAAAATTTTGATTTTCTTTCCACTGTTAAGTTCTATTAGAGCAACGGACTGATATGGTCTTACCGAGAGAATTGAATCATAAATGTAATCTTGAAATCCTATTTCTTCATAGCTATCAATTTTTCTGTTAAAAACCATGAAGATTATTATCCCAAGAGTCAATCCAAAAACCATTAGTTTAAGGAATAACATCCATTTATTATCGTCATTTATTGAAAACATTTACTCATTATTTATAGCCAGCAAAACCAATATTAAAATTTCCTGAAGGCCCTTGTGGAGACATTCCTATATTTCTTGATATGCCAATGATATAACCACCAGAGGCAACTTTTGCTATTGAAATTCCGCCACCAAGTTCAATACCCACTGACATCCCAAGATTACCAGAAAATCTTAAACCTTTAAAATCATCAAAGCTAAGTGTACTAGGGTTCCCTGTATAATAGTATTCTGTAAACATCATTGAGATACCCACATCAAGCCCTACGGCATATCCAACTTCCGCGAAGGTTTTTGTTTTGCCTTTATCTGGCCCTGTTAATAAGGTTAATTTGGAATTGTAGGTAACGTCAACACCTCCAGCAACTACAACATCTACATTAACAGCATATGATTTTGCATCTGGCAAAATACCGAAAGCTATTCTAAACAGATTGAATTCTATTATTTCAGCAAGTGAAGGTTCTCTATTTTCAGTTTTTCCATTTGATTGATCTTGAGTTACTCTCCCATCACCCCACAATCCAACATCACCAAGAAAATCTTGCCAATTGAATACTGCTCTATTGATTGAAATGCCTAATCCGGCAGTTAGTAAATTTTCATCATCATCATAAATCCAATAACTACTTCTATCACCTGCAACATATGAACGATTACTTGGATCAAAATAAGATGAAGGGATTATCTGTCCGGACCCTAATGCTCCACCACTAACTGCAAAACTTTTATCTGTGCCTTTGGCTGTAGAGCGCCAAGCAGTTATCATCATTGAACTTAATCTTTCCCTGTCACTAGCAACATAAGATTTAAAATCAACCCCATATCCAAAGCCTTGGCTTAAACCACTCCCCAATCCAACATTAATCCAATCCATTGGTTCACCAGTTCCCATTACACCACCCGCATCTACAACTGGCCAGTGATCAGGAAAATCTTCAGGTCTCAACCCCAACGGATCCGTATACCTTACCGGATTATTATAATTCGCATGATACGGAGAATAGCCCGTCTGCGTGCCGGCCATCGGGTCTACCGCAAAGAACTGCCCCAGAGTAGGATCGTAGTTTCTGTATAGGAAATCATAATAGCCCGTGAGGCTGTCATATCCTGCATAGGCCGCCTGGTACATCATGCCCGGGTCTATGTAGCCTGCTGCCCGCCAGCTTTTGTCTGTATGCAAGCCGTACGGATAGTATTCATTCACCTGCGAGACCTTAAAGCTCGCACTCGCACTACTGTGCGTGATCTTCAGATCGTCAAAAAAGACTTCCTGGTCCTCCTCACTTTCATTGGCTACATACACCAGCAAATAACCCGGCTGATCAAATACCAGCTTGCCAGGTGTCTCTAGCTTGGCCCATTCCTTAAATGAAGAATCTGTGACTGCCCGGTAGTTGGATAATTCAGCCACAAACTGGTAATTCACATCATAGAACAAGTACGCCAGGTACGCATCCGGTGCATCGGTGTTGCTTGCCGTGTTTCCATCTACTGGAAACGGGTTACTTCCTCCTGTGCCCAGGGTATTGCTAAGGGCCTCTCCCAGAGCACCATCTGTAGAAGAGGTTCCTGTCATCGTGTGCAGGGCAGTCAATATATCGCCAAAGGTACTGGAAGTGCCATGAGGATCATCCGTGTATTTCGCCCAAACGTTTATTTCCACTTCGTCGTTGGCCTGGATATTCAGCACTTTTGCTGGACCCAGTGTACGATTGGCTGCATTATTCAATGCGACACTTTTAGTACCCAGCGGCGTATGATTTTCGTTTGGCACCCGGGTCACTCCGGTCCAGTCAAACTCCGGATGCTCCGTTTCCATGGTAGCCGTATAAATGTTGCGCTCCGGCAGCACCCCAAAGGCCACCCGGTTGTTGCCCTGGTTGTCCGTAATGAAGTATTCATTGAAATACTGGCCGTTTTGTTTGTAGGCCCTACCTCCTTCTATATACACCTGGTTGATCTCCTCATCCAGGTACTCTACTGCTCCTACATAGTCTATTTTGGCGATGGATTTACCGTCAGCGTTTATTACTTCTTTCGACAGTCGGTTCCCTCCAGCATCGTAGGTGTAGCTGATCGTGGTGTTATCGTAAAAAGTGATCTGATCCACCAGCTGCAGGTGGTTGTAGTGAATATCCGTGATCTGCTTATTCATGTCGGAGGTGCGGTTGCCCATCTCGTCATACGCATAGTCTGTGCCGGGATAGTAGTCCTCCATTCCACTGGTGTTGGCACTGTTGTCTGCTACAGCGGTCAGCTTATTTGAATTTGGTTCATAGGTATAATCTAAATTATCCAGTGGACCGTCAGCCGCATTACGTGTCAGCTGGTCGGTGTTGCCATTGGCATCATAGCTGGCTGTCATGGTGTAGGTATCCGCGTCACCGGTCCAGGTGCCCGCATTGTCCGTCGCATAGCTGGCAGCCTGCAGTTGGTTTAGTGGGGTGTAGGTGTAGCCGTAGATGGCTTCCTTACCCCCCTGTGGTCCCCCCGAGGGGACAGTCTCATTGGTAATATTGGTAGCGTTCCAAGAGGCAGAAGCAATATTTCCGTCATAGCTTGGCGCAATGGCCTGCCCGTTTACAGTAACAGGGTCAGTATAGTTTAGCTCCATACCAAACACATCGCTCTCCTCATCACCCAAACCGGAATCGTTGATGGACTTCAGCCACCCACGGATGGTGTATCGGTAGTCTACCGACTGCAGGAAGGAGCCTCCATTGTCGCTGGAATGAATATTCTTTTCCACCAGCTCACCCAGTACATTGTAATTATAGGCAGCCACCAGCGTGCGGTTGGCCCCATCAATGGTCTCATACGTGCGTAGGTGATTTCCGCGATCATCGTATTCATACTCGGAGAGCAGCGTCACAGATTCCTTTCCGGTATGGTCCAGCAGGCTTTGCAGCACCTTGCCTTCCCAGTCCATCTCGTAGCTGAGGCGGTCCGTACCACCCACGTGGTTTTCAGCCACCAGCTGAATTTCGCGTAGCTTGTTGTCGTAGTACACCACCGAGTTGAGCCACAGGTCGGTACCCAGCACGCGCACTTTTGCACCGGTGGTCATGCCCAGTACGGCAGAACTATGACTATCGGCTACTATCAACTCAAAATCTGGTCCAAGTGTAACATCTGGTGGGATTGTTACTACTACATTTTGCTGATAAGCAAACTTACTGTTTGCCTCCGCCTGCGTAATTGTATGGTCAGAGGTCAACAATATGTATCCATCAGGAGCCGAGGATTCGAATGTAAAACCAGCAGGCATCAGGGAAGAAAAATCATGACCTTCCACATCCCAGCCTGGTCTGCTCACAAAATCGTAGTTGTCGTAATACGTGATGGTGTGCAACTCATAATCAGAAAAGTCAATATCCAGTTTGGGGAACGATCGATCCAGCGTATATCCAATCGCATCATTGGTGACACCCTCGTACCTGCCTCCGGATACCATGGCCTGCAGCTCAGCACGGGTCTTTGAGGTAGTGACCAGACCGGAAAGCACCGTTCGACCGAAAATATCGTATTTCACAAACGTCCAGGTGTTGTTGCCTTCGGCATCTTTTTGTCCATCGTGCCGCGTGAGAACCGGTCGGTTCCATTCATCGTAGACCACATAGTGCCATCCGGCACCCGGAGAGCGAGACTCAATTACCCTGCTTCGCTCGTCGTATTTTTGCTCAAACAGGAAGCCGGCAATTTCCTCATCGGTCAGCGATGTTTTATTTGCCATCTTCGGTGGAATCACATACCGCAGGCGTGCGTATTCATCATACACATGATAGGTCGTATTCCAGGAGTTCCCGTCCCATTTGCGCTTGGCGAGGGTTTGGCCAAGACCGTTGCTTATCGTCTGCGTCTTTCTTCCGTCGGGTGAGGTCACCTCACTGATGGTAAGCAGGTTATTACTATATAACGATCCTACAACTGGTTTTTCATTAGCATCCAGCTCCCATCTTTTCACTTCATCTACCGTGCCATTCATAGAAGTCGTATACATGAAGTAGCTCATCTCGGTTTTCTTGTTGGCCGTGTGCCATGCCTCTCCTGATGCCAGGACAGATGTCACTCGCCCATAGTTGTCATACTCCCGCACGCTGAATGGGTTGGCATCATGCGTGATGCCCTGCTGGGTGGAATAAAAACCGGCCTGCTCGGTGGTGGGATCTGTACGGTATTCACCCGGCACGTTCGCATCTACGAGATATGACATATAGGAGGTAGACTGCCGCCCCTGGTTGTCATATACATTGTATTGCACCACATCCTCCCCATTTTGTCCGGCTGCTGCAGCAATGCTCATGGTCGGTCTTCCGGCACCATCGGTATAGCTATAGCTTACACTTTTTTCCGTTTCAGAGAGTGTAGCAAATCCTGCAGGGTCGCTGAGTGGTATCCGGGGACGCTCCACACGCACAAAGTTTTGATCCATGGAGGGCGGCTCTATGCAATCGGTACGTAGAGCTGGTGAAACAGTATTGGAATACACACTGCCGCTGCACGGCTGCTCATACCGCACCCGAAATGCATCGCCCTCTACCACCATGGAGGTTCGGGTGGTCTGGATATTTCCAAGGGTTACCCAGGTCCCTTTCCGAAGCACCTCCAAAAAGGTGTTGTTTACGTCAATGTTGTTGTTGGTTTTAGTAAAACGAAAGCTCACATCATCGCCTGGACAGTACTGCCCGGCAGTATAGGTCAAAGAGCCCGGATTAGATTGTACCGTGTAAACCGGAATGGTTATTTGATTGGAGTTTACCCATGTGCTCCCCGCAGACTGCACCTGCCGCATCACCCTCAGGTTTTCGGAGATGGTCATGGTGGTATTAAAGCTTACTGAATTAACATTATCGGCAAAAGTTTTCCAGGTGGAGCCATCCAGATACCTCCAGCGATAGGTGTAGTTTCCATCCCCCCCAATTGCTGCATCGCCGCTGATCATTTCAGGGTCATCGCCTGCACACAGATCGCCTCCGGTATAGGTAATGGTTCCTCCTCTCAATACCGGCAAAACAGACACATATGTAGTATAGCCAGAGCTTCTATCTTCTCCGTTCGCTTGAACACGATAGTAGTATGTCTTCAGATCATTGAGCCCGGAAAAGGCATAGTTTAAAAACTGGGTGGTTCCGGAAGCTACAATCGTAGAAAAATTGGGATCATCCGAAACCTGAACGGTGTAACTCTTTGCATCTGTCACTGCGCTCCAGTTTGTTCTGAAACCTGACAATGACCGGTTGGTGGTGTTGATGCCTGTAGGTTTAGAAATAGAGGTGTAGGCCGTACGCGTGGACCCATAGCCAGAGGTGTAATGCTGGCCTACTCCTTTTAGTCGGTAATAATAATTCTTGCCTGCCTCCAGTCCGGAGATGGTTTTGCTGGTGGTGGTGGTTGAGTATCCGTTGTAACCCGATAGGTGAGTGGAAAAATCACTTTTTTCAGAGACATACAGCAGGTAAGATTGAGCTCCACCCACACTCTGCCAATTAGCATTAAAGGAATGATTGGTTCGTGATGTTTCTGCGGAAGCAGCGGGTGTAGCCATATTGGTATTAGCCATCACATAATCTGAATTAGCAGAGGTGGCATCCTCTCCTACTGCCCGGGCACGGTAATAGTATTTTTTCCCAGGAGTTAGACCTGAAACCGTCAGGCTGGTACCGGAGACGGATTTATTATTGTAGCTGGACAGCTTATTGCTAAAGCTGCTATTGGTTGCTACATCCAGGCGATAAGACTGAGCGCCGGACACCCCGCCCCATCGGGCTGTAAAGCGAGTAGTGGTTCTACTTGTTTCTTCAATTTTAGCCGGTTTTTCAATATTGGTAGTCACCGTCATCGTATTGGAATTCCCGGATACATTTCCGTTAGACCCTTTGGATCGGACCCGGTAGTAGTAGCTCTTACCGGGCGTCAGGTTCAAAACAGAATAAATCGTAGGTGGAGTACCATTGTTACTTCCTTCAAAGCCACCGTCAAAGCCGCCACCAATTTCGACATTGTTGTAACCAGATAATGTAGTGGGACCAAAATTACTTGTAGTAGCCACATCCAGGTAGTAATGGGTGGCATTATCCACAGCCGTCCAGTTGGCATTGAAGCTCATGGTCGTTACCGAGCTGGCTGCAGTGGCTGTAGGGCGTGAAGTGTTGGTAGAGCCTCCGCCAGATCCACCGCCAGATCCGCCCCCTTCTCTTTCTACGCAGTTTCCTTCCACATCTCTTAAACACGGTTCCCTATCTCCACCACCATCATCCGGCGGGCAGATAAAGCACTGTGCACTTGCACCTAAAGAAAAGAACAATAGAAACGATAAGAAGAATAGGGTGATTATAGGTGATTTCATCGGTGGTGATAATTAATTCGACGGAATTTTTTTGAGGTACATTTTATTTAGTAACTCATCTGAAGAGGGAGAGGCAATAATGAACAGTAGATGGTTAGGATCAGGCATTTCAAAATGCTGACTTTTTGAGGCACCGCTATAAAAATCAAGCTTTAAGCTACCATTTTCTATTGTCCAGGTGCCATCAAAAAAGGTTCCTCCTTTGGTACCTATCAAAAAGGTGGAGTCCTCTTTGAAAAAAAATTGTTGATTGACCAGCTGGGTTTTTAACTGGCTTTTTTCTTCCTCTGTCAGGGATTCAAATCGATTTTGGGAAGACTCGTCCATCAGGGACAAAGTACCCTCATAATCGATCTCCCAACTACCAATTAGGTCTGAACGGTTTTGGCTATACGAGAAAAAACAAAATGTTAGACAAAAGAAAGTGAGCAGAACAGTACGGTGGTCCATATTGTGATTAGGTTAGGTGTGACGCCTAGCTGAAAACGTCAAATATTCACAAGTATAAAACCACTATTTAAAATATACAACTGATCGTAAGATTTCCGATGGAACACATGTTTATCACACTTTGCTTCATTGCGTGGAGGCATGTCGAAGCAATCTTATGATTAGGAGCATACCTTGCATTGATGAGATTCCTTCGCTTCGCTCGGAATACGGCAGTGTCTATTCTATTTTTAGGCTAATCTAACTTTTTGTTTTGTTTATACTAATCAATAGTTTTGCATAATCGTAAGAATGATGAACGATATGTTTATGAGATTAGGGGTATTAATCATGCTATTCGTGCCAATCCTGTCATTTGGTCAAAATGAGGTGAGTGGAACAGTATTGACGGATGGAGAAGCTTTCCCAGGTGCTACCGTACGATTATTGGAGACAGATCATGGTGCGGTGACCGATGCAAACGGTGATTTTTTAATCAAAGATGTGCAGCAAGGCAGCTATACATTAGAGATTCGATCTGTTGGCTTTAAGATCATCAAGGAAGAAATAACTGTTCCATCCACTTCACTTTCTTTCAACCTTGAAGAAAGTACGCTCACTATGGACGAGGTAGTGGTGACAGGCACCATGCAGCCAACATTCGTTTCCCGATCGCCAGTCAAAGTGGAAGTGGTCACAGCAAAACATTTGAACACCTATACCCCTGCGGCAGCAACGAGTGTTGTAGAAGGCATTTCATTGGTCAATGGCATCCAGGAGGTGGTGGCGTGTGGCGTATGTTTTACGAACAGTATCTCCATTAACGGACTTCCAGGCCCTTATACTGCAATCCTCATGGATGGCTCCCCTATTTATGGAAACCTGGCTTCTGTTTACGGACTCAATGGCATTCCCAGCATGATCATCGATCGGTTTGAAGTGATCAAAGGGCCGAGCTCGACCCTCTATGGCTCAGAAGCAGTGGCAGGTGTGATCAACATCATCACCAAAGATCCTTCCAGTCAGCCATTGTTTTCTGCAGATGTGATGGGTACCTCTCATTATGAGTCATTTGGCAACTTCTCTTTGGCTCCACGCATTGGAAAAAGTGCAGGTTTCATCGGACTCAACTATGCCTACATCAATGATTTTGATGACAGAAATGGGGATGGTTTTGGTGATAACATTAACCTGGACCGTATTTCCCTTTTCTCCAAGTGGGATATTTATCGGCCTTCTGGGAAGAAATTCACGATCTCAGGGAAATATTACTATGAAGACAGACGAAATGGGGTAAAAGAGTTTCTTCAAGACCGAAACTATCGGAATCTGCGAGGAAGCAACGAGGTGTACGGAGAAAGCATCTACACGCACAGGTACGAGCTTTTCGGAACGTATCAATTACCTACATCAGAGAACATCCGGATCGATTACTCGCTGAGCACACATGAGCAGGACAGCTATTATGGCGCTGACTACTACCAGGCATCCCAGGACATTCTTTTCTCGAATTTGATTTGGGACAAACCCTTAAATAATCATCAACTAACCACAGGCCTGACCTCTAGGTATCAAACCTATGATGACAATACCATAGCTACTGAGGCGAACGGTGAAAATCAACCGGACAATCAATACATTCCTGGGATTTTTGTGCAGGACGAATGGAATATTTCCGATCGGTTTACGGCCCTCTCAGGCTTAAGGCTGGATCACTACGAAGACCATGGCCTCATTCCCGCCCCAAGGCTAAGCCTGAAATATAAGCCAGGTGAGTGGACCACCCTGCGCTCCAACTTTGGTACAGGTTTTCGCATTGTAAATCTCTTTACAGAAGACCATGCCTTTGTTACGGGTCAACGTGAGGTGGTCATTGAAGAAGAACTGCGTCCTGAGGAATCATACAACCTCTCTTTCAACCTTAATCACATTTATACATGGGGTGCCAGCCAGGGCATGCTGGATATCGATGCATACTATACGTACTTCACGAACAAGATCACACCAGATTATTCTAATGAAGATCAAATTCGTTACACCAATACAGATGGGTTTGCAGTAAGCAAAGGAATAGGCATCAGCATTCAGCAAGAGCTGGCTTTTCCTCTGGCTTTCAATGCGGGAATAAACCTGCAGGATGTGACTGAGAAGGAAAACGGTGAAAAAAGGGATATCGAATTTGCTCCCTCCTGGACAGGTATATTCACTGCCAATTACCGTCACAAGCCCTGGGATTTGACCCTGGCCTACACGGCAAGGCTGACGGGCCCGATGGCGCTTCCTGAGGTGTATGATTTAGATGGAAATGGAAATCCATTGCCCAACCCACGACCAACCTCCTCCTCTACTTTCGCTATTCACAATTTACAAGTAGCAAAAGACTTCAAGAATGGCTGGTCGATATACGGAGGCCTACAAAACATCTTCGATTATGTACAGCCCTGGTCACCTTTGACAGGGACCAATGATCCCAATGCCAACCTCGGATTCAGCGATAGTTTCGATACGGCCTATGCGTACTCACCTATTCATGGAAGAGAGGTGTACCTCGGTATTAATTGGAGTTTGGCGAGGTGATAATTTTATCATTCACTGATTGTTAAAAGACTCTACCGTCAGGCTAAGCTCTCCTCAATGTCATCCTGTTAAGGATCTATCAATTTCAGTGCTTCGACCTTTAGAGATTCTTCCAGAATGACAACATGGTAGAGCAGAATCCGCTTAGCCCTGACGGTTTCACTAACTCAAAAAAGAGAACTTGTGATAAATGTTAATCAGTGTGTTCGATCCCTTTAGGGAACAAAAAGGCGCGCAGTATCTTTAAAACCCGACCGCCGCACCAAAACCAATAAAATAGTCCGGTGAGATATCTGACAGTCCTACCCCCCCGGTTAAATCAACCTGGAAGTTGTTTTTCACCAGGTAGATAAACCCGGCATTAAATCGGTGATCTGCATCATCTTCGTAAAAGAAACCATATGGTTCGGCGAAGGCTGTCCAACCGGGAAGAAATGAATACCCAATCACTGCTGAGTAGAGTGTAGTGGTATTGTTTTCAGGAAACTGCATACCCACATTGTAGCCCAATGACCAAAATTCGCCAAGTGTGTTTGAGAAGTTTAACCGTACCTCAGGAATGGCCTTCCCCGGTCTAAATTCTTCCTTCCCATTATTAAGTGTCACCTGTCCAATAATACTCGTTTGAGGCATGGCGCCTCGCTCTGTTACCAGGTGCACTTTCGTACCAAGTGTGATTGGAGTAAGGCCACTTACTTTAGCATCAGTCGCTCCATCTTTGACCTGTTGGATGTTTTGAGTGATTCGTAGCTCAGCAAACTTTAAGAGTCCTACTCTGGCGTGTAAGTTGGCTATTGTAGTATTAGTAATGTCTAAAGCTGACTCGTGAATAAATCCATATTCGATAATGGCTGTTCCAAGTGGAACCACGGTCGAGGCTGCTGATTGCGTGGGTCTGTCTGTGATCATTGGGTCAGAATCCTGAGCAAAAGCAGTTGCTGTGCTCAGGAAAAGAGTGATTATTAGTGACTTTTTCATAAAGCTAAAATAGTAAGAGTCTGTCTCAAAAAAGCAAAAAAGCCATCATCCCGAGGAATCGAACAGGGCAGCCTGTCGGCGATCTCGATATTAATAACGGTTCTTTTAACGAGATTGCTTCATTTCATTCGCAATGACGAAACACTTTTGAGACAGCCTCTTATTGAATTCATTTGAATAGTGCATCAGGTGGCTTGAAAACGCTTTCCAGTTAGATTAAAAATGTTTAAAGATTTCTCCCGTTGGTCGAAATGACAAAATAGAAGGTTTACGCTCTAGATATGGCTCTCACAATCATCACGATCACCGCTCCTAAAAACATCAGGATGGAAATCTTATTAATTGTGTGCATCGCTTTTAGGTTAAAGCTCTTGGGACGGTTTGGATCCTTTTTTCTGAAAAAGTAAGTCAATACTTCAGTGAAATCAAAGTAGTTGACTTTCTCCTCTTGCTTATTTGTTTCTTGCTTTTCCATATGCTATTGAAACCACAAAACTAAAGAAAGTGTTTCCCAATTAATTAATGCAATTAAGTTGCATAAAGTATATTTGCTTCATGCAGGAAAACCTGAAACAAATCTTGAAAAATCACAGTCTGAGAATCACCGATTGTCGGCTGGACGTGATGCAATATTTTCTGGATGAAAAGAATGCGCTTTCGCAAGGTGATTTAGAAAATAGGTTCACCGAATATGATCGCGTAACACTTTATAGGACACTGAACAGCTTTTTGGATTCTGGCATCCTGCACAAAATTCCCAACGAGACAGGCAGTGCCACCTATGGCCTGTGTCACGATACCTGCTCTCCTGATCATCACGATCACAACCATGTTCATTTCAAATGCAACACCTGTGGGCAGATCGAGTGCCTGGATGAAAAACAACCCATGCCAAATATTTCACTTCCAGAAGGATATGAAGCAGAGGGAGTGAATCTCATTGTAGACGGCAAATGTGCCAATTGTGTCTAAGATGAAGTATTTATTCATTGTATTCCTGGCGATTTCCTTTCAAGGACTTACCCAATCGTCTGATTGTGATCGGTCGGTCACAGGTAAAGTATTGGACATTGACACCAATGAACCATTGCCTTTCGCAACCGTTAAGATCAAAAACTCCTCTTTAGGTGCAGTAGCAGATGAATCAGGTGAATTTGAGATCACAAACATTTGTCTGGACGAGGTGGACCTTGAGGTTCGGTTTCTTGGCTTCAAAACAGTAGTGCACCATCATGATTTTCATCACCCCTCTCCTGTTATATACATGGCTTCTGAAGAAACACTTTTGGAAAGTGTGGTTGTGGAAGAAGTACTGAATGCTCATGAGGTTAAAACCCTTGACCCGAAGGAAATTTCGGTTGATGTATCTGAAAGTATGGGGGCAACTGCCGGTGACCTGCTAGCTAAGGCATCTGGAGTATACACGCTACGAACCGGACAAAATGTGGTAAAACCTGTCGTTCATGGCTTGCACTCCAATCGGGTGTTGATCATCAACAATGGTGTACGGCACTCTTACCAGGCCTGGGGATCGGAACATGCACCGGAAATTGATCCTTCTCAGATAGACCGTATCCAATTGATCAAGGGAGCCTCCACCGTACGCTACGGACCGGATGCGCTTGGAGGGGTCATCCTTTTCGATGCGCCACAACCTGCATACAATTCAGGATTAAAAGGAGAAATCAATACCGGCTTTCAAACGAATGGCCGTTCCTTTAGTGCGGAAGCAACTGCACAGGCTGGCTATGAACGGAATGCATGGATGGTCAGTGTGAATGGTACGAAACAAGGTGATCTAAAAGCTCCGGATTATCACTTAACCAATACAGGAAAGAGAGAGCTTGGCTATTCGATCGCCACGCGCCACCACTTTTCATGGATCGATATTGATTTATATGCCAGTCACTTTGAACAAGAGCTGGGGATTTTGAGGGGATCGGTAAATGGAAATCTGACAGACCTGGCAAATGCCATTGGTGCTGATGTACCGAATGAAACCAAAGATTTTTCATTCGACATTAATAATCCCAGACAGGAGACCGTTCATGATCTTTTCAAAATCAAAACAACCATCTTTTTAGGTGAACAGCAATTCGATCTGCAATACGCTTTTCAAAAGAATGAACGACGTGAGTTTGATATCCGCCGAGGCACAAACAATGATCGTCCGGCAATTAATTTGAAACTAAATACGCATACAGTGGATTTTGACTGGGATCACCCAAGCTCTGGTAATTGGGCTGGTACAGTGGGAGTGCAATTCTTCGCTCAAAACAACGACAATATCCCTGGCACTAATACTATACCATTTGTGCCTAATTACAACAACACGAGTGTTGGTCTTTTTGGTATCGAATCCTACACAACAAACCAAACTACATATGAAGCAGGTCTACGCTTCGATTTTCTGAACATGAATGTACGTGGTAGAGATTCAAGCAACGATATCTATCGGGAGAACTTGAATTTTCAGAACTTCACATTCACTGCCGGCATGATCCATGACTTCAGTGATCAAATTTCCATCCGATCCAACATAGGTACCGCATGGAGGGCTCCTAATATTAACGAACTCTACAGCTTCGGGAAGCATCAGAATATCATTGAGTTTGGGCTGTGGCGATATGAAATTTTCATGGCCAATGATAGCATCTCTACCTCAGGAGTATTTACACAGGATGATAAAGAGGTAAAAAGTGAGCGAGGCATTAAATGGATTTCTACCCTTGACATTTATGGTGATGCTTTTAGAGTTGAGATTACCCCCTATGTCAACTGGATTAAAAACTATTTCTTTCTCAGGCCTTATGGTTTGACCAATACCGTGCGAGGTACCTTCCCCTATTTTATCCATGATCAAACGGACGCATTGTACACGGGTTTAGATGTCGATATCAGCAAAGAGTGGAATGAGGAGTATTCTGGAGAGTTAAAAGTTTCTTATGTCTATGCACGGGATGTTTCCAATGATCAGCCATTCATTGGTATTCCTCCGCTAAATGTACAGGCGAATCTTACCCGCAAAATCAAGAATTTTACGCTGACATTGTATCCATCCTGGACCGCCCGACAGACTCACCAGCCGACAGTTATTCCGGCAGAGGCCTTCGCTGGTTCCGAAGAAATTGTATTTGACCGGACAGGAACCTTTGATTTCCTGACTTCTCCTGAGGCTTTCTTTTTGATGAATGCCTCCCTTAAATATGAGCGGGATAACCTTACTGTCAGAATAGCTGGTGAGAATCTCTTTAATACCTCCTATCGAAGGTACACAGATCAGTCTCGCTATTTTGCAGATGATTTGGGCATCAATTTCAAACTTTTCCTCAGCTACTCAATTTAATTCTTACAACATTGTTGCACTTATGCATTAAGGGATTTATACTTGCAATAGTATTGCATAAATGTAATTGACTTAAAAATGAAATACATCAAAAACTATTTATTAGTCGGTCTAATCGTAACCGGAGGGCTTTGTACAAGTTGTGGAGATGATGATGCACCTGCTGCAGAAAATGAAGAAGAAGTCATTGATTTGGTTACACTCACATTCACACCTCAGGGAGGTGGATCAGCAATTGTTGCCACCGCGACTGATCCAGATGGTGAAGGTGTGGCTGATTTCGAAACAGAAATCATCAACCTGGACATCAACACAACCTATGATCTGGCTATAAAAGTCGAAAATAGTGAAGGGGGTGAAAACATAACAGAGGAAATTGAAGAGGAAGATGAGGAACACATGTTCTTCTTTGCTTTTACCAATAATATCTTCAGTGATCCTGCGGGAAATGGAAACGCAGACAATAGAACGGATGATGTGAACTATAGTGATCAGGATGCTGATGGTAATCCAGTGGGATTATCCACCTCATGGACTACTTCGGATGTGGCCTCTAGCGATGGTGATTTTCAGGTCATTCTAAAGCATCAACCAGGTATCAAATCTACCACCTCTACATCATCTGATGGTGAAACAGATATTGACATCACCTGGACGATCAACATCAACGGCTAACTCCTCAGATATATTAGGTTAAACATCTTTAGGTTAGTCTTAAAATCCACTCGACGGGTGGATTTTTTTATGAGTAAACACTAAGTAGCAATTAATTTAACAATCCGCTGTTTTAGGATTTAAGAGAATAATCCAACTTTGCTTTTCAATTGAATAAACAAATGAAAACGATTAAGAATCTCTTATTACTTGCAGCAATAGCTTTAAGTATGTCGATTGCTTCATGTGGAAGTGATGATTCAGACGCTCCAGAGTCTAGTGCGACTATCACATTTGATGGAAAAGTTTACCAAAAACCCAGTGATAATGAAATCGCCTACATTGAATTCTCTATAGATGATGAAACCTCTTTTTCAATCGGGGGGGATGCGGTGAATGGTTCGGATACAGTGAACTTTACTGTGAACGTTCCTCGTTTGACTATTGCAACCTATACCAGAGCTTCAAATGGTGGTGATGCGGCTGTTTCGGTAACACCTTCCAATGAATCTACCTTCTCCACAAGTATTTTTGGACAGGATACTGACATGACTGATTATGAAATACAGATTACGGCGGTGACAAAGAAAACCGTTTCGGGTACTTTCACTGCCACTGTTCAATCTTTTAGTGACGAAACCACCAAGGAGATCTCAGGTGAGTTTGTCGCCATTGATTTTGCATCATTCTTTGATTTTTAATTAGACAGAATGGCTTTTTAAAAGGGGCTTCTTGCCCCTTTTTTATTATAATTCCATAATGCCAGATATTACCACGAGAAAGGATATTGAGCTACTTGTTGATGCGTTTTATGAGCTGGTCATCGAAGATAGGATTATTGGTGAATTTTTCACCAAGGTTATGAAATTGAAATGGGAGGTTCACATCCCGATCATGTACGATTTCTGGGAAACAATCCTGCTCGAAAACATGGTTTATGAGGGCAACCCCATGCTCAAACACATTCAACTCAGCCAGAAAAAGAGCTTGGAGCCCCGGCACTTTGAAAGATGGTTGATGCTATGGGAAATGACTGTCATTAATCACTTCGAAGGACCGAAAGCAGATGAGGCCATAAGCAGAGCTAAACAAATCGCTGACCTAATCCAGTTTAAAGTCAATTCCAAAATTCTTTGAGGCATTAAGAAAGTATCCTACTCCATATTTGGTTAAACGGGATATCTATGAAATTCATTCAATGATCTTGTTAGATGACTCATTTGTCGAAATAGAAATAAACGTGTGATCTTGAAATGTATTTTCGTGGCTTTACTAAACAGATATATATTTTACATGAAGAGCTTACAAAAATTTACGTTACTATTAACTATTTCATTTGGTTTTTTATTTACTGCTTGTGTTGAAGATGTTGAAGAAAAACTGGAAGACGTTGTGACGTTTAATGAAGATTTTACTTACGATGAAACGTTTTATATAGCGTTAGATGAAAGCGCCTCAGTCGTATCCAGAGACACTAGTGATGTGGACGTTTCTCTTGATGGTATGAAAGTGACTGACGTTACTTTCAATAAGATTGAGCTTTCAATTTCTAATTATCAGGGTGAATCCATTACCCTAAATAACTTTGAACTGACGCTTGAAGGATCAGATGTGGTATTGCAAAGTCCAATCAGACAAGACTTGTCACAATTAAACGGGCAAACCATTGAATTAGAATATACTGATGATTTTGAAGCACTCGAAGCTTACTTGCTGGAAAATCCACAAACCAAGCTTTTGACTGCTATTGACCTGAGTGGTGGACCAGTAAGCTTTACATTGGATTTAGCTATCGACATGAATATCGAAGCTACTCCCCTATAATTAGATTAGAGCCAAATCATCTATAATATTTTACAAGCCTTTCTTGGCTTCAAAACCTGTGAAGTAACCTTCACAGGTTTTTTTATGAACGATTCAAGGATTTTCATAACCTCTTTCGATTGCTGCCCGTTAACATCCTCTTTCAAAATAAACAACATGATACGTCAATCCTCCTTAATCACTATGCTATTCATTCTTCTTAGTATTAATTCTTGCAATCAAAAAGGGAATACAAGTGAACTGCATCAACTTAAACAAATAAGCCAAAATCAAGAAGTACTCGACAAAAACAAAGAATTAATCACCCGTTTCTATCAGGAATTTTTTGGTGATAAAGATTTTACAGCTGCCAACCGATATATTGCAGATACATATATTCAACACAACCCGACAGTGGGTGACGGTAAAGAGGCGTTGGTAAAGGCCGCTGAAGTTTGGTTAAGAGATGCTCCAAAGCGTGAAATCAATTTCAACCTGATTATTGCTGAAAATGACCTGGTCTTTGTACAGGTCATTTCCGAAAACGGAGGCAACAGACAATCGACCATGGATGTCTTCCGGGTAACCGATGGAAAAATAACTGAACACTGGGATGCATTTGCAACTTTTAAGAAAGCTCAAAACTCTGCCAACGATCATCCTCTATTTTAGAAAAACTCTCCATTGCCTCGGTTCGTGTCCTCACGAATCGAAAGAAATAGGTTAATGAAGCACAAACCTTAGATCATAGCCCTTGAAACAAGATCAGGGTGAGGTTCTAGCTAAAAAGATCAAGCTTACGAGTCGTCAGACGAATTAAACCCTTCAGTTTCGAATAACACCAACAAATAACAGACACTATATACGATACAACTCGGGATACGTCGGACCGTCCTCAAAGAGGGGATTACTAAACCTCCACTTCTTCCGGCTCTACCCAACTACCATGCTCCTTGATCAACTCGATGAGTTCATCAAGAGCCCGCTCTGAAGGTACCCCGCGTTTCACTACTTCTTGGCCTTTGTAAAGTGTGATTTTTCCTTTTCCCGAACCTACATAACCAAAGTCCGCATCAGCCATCTCCCCAGGACCATTTACAATACAACCCATTATGCCAATCTTCACCCCTTTCAAATGGTCGGTTCGCTTTCGAATCATAGCAGTGGTTTCCTGCAGATCGAAGAGTGTACGTCCACACGATGGGCACGAGATGTATTCCGTCTTTGTGATTCTGGTTCGGGCTGCCTGCAGTATTCCGAAAGCAGTATTGTTGTACAATTGCAATGTATCAATAGATGGAGTAAAGATTGGAGACAGCATAATGCCGTCACCGATTCCATCAATCATCAAGGTACCCGCATCTGTGGAAGCATGGACGATCAGTTCGTCCTGCGTTCGCTCTTCGTATGACTGATTCAGCACGACCGGAACATCTATTTTACGATTCATCAGCTCCACAACAAACCTTCTGATACTAGCAGTGGCATGTGCTTGCTCAGAATGCAGTATAAGCACTGTATTGGCCGTTTTTTTCAGTAAACCAAAGATTGTTTGGTCGTAATTGTCAGTATCAATCCCTATAAAGTTTAACTTACCATCAAGAGACTCAACTTTTTCTAAATCAGAGATATATGGGTATTTATTTATCTTATCACTGCAGTTTTTCCAAACATCATAATCCATGACCTCTTTCAGTCCATTTGGCAGCATGAATTCAACAGGATTTGAACCAGTATAAATGTAGTCAGCTCCCAGGTCATTCATCCCCCACTTGTCCAGTTCAGGCAAATAGGAATGCCCAATGGACTTCAAATCTTTCACATCAATCTGATCGACGTTTGAGAAATCCGCAATGACGCGTGGTACATTCTCATGACCAAAATTGAAGACCTCCTTAGTTGCTCTTCGCTTATATTCAAATGGATCAATTGGCCACTGGTCAGTGACCGATTTTATTTCTTTCTGGTTCTCTTTATTAGCTAGGCGGTCCACCATGATCTGAGCTACCGGAACTTCCACTTCCGGCTCCTCTGTGAGTGAAACCCGGACCGTATCTCCTAACCCATCTTCTAATAAAGTGCCAATCCCTACAGCCGATTTGATACGACCGTCTTCTGCTTCGCCGGCTTCAGTCACACCCAGGTGTAATGGATATGGCTCGAGTCCTTCCTCATCCAGCTTGTTCACCAGCAAACGATACGCCTGTACCATCACCTGCGGATTACTACTCTTCATTGAGATTACCAGGTCTTTGTAGTCCATCGATTCGCAAATACGAATGAATTCCAATGCTGACTCCACCATACCAAGTGGAGTATCACCGTACCTACTCATGATCCTGTCAGAAAGAGAACCGTGATTCGTTCCAATTCGCATGGCTGTTCCGTGCTTTTTACAGATTTCTACCAGCGGAGAAAATTTATCTTCGATGCGTTTAATCTCATCTGCATACGTCTGATCCGTATATTCGATCTGTTCGAATTTCTTTTTATCCGCGTAGTTGCCCGGGTTCACCCGCACCTTTTCCACGATAGTTGCAGCGAGCTCGGCAGCATTTGGCGTAAAATGAATATCTGCAACTAGGGGCACTTCACATCCTCGCTTTCGAAGCTCATTCTTAATATTTTCCAGATTTTGAGCTTCTTTAATGCTTGGAGCTGTGATTCGAACATACTCACACCCCGCCTCTACCATTCTAAGTACTTGTTCTACAGAACCCATGGTATCCATGGTATCCACAGTGGTCATGGACTGCACACGGATGGGGTTATCTCCTCCTAAAGGGATATCTCCTATGTATACCTCCCGTGTTTTTCGTCGGGAATAGTGTGTGAGACTATTGCAGTATTTCTGAATCATATGTTTCTTATATATCTCCTAATTGAGGTCTCAATACCACCTCTTCTATTACACTACGCTCACTCAACCGATAACTGGTATAGATGGTTTCGGCGATATCTTCCGGTTTCATGAATCGTTCTTCCGGAATATTCACTCCATCCCAGCTCGGTGTTTTCACGGCCCCTGCCAAAACTGAGGTAACACGCACACCAAATTCTTTCAGTTCTTCTCTGATCGCTTGCGAGAATCCATATAACGCAAACTTGGAAATGGAGTAAGATCCACCATTTGGATAGGCTTTCAAGCTCGCCACCGAACAAAGATTAAAGATATGACCACTTTTATTTTGTTTCATCGCCGGAGCTAAAGCGCGGGTCAGGTGATACGCACTGTACAGGTTTGTATTTATCATCTGCTCCAATGCGCCATCTTCCTCTTCCAATACTGACCCTGGATTAAAAACGCCCGTGTTATTTACAAGAATCTCAACTGGTTTGGCAATCATTCTTACAAACTCCACAAATGATTTTACCCCTTCCTTATTAGACAAGTCAGCAGCAAACGTATGAATTAGTACCTTATGGTTTTCATTAACCTGTTTTCTCAACACGTCCAGATCATCCTCATTTCTGCTACAGGTAGCCACGGGCCAGCCTTCGGATGCAAAACGCTCTACAAGTGCCCTCCCTATTCCCTTAGTTCCTCCGGTAATTACCACCAATCTCTCTGAATTATGCATGTTTCTTTTTTGATTATTCCTTAAGGTGTTATGTTTGACAAAGCTAACAATCTTAGCGTACGCAACTTCATGAAGAGTTTAGGGAAATTCATCATCTTTTTAGGCCAATTATTCGTCAGAAGGGAATCGTTCAAGACGTATGTCACCCGTATCATAGATGAAAGCATTAAAGTTGGCTACAATTCGGTATTCATTGTTGTAATCGTTTCTGCCTTTATGGGTGCTGTTACGACAGTTCAAACGGCTTACAACCTCATTTCACCACTAATTGCCGACCCTGTGATCGCTCTGGTGGTAAGGGATATGACCTTAATTGAGTTAGCTCCTACCATTACAGCAATTGTTTACGCTGGAAAGGTGGGGTCCAATATCGCCGGAGAATTAGGCACAATGAAAATAACCGAACAGGTGGATGCACTGGAGGTGATGGGAATCAATGCTACCTCCTACCTTGTTCTTCCCAAAATAATCGCTTCCGTCTTAATGTTTCCAGTATTGGTGATCATGGCCGGGTTTGTCTCCATCTACGGTGGGTACCTCACAGCACAGTTGACCGGTGTGATATCAGGAACAGATTACATACTCGGCATCCAAATGGATTTCATTCCATTCCAGGTCACTTTCGCTTTGATTAAAGCTGTTGTATTTGGATTCTTAGTGGCAGCAATCAGCTCGTATAAAGGGTATTTCACATCAGGAGGTGCATTGGAGGTAGGTCAATCCAGTACCAATGCCGTAACAAGCAGTTGTATTGCCATATTGGCCGGAGATTATCTATTAGCTTACCTATTAGCCCCATTGTTGACACCATGATTGAAGTAAGAAATATTTCCAAGTCATTTGCTGACAAGCAGGTACTCTTCGATATAAATGTCGATTTTGAAACCGGTAAAACCAATATGATCATTGGAGCGAGTGGAACTGGAAAAAGTGTTTTGCTCAAATGTATAGTTGGCCTAATCAAACCAGATGAGGGGACCGTTGAATTTAATGGACGAACTTTTGCCAATGCGTCCAAGGAGGTGCAAACAGAAATTCGGAGAGAAATGGGCATGCTATTTCAGGGGGGTGCCTTGTTTGATAGCTTAAATGTGGAAGCTAATGTAATGTTTCCGCTCAATGTCCTGACAAAGCAATCCTATGAAGAGAAACTTGAGCGTGTTAACTTTTGCCTGGAGCGCGTAGGATTGGAAGATGTCAATAGTAAAATGCCGTCGGAAATCTCAGGTGGAATGAAAAAGAGAGTGGGTATTGCGCGAGCTATCGTGACCAAACCAAACTACCTATTTTGTGATGAGCCCAACTCCGGACTTGATCCTCAAACATCAATCAAGATTGATAATCTCATCAAAGACATTACCGATGAGTACGGCATTACCACCGTGGTAGTATCTCATGACATGAATTCAGTATTAGAGATAGGTGATAAAGTAAATTTCATGCACGAAGGGAGAATCCTTTGGACAGGACCGAGTGATGATATCGGGGATTCTGATGTGCAGGAATTGAATGATTTTGTCTTTGCTGGCCGACTGATGAAAATGGTTAAAGGCGTTTAATGCGCTTTAAGATTTGGGATAATCCTCACACTTTTTAAAGGTTGTCACAATATTTAAGAAAATCACACATTATAACTGTGTACCTTAGTTGGAAGAGTTAAATTTATTCTTCCAAAATTACCATTCTAACTATGAGGCTAAATCTAACACTCACCACAGCCCTCATACTTTTTGGAATACTGGCTTATGGCCAGTGTAGCCTGCTTAGCACCACCATCAGTGTTGATTTTAGTGCTGACGGAACCTGTGCGCCTGTCACTGTAAATACGTTTGAGGTTACCTATACCTTTAATGCCCCACAAAATCCAGCGGATATAGAAATCGAATTTAGATGGAACGATCCGGGCAATACAACACAAACGATTTCTGGAGCAGGGTTGACTGTCTCCAACGGGAACCGAACATATCAGGCCACTTCCTTACCATTCCTCTACCCGGATACCGGGCCCGAATGCTTTTTTGAGGCCCAGGCATTTATCATCGTAGCTGGTGATGAGTGTGAATCTTCCGAACAGACTCAGATCGTACCTTCCTGGAATGTCGATGATCAGAACGGTGGCATCATCGCCATCGATCCGGGAGCCTACAATGTCTGTGAGAATACGGCGATCACCAACGTGTCATTTACAGACGCCTCCACCTTCAACTGTAACATAGCCGACCATCCAGACAACCCTAATCAGATTTCACGTTGGACACAATTTGTGTATGGGACAGATCCCGCACCCGCTGTGGGCCGGATAAGAGACGTAACCCTGGAAGATGGAGGCACTCAGGTGTTGACTGATGGTTCAGGCAATATCGCATCACCAGACACCCGGGGAACAGCTGGCCTAATGGTCACTGCTGCCTATTTTGGACAGGTACTGGAAGTGCCGTTTCCGGCAGACGTACCCAATAACATTTCGCTACCAATCTCTGCCCCTGCCAATGCGCTCAATGCAGTAGGGAGTACTTTTGAAGTAACTCTTTTCAATTGGAACACCTGCAATCCATACAATGGAGATCCACTTGACCCCAACTACGAAGATGCAGTTTCTGAGACTGTGTTTTTCACCATCATTCCACCGCCAGCACCCTCCTATCAAGCCAGGGATGGTGGACCCGGCGGACCAGTCTTAACAGAGTTTTGTATCGATTCGGATATCTACTTTGAAAATCTCACTGCTGGTGGACCTTACAATTACACCTGGGAATTTTATGATGGGCCAGCGGATACGGATCCTCTTTTAAATACATCAACTGATGTTAATCCAACCTATAGTTTTAACACGGGCGGGTCTAAGTTAGTGAGACTCATCGCGACCGATCCGAATGCTGATGGCGTATGCGATGTGGTCTATGATGATGTCATTACCCTCTCTCCGGATGCCATTGCAGACTTTGATTTTTATGATGCCGGCTTTACCACAACCATAGCACCAGACTTTTGCCAGACAGGAGGAGATACATTCACCGTGGGATTCAGGGACAACACCACACTGGTACCAAACACGGAGCTGCTCTATGAATTTTACGTTGAAGGAAACCCACCTACTAGCGGAACCCCGGACGATACCCAACCAGCAGGTGGAGTGTATACCTCTTCTAACATACCAGACTTTACTCGATCGTATACGAATGAGGAATATGTAATTGTGAGACTTATAGCACGAAACACCTCAACGCTTTGTGGAAGTATCTCCCAGGATACGATCTTTGTTTACGGACAGCCAACACCTGATTTCACCACGAATGAGGCGTGTGAAGGAGCCCGCACTTCATTTTCAACTATTGCAAACGCCACCGATCTTACCACTCAGGTGAACAATGATGAGGTAGATACCTGGGAGTGGGATTTCAGCTATGATGGATCGTTCAATATTGAGTTGGTTCGGACCGACAATTCAGATTTCGATTGGTACCTGGATGGAACAGACATTGCGACCGGAGTAGAGCCTGCCACTTCAATAGCAAACACTTACACAGTTGCTCTGCGAATGACAACAGAAAAAGGAGGCTGTTCGGACATTATCACCATGCCTGTGACTGTAAACCCTAATCCAGACGCTCAATTTTCGCATAATGCTGGCGCAGAGGTTTGTCCTGGTGATATTGTGACTTTCAACAATTTATCAAGCAATGTGGGACTCACAACCAATTATAGTTTGGAGGTAGCTCATCCCCCATCCGGATTTGCCTCGTCCGATCCTTTTCCTTTGGCGAGCCTTGATTTTGCATTCGTTAATCCTGATGACACCATTCGAACCTATCAAATACAAATAAGAGCTGAAACAACTGATGGCTGCATCACATTTAGTCCGATTCAGACCATCCAGGTCTCGCCAGACGAGGAAGCTGAATTCTCAGACCCATCCTATGATTTCTTTGCTACGAACTGCTCTCCATGGAACAGCACCATGATCGTTGATACAGAAACGGCCAGCCTAAATGCGGATGAATACACCTGGACATTGATGGATCAAAACGGTGTTTTGGCTGGATACCCGGTTACAGTACCTGATACAGATCCTGATTTCAATGAATTCGATTATCAGATTGTCAACATAAGTAACACCATTATGAACTACCAGATGGTGCTTGAAGCTGAAAAAGCAGGTGTCTGCATTTCCAATGACACGTTCAATATCCAAATCAGTCCACAACCAGATGCTGCGTTTACAGCGAGTCGAGAAGACGAATGCGATCAGGTAAACTTCACACTTGAAGCGACTCAAAAGGGACTGGCAAATTATGATTGGTCTTTCAACCCAGTCCCAGATGCTGCTTTTGGTGGAAATGATGAGATTCAAGTATCCTTTAATCGAGAGGTGAATACCGGTTCAGATTTTATTGCAACGATGACGCTGGTGACCACCAACCTAGCTTCGTGTGAAAGTGATCCTGAGGTGGTCAATGAAACCATTGAGAAAGAGCGCCCTTCTGTAGTAGCAGACTTCACCATCGATCCGACGGAGTTACAGCTTCCGGACAACACCATCACAATCACCAATAACAGCACCACCGGGCCTGATATAACATACCTATGGGATTTTGGTGATGGTACCACCTCTACTGATCAGAACCCGGGCACTCACGAGTATAATCGCTTCGGCACCTACCAAATCACGCTTGAGGTTACTGATGATTTCTGTACGGTAGAGACTTCTCAATCGCTCACAGTGTTTCCAACAGCTCCAGTCCTTGATTTTGAGGCGGACGTGTTGGAAGGCTGTGCACCCCTAACCGTGCAATTCACTAACCTTTCACAGTTTGCAGAACCCGGCGAATATCTATGGGAATTTGGAGATGGTAGTATATCCAGGTCTGATAATCCGACACACACATTCTTTCAGGATGGGAATTTTACCGTAAGGTTGAGGGGAGAAAACGAAGTGGGAGAAACCTCGGAAATTGAAAAAGAACAATACATCGATGTTTATGGAAGGCCTTTCGCTGATTTCCTTGTTTCTGCCCGCGTAGTATACATACCAGATCAGGAAGCTGTATTTAGAAACCTAAGTGAGAATGCTACCAACTTTCAATGGGATTTTGGTGATGGAACAACATCCACTGAAGAAAGTCCAAGCCATGCCTATACCGAAGAAGGCTTCTATGATATCACCTTAATTGCTTCGAATGATTTTGGATGTGTTGACACCCTATTCCGATCGGCAGAAATAGAGGCCATCTCTGGGGGGCAAGTAAACACACCAAATGCCTTTACCCCTAGCCTGAATGGGCCTACAGGTGGGAATGTAGGATCAAATGGGAATGATCCATCGAGAATCAATGATGTGTTTTTGCCTCGTCTTGAAGGAGTGGAAAGATTTCGAATGCTCATTTACAATAAGTGGGGCCAGTTGGTTTTTGAGAGCAACTCACAAGATGTTGGCTGGGACGGCTATTACCGAAATCAATTAGCACCTTCCGGTGTGTATGTTTACAAACTGGAGCTGAGGTATTCAGACGGGCGAGATGTAATAAAAGTAGGAGACGTTACTCTGATTCGATGAAGAAAATACTCTCCTATATCACCCTCTTGTTTACAATCGCCCTTTCAATGGGTCAGGATGCGCAGTACTCACAGTTTTACTCCAACCCACTTTATCTGAATCCTGCTTTTGCTGGCACAGCAGCTAACACGCGAGCAGTGGTGATTCATCGGATTCAATGGCCCAACTTGCCGCAGGCTTTCACTAACTCTACTGTATCACTTGACTATAATGGAGACAATATCAACAGCGGTTTTGGCGTGCTGATTCACCAGGACAGCCAAGGATCAGCGAGTCTGCAAAACACGACCACATCATTTATTTATGCTTACTCCGCAAATATCAATGACAAGGTAGTGATACGCCCGGCACTGAAATTCGGCTATGTATTTAGAGATATAGATAGGTCTAAGCTGGTTCTTGGAGATCAGGTCGATTTCGGTGTGGATGGAACACCCTCGCAAGATCCTCAGGTCAACTCCATTCGATTACAAAATTATTGGGATATCGGAACCGGAATATTGATCTACACCAAGAAAAATTGGTTTGGGGTGGCCATTGACCACTTAACTCAACCGAATCAATCACTATTGGAAGGCACAGACAAGTTAGCTATTCGTTACTCTTTTCATATCGGTAGCCGATATCCTCTTCAGAAACTCATACCAATAGGCACAATTGCTCCTACAATCGCACCAAGTATCTTGTATCGAAGACAAGGCGATTTCCAACAGCTGGATGCAGGAGCTTCTGTTCATCTTCAGCCTGTGATCATAGGCCTTTATTACAGAGGAATGCCATTCGTAAATGATTCGTTTGGTCGGATCAATCAGGATGCAGTCATCCTACAGGCCGGTGTAGAGTATTACAATTTTGAGTTTAGTTACAGCTTCGACCTTAACCTTTCTAAGCTTGATCCGGTAGCGGGAGGTGGTGCGCATGAATTTTCGCTGATCTACAACTTCAAGTTTCCTAGAAGCAGATACAAACCTCCTAAATCACAAAGAAAGCTCAATTGTCCGGTGTTTGTGCACAAGCCAATCAACTGATCCTTTCTGCTGATCAAAAGAATGCAGTCACCTGCACATTTCCTGTATGGATAGCGGATGCATCTTCAGACTTTCTGCCATTGTAAAGAAGGGACAGCTGCATTCCTTTTGAGATTTTCTGTTGCCAGTTAACCTGCCACGTCTGGTTCGTTCCAGGCTGTAAGGCATCTAACAACAGATACCCGAGGTAAGAAGATGGATCACCAGTAAAATCAATTTGAACGATGGAAAAGGTGCCACGCAAGGAGCCCTTACCTGCCTGATTCCAGGTCAGCTCGGTCTTGTACACCTTAGATAGTGCGGATTCTAATGATGACTCAGTAAATTCATTCCTTCTTGTCTTTCGCTCATAGCTACCAATTAAGCGCAATACATTGGATGGCTGCCAGATCAATTGTGGACTGTAGGTGTATGTGATGATCTCAAAGTTTCGTGAGTCCAAATAATCAGATTGGTTTAGCAAATTGCCAAGCGAGGTAGTGACACGAAACGTGTATTCAGAACCTAAATCTACTTTAGCATTTGAAATCCATTCCAATTTTTCTCTCGTTTCAAACCCCTGAACCAGCAACTGTTTGTTATCCGATGTTTGGTGAGTGAAATCACCTGCAAAGCCTCTTCCGTTTCGGTTATAAAACAGCGTGTATCGTTTCACATTTTGAGTAAAAACCAGATTCTCATCACCCAAATCAACTGTGAAAGGATTTAAACGATCACTGTAGGATTCTGAGGTGGTTTTGTAATTGACATTGAAATTGACATTAGCAGAAAGTTTGGAAGCAAATTGCTTAAAACCTCCATGGCTTCTCCATTTGGATGGAAATCGTGCATCAATCGTATGCAAGTAGAAGGTTTGAAAGGATGTGATGTAATCGTCAGTAGGGGTGAAAATCTTAACGTAATTACGTTCATCCGGATTGATTGCTTCAAAGAATTCATTCAGATCCTGCACCCCATCACCATTGGTGTCTCTCCAGGTATGGGTCCCCTCTCCTGTAGCCACAGGGAGGTAGACAAACTCCCGCCGAAGCTCCCGACTGTTTCCAGTGGAGTAAGAAAAGTTTGACCTCAGATTCCGTTTCAGGAAGTTCTGAACCCAATTGACTCGTCCGTTGATCACCTCATCCTGTCCCAGGTTGAGATCGAGCTTATCTTCCACCTGTCGGTAATTAAAATCAGCAGTAAAACTCCCTTTCTCTCCATTACGGCTGTAAGAAGTGCGCAGGTTTTTGGAGAAAAGGTAATCCACCATGTTTCCATTGACAGGTCGTTTGTCGCTTCTAAGCTGATAACCAATTCGATAATTGGATTTAGATGAATCTGTGCTTGCCAGGTATACTTCATGTGCACTGTAGTGCATCAATGAGCTCACCACACTATCGCCAGCCTGAATTTCGTTTTCGTCCATGTCAAACTGGTAGCCCGGAGCGATCTTCCATTTTCGATAACTCAGGTCCGACTTAGATCTGACCCAATCTGTCGTACGATTTACCTGTTGATTCTCGAGCAAAAAGTGAGTGGAAACCAATCTGACATCAGCGACTTCCTGATTAAAGTCAAGCGTATACTGCCAACCATCAATAAAATCTGCACGCTTTCGACGATTAGCAGACATGATAAACCGATTTTCATTATTCTTTTCTATGCCTGCTCTAGCAAAAAGGATTAAATCCTGCGACTGCTCATTTCGGTCAGGGGTATAATTCCAGTCCCGATCAAACAGGATGGATCGGTAACGGTCTATAAAGGTGAAATCCTTTTCATCAAGCTCCATAGCCAGAGAGCCCAGCCAATTATAACCAGGAAGAGGTGCCGACCTTCCTGAGGTTTGGATAGATGTAAAGTACCCCCTGCTGGTGTTGTCATTATCATCCACCGGTGAATAAAGATTTTGATCTGTATTAGAAATAGCCACCTCACTTTTGACAGATTCATATTCTGATAATTGAACCTCTCCTCCTAACGTTATCATTTGCCTGCTGTTGGGTAACGGAATAAAAGCACCCGGCTCATAATTTCCTTGCGCCTCACCGCTTTGCGGAGAAACCCATTCGTATACGCGTCCATTAGCCGTCGTTTCCCTTAATAAATAGTTCCCATTACCAAATCCAACATCAGAGAAGGTTGGGCTAAACAATTCGGCTGATGGGTCTGTCGAATATTGAAAGATCTCCTGAGGGTTTCCATCCTGATCCACTGTATCTTTTTTGATGTATAGAATGCGATTCTCAGAAAATCGCACTGAATCAAATCCGGTCACAAATGCCTGATCGATATTATCCCCTATTGAACGTAGTTGATCCAGGTCCGTCTCATTCAAACTAAAGCCGAAACTGGTGTTTGGATTGTCTCTCTCCCGATAGTAATTGGCATACAAACGGACCTTTTCGTTTGAAACTGACTGGTATGCTGAAAGATTCGTTCGACTGTAAAACTGCTCTGCATATTCAAAATCCACTCTAATGATGGAAAATTGAGTGATCACGATGTGATTGTTAAAGGTGATTTCACCCAGGTTATAATCAATGACATAATCCCTATCAAACCCTCTCTCGAGACGCTTTCCATCTAAAAACACTTTCTCTGAATTTGCCAACACAATAATGAATCGCTCCCCGTTTGGTCCTCTCAGTTTGTAAGGACCGTTCAGCCCATCAATGGGTTCCAAAACTGCTGAATTAAACTTCCCTTTAGACAAAGCGCCCGACACACGAGATTCATGTTTCCACTTGCCTGACTGCCCCCTATAGCTGGCCTGCAATCCTTGCACGTTTTTATAATACCTCAAAAAGTATCCGGCATCACTTGGTTGCTGAAGCACTACATCGCCGGCCGTTACATCAAAACGATCATTATAGAGTTTAATGAAAACATTATCAAAATCTCTGATCTGCTGGGTATTCCCTTCTGGCTGATAAGGCACGTTTTGATCTGTGATGACCGCTGAAAGGAACAGGTTCTCATCCAACTTGCCATCCATCTGTAGGTTGAGACTTGAATTCACAAACAAACTCTGTCGGTTGCCGAAGGAAACACCCCGGGTAATTGCGCCATATTTCTGCATCCCCCCGAAATCAAAGAGCTCTTCTTTTTCAACACCGGGGTTTTGACCTGAGATAATTTCTATTTCCCTGGAGTCGTCATAGTCTGCGATATCCCTGTTTTGATAGGCTTTGGTGAGCAAAGGTGACAATACTCGATAACAGACCTCAACTTCTGGTTGCTGTGACCTGATGTTGATCACCTGAGTGGAATCATTCCATTCGTAGCTGGCTGCTACTTCAATAGATCCAGGCTCTATGAGTATAGAATCAAGTTTTACCTGAATATTGGATGGGATAGTTTTACACTTAAGATTTTGGGCGTGAAGAGCCGATGAAAAGAGTATAAAAAGACTAGGAATCAGCCAGCGGCATGGAAATGAAAAAGGTAGTTCCTTCTCCTTGCTTTGATTCAAACCAAATGTTTCCTCCCGCATTTTCAATTCCTTTTTTTGCTAAGGCCAGGCCTATTCCGCTACCTGTTGATTTTGTACTAAAATAGTTCAGGAATATCTTATCCCTCAATTCATCAGGAACTCCCCTACCATTGTCCTTTACAGAAAGCAGCCCTTTACCCGAACGTTCTTCGAGTGAGATATGTATTTCCGCTTGTTTACCCTCAACCGACTGAATGGCATTCAGAACGACATTATTCAATATTCTCCTGAAAATATCTTTATCTGCTTCTATTTGAACACCGGAATCGGCATTTAGATGAATCTTTACATCCTCAGCGCTGTATAAGCCCACAACCTCTTTAATTAACATTCCCCAATCAAAAACCTGATTATCCGGTGCTGGCATTTCCGCGAAAGCTGAGAATGATTCCGCAATCTGACTCAAGGTATCCACCTGGGTTAGCAGTGAGGTTAGTGTTTCATACTCTTTGGATTCAGCATCGTGTTTTCTTAACATCTGCTGGATTTTTAGTTGCATAGGTGTGAGCGGATTTTTAATCTCATGAGCTACCTGCTTCGCAATCTCTTTCCATGCAGTTTCCTTCTGGCTTTTCGCCAAAGCCAGTTTACTATCCTCCAATTTCACAAGCATCTGATTGTAATCCTTCACAAGGGAACCAATCTCATCAGAAGACTCATATTCTATAGGTTTGTTCACCTCCTGTAGGGTGACCCTTCGAATCTTAGCCGCCACCATCCGAAGCGGATGAAGAAGATTATTCAACACCGCATTTCCAAAAACGATAGCAATAATGAAGATGAACCCAAATATGGTTATCAAGTTGCCAAATACCTCAATTTGCTGACGTCTGAGGTGATTTTTTGAATCGAAGAATGGCATAGCAATGAACCCCGCTACCTGATTATCGATGGTGTTTACCACCGCATAGCAAACTTTATAATCCAGACTACCAACACTCTCATCAGCAATGATGCTCTGGTTTTCTTTTACTACCAATTCTTCAAATACAATTGGATTAATGAGGTTTCCCTGCAACTTAAGATTAAAAATTTCCGGTTGACTGGTTGCAATTAGATAGCCTGACTCATTGTAAAAACTCAAATCAGATTGAATATAACTACTGATCTCCGCCAAACGATATGCACCTACTTCATTGCTGACTTCTTCTATTTCATTCGAAAGTATCTCAGAAATATACAATGCCTGCTTGATGTAACTGCGATTGATTTCTTCACGATATGAGGTATTTAATGTATTGAGTAAAGCAAAGCCTGTAATTAGCAAAGGAATGACGAAAGCCATGCCGAGGTACAGCTGGATTTTACTGGTAAAATTGAATTTTAGTCCATGCTCAACAGCCGAGCTACTCACACTAAAAACCCCAAAGGAAAATAGCAGGAGAAGAAAGAAAAAGAAGAAATTGGTAAGCCTATCTCGTGCCTCATATTTCTTTGAAATAATTAGAATCGTCCTTCCGTCATTGGTTTTCACACCATAGTAGTGACGTTTATTTTTTTCAATACCTCTTTTGTAAAGTGCATCTCGTTCAAAATCCTCTTCGGTTGGCCACTCTCCCTGTCCAAACTTACTGCGATGAAACAGGATGTCATCACCGGCAAAAACAGCATAGTCGAAATCATTAGTTACCGAGAAATATTTGTTATCAGTCAAAAGTGCAGGATATACACTCGTTGGGACCCGTTTTTTGATTTGAAGGATGATCAAGCCAACAAGATCACCCACATTTATCTTACAGATGTATTTGAAGTTTGTTCCTTCATCTATAAAGTAGATGTTATCATAATCGGACTGATTTTGAGGGGTCAGCAGGCTGTACTCTCGCGTGAAACGAGTGTTCAAAGACAGTTGCTGATAGTCCTGAAAAACGATATCCAGGTCATATTTATTGAAATAGGGAGTTAGAAATTCACTCCTTATTCTCTCTTCCAGCACCTTCCTACTTCGCTCGCTTGCAATGAGTGCCAATGTCTCATCTGACGAAAGCTTTTTTATTGTTTGATCGAGGTAGTACTCGCCTAAAACATCTCTCTTCAATAGCAGGTAGTTGGCAAATTTCTTTTTTGCATCCAGTTCTGCGCCCTCTTCATATTTATAAATGCAGAATGCAAGCACAGCGGATACTCCCACACTGAAAATCAATATAAAAAGCAGGTTAGCATAAGTGAATTCTCTGAAGGATTTACCCCACTGATAGCGGATTGAGATCAATAAAACTGAAACATGAACAACACTGAACGAAATCGACAACAAGTCTGCAAAAGCCATTAGCACTGCTGCAATTAATGACCCGATGATAGCCTGGGAAATGAAGTGGCTTCTTCTAATTAAGTTGAGGGTGAGGTAGGTGAAGTAGAAATACCCAACACAGGCTAGCAATATGCAGAGGTAAGCTACTGCTCTCAGCAAAGAAAATTGAATGGATTGTCCTACATCAAGAGAGAGCTGCGAGTGGCTAATGATACTCCATGCAACGTGAAGTACAACACCAGAGAGAATGGTATTGAAAGCACTCACACAAACAACTCCCCATTTAGATCTCTTAATGTTTTGAAGATATGGTGCCGAGGCTAAGAGGATCAGATTCAATATCAAACAGTTGATCAGGAGGTCACCCAGTGTGGGATTGACCACAGAGGAAGTATACTTGATTGGGTCAAAAATCTCGTACCTGAAAAGCAATTGAAAGGCATCAAAAGCGAGCGTTAGAAATCGCAGAAGTAACAAACCTATACTTGATACCCAAAAGAAGCGGATACCCTCCTTACTAAACTTCCAATATTCAAAGAAAATGATCGCCAATATTATGATGGTCACAAGCACATCAATTAGCCGGCTTGGCATCCAATCCACGTCAAAGTAGATTAGCTTATTAAAATGATATTCGCCTGAGGTAGCAGACAGATCAGTTATTTGATCATAGAGTAAAGCGCTTTTACTTTCATTTAGGTATTGATTGGTGATTGAATAAGTCTCCAGCAATTGGTGACATGAAACATAAATACACGTTTCCCTTTCCAATTGCTGAACGAGAAATATACCAAGATCATTTTCAACTATCTGGATAGTGTCCTGAGTCAAATTGGATACAAAAGGTCTGTTATCGCTCCAATCTTCTAATCTTCCATTACAAATTGTTCGTTTTCTAAAATCACTTGAAGTAGCCTCACCATCCCGCCAGTTCTGAAGGTCCTGATATTGCTGAGAAACGATTTCCTCGAAGCTATCAATAGCCTTCTTGCTTTTTAACTCCTCCCAATCAATAAAAAAGTGATTGATAGAAAAAGCCACCAGGCACGCAAAAAGTAGCAGAAATGAGACCCTGTGATTCACAAGCTTGAATATACAATAATCAAGCCTTTAATCCTTTTTAGCTCTTCCAAATGAGATAAAGAAAGACCACACGTGAGTATCTGAAATTGAGTGGAAACAGTAAAAGTGCAGCTGCAAGAATGGATATTAAATACACATTCAATGGCGGGTCGCTAAAGAAATAATAAAGGATAAATGCGGTTACTAAGAAGATCGCCGTAGAAAACCCATAGCTCACATACATTGCCCCATAAAAGTTGCCCGGCTCTTTTTCATACCTCAAATTGCAATTAGGACAATTGGTATGCATGGATGACATTTTCTTTAAGTTGAATGGGGAGTGAGTAAAAATCTCACCCTCCCTGCACCGGGGGCATTTAGCCTTTAATACGCTCGCTAAGACTGACACGCTTTGTTGTTTTACTGTATTTGTACCAAAGGAAAATCATCAGAAATACGACGATGTAAGGTGTGAAGAACAGAAACATAATTCCATTATTCAGTCCCTCTGCCATAGAGGTCTCTCCTGCACTCACATTGTTTTTTATTTGCGTCCGGCACATGGCGCACTGTGCCCAGTTTATGAATGGAATGAACAACGAGAATACAAGAATGACAACCTTCCTCATTTTTCTAAAAATAATATGGTTCGATCATGAAGTAAACAATTACCCCGGTAATGGATACATACAACCAAACCGGATACGTAAATTTCACCATCTTCTTATGTCGATCAATCTGATCAGTTAGTGCATAGTAAAACGCGAATAATACGAACGGCACTACAAGAATTGATAGCAAAATATGACTTGCAAGAATAACCAAATACACTACCCTGCTGGTTCCTGCCTCTATCAATTCTTTTTCGCTTAATTCTCCGTCATGATTCAGGTCTCCAAATTTTACAGACTCAACACTGGAATGATAGAGTACATAGGAGATCAGAAACAACACTCCAAGAAACAGAGCCGTAAACATAAATGAACGATGAGCTTTAATGTTTCCCCTTTTTATAGAAACTAGGGCAGCTATTAACGTAACAACTGTCAGTGAGTTAATAATGGCATGCGCACCTGGTAGCATCTTCACCCAATCTCCTGTCATGCTCAGTTTCGCCGGAAAGAAAATCAGAAATGCAACAACAAGTGGTATAAGAATGGATATCAAATAAATGACCCTCAGGTAGATTTTATTATCTGCTTGTTCCTTTGCCATATGATTGTTGAAGTGTTAAAATATCCAACTCTGTGAGTAATTGATCCACACCTTCACGGGTAAGATCGTACCCTCCCCAGAGACCCTCTTTGTTTATTAAAACAAGATCTACGTCAGATTGATTGATACAATCAAAAAAAGATATTGATTCATACACCAAGGTAGCTTTGCGCTTATCTACGGCATAGATAACCCTATTCATATAGTTGGTTTCCACCAGTGATAAGGTATCACTTTTGGATACAATAGTTATTTCTTCAAATTGCTGACATTCGGAAGGTATCTCTGCCATCAAGGCTAAAGAAAACCGATTGTCCCCAAACAACTGAAGTATAAGGTACCATGCAACTGGTACCAGTAGAACGATGAATATGAATATGCGCTTAAGCCCCTTGTTCTTCAAGTTGCCAGATCAATAAAGAGCTTCAAGTATGGCTCCACCTTGATAGATCATGATGAAGATAAAGAATACTACAAAAAGCATTGGAAGCACTATGGACATTTTCAGGGACTTCTTCTCATGACCAAGGTGCATGAATTCCGCTACTATGTAATACGCTTTAAGAATAGTCAGTGCTATGAACACCCATATTCTAACCCACTTATGCTCATGAGGTACTGTAAATGCAATACCGAATTCAATCGCTGTAATAGCTGCCAGGTATAACATCACTTTGATGAAATTTCTCACCTTAGCCTTATTTACCGGCTTTACCTCAACTTGTTGCGTTTGCTGCTCCATTTGATATATCTATTATGCGATTAAACTAAGTAAAAGAATGTGAAAACAAATACCCATACCAGATCTACAAAGTGCCAGTAAAGGCCTACTTTCTCTACCATTTCGTAGTGCCCTCGTCTTTCGAAGACTCCCACTGTTGCCTGATAGAAAATGATGAAGTTTATGACTACTCCACTGAATACGTGGAAACCATGGAATCCGGTAATGAAAAAGAATAATGCGGCAAAGTTTGGCGGTCCATATTGATTTTGAGAAAGTCCGGCACCTTGTAAAAAGTTGCCTACTGCATTCATTGACATATCTGAACCGTGAATGAAGTGACCCCACTCCCATGCCTGACAGCCCAAGAAGGTTAAACCACCAAGAATCGTCCATAGCATCCACTTCTCCACTCCTTTTCGATCCATACGCTCACCAGCCTCTACCGCCAATACCATCGTCACACTACTAACGATCAAAATGAACGTCATAAGACCAACAAAAACAAGTGGAGCGCTTTCAATTCCTAATGCATGCATCCCTGGGAATGCTTCAAATACTTTTTCCGGAATCGGCCAATACTCTTGCGAGAACTTAAAGTCAGCAACCGCACCTGCGTATGCCGGGTGACTGAATCGGATCAATCCGTAAGTGATCAATAATGCGGAAAATGTAAAGGCATCTGACAGGAGGAAAAACCACATCATCAGTTTGCCATAGCTTGCCTTCATAGGTGAAACACCACCTCTCCAGATATTTTTTCCTTTTTCTTCTACTATTACAGCCGATTCAGCCATTATTTTAGGTTTTAGGTTTAATTATTGAAAATCAAAAATAAGTATAAATACAACCAAAGTCCACCAAGAAAATGCCAGAAAGTAGTACACATTTCAATTCGCACCATGCTCTTTGAATGAACTTTATATTTAAATGCTTTTGCCAACACAATCAACAGAAAAATCACCGCTCCAATTAAGTGAACAACATGCAGTCCTGTAAATATGTAAATAAATGAACTAGCCGGGTTTCCAACAAAATGATAGCCTCCATCTACCAGCTGACCCCATGCTTTTACTTGCCCTACGATAAAGGCTAAAGCCAAAATACCGGTCACAGCCAATCCTATTCGTATATTCTGAATGTTATTACGCTTTGCTGAAATGTAAGCGAAGTGCATGGACACACTACTTAATAGTATGATTGCAGTGGTCCATTTAAACAAAGGCGGAAAATCAATATAGATCCAATCCCCTACCGATTTCTTTACAATATAGGCACTCGATAGTGAGATGAAAATCATGATTACCGAAACCAAAAACAGCCACATGGCGAATTTTTGGGGATGCATGGATCGTACCTTACCTGCTTCTATCTCTCCTGTCATATCTTGTCAATTAAAAAGGTTATTTGCACAATAGGTAAGTAGATGAATGAGCCAAACATAATGCGCCTGGCTTTTTGATTAGATGTATCTTTCATTAGGCTGAAGGTGGTTGCTAAAAACAACACCCCACATACTGTAGCTACTACTCCGCTGGTAAGACCTGTCAGTCCAAAAATCGTAGGAAGTAGTCCCAGGGGCAACAGGAACAAGGTATAAACCATAATATTGATGGCTGTACTTAAATCCTTGGCTCCACCTCCCGGTAATAGTTTAAATCCTGCTTTCTTATAGTCCTCATCAGACACCCATGCAATCGCCCAAAAGTGAGGAAACTGCCAAATAAACTGGATACCGAAAATGATCATGGCTTCATAAGACAACACACCGCTTGCAGCAGCCCAGCCGATTAATGGAGGCAAAGCACCTGGAATAGCACCCACAAAAACAGCAATGGATCCTACTCTTTTCAACGGTGTATAAACAAACGCATAAAGTAGTAAAGACAGAAATGACAATGCGGTTGCTAACACGTTGGTAGCAAGTAGCATTAAGGCTAAACCGGCAATACCTGTCAGAATACTAAACCATACGGCTTCTGTTTCAGTAATGCGATTAGAAGGTAATGGACGATTTTTTGTCCGCTTCATGATCGCATCGTACTTCTGTTCAAGCACTTGATTGATCGTAACTGAGGAACCGGAAACCAAGAATCCGGCAATCAGGAATAAAAGGAAGCTTCCCCAGTTCAACACGGATTGGTTTGCCAACGCATAGCCAAATCCTGATGAAAAAACGACTAAAAAGGAAAGACGAGGTTTTAGTAATTCGTAATAAGCACGTGCTTTCTCAGAAGTGCTAATATCGATATGTGAAACAGCCGTATTCATTTCTCGAATTTGAGACGCAAAGTTAAATAAAACAGCAGGCTAAAGATACCCACTGCTAAAATTAAATGAAGGGGTTGTACCCAAAATGGAAAGTCGAAACGAACCATCGCAATTCCGGCAATCATAGCCATAAAAACCAACACAACTAGCTGCATAGATCGTTGGACAATCCAATCCTCCCCGACCTTACGAGCAAAATAAAACATGCTTACTACTCCAATTAGAATCAGCCATGAATAAGACCGATGAACATAAAATGTAGTAGACAGGTAATTGACCCATTCACTTCTTCCAGTTGTGGACACCAGCAAGTCATCGATCACTCCTCTCACCTCTGTGCCAAGAATAATCTGTGGAATGAATAACAATGTGGTGAGCAATCCAATAATAAAAAGTGGTTTATGTTTTATTGTCTTCAATTCTCTCACCTTCACATTCATCCAGATCAACAAGGCCACAATCAACAATGCCAGTAGCATATGAAACGTAATAAAACCATGAAGAAGGTTTGTAGACACAACCAGCGAGCCAACCCAGCCCTGAAAGCCTGTTAGGATGAAGATTGCTACACCCATTATTGGAATCCAAATTGATTTTTTCCGAAAAGAGAAGGATAAAACCATATTCAGAAAGACTAGCAGACCAATTAACACACCAACTAACCTATTGATATACTCAATCCATGCTTTAGTCGCATTAAATTCGTGCTCAACCAACACCGCCGGATCTTTCGTGATCTTTTCACTAAGTTCCTGATAGCCTAGTTTGCTAAACAAACCAGATAGTCGTTCATTCTTAGCTATTCGCTGTTCACGGAAGACATCCTGATAATTTTCAGGTAGCGTTTCAACGCTGGTTGGCGGAATGTAGGAGCCAAAGCATTTCGGCCAGTCCGGACATCCCATGCCCGCACCCATTACACGCACAATGCTCCCAACTAGGATCAGTACGAATACTGATCCTAGTGTAATTGCATTGATTCTTAAAAATTTCTTTTGATTAATTAGCTTTCTCAACTCCTGTCAAATCTTCATCCTTCGTTAGCTCATTCTCGTGCTCAAGGTTAGATTCAGGAGTGTGTGAGTAAGGTACTGTTTGCGGAATGAAATCATCTTCTGCTCCGGGCTTACTATAATCGTAAGGCCATCTGTATACCTTCGGTATCGCTCCAACCCAGTTTCCGTGTCCAGGAAACCGTGGTGTTGTCCATTCCAGTGTGTTGGATTTCCATGGGTTTGCTGGAGCCAACTTTCCCCTCCAGATGGAGTAGAAGAAGTTGAACAAGAAGATAAATTGTGCAGCAAAAGTTAAAATTGCAGCGACACTTACAAGCGCATTCAAATCTCCGTAGATATTGAATGTCTCAAAAGAAGTAAATGAGTAATATCTTCTTGGGAATCCAGCAATTCCTATGTAATGAAGTGGGAAGAACACCAGGTAAATCCCGATAAAGGATAGCCAGAAGTGTACTTTTCCAAGTCTGTCATCCATCATTCGTCCAAAGAACTTAGGGAACCAGTGGTACACACCCGCTAATAGTCCAAAGAACGATGCACTACCCATTACCAGGTGGAAGTGAGCCACCACGAAATAGGTATCGTGCAAGTTGATATCCAATACCGAGTTTCCAAGGAAAATACCTGTCAATCCTCCTGAAATAAAGAAGGACACCAACCCAATTGAAAATAGCATGGCTGGCGTGAAAACGATATTTCCTTTCCACAATGTAGTGATATAGTTAAATGCTTTGATGGCTGACGGTACCGCAATTACCAACGTAAGGATCGTAAATACTGACCCTAAGAATGGGTTCATTCCTGTCACAAACATGTGGTGTGCCCATACGATGAATGACAAGAAGCCAATTCCTAACATTGATCCAATCATCGCTTTATACCCAAAGATTGGCTTACGTGCATTTGTTGCGATGATTTCAGATGTGATACCCAAAGCAGGTAGAATTACGATATATACCTCTGGGTGTCCAAGGAACCAGAATAAATGCTGATACAAAATAGGGCTACCACCTACATTAGGAAGTGCCTCTCCTGCTATGTAAATCTCTGATAAATAAAAGCTTGTTCCGAATGATCTGTCAAAAATCAGGAGTAAAGCTGCTGATAACAACACCGGGAATGAAAGTAGTCCAAGTATTGCAGTGATAAAGAAAGCCCAGATTGTCAACGGTAATCTGGAGAAGGACATACCTTCTGTTCTGAGGTTGATCACTGTAGTGATATAGTTAATACCACCAAGAAGTGACGATGCTATGAACAGTGCCATTGACACCAACCATAACGTCATTCCAAGGCCTGAACCTTGAATAGCCTGTGGCAGTGCACTTAATGGAGGGTAAACCGTCCATCCCCCACCTGCAGGTCCTGTTTCAATAAATAAGGAAATGAACATTACCACACTGGATGCAAAGAAGAACCAGTAAGAGAGCATGTTCATAAACCCAGAGGCCATATCTCTTGCACCAATCTGAAGTGGAATCAAGAAATTCGAGAATGTCCCACTCAAACCAGCTGTAAGCACGAAGAATACCATGATGGTACCGTGCATGGTTACCAATGCAAGATAAAATTCTGCGTCAAGTTTACCAGCTTCGGTGATCCACTGCCCTAGCATTGGTCGCAACCATTCCAGGCTCATTTCCGGAAATCCCAGTTGCAATCTGAAGATGATTGAAAGTCCGCCTCCAATCAATGCCCAGAAAATTCCTGTAATCAAGAATTGCTTCGCGATGGTCTTGTGATCAGTCGAGAAAATATACTTGCTTACAAACCCCTGCTCATGATGCTCATCGTGGTGATCATCATGCGACAAATCTTCCTGTAGTTGTATATCTGTTACTGACATATGATTTTATTTAAAACTGCTTGCAGCAGTTGTAACTTTTTGTTCTTTCTCAATGTTTTCGATTCCAGCAGCAATTTTTGCAGCTTCTTTCAGATTCTCAGGTACCTGGCTGATGTAATCTGGATTTTGCTTAAGAAACGTGTTTTCCTGACTCTCCTTGTACCATGAATCATACTCATCCTGCTCTAATACCGTAATGATACCCTTCATCCCATAATGACTCTTACCACAAATCTTATTACAAACAAGCTCATAGTTAAAATCAGGATTTCCGGTAATCTCTCTCATCTCTGCTGTACTTACCGTAGGTGTGAACCAGAACTGAGTAGGCATACCCGGCACAGCATTCATCTGCATTCTGAAATGCGGATTGTACACACTATGGATCACATCACGCCCTCTTATCTTCAACAACACTGGCTTATCTTTTGGTAAAACAAGTTGTGTAGGCATGAAATCATCATGACCACTTTGATCTGATAAATCTATTCCCATTGAATTGATTGCATCAATCTTTCTGAAGTCATAATCACCTAATTGGCCATCTTTTCCCGGATATCTGAAGGCCCATGCGTACTGATAACCCATCACTTCGATTACCTCGGCATTTTCAGGTGCAGGACCTGTGATCACATTCCACTGCTTTAACCCTGAAATAATCAACCATGCCAAAACAACTGCCGGTACCAATGTCCATATCATCTCCAACTTATTATTATGTGGATAGTAATGAGCTTTATTGCTCTCTTTGTACCGATACTTGAACCCAAATCCAAAAAGGAAGATTTGAGTGATAATAAATACTGCCACTGTGATCCACATAGTAATCCAGAAAAGGTTTTCTGTTATTACTGCGTGCTCAGAGGCAATCGGCAAATTGTAGTTATCGTATTCTGTGATTGAAAAATAGAAGAATGCAGCTATTCCCCCAACAAGAAACAATAACATCAATACTCCTTGAAGGCTGTTGTTTTTAGAAACGTAACCTTCACTTTTTTTCTTCTTTACAACACCAACTAAGGTCGTGACACGGTAAGCTGTGAATATTACAGCAACAATTAAAATGACCGCTAGTACAATTATTAAATTAAGCATAACCTATCCCTCACTTATTAAATATGATGATGCAAACTTTCTTTTAACATTGGGTGGTTCTTCGCAAATAGAGGTGCTTTCGAAAGTGCATTGTAAGTCACAAATAAGAAAGCGCTCAAGTACACGAGAATTAACCCTATTTCAAGGAATCCAAAGCCTCCATTGTCTCCTACAGTTCCCGGCGAAACCATCATGTAAAAATCCAGCCAGTGACCGAATACTACTGCAGGACAAACCACTTTTAGAATTCTTGTATGTCTCTTCGCATCTCTAGTCATTAAAACCAAGAATGGGAAGAAGAAGTTTAGAATTAAATTGATATAAAATACAGGAGCATAATGATCATCTTTCCATCGCTCCAGGAAGTATACAGTCTCTTCAGGAATGTGCGCATAATAGATCAATAAAAACTGGGAGAACCAGATATACGTCCAGAAAATACTGAATGCGAAAACGAACTTCCCAAGGTCATGGATGTGGTTTTCATTCACCACAGACAAGTATCCTTTGTCTTTCAACATTACCACTATGAATAGTGTAAGGGCCAGACCTGCTACCCACCAGCTGGCAAAAGCATACCAGCCAAACATGGTACTAAACCAGTGCACATCAATTGACATAATCCAATCCCATGCTGCCATAGAAGAAGAAACTGCAAAGAATACAAGGAAAATAGCCGAGATCTTTCTCATCTGGTACCACTTGGTAGTACCTCCTTCAATATCCTCAGATAAAGCAAGTGACTTTAGTTTTCTAAACAAGAGGTACCATACTCCAAAGAAGATTACTAACCTTCCAATCCAGAATATAGGGAATGTACCACCTTCCAAAGGCCAGAAAAAATAAGCTGCTTTCCCCTTTACTATCTTATCTCCACCAACTTCCGCATATAAATCCTCATGTGTCCAGTGAAAAATATCATGCCCGCCAATCATAAACACCACGAGCATCAGTACAAATGCAATTGGAAGCCAATTTCCAAAAGCCATTGGAATTCTCTTAATACCTGTTGCCCATCCTGCCTGAGAGGCATATTGGATAGCAAAGAAGAACACTCCAATGATTGCTAGGCCAGCGAAGAATACATTGTTGATCCAAAGATTAGATAGCACTCTTTTTACAGATGGGCTACTTCCATGATGTGCTTCATCACCACCTTCTTCACCGTGTGATCCGCTGTGATCTTCAGCTTCATATGGTTCCTCTCCGTGCCCGTCAGATACTACTTCTGAATGATCTCCGCCATGACCTCCGCCATGATCACCTGAACCTAATGTAAAATAGCCTAGCACAGAAAGTACCAACCCCACCAATAAGGTAATGATCAGACGTTTCTTCGCAGTAGCAGTAAATTCAAATCTTTCTTCTGATACCATGAGTAGTGTTAATTCGACTTTTGCAATTCTTTAACGTAACGAGCGATTCTCCATCTGTCCTCCGGACTAACCTGTGAACCATGAGCACCCATCAAACCTTTTCCATAGGTAATCACATGAAAGATGTGACCCTCTGTGATTTCTAAATATGCAGCTCCATTCAAATTCGCTACACCTGCATATTTATCAGCAACTAATCCGTCAGCATTTCCTTTTGCTCCATGGCAATGCTTACAGTAGCTATCGTATAATGCCTTTCCTTCCTTAACTACACTCTCATCTTCTACAGGAAAAGGACTTTCCAGTGTTTGAGCAGCGATTTCAAGATCGTCAATTGTCATTCTTACCGGAAGTGGCTCACCCCTTCTTACCGTATTAGCTACAGGCTCGCGCATGTTCATTTTGAACTGGTTGTAAGGGTTGGAGTTGTAAAACTCACCATGTCCATCCTCATCATTAGAATCCAACCACGTACCAGCATCTTCATTTGTAATCTGAGTCAATGGCTCATATGGAGTAGAATGATACATCTGAGGAGCATATTCCAATCCAGTGTCATCCACACCAGCAGCACATGAAGCTAAAACAGCTCCAAGTGTGATAATTCCTAAATATCTAAATGTCTTTAGTCGCATTATCAATCAAACTTTTTATTGTTAACCTCTGTAGCTCCGCTCCCCTGCAACACTTTCTTAATGTCTGCTTCTGATTTGTTATTTCTATCCAAATCAATTGCCATTACATGCTTATCGTCTGTGATTCTAATATCATAGATTCTTGGCTTTCCCCATGGCTTCAGGTTCGAAATCACAAAGAATGTTCCCACCATACCAAAAGATGCCAAAAGTACCGTCATCTCAAAAGTCACCGGAATGAAAGAAGGAATCGGAATATAATCCTTACCTCCAATGATCATTGGCCAGTCAATACCCATCATTCCAACCATCATGGTCAAAGCCAGGCAAGTTCCGGTAATACCAAACAAGAATGCAGCCACTGAAAGCCAGCTTCTTTTATATCCTAATACTTCCTCTATTCCGTGGACGGGAAATGGTGAATAAACCTCTTCGATTTTCACACCGGATTCACGAACGGTTTTGATGGCATCCATCAAAACATCTTCATCGTCATAGACGCCCAATACGTAATTCGTTCCTTGAGACATATCTTATCTATTTACGCCGACTTAGACGGCTTTTCACCTGTTGCTTTAATAATACTCTTAACCTCAGCCATGTTGATTACAGGGAAGAACTTCGCAAACAGGAAGAACGCTGTAAAGAACAAGCCAAATGTGAACACATACACGCCGATATCATACATCGTCGGGTAGAACATAGCCCAACTTGATGGCAAGAAATCTCGGTGTAGTGAAGTCACTATAATTACAAATCGCTCGAACCACATTCCAATATTTACAATGATTGAAATGATGAAGGTTGCAGCAAGATTTGTTCGAATCTTTTTGAACCAAAATAGCTGTGGTGAGATCACATTACAGGTCATCATTGACCAGTATGCCCACCAGTAAGGTCCTGTTGCTCGGTTTATGAAAGCGTATTGCTCAGCTTCCACTCCTGAATACCACGCGATAAAGAACTCAGTAATGTATGCAATACCTACAATCGAACCTGTCACAATGATGATGATGTTCATCAATTCAATGTGCTGGATCGTAATGTAATCTTCCAGTTTATAAACTTTTCGTGTTACCAGCAACAATGTCAATACCATCGCAAATCCTGAGAAGATCGCCCCTGCCACAAAGTATGGAGGGAAGATTGTGGTGTGCCACCCAGGAATTACTGAAGTCGCAAAGTCAAAGGATACAATGGTGTGTACTGAAAGTACGAGTGGAGTTGCTAAGCCAGCAAGTACAAGAGACACGGTCTCGTAGTGTGACCAGGTTTTAGCTCCACCTGTCCAGCCGAAACTGAGTGCGCCGTAAATAGCTTTCGAAATTTTGTTCTTTGCTCTATCTCTGATCGTTGCAAAATCAGGAATCAGACCTATATACCAGAATACCAATGAAACAGAGAAATACGTTGAGATGGCAAACACATCCCACAGTAGCGGAGAGTTAAAGTTTACCCACAGCGATCCGAATGTATTTGGAAGCGGTAATGCCCAGTAGAATCCTAACCATGGACGACCCATGTGAAGAACCGGGAACATCGCTGCACAAATTACTGCAAAAATCGTCATCGCCTCTGAGGCTCTGTTAATGGACATTCTCCATCGCTGACGGAATAATAATAGTACAGCTGAAATCAGGGTTCCTGCGTGACCGATACCTACCCACCATACGAAGTTGGTGATATCCCAGGCCCAACCAACAGTCTTATTGAGACCCCACATTCCAATTCCATCCCAAAGGGTGATCGCTACTGCATACCCTCCGGCCAGGAGAAGTGCTAAAGAGACTGCCATGGCTAGCATCCATGTGATGGATGGTCGCTCCTCTACTCTTCCAGCAATATCCTCAGAAACATCGTGGACGGTTTTTCCACCTGTTACTAAGGGTATCCGTACTTCTGATTCTGCGTGCATTATGCTTCTATTTTATCGTTGTTGTCTTTGTTTCTTACTTTGGTCAAGTACCATACGTTCGGCATCACTCTCAGCTCTTCAAGCACATGGTAGGCTCGATCTTCCTGAGCTTCCACACTCTTCTCTTTGTACTTCAATTTCAATGTTTTGGAAATTCTGCTTTCCGGATCTTTCATATCTCCGAATACAAGTGCATCGGTAGGACATGATTTCGCACAAGCGGTTTGAATTTCTCCATCAACAGGTCTTCTGCCTTCTTTCTTAGCGTCCAGCTTACCAGACTGGATTCGCTGTACACAGAATGTACATTTCTCCATTACCCCTCTAGCTCTCACAGTCACATCCGGATTCAATACCATCTTACCAAGGTCGTTGTTCATTGGTGTATTCGCATCGAACTTCGCATTGTCATGGTATTTGAACCAGTTGAATCGACGTACTTTATATGGACAGTTGTTCGCACAATATCTTGTACCAATACATCTGTTGTAAGTCATTTGGTTTAGACCCTCACTGGAGTGCGTAGTAGCTGCAACCGGACATACTGTTTCGCATGGTGCACTGTTACATTGCTGACACATCATCGGCTGGAAAGTAACTTCCGGATTTTCAATCGCAGCAAGCTCTTTCTGCTTCACCTCCATGAGGTTCTTATCATCAGCAGTCAGCTCATTCTCAGGTCGTTCACTGTAGTATCGATCAATTCTGATCCAGTGCATCTCTCTTCGATTCAACACCTCTTCCTTACCTACTACAGGAATGTTATTTTCTGTCTGACATGCTACTGTACATGTTCCACAACCTGTGCACGAGTTCAGATCGACAATCATTCCCCAGTGGTGGTTCGGGTATTCGTGTCCTTTCCAAAGGGAAACAGCATGAGGCCTCACTTTAGACCCATCAGCTTTCGAGATCATCGGGAAATGTCTTCCTGCCTGAGGATCCTTTTGGTATTCACCAAGTGTCGTTTCCTGTATTACTGTTTCTCTTCCTGCGTAGGTCTGACTGGTTTGAGTTTGAGCTACTTTTCTTACTTCACCAGTAAGCTCCATGGTAGCTTTTCCACTGTATCGTAAGCCTTCAGCAGAACTGCTAACAAGTTGATAAGCATTTACTCCAACACCATTACCTACTTTACCAGCTTTGGTTCTTCCGTATCCAACAGCTAAACCAACTGTTCCATACGCCTGTCCTGGTTGAGGAATTACCGGTGCAGTTACAGACCTGCCATTTACAGTAAGTGTAGCAACCTTGTAGTCCATATCCCCACCTTTAACAGCCCAGTCGTTTTCACGAGCTAGCTTTGGAGAAACTGTGAAGTAGTTATCCCAACAAGCTTTAGTAATCGGGTCTGGCATTTCCTGCAACCATGGGTTGTTTGCCTGAACACCTTCGCCTACCGAGTAGTTTGTGTATAGCGCAAGCTCAAGTCCGTTGGACTTAGCTGAATATCCTTTCAGGTTTCCAGCTACCACAACTGGATCTACAGAAACTGTTTTCGAAGCAGCCGGTGCATCTACATTATAAACGCCATCGTGTAGGCATTTATCAAAGAATCTTGTAACATCACCATCAGCGAATGGCTGCCAACCTTCTTTTACAAATTCGTAGTATGATGCATCATTTTCAGCCCATCTTAGGAAAGATTCCTGAGCCTGACGTGTGTTGAAAATATTTTTAATTGTTGGCTGTGAAAGGGTCAAGTGACCGGTCACCGGTTCAAAGTCATTCCATGACTCAAGGTAATGATGGTCAGGAGCAACATACTTCACAGAGCTGGAAGTTTCATCCATTCTGTCAGAAGTAGAAATAGTCGTTTTAACTTTTCCCAGTGAGCTTACCAATTGAGCTCCCACAGGGTGATCATAAGCTGGATTACAGTTATAGAAAATAACCGTTCCTACGCTTCCGCCCTTCACATCACTAACAAGCTGATTGAATGCACTGTCACTCCCTTGTCTTGTATTGATGCTTTTCGTCAGATCAATCGTTGCTCCATAGCTTTGAAGCAAATCATTGATTGCTATGACGAGAAGCTGAACGCTTTTGTCATTCGATCCGCTTACTACAACCGCTTTACCTCTTGATTTCCAAAGGTCATTAGCTGCTTTTTCAAGCATGACCGAATCTTCCAGTCTTGCTACCCCTACAGTTGCCGCTCCTGCTTTCTGAGCAATTAGATTGTATAGGTTAGCCACATATAGCCCTTCCTGAGAAGGCTTGATTGGTTGTCGGTAATCAGCATTTGATCCTGTCAATGACAGATTGGATTCAAAAGCATATAACCTGGACATTTCCTTCTTGTCCGGACCTAATTTTCTAGTTGAAGCAAACTGCTTATTGTTGACTGCCTGATTTGGCCAGTTGCCAAGAAAATCAGCAGTTATGGATACAATGGTGCTTGCTTTTGAGAAGTCATGCCAAGGCAGGCTTCTAGCTCCAGTAGCTTCACCGTAAGCATCAAGTAATCCACTCATGGAAACCGGATCATATTGAACATGATCTACTTCACCATATTTATCTCTCAATGCCTGAATGGCTCTTGAAGTGCTAGGGCTGCAGTTTGAATAAGAAACAATAGTGATCTTACCAGTATTTGCTGCAAGCTCTGATTTTATCCTATTATCGATGGTTTCCCAATCGGTATCTTCTCCAGCAATTTTTGGATTCTGTAGACGTTCCTGATCGTAAAGTGATAGTACAGATGACTCAACCTGAGTGGTTGTTCCTCCTTCACTAATCATAGAAAGCTCATTGCCTTCTATTTTGATCGGACGACCTTCTCTTGTCTTTACAACTACTGAAGCAACATCGTTACCCATGGCGTAAGTAGAAGCATAATAATTAGCTACTCCAGGATCTACGTCAACTGGTTTATTGACATAAGGAATCGCTTTTCTTACTGGTGCCTCACATGCTGCTAAAGAAACCGCAGCTACACCAAAGCCCATCATTTTAAGAAAATCCCGACGGGATGGCTCACCATTGTCTCCACCATTTATCGGCAAATAATCCGGGAATTCTTTTGAAGCTCGTTCTTGGAAATCTGCTGTGTTTTCCAATTGCTCCAACCCTTTCCAGTATTTCTTAGTTTCTTTCATTTCTTTTAGATCAGCTGTTTTCGAATATTAATAGTGACACTTAGCACATTCCAGGCCTCCGATATCCTCCACTTTCATCGGCTCCTTACTCTGCTCTGAGTGGAGCTTCACAAGCTTGTCATAATATTCGTTTCCTTTCGTATTTACATCTGTTTCTCTGTGGCAATTGATACACCATCCCATGGTAAGATTTGAGTATTGATATACGACCTCCATTTCTTTGATTGGACCGTGACAGGTCTCACATTCAAGCTCAGCCACCTTCACGTGTTGAGAATGGTTGAAGTATGCCAAATCAGGTAAGTTGTGAACCCTCACCCATTCAATAGGCTTGGTATTTGTACCATACGTTTGTGTTTCAGGATCGTAATCGATCGCTGCATAGATTTTTGCAATTTCTTCAGAGATGCCATCTTCTCCTCCTACATTTTTGATCTGTGAGTGACAGTTCATACAAATGTTTGGTGATGGAATATTTGCGGATTTTGACTTTCTCACGCCTGTGTGGCAGTACTGACAATCTATCTCATACTGACCTGCGTGAAGTTCGTGTGAGAAAGCGATTGGTTGTGTAGGCTGATAGCCCTGCTGTACGCCTATGGTAAATGCCCCGTCAATTAAGGTCTTTAGTACAATGATGGTGAAAATGAACACCACCGTTCCAACAAATGAGTTGCTTTTCAGGTACGCTCCCAGGTCAAATTCCTGCTCAACAATATCTTTTTCTGCCTCATCCAGACCTTTAACTTCCTTCAGGTGTTTGGTCAGTGTTCTGACGGCTATTAACAAAGCAACAACTGCTAACGCCAGGACAACCACCAAAATAATGATGACAGCTATTAAGTAAGTGGAAGAGACAGCATCTCCATCCGTTTCTCCTGCAGCAGCAACTGCTACTTCTTCAACTGGAGGACCAGCATCTGTTTCAGCTTTTATATAGGCTAGCAACTCCATCACCTGATCGTCCGTAAAAGGATAAGCCGGCATGGCAGTTTTGTTGTACTCTTCCCAGAGAGCAACGGCCTGTTCATCGCCTGAAGCGATCATAGCTTGTGAATTCTTGATCCATGAGTTTAACCACTCAATGGAGCGTCGCTCGTAGACCGCATTCAAAGCAGGACCAATGCGCACCTCCCAAATCTGGTGACACTGAGTACAATTAGCTTTGAAGGTGGATTCTCCAGCAGCGATAACGCTTTCTTCGGTAGGAATTTCCTGAGCTTTTAGGCTTAGGGTAAAGAATACTCCAAGAGTTACACTTAAGAATATTCGGGTCAAATTCGGTGTTGTTTTAAACATGTATTCCGATGGCTTGAAATCAAACGGGTACAAAAGTAACATGGGGTTGCTTGTTTTTCAAAGGTGGGTTATAACCCCATTCCCACCTCGACTACCTGTCTTTCGTAAAGCAATGATAGTCAATATTTTAAGAATGAAAATTTTCCCAAAAACAACCTTATTTAGAATAATTTTAAATAACCAAAAAACATTGCTTATTTGAGATTTCCTACAGGTTCCGTATTTTTCCTGATACTGCCGTTCAAGTATTCATATATCATCTGATGTATCGTCGGTCTGACATTGAGATTGTATAGCGCTCGATAGGTCCTGGATGGGTACACACGATTGCATAGAAAAACAAAGATCACTTCATTTTCAGGATCTGCCCATGCGAGTGTACCGGTGTATCCTGTATGACCATAACTTCGGAAACTAGCATCTCTTGCTACACTGCTCCGAATTGAGTCATATTCTAATAAGGGTTTGTCAAAACCAAGCCCTCGTCTGTTGTCATTGTTGGGATATTGAGTTGTTGTGAAAAGCTGAATGGTGTTTGGCTTCAATAACTGAAGAGAGTCAGCCTTCCCATCATTGATAAACATCTGAAAAACTTTTGCCAGATCAGATGCATTGCTGAACAGTCCTGCATTTCCGGAAATTCCCTGCATCATAATAGCTCCTTCGTCGTGAACTTTTCCATGGATTGGTTCCATCCGAAAGAAAGTGTCCACCTCTGTTGGGACGATCTGGCTTAGCTTATACTTATCCAGTGGATTAAAAGTGAGAGTCTCTGCTCCCAGGGGCTCATAAAAGTTTGCCTTTAAATAGTCTTGGTAAGATGTATCGGTTAGTTTTTTTACAAGCTCTGGTATCAGATAGAAAAACAATCCAGAGTATCGATATTTCTTTTCCTTAGACACCTTACTCTTCCTGATCATCTTCTTGATTTTCGAATAGAAGTCGCTGTGCAGGTAAAGACTATCAGTTAATGGATACGAATAATCCTCATCAATTTCATTAGTCACAGTCTTATTTCTAAACCTCCCGTTTTTTCTACGGGCTTCCAGATGGTATGGTATCCATGGGTACAACCCTCCTTGATGAGCAAGCGCCTCCCTGAATGTCACTCGCCCTACTTTTCTTCCGATCTTGTCAATATAATCACCGATAGGGTCATCCAGCTTGATGTGACCATCTTCGTAAAGCTTCATCATGGCCAGGGTTCCCCCTACCACTTTGGTGATAGAAGCAATATCATAAATGTCATTTACTGCTACTGCACGAACAGAGTCATAGGTATGATGGCCGTAAGATTTCAGAAAAAAAATACTATCTCCCATACTGGCATAAACCACACAACCGGGAAAGGCCTCTGCATTGATTGCCTCATAAACAATACTATCAATGTTCTGGCGAAGCGAATCATAGTGCTGACCGTAAACGAAAACGATTGCAAAAAAGAAAACAGAGAATAACGTATGTCGGAGATTTTGCATGTTCTATTTTTGATGCTTAGCAAGTTTTACTGATGCAGCAAACTAAATATTTCATTATTGATTTCGACAGCACATTTACACAGGTGGAGGCACTTGATGTATTGGCTGAAATCGCACTCAAGGATAACGAAAATCAAGCGAAAGCTATCCAGGAAATCAAGGATATCACGGACCAGGGAATGGAGGGCGGCATGTCCTTTCGCGAATCGCTGAAAAGAAGGGTTGAAATATTACAGGCTAATAAAAAGCACCTTCCCGAATTGGTGGATCGTTTGAACTCTTTAGTATCTCCTTCATTCAAAAGAAATACTGAATTCATTGAGAAGTATAAAGAGCAGATTTTTATCGTCTCCAATGGCTTCAAGGACTTCATTGTACCTATCGTAAAAAAACATGGCATCAAGGAAGAACATGTATTTGCTAATGAGTTTGAATACGATGACAGTGAAAATATTGTGGGATTTAATGAAGATAACATACTCTCAAGTAACAACGGAAAACCAAGACAGATCGAAAACTTAAAATTGAATGGAGAAGTCTTTGTTTTGGGAGATGGATACACTGACTATGAAATTAAAAAAGCTGGACTAGCTCATAAGTTTTATGCCTTCACTGAGAATGTAAGGCGTGAGAAAATTTTGGATGAGGCGGATCATGAGGCGCCTTCGCTGGATGAATTCCTATTCACCCAAAAGCTGGAACGAGCCCACTCCTACCCTAAAAACCGAATTAAAGCACTGCTCCTTGAAAACATTCATGAAGATGCCATATATAAATTAAAGCAAGAAGGCTACCAGGTGGAGGTGCATCCTGCCGGTATGACAGAGGATGAGCTGGCTGAAGCCATAAAAGATGTGAGCGTTCTTGGAATTCGCTCAAAAACCCAAGTCACTGAAAAAGTATTAAAAAATGCGAAGCGATTGCTCTCTGTTGGAGCATTTTGTATTGGCACTAACCAGATAGACCTAAAAGCCGCATTACATAAAGGAGTGGCCGTATTCAACGCGCCATTCTCAAATACTCGTTCCGTGGTAGAACTAGCGCTGGCGGAGATCATCATGCTCATGCGAAACCTACCCGATAAAATAATGCAGATGCATCAGGGTAAATGGAATAAATCGGCAAGCGGAAGTTTTGAAATCAGAGGGAAAACTCTTGGCATTATAGGATATGGCAAAATAGGGTCACAACTCTCTGTACTTGCCGAGTCCGTGGGTATGAATGTACAATACTTTGACATTGAGGAAAAACTCGCCCTTGGTAATGCAAATCCATGCCCTACCCTCGAGCATCTACTTCAAAGCTCAGATATAATAAGTGTGCATGTAGATGGTAGAGAGGAAAATAAATGGATGATTGGACCAAAGGAATTTGAGCTAATGAAAGATGGTGTTGTATTTGTTAACCTCAGTAGAGGTCATATTGTAGATATTGAGGCACTCACGAAAAACATTGAAAGAGGAAAGATTCATGGTGCGAGTCTAGACGTCTTCCCCGAAGAACCTCTGAGCAATGATCACCCATTCGAATCACCACTCATGGGTTTAAGAAACACCATTTTAACCCCTCATGTGGGGGGAAGTACGCTTGAAGCTCAGGAAAATATCGCGGATTTTGTACCATCCAAAATCATCGAATACATCAACACCGGATCTACCACCAACAGTGTCAACTTTCCTAATATTACTTTACCAACATTGAGTCAGGCACATCGATTTATCCATATTCATAGGAACGAACCGGGAATTCTTGCTGATATAAACAATATTTTGGCAAAACATGGCATTAATATTGGGGGACAATACCTAAAAACCAATGATACAATCGGTTATGTTATTACGGATATAGATAAGAACTATCAAGAAGACGTAATAAAAGACCTGAAATTGGTTCAAGGCACCATAAGATTCAGAGTTTTATATTAAGTTTAAAGCAAATTTTAGTTAAAACCACCCAACCAAAAGAGCTTATTTTAACGTTTATAAGCTAAATTGTAGAGAATGAGTTATCCGCTTAATTGGAAATCGCTAAACACAAGGGACGAATTCAACCGCTTGGTAGAGGATTCGAGAGAAAAACCTGCGCTTATTTTTAAGCATCGACCTTCTTCGCCAGAGAGTACTCAGGCACTTGAAAAACTGGAGAAAGAATGGACAATCTCACCAGAAAACCTTGACTTATATATGTTGGACGTCATGAAAGATAAGGACGTCAATGAAGCTGTGACTGAAATGGCGGGGGTAATCAATGAATATCCGCAAGTTTTGCTTTTCGCTGATGGAGTTACGATGTATGATGAGTCCAGAGAAATGATCAATGTCAAGAAAATTCGTCTGGCTTTGAAAATTATTAACAGGACCTTTAAGTGGATGGAGACTCGAGTCTGATTGGAACCCTTTTTATCATTTAGAAATTATATTGCTCTTTAAATAAAAGAGCTTTTTTTATGTCCAACAAAATCTACTTCACTCCAGGGCCTTCTCAGCTTTTCTACACCTTCGAGGAGCATCTGAAAAGGGCTTTATTTCAGGATATTCCTTCCATTTCCCATCGCAGCAACACTATTATTAAAGTCATAGAAGAAACTAATGAAGCACTGCGTGAATTACTAGAGCTACCTGATGGATACAATATCTATTTTCTCAATTCAGCCAATGAAGCCTGGGACCGAATAATCCAAAACCTGGTTGAACATAGCTCGCATCATTTTGTAAATGGAGCTTTCAGTAAGAAATTTTACGATTTCGCTCTTGAACATAGCAAGAAAAGTACATGTACAGAAGTTGGGGATGGTAAATCATTCGATAACTGGAGTGTACCAAATGAAGCTGAACTAATCGGTATAACAAAGAATGAGACCAGTGTGGGCTATAGTTTCGCTGAGGATGAAATTGCATCCATCAGAGAAAATAACCCTGACAAACTCGTTGCACTGGACATTGTGAGCGCATCTCCCTCCCTACAGGTTAACTTCTCTAATGTAGACACTGCATACTTCTCTGTTCAAAAAGCATTTGGACTTCCGCCGGGTTTGGGCGTTTGGATTGTAAATGAAAAGTGTCATGAGATAGCTTCAAAAAGATCTCAATCAGCTTCACTTGGTTCGTATCGCACATTACCTAACCTCAAAAAGTTTGGTGATAAAAATCAAACTCCAGAAACACCAAACATGCTCTTTATCTATCTCCTTGGGAAGATTGCACAGGACATGATTCAGGCAGGCACCCAGCGATTACGAAACGACACTACTTATAAAGCAGCCATTCTAAACCAGGCGATTGAAGAGCACCCCCATCTATCCCACTTTGTGCAGAGTAAGGAACATCGATCTAAAACTACCATTGTCGCTGCAACTGACCGTGCTCTTCAGTTCATCAATCACTTCGAAAAAAAAGGCATTATCCTGGGAACAGGGTATGGTAAGCACAAGGAAAAGCACATACGAATTGCCAACTTCCCCACACATTCCAAAGAATCCGTTGAAATGATTTGTGATTTAATGAAGGAAATGGAATAATATTTCGTTTGATTGAAACTTTTTACTTCATTCCGAGTATTATTCTTAAACATGATATTTTTTATAAAATATATTTTGATTTAAAGATTTAAATCATGGTCAAAATAATATTGAACCATACCTTTGCATTAAAATAAACACCCAAAACGTTGATCGCGCCACTTAAAAAATTAATCGTCTGCCTTGACCATACTGATATGGATCAAGAGCTCATTAAAAATGCCTGCAGCATTAGCAAAATTGCCGGCACTAATCAGATCACCTTTTTAAATGTGATTCGTGAATTCAATATGCCTGAGGCTGTGTTAAAGGAGTTTCCTCATTTAATGGACAAGGCACTAGATGAAAGAAAAGAGGAAATAAAGGGTTTAATTGAAAAACACTTCAAATGTGATGTGCCAACCAAAATCATGGTGCGTCAGGGCGGTGAAACAAAAGAAATCTTAAAGGCCGCTGATGAAATCAAATCTGATTTAATCATTCTTGGTAAGAAAAAGGTGAGCGACTCTGTACTTAGTACCAGGGTGGCTAGACGGTCTCCATGCAACATGCTTATCATTCCTCAGGGATCAGAACTAAAATTTGATAAGATTTTCATTCCTGTAGATTTTTCAGACTACTCTTCACTTTCATTGAAACGTACTTTGATGTTTACTGAGAAGTTGAAATCAAAAATCTACCTTCAGAACGTTTATCAGGTTCCTTCAAGCTATCGTTATTCTGGCAAAACTTATCAGGAATTTTCAGAGATCATGAAGGGTCATGCTAGTAAAGATCTAGAAGTGCTGATCAAAAAAGTGAAAAAGTATACTCAGGAATTAATCCCTGTTTGTTCTTTAGATAAAGACGGCAAGATCGTAGACCTGGTAATTAAAGAGGCGAAAAAGAAGAATGTAGATCTTATCGTAATGGGTGCTAAAGGAAGAACAACCACCTCTGCCCTATTCATTGGTAGTAAGGCTGAACGAATGATCCGGATGAACGACTCCATTCCTTTGATGATTATTCGAAAGAAAGGAGCGATTGCAGGAATTCTGGAAACACTTAAGGATTTGAACTAACTCCTTAATTTATCTAATAAGGTATTGAGGGTAGCGGCTTCTTTTTTAGAAAGCTTGTTATTAGCATTTTCCCATTCATCCATCTTCACATCCATTTCTTTCAGCACTTCCAGACCTGCTTCAGATATATAAACATCTACAGCGCGACGGTCATTCTTGCATTGACTTCTCCTTACTAATCCTTTTTGTTCCAGTTTGTCTACTATTCTGGATGCGTTTGAGCTTTTGTCAAGCATTCTTTCAATCAACAAATTGACCGTAGCTGGCTTTGGGTGCTGTCCTCTTAAAATTCTCAAAACATTAAACTGAGGTGTAGTGAGTCCATTTGACTTGAAAAGTTGAAGGTGCTGCTGCTGCAACCATGCACTGGAAAAAATGATATTGATAATTGCTTTAGCGAACTCGCTCTTAAAGGTCTCCTGCTTAATATCTTCTGCTATTCCCATAAAATCAAATTAAATACAATTACATTAAATGTAACAACATTTTAAATAACAAGTTGCGAATACAAATAATTTCATTGCGAATTTAAACCTTCGATTAACTTTATTATCTAAGTTGGTAAACCCACCTGAAACACTTTGGAAGAACAGATCATAGCAAAGATCCGGGAAGAGGAAACCCGTAATTACGGATTCAACCTTTTGGTGCGAGAGTATCAGGAGAGGGTCTATTGGCATGTGAGGAAAATGGTGATTGATCACGATGATGCAGATGATCTCGTTCAGGAAATTTTTGTGAAAGTCTGGAAGAATCTCGGCAAGTTCAGGGAAGACTCAAAGCTTTATACGTGGATCTATCGTATTGCGACAAATGAATGTCTAAACTTTCTGAAACGAAAGAAAAGGCGCTTCTTCATGCCAATTCATGATCTGGAAGGAGAACTAACTGAAAAGCTAACAAGTAGTGTTGAACCTAGTGGTGATGAGGTACAAATGAAGCTACAAAAGGCCCTTTTGAAACTGCCAGATAAACAACGAATGGTGTTTAACATGAAGTACTTTGATGATATGAAGTTCTCAGATATTGCAGAAATTACAGGAACCTCTGTCGGTGCGCTCAAAGCCAATTATCATCATGCCGTGAAAAAAATTGAAAATTTTATCAATGAGGATTAAACCTTAAGTAAGGAAAGACATCTAAGGAATACGTAATGAAATATAAACTAGACGATATAGACAAAAAAGAGGCATTTAAAGTGCCAGAAGGCTATTTTGAGGATTTACCGATGAGAATTCAAAAGCGTGTTGATTCTGAAAAGTCAGCGGTAAACCCACTGTTTATGCCTAAATGGGGGTTGGCCCTGGCAGCATCCATCGCCTTGATTGTCACTTTTGTTTTTGTATTCAATAACAATAGGCCATCTCCCGAAGATATGCTTGCTGATATCTCACAAGATGAGCTAGTTGCTTATCTGGAACAGATGGAGCTTGATGAATATGAAATTGCCAGTGCGTTTGATGAAGACATGGAAATTTTTGAGACTGAAGACACCAATGTACTGGATGGCATAGACCTTGGTGAGGATGCAATTGATGATGTGCTGTTGGAATATGATTTAGAAGATGAATACTTATAAGATATGAAACGAATGATATTTATAGTTACAATGGTTGCCTTCTTTGGAGGGTTCTCCCAAAGTCCGGAGGCCCTGAAAAAGATTGAGGCGGCCAAGATTGCCTTGATCACTGAGCGCCTGGAATTAACCCCGGCGCAGGCAGAGAAATTTTGGCCGATTTATCGTGAATTCGGCAAACAGCGCCAGGACATCCGACGTGATTTTGATCAGGCAAGAAGAAATTTCGACCCGAACAAAGCATCTGAAGAAGAAAATAAGAAGATGCTGGAGATGGCAAACCAGGTAAAGGAGCGCCAGCTAAAACTGGAGCGTGAGTACTCACAAAGAATTCTTAAAGTCATATCAACCCGCCAGTTCAACAACTTAAGAAAAGCGGAAAATGACTTCAAAGAAATGCTGCTGAGAAGAATTCGCGCAGAACAGATGAAAAGGCAGAAGCAACGAAGGAATGACGGAAGATTAAACGACCGACGCAACTAAACCCAACCTACCCTACCTGATGCGTCGAACAGTCACCATAGCGGTGCTGCTCATCATTGCTTCTCCCTCATTTTCGCAGGATTCATTGAGTTACGCTGAGCAGCTAAAGGCCATTGAAGAAGAGATGGACTCTTTATCCATCTTTAATCTTATCGATAGCCTATTTACTTTGGATTTAGCGCCATCCAGCGAATTGAATATTCGATTTGGCTACACAACCAATGTGACAAGCGCAGGCCGTGATTATAATATCAGTCAATCCGGAATCTCACCCGGCATATCCTATTATCACAAATCAGGATTCTACGGAGATTTAGCTGGCTACTGGAATAGCGGCGTAGATCCCAACTATAACCCCACCATTTTATCGGTGGGCTATCTGGGATCATTCCAAAATCCTAAATTGAGTTATTCTCTTGATGCTGAAAAATGGTTTTACAACCCCAAGGATTCCTCAGAAAATCCGCTTACGTACTCCGTTGGAGGTTCACTTAGCTATGATTTCAAGTGGGGCTTTGCATCGGTTGACTATTCTTTCCTTTTTGGAGAAGAGACTGCCAACAGAATTATCACAAACATATCAGGCAATATCGATTTAGGTAAATGGTGGATCTTTAAAAGCATCACGCTTTACCCAACTGTTAATATGATGATAGGCAATAGCGACATCACGCAATTAAGAATAAGTAATCGTCAGATCAGTGATCAAAACGCAGCACGCATTCAACGATTAACAACATTTGCAAACTTGACTGATGAACAGAAAAAATATGTGGGTATTATGATCGTCAGAGCCTATAGAAATGGAACAATAACAGAGGAGGTTCGAAATCAACTATTGGCAGACTTGAGGTTTTCCTCGGATCTTTCTTCGCAGGACCAGCAAGCACTTCAACAAATTGTAAATGAAGGATATGAAGTTACTGAATACATAGATGCTAATAAATTCGGCATACTAAACTATTCATTCACACTTCCACTCTCCCTTTCCACAGATCGTTGGTATTTCATGTTGAGTTATACATACAGTATCCCTGTGCAACTGCCGGGAGAGTTTATAGAAGTGGATCCCATCGGATATTTTGGGGCATCAATTTCTTATCGCATTCCCTTCAAATAATCAGCGCCAGTAAGGAATAAAAAACTACCTTTGCGTCCCGTAACAAGAAATAGGAAACGCTCTTCATGTCTAAAACGAAATACATCTTTGTTACGGGCGGTGTAACATCATCCCTCGGAAAAGGAATTATAGCTGCTTCTCTCGGCAAACTACTGCAAGCCAGGGGATTATCCGTAACCATTCAAAAATTTGACCCTTATATCAATATTGATCCGGGGACACTCAATCCGTACGAGCATGGAGAATGCTATGTGACCAATGATGGGGCAGAAACAGATTTGGACCTGGGACATTACGAGCGATTTCTAAGCATTGAAACTTCTCAGGCCAACAATGTTACTACCGGTCGTATTTATTACAACGTCATTCAAAAAGAACGTCAGGGTGAATTTCTAGGTAAAACCGTCCAGGTAATCCCACACATTACCGACGAGATAAAAAACAACATCTATAAACTGGGAGAAACCGGGAAATACGATGTGGTCATCACGGAGATTGGTGGATGTGTAGGTGATATCGAGTCGCTCCCATTCATTGAAGCCGTTAGACAAGCAAAATTTGAACTTGGCTCAAGCAATAGTATTTCTATTCACCTGACATTGATCCCATACCTGAAGGCTTCAGGTGAATTGAAAACCAAACCAACACAGCATTCTGTAAAGGAGTTGCTGGAGGCTGGAATTCAGCCAGATATTCTTGTTTGCCGATCTGAGTATCCTATTACTCAAGAAATCAGGAAGAAATTAGCATTGTTCTGCAATGTGCCAATCAATTCGGTAATCGAGGCGCTGGATGCTCCTACTATCTACGATGTGCCGATCTTGATGCGCAAGGAAAAACTGGACGAGCGAGTGCTCACTAAGTTCAAGATGCCATACAAAAAAGAGCCAAAGATTGATAAATGGAAAGAATTCCTTGGGCGACTTAAGAATCCGACCGATTCGGTAAACATTGGGTTAGTTGGGAAATATGTAGAACTTCAGGATGCCTACAAGTCAATTGTGGAATCCTTTGTTCATGCAGGTGCAGCAAATGAGTGCAAAGTAAACCTAAAGTGGATCCACGCAGAAGAGTTGGACGGGGACAATGTAGAGAAAGAACTTAGCGGGTTGGATGGAATTTTAGTTGCTCCCGGATTTGGTGAGCGAGGCATAGAAGGTAAGATTTATGCAGTACAATACGCACGGGAAAACAAGGTACCGTTTTTCGGTATTTGCCTGGGTATGCAATGCGCAGTGATCGAGTTTGCCAGAAATGTGCTCGGTAAGAAAAAAGCCAATAGCACTGAGATGACAAAGACCTCCTACCCTGTCATTGATCTGATGGAAAGTCAGAAAAACATTAAAGATATGGGTGGAACCATGAGACTTGGGGCTTATGTTTGTGAGCTCAAAAAAGGAAGCAAGGCATATGCTGCCTATGGATCCAAAAGAATCATGGAACGTCACCGTCACAGATACGAGTTTAACAATAAGTATTTAGAGGACTATGAAAACGGTGGAATGACAGCAACGGGGATCAATCCGGAAACGAACCTTGTAGAAATCATGGAAATCAAAGATCATCCGTGGTTTGTTGGCACGCAATATCATCCGGAGCTAAAATCTACCGTAATGGATCCACATCCTCTTTTTGTAAAATTTATTAAAGCATCTCTTGACCTCAAGAAGAGTCAGGAGGCATAATTCTAACTAAATGGATAGAAATCAATTTACAGGACTAATCCTAATGTTCGCTCTATTGGCGGTTTATTTTACATGGTTTGCGCCAGACCCTGCTCCTACTGAGGAATTAACCACGCAGGAAGAGCCAGTTGAGGAAACAATAACTGAAGCTGCCCCAACAGACACTACTACAATACTTCCGTCCGTACCTGATTCAGTTCAAGCCTCATTAATCAATCAGCAATATGGAGCTTTTGCTTTTGCTACAGGTAAGGAAGAAGCTTATAAAACCATCGAAAATGATGAGATCGTTGTGACTTTCACCAGCTTTGGTGGAAGAATTAAAGAGGTTGTGCTTAAAAACCATAAAGATTACATGGGCAATCCATTGGTTTTGATGGATGGATCCAAGTCTAAGGCAGACATGATTGTCGATCACAATGGAAAAACAATCAACCTCTCCGAGCTGACCTTTGTGCCAACGGTTAAAAACTTTGGTGACACCACACAGATTTCATACGTACTGACAAATGGAACCTTTTCCCTTATCCAGAAATATTTGCTACCTCCAACTGGCTTCCAGCTAGCATATAGTATTGAAAGTAAGAATCTGAATACAGTATTGAATCCAACGGATGTAAAATACAACTGGAATCATGCGATCAACCGTGCGGAAGAGAATCTAGAGGATGGACGCTATAACAGCAACGTTCGCTACCTGTTGGCTGATGGTGACTATGATGAGCTGGCCGAACGATCTACTGAGTTTGAAGATGAAACATTGGGAAGTCAGGTAAAGTGGGTTTCTTTCAAGCAAAAATTCTTTACCGCAGCTATTATTGCTAATTCTGCATTCAGATCCGGTTATGTTAGTCAGACGGTAGATTTTGGTGATACTACTTCAGTAAAAAACCTATCCATGCAGATGCTGATCCCATACTCTGATTTCGCAAACAATTTCAAGGCCAGATACTTCTTTGGCCCGAACAATTACAGAGTACTTAAAAAAGTAGCACCGGATTTTGAAGAGAACCTGGACATGGGCTGGGGTCCACTGCCATTGGTTAATAAATATCTAATCATCCCCATTTTCCACTTCCTGGAGCGATTCTTCTCCAACTACGGAATCATCATTCTATTAGTAGTAATTGTCATACGAATCATTCTGGCTCCTCTTACCTGGAAGTCGCATATGTCCATGGCTAAGATGCGAGCAATGAAACCGGAGCTGGATGAAATCAAAGCCAAGCATGATGGCGACATGCAGAAAGCTCAGCAGGAGCAAATGAAGCTCTATCAACAGGTAGGCATCAACCCGGTGAGCGGGTGTATTCCCATGTTGCTTCAGATGCCTATTTTATTCTCTTTGTTTTTCTTCTTCCCGAATGCGGTGGAGCTAAGACAGCAGGCTTTCTTGTGGGCGCATGACTTGTCTACTTATGACAGTGTCTTGAATTTACCTTTTGAAATTCCATTCTATGGTGATCACGTTAGTTTATTCACATTACTGATGACACTCTCCACAATTCTTTACACCTGGAGTAATAGCCAGATCACCACCGTGCAGGGACCTATGAAAACGCTTCAATACATGATGCCCATCATGTTCCTATTCGTTTTGAATAGCTACGCATCCGGATTGACCTTTTATTACTTTGTTTCCAACATGGTGACCTTCGGTCAGACTGTCTTATTCCGTAAGGTTATTGATGAGGATAAGATTCACCGTGTGCTGCAAGAGAACAAGAAAAAGAATTCCAATAAGAAGAAATCTAAATTTCAGCAAAGACTAGAGGATGCGATGAAGGCAAGCCAGGAAGCACAGAAGAATAAGAAAAAGAAAAAATAATAGTGTTAATAAACACACTAAAAAACCTTGGTTCTACGTAAATGAATCAGGGTTTTTCTTTTTTTACGTAAACTTATTTTATTTTTGACGTATAAACTTTTTAGGATGGATGCTAAGGTTACTTTGAGTTTTGATCAAAAAGCAATTGAATCTGCAAAGAGATTTGCTGAAAGGCATAACATTAGTCTGTCCAGACTTACCCAGTTTCTTTATAGCCAGCTTGATTCTGATACTTACAAATCTTTAGAAGAATTACCCGTTGCAGACTGGGTTCACCAAGTTGCAGAAGGTGAGATTGAATACAAGAAACCCACCAAATCGGTAAAAAAATCCTTTTACGAAAGTCGTAAAAAGTGAAGGTTTTTCTAGATGCAAACATTCTTGTAGCCACACTGAATAAAGAATACCCTGTCTTCACTTATTCTTCTCGGGTTTTGAGTTTAGCCAAATCAAGCAAATTTGACCTTTATACATCTAGCTTGTGCCTTGCAATTGCATTTTACTTCTCTTCAAAAAAAAGTGGAACGCAAGCTGCCAGGAAGAAAATAGCTCTCCTAAAAGAGATGATCAACTTGGCCGTCATTACTGAAAGTGCGGTGAGTAAAGCGATTGATAATTCAAAAATCAATGATCTGGAAGACGGTTTTCAATACTATGCAGCAATAGAGTCAGGCTGCTCATGCATCGTGACGGAAGACCTTAGTGACTTTTACTTCTCAGAAATGGAAGTCTTAGATTGTAGATCATTCCTCAATCATCATGTGTTTGAAAGATAGATTGTTGATAAACGCACTAAAAACCTTGGCTCTATTTAATTAAATCAAGGTTTTTCTTTTTTACACAAGTTATTCACAACATGATTATCTTGAGAGTAGGTTGGATATATTTGTGTTCTTTACACTACCTAACATCACATCAGAAACTAAATTTATATGGGTAAGATCATTTCTATAGCAAATCAAAAAGGAGGAGTTGGCAAAACCACATCAGCCATTAACCTGGCTGCAAGCCTTGCCGCTCTTGAGTTCAAAACCCTGATTGTGGATGCGGATCCACAGGCGAACGCTACATCTGGTGTTGGGGTAGATCCTAAAGGCGTAGAAGTGAGTATCTATGAATGCATGGTTGACGGAGCAAGTGCGAAAGAGAGCATTGTCGAAACGCAGATCAAATTTCTTGATCTCCTACCCTCTCACATTGATTTAGTGGGTGCTGAGGTAGAGATGGTGAACATCGAGGAGCGTGAAGAGAAGATGAAGCAGGCCTTAGCAGAGGTAAGAGATGAATATGATTTCATCATTATTGATTGCTCTCCTTCCCTGGGATTGATCACGATTAATGCACTTACTGCTTCAGATTCAGTCATTGTACCAGTTCAGTGTGAATACTTTGCATTAGAAGGACTGGGTAAATTGCTAAATACGATCAAAATCATTCAAACAAGGCTCAACCCTGATCTGGAAATTGAGGGAATTCTACTGACCATGTATGATGTGAGATTAAACCTTGCTAATCAGGTAGTGGAAGAGGTCAAGATGCATTTTGAGTCGCTTGTATTCAGTACCATGATTCCTAGAAACATCAAGCTTAGTGAATCCCCGGGATTCGGTATGCCAGCCATCACGCACGATGCTGATAGCAAAGGATCCATCAGCTACCTAAATCTGGCCAAAGAAATTTTGCAAAGAAACGAAGTAAAAGCAGCCTGAAGAGAACATGGCAGAGAGTAAATTCAAGAAAAGATCCGGACTGGGACGAGGACTAGGTGCCCTTCTGGAAGATTCGGGAGAGAAGGAAAAAATCAGTGGATCTGGAGCTACTCCAAAAGGAGCCATCAGCGAAATTGAAATCTCGAAGATAGAGACCAATCCATGGCAGCCCCGATCAGATTTTGATGAGGACGCATTAAATGATCTGGCTGAATCAATTAAGGTACAGGGCATCATTCAGCCCATCACTGTACGTGCACTCAGTGAAAAAGAATTCCAGCTCATCTCCGGTGAGCGTAGACTTCAGGCCAGCAAAAAAGCTGGTTTAGAGACCATTCCTGCCTACATTCGTCTGGCAGATGACCAGCAAATGCTGGAAATGGCACTAATTGAAAACATTCAGCGTGAAAACCTGAATGCCATTGAAATAGCGTTGAGCTATCAAAGACTCTTGGCAGAGTGTGACTTAAAGCAGGAAGAGCTGGGTGATCGTGTTGGTAAAAACCGAAGCACGGTCACCAACTACCTACGATTGCTCAAGCTTCCACCTGACATCCAGGTAGCTTTGCGTGATGGGAAGCTTAGCATGGGCCATGCCCGCGCTTTGATCTCCATTGATGATGTATCTCTACAGTTGGATATCTTCAAACAGATTGTGAAAAACGATCTATCTGTTCGAAAGGTAGAAGAACTGGTAAGAGCCAAAGGCAAGAAAGAGGAAAAACCCTCAAAAGAGGAAACAAAAGTAGATCCGGAGCTTAAGAAGCTACAGAGTAAGCTCTCAACTCATTTTGGATCAAAAATCGCTATCAAATCAAACGGAAAGGATAAAGGTGAGATCAAGATACCTTACACCTCTACCGAAGATTTGAACAGGATTCTGGAGATTTTGGACATTTAAGGAAAAATCATCCGTTTTATTCAGGTTTAGGCGCGAACTTTGTGAAGCAATCGCCCATGATGAAAAGACTATTATTTGTTTTTGCATTCACCTACTTCGCTTTGTCTGCTGTATCACAGGATAAACCTATCCTGATAGATGACTCTACATTCGTAAAAGCGAATGAAGATGCAGATCTTTTCGAAGAGGTTTCCAGCCTGGATCCTCAGCGGGCAGCTCTACTATCAGCTATTTTTCCAGGAGGCGGCCAGATTTACAATAAACAATACTGGAAGGTACCCATCGTATGGGCAGGTGTGCTCACTTTTGCCCACTTCATCAATTACAACAACAATGTCTACCATGGCCTAAGAAATGCAGCTCTCCTGACCGCTAGCGGACAAACCAATCCATACGCATCCATCATTCAAAGCGAAACTGCTTTGGTGAGAAACCGTGATGTATTTCGAAGAAACCGAGACATGCTCATCATAACAGGTACCGTTTTTTACATCTTACAAATTGTAGATGCGCACGTATCTGCTCACCTGGAAGAATTTAAGGTCAATGATAAACTTGCTTTGGGTATAGAGCCTTCTATTCAACCAACTCCATTATTTTCGCAGGCTGTAGGAGTTTCATTTGTATTGAAATTTTAGCCAATGAACATTGCATTGATCGGGTATGGAAAAATGGGGAAAGCCATCGAGCAAATTGCTCTGAAAGCAGATCATTCCATTTCCTGCATAGTTCATTCTTCAGATAATCTACCCTTGTTGGCACAGTCTGATGTTGATGTAGCCATTGAATTCACCCAGCCAGAATCGGCATTTGAAAACCTCTCTTTTTGCATCAATAACAGCATCCCTGTTATATCCGGAACAACCGGATGGATTGACCGACTTCAGGAAATCGAACGCTTATGCAAGGAGAAAGACGGAACATTTCTTTACGCCTCCAATTTCAGTATTGGAGTAAATCTTTTCTTTGAGCTCAACAATTGGCTTGCTGATAAAATGGCTCAGCTTGACTTCACTCCTGCTATGAAGGAGGTTCATCATACGGAAAAGAAAGATAGTCCAAGTGGTACAGCCATCACTCTGGCTGAGGGGATCATCACCTCTCACCCATCTATTGAAGGCTGGATAAATGAAGAATCTGCCGACAGTAAAAAATTAGGAATAGTTTCTGAGCGAACACCCAACGTTCCCGGTACGCATACCGTAAGCTATTCGTCTCCTTTAGAATCAATTGACATCACTCACACAGCTCATGATCGAAGCGTTTTTGCAGAAGGTGTTGTGAAAGTGGCTGAGTGGATTCATCAGAAAAAGGGAGTTTTCACCATGTCTGACTTTATAAACGATAACTAACAATATGTACTTTCATGATTTTAATCCTGTTTTTGTCATTACGTTCCTGATTTTATGGTACGTATTGCAGGGCACAGCTTATTACAAGTTTTTTGAAAAAGCAGGCAAGGAAGGCTGGAAAGGATTTGTTCCTTTTTGGAATTATTACATCCATCTTGAACTAGTAGGTCGACCTAAATGGTGGGTACTCCTGCTGTTTGTGCCGGTAATCAACTTTTTTGTTGGTCTCACCATGCACCTGGATTTAATGAAGTCATTTGGAAAATATACCTATCTGGATCAGGTGCTTGGAGTAGTTTTCGCTCCTATTTATATGAATTACATCGCGTGGACTGACACAACCTATTTGGGTAAAGCCACTGAGATGCCGAAACCAAAAAAATCCTTCGGTAAGGAATGGTTTGAAGCGATCGTATTCGCTGTTTTTTGTGCCACTTTCGTGCGATGGATTTTCATGGAAGCGTATGTGATCCCTACAGGGTCGATGGAGCGCTCGTTGTTAGTGGGTGATTTTCTATTCGTAAGTAAAGCAGAGTATGGTCCTAGAACTCCACAAACACCTCTACAGGTACCACTGACTCACCAAACGATCTGGGGAACAGAAATTCCTTCATATGTTCCTGGTGTCTCTTTGCCAAGCCTGAGATTACCCTCTTTAGGTAAAGTAGAAAGAAATGATGTGGTGGTTTTCAACTATCCTGTGAACGATCACTATAATCAGCGTAAAAGTGGCGAGTATCATCCTATGGACCTGAAAACGCATTATATCAAAAGGTGCGTTGCAATAGCAGGTGAAACCATCGAAATAAAAGCTACTCAGGTGTATATAAACGGTGAGGAGCAGGAAAACCCACCATTGATGCAGCACGAATACTTCGTCCGAACAAATGAATCCATTCGAGAGCGCGTTTTTGAAAACTTTAATATCAATCCATACAATAGTGTGACTCGGTATCCGGAGGGTTATTCTGTTTTAATGCCATCTTCTGTTGCTGAGGAATTCGAAAAATTGTCATTTGTAGAGAGCGTAACGCTTCAACTAATTCCTGAAGATCGGTCAGAACAAAACATATTCCCGGATGCAAGATACTTCCCATGGAATCGGGATTTTTTCGGACCATTGACAGTGCCCGCAAGAGGGATGACCATTGAGGTAAATGAAGAGAACCTGGCGATGTATGGATCTACCATCTCAAATTATGAGGGACACGAGTCGGTTGAGATCGACATTGATGTATTAATAATCAATGGAGAAGAAGTGAGCGAATACACCTTCCTGAAAGATTACTATTTCATGATGGGAGACAATCGTCACGCATCCGATGATTCTCGGTATTGGGGATTTGTACCGGAAGACAATATTGTTGGTGAGGCATCATTTATCTGGATGTCATGGGATACCAATGGCAGTTTCTTTAACAAGGTAAGATGGAGTCGTCTGTTCGACGGAATAGAATAGTCAGGATATCCAATGGACTAAATAGAAAAGTCCAATAAAGAATCCAAAGCCAAGAGCTAAGAATACAAACAAAGCAAGGCACCCCGGAAGGAGTGCCTTTTTTTCGTTATCTGACTTATAGAAATGTTCTAAGTGGTGACTCATTCATTAAGTATCATTGATTGGATGACATTCGGAACACTTTCATCATCAAGTAATATTGTTTCTGTTCGTTTGGATGCAACCCTGATAGCTTCCAAACCAGAGTCGCGAGGACGTTCTACTCTGGCCACCCCTGTAATTACTCCTAAAGCTTCTGCCAGCAGCGGTTCTGTTGGATCGCCGAGCGGCTTCAGGTCTTCTAAGAAGTCAAGCTCGTTCACTTCAATGTTTGGGTCAAACCCATCAATGTAATCTGTAAATCCGGCTGAATTAGCTAGCTGGCTTATGATTGGTTGAATGGCATACTTATGGTCAGGATCTAAGGATCCAGACTTTAAATAGTCATCAGAATCATATAAGGTAACTGAGCCAACATTCTTTCCTACTGTTGTAGTGCCTATAAGTGTTACATCCATATAAGGCAGCAAGCCAGCAATAATAAACTCAGATGCTGAAGCACTACTACCACTGGTTAGAATAAAAATACGATTCAAATTCAATCGATTCATCGCCAATGTGGACGTCTGCTCCCCTTCAGAGTCAAAAACTGGAATGGATGTCAAAAAGGACAAGTCTGAATTGAACTCAGCAAGCTTGTCATTATAAATGATTGATCCAAGTATATCATTAGAGGAAGCATTACCATAAAGCATTGAAGCTAATATTCTTGAGGTCAACAAAGACCCCCCTCCATTGTATCTAAGATCCAAAACAACATCAGAAATACCCTCAGTATTAAAGGTCCCGAATACGCTGTTTAATTCTTCATGGTAGGAATTATTATTGATGAATTGGTTATACATCAGGTATCCCACCTTCACTCCCTCCACCTCTAGCACTTCGGATAGTAGAATTGGGTTTTCTGAAAGCTCCACTGCTGTTAAAGCTACCTCCTGATCCGTTTGGGAGATTGTATTATCCTGAAGAGTTGCAAGGGTCAATGTGTAACTGGTACTTTGAAAAAGTGTAGAGATATAGTTATTTACGGTAAGTGCTGTACCATTAACATGCGTGAAAAGATCCCCTCGTTTCAAACCGGCATTTGCCGCAGGTCCTCCAGGAACTACATATTTCACGTAGGCCAACAAATCATCACTTCCACTTGCCAAACGAACCAGACCAAGTTCATATCCATATGATTTAGATACTCCTTGGAAAGAGGCTTCTAATTCTTCGTAATTATCAACAATCCATGAAAACCGATCATCTTGATAAAGCAGATCATCAAAGAGAGCTTCAGGTGTGTTGTATGAATTAAGAAAAGTATTTAAGGATAGGTCATTCTTGGAATCAGAAAGATTAGGAACATCTGATTGCCAATAATAAAAGACATTCATTGCGGACCAAACAAACTCGTTCACCTCATTTTCTAATGGTTCACTAAAGTCTAAACCGTCATCACTTCCACATCCACTTAGCCAGAAGGAACTAATGGCCAATATCAATACTAATTTTATTACTTTCATATTCATAAATATCACTCAAGAACGGAACAACACCGAATGTTTCTTCACTTAATATTTAACGTAAAATTACCAACTTATTGGTCTAAGACCCTTAGATGACAGGTATTGGTTGGTCTTAGAAAAGTGTTTACACCCAAAAAATCCAGAATGGGCCGAAAATGGGGATGGGTGGGGTGCTTTCAAAATTAAATGTTTATCTCCATTAACCAGCGCACCTTTCTTTTGTGCATAAGCTCCCCATAAAAGAAACACCACATTGTTCTTCTCTTCAGACACTACTCGAAGCACCTCGTCAGTAAACTGTTCCCATCCTTTATTTTGATGAGAGCCTGCTTTTCTTGCCTCTACCGTCAATGTAGCATTAAGCAATAGAACGCCTTGATCAGCCCACCTTTCCAAATTGCCGGATTCTGGAATAGGTTGTTCAAGATCATTCTGAATTTCCTTAAAAATATTCTGAAGCGACGGAGGATGTCTCACTCTATCAGCCACAGAAAAGCAAAGACCGTTGGCCTGACCAGGTCCATGGTAGGGATCCTGACCAACTATAACCACCTTAATATCCTCAAAAGGACAATGATCAAAGGCATTAAATATCAATGAACCCGGAGGATAGATTTGCTTCGAACAATACTCTTTTTTCACAAATGAAACAAGGTTCTGGAAATATTCTTTCGTAAATTCAGATTCCAGTCGCTCTTTCCAGCTCTTCTCAATTTTTACATCCATAAAATTTTCTTCGTGCTGTTCTTGGTAAATTAAATTCAAATTCTATTAAATTGTCAGCCAAGATATGATCACTGGAGTAACTAAAGGCATAAAAGTTTCGGTAGAAACCAACTACCAGCCGGAGCACTCGCAACCGGCCAATGATCACTTTGTGTTTACTTACAGGATCACAATCGAAAACAACTCTTCCAATACGGTACAACTCAAAGCTAGACATTGGGATATTCTTGATGCCGCACATCCTAAACATGAGGTTGATGGTGAAGGCGTAGTTGGGAAGCAGCCTGTATTAGAACCTGGAGAAATCCATCAGTATGTGTCTGGCTGTAACCTTCGATCAGGTATTGGTAAAATGAAAGGATATTACATTATGGAGCGAATCGTAGATGGTCGCCTATTCAATGTAGAAATCCCTGAATTTTTGATGGTAGTTCCTTTCAAACTCAACTAAGATTTGAAACCCAACATTTTGTTCAGGCTTCAAAACTATTTGAAGTATCAATTCAATGCAGTTGGGCCACATGCACTGCACTCTCCTTTTCTCTTTGACTTATACAATCAGGTAATCAAGCCTGCAAGAAAGTTTCGTCTGGACAATGTTGAAAAGTTGAGGAAGGAACTAAAATCAAACCATGAAATCATCGACCTGTTTGACCTGAAAACAAAAACTGCCTACAAAAAAACAATTAGCTCCATTGCTAAAACCTCATTAAGCACCCCTCAGTTTTCTTCTTTCCTGTTCAAGCTCATTGAATGGATGAAAATAGAACGGGCAATGGAAACTGGGACATCCCTTGGAATAAATACGCTCTACATGGCAGGGCCAGAAAAAGTAAATCGAGTAGTCACGATTGAGGCCTCCCCTATTATCTCATCCATTGCACAGAAGCAATTCTCCAAACTGCTGCAGCACAAAATCGAAATCAAACAAGGAGTAGTGCAAGATGTATTAGATCCTCAACTCATCAAAGAACAACCAGAATTATGTTTCATTGATGCAGATCATCGATCGGATGCAGTGCTTTTTTGTGTTGAATCAATAATGGCTCATAGCCAAAACATCAAATGCATCGTCATTCATGACATTTATTGGTCTGCAGATATGCAGAAAGCCTGGAGACAGATTGTATCAGACACTCGATTCAACCTCACTGTTGACCTCTTTCAGGCAGGTCTTATTTTTACGAAAATTGAAATGCCTAAGCAGCATTTTATATTACGTTTTTAAAGCGGGTGCATTTTCCTACTTTTGCCCCCGTAATTCAACTTAAGAATGGAAAACAATAAATCAGCAGAACAACCTGACTACATGAAGCCAAAGAAGAACCGGACGCCAATTTTTATTGTCGTTACATTCTTACTCTTGGTAGCGATAGTGTTCTTTTATTATCAAAATCAGCAGCTTGAGGATGAGCGAGCCAGGCAGCAAAAAGAAATTTCAGACACGTATTTAAAGCTGGACTCTGTTGCTAACGAACTCGATATTCGCATTCAAACCATTAAGGAGTTGGGTGGAGAAATTGATACCCTGGAGGCATTGAAAGCTCAATTGGAAGCTGACAAAAAACAACTACTGGTAGATGCTGAATACCAAAGAGGAAGAATCACTAGGCTTAACAACCGTGTAGATGGTTATAAAGAGCTACTACTGATTAAAGACGAGGAGATCAAACAGCTTAAGGTACTGAACGAACAATTAGCTGAGGAAAACACAACCCTGAAAGTTGAAAAGAATGAATTAAATCAAACACTACAAGAACTGGAGAAGAATAAGGAAGAACTGGCTAGTAAGGTGGCTTATGCATCTCGTCTTCAGATCGAGGGCATGATTATCAACGCCATTAACGATCGCGGTAAAGAACGCGATGGTGGGGAGTATAGAAATCGTCATATTGAGCAACTAAAGATTCAATTCACGGTAGTGGAAAATGAAATCGCACCGATTGAGGGCAAAGAGCTTTTACTACGTGTAATAGCGCCTGATGGGAATGTCCTTTTTGACGTAACAAGAGGATCAGGATCCTTCACATTCGAGAACAGAGAGATGTTTTATACGGCTAAGCAAGAGATTCTATATGATCGAAACAGCCAGCTGGTAACATTTCTTTATACCAAAGGCAGTGATTATGCTATAGGTCAGCATAAAGTTGAGGTATATACCGATGACTACCTGATGGGTAAGGGCAGCTTTATGGTGAAGTAATCTAGTCTACAGTCAATAGGCTTTTAGTCAATAGTCCAATTACTAGAATTGGTTTGATTGAAAGTTTGAATAACTCACTTGTCTGTTACTCAAGATTGCTTAATTTTGCAGCTCATTTTTAAAATATTAGTTCTTAACTTATTTACAACATGATGAAGAATTACGAGACGGTATTCATTTTGACTCCCGTTTTGTCTGAAGCTCAGATGAAGGATACTGTCGGAAAATTCAAGAAAGTTCTAACTGATAACGGCGCAGAGCTTGTTAACGAAGAGAACTGGGGATTGCGCAAGCTTGCCTACCCTATTCAGCATAAAACCACCGGGTTTTACCAGCTGTTTGAATTCCGAGCAGAACCTGAACTAATTGCTAAGCTAGAGACAGAATACAGGAGAGACGAAGCAGTGATGAGATTTCTCACCACTACACTAGACAAGCACGCTGTTATTTATAACGAGCGAAGAAAGAAAGGCGAATTCAATAAGAAGAAAGAAAAGGAGGCAGCCAAATGACATTACAAAACGAACCAATAAACAGAGAGCAGAAAAAGGAAAAGTACTGCCGATTCAAGAAGAATGGCATTAAGTACATCGATTATAAAGATCCTGACTTCTTGCTAAAGTTTGTAAACGAGCAAGGCAAGATCCTTCCTCGAAGAATTACTGGTACCAGTTTAAAGTATCAGAGAAAGGTAGCCCAGGCGATCAAACGATCAAGACACCTGGCGTTGATGCCATATGTTGGAGATTCCCTTAAATAAGTACTGACATGGAAGTAATACTAAGAGAAGATATACAAGGACTAGGCTATAAAAACGATACCGTTGAAGTAAAGCCTGGCTATGGCAGAAACTACCTGATCCCGAGAGGCATGGCGATTATTGCAAGCTCTTCTAACAAGAAGATGATCGAGGAAAATATTCGTCAGGCAGCTCACAAGGCTGAAAAAGCTAAAAAGGATGCTGAGGAAATAGCAAATAAGATTGGAGATGTCACTTTGGAAATCAAAACCAAAGCTGGAGAGAAAGGAAAAATCTTTGGAGCCATTACTCCTCTTCAAGTATCAGAAGCTTTGGCGGCTAAAGGACACGAGGTAGACAGAAAAAGAATTTCTTTTGAGCAAAAGATCAAGGAATTAGGTGAATACACAGCCACCCTTGACCTGCACAAAGAAGTACACCACCCGGTAACAATCAAGGTGGTAGCGGAATAAGCATTTTAATTCTTAGATATAGAAGCCCTGGGTCGTGAGATTCAGGGTTTTTTTATTGAATTTTACCATATGAAAATTACGTATATCTTGATCTCTCTGGTGCTATTATCAGCATGTGGCAAAAGTGATGATACACCTCCAATCACTCCGATTGAAGAGGAAGAAGAACCAATTGAATACGTCATCACTTGCACGGATGAATCTTTTAGCTCTATGCCTGTACAGTGTACACCGGAACTACTAGCAGAAAACCTTGATGTGGTGACATGGAACATTGAAAACTTTCCCATGCAATCAAACACGGTGGAATTGGTGGCCGATATCATTCTTAACCTTGATGCGGATATCTACGCCATCCAGGAAATAGATGACATGGATGCTTTCACCGCACTCACTAATTCCCTTGATGGCTATGAAGGAATTGCATATGATGTACGAGGTGGGATCGAACTGGGATATATTTATAAATCAAGTGAAATCACAAGTTTTGGCTCACCAATCGAGTTGTTTGACGGTCAAACAAGTCCATTCCCCAGAGAACCTGTTGAAGTGGACATTACCCATGCAAATGGGCTATCAGTCAAACTCATTAATATTCACCTCAAATGTTGTGATGGATCGGAAGATCGAAGAACAGATGCCAGTGAAAAACTGAAGGCCTACATAGACAACAATTATCCGAACGAGGAAGTGATCATACTTGGTGATTGGAATGAAGATTTTGATACTGGTTCTTCATTCTCCAATTTCCTGAAGGATATCGACAATTACATATTTGCTGATTATCCTATTTATGATGGCTCTGGAGTTGACTACAGCTATCCGTGTACTGGAGCTTCCTATTGCCCCAGCCACATCGATCACATCCTGATTACCGACGAACTGTGCGATAACCTGACTACAACAAATACTGTGAGACTGGACGATTGTGTTTCAAATTACCTAACTCAGGTTTCGGATCACCGACCAATTATGATTAGTCTCAAAGCTGATGATTAACACTTAAATTTGATTGAAACTCAATTCAAAAGTGTTCAAGCTTTCATTTGAAATACCGGCTTCAAAAGAAAAAATAAATCTCAAAGATCCGATCTTCCTGATCGGTTCATGCTTTTCTGATGAGGTTGGAGCAAAGCTGACACAGTCAAAATTTAAGGTGTTATCCAATCCTTTTGGAACCATCTACAATCCCTACTCTATTTTCAAACTCCTAAAGAATGAAGCTGACAAGAGTGATGTTTTAGAAAGTCAGGGAATCCATTATCATTGGGATACGCATGGAACAATATCTGGACTAAGTGAAGAGGAAGCCTCAAAGAGCTTCGAAAATCAAGCGAAAAAAACGCAAGATTTTCTAAAACAGTCGAAATGGCTGATTATTACTTTAGGAACAGCAATCGTTTATGAAGTTGACGACAAGAAGATCGTTGCTAATTGCCACAAGGTTCCTGCAAAGCGTTTTAAAAAGCGATTTCTAACTCAAAAAGAGATTCTCCATCAATTTGAGTCGTTACATGCATACTTGAGAGACATCAACCCGGATCTCAATATCATTTGCACTGTCAGTCCGGTCAGGCACATTAAAGATGGTTTGGTAGAGAACAATAGAAGCAAGGCAATTCTCATAGATTCAATCCATCAAATTGTTGATCAACATAACAATGTCAGCTATTTCCCTTCTTATGAGATCCTTATTGACGAGCTAAGAGATTATCGTTTTTACAATGAGGACATGATCCACCCCTCTGCGCAAGCAAGCAACTACATATGGGAAAAGTTTTGCAAAACGTATTTGGATACCGAGACAACTTCATTCATCAAGGAGTGGAACAGTCTTCAGTCCGCGATTCATCACCGGCCGTTTCAAATCAAATCTAAGAACCACCAGAATTTTTTAAAAAACACCCTCCATAAACTCGAAATGATGAATGAAAAAGTAGATGTCAGTGTTGAAATCAAACAAGTAAAGAGCCAAATTATATGAAGCAATTTTCAATCATCTTCATTTTCATTCTTGGCTGTCAATCCACAAAAAATCGAGAAATGCACGAATACACCAACGATCTCATAAACTCAACCAGCCCCTACCTCCTACAGCATGCTCACAATCCGGTAAATTGGCAGGAATGGGGAAATGAAGCCTTGGAACAAGCCAAAAAAGAAGACAAGCCAATTTTGGTAAGTATCGGTTATTCAAGTTGTCATTGGTGCCATGTGATGGAAAAAGAGTCATTTGAAGATACTGCCGTCGCTCGAATCATGAATGAGCATTTCATCAACATTAAAGTGGACCGTGAAGAACGACCTGATGTAGATCAGGTGTATATGGATGCTGTCCATGCCATGGGCCTACAAGGCGGTTGGCCACTTAATGTCTTCCTCACTCCAGACCAAAAACCTTTTTACGGTGGTACTTATTTTCCGAAGCAAGGATGGATAAACCTACTCACAAGCATCAATGAGGCATTTGAAAAAAATCGAGACAAGATAAATGAGTCAGCAGAGGCGTTTACTCAAAACCTTCAGGCTAAAGAGTCAGAGAAATACAAACTCGAAGGTGACGATCATACACTTTCAAATGAAGAAATCAGTACAGCATTTGACACATTAAAAAAGAAATTTGACAAAGTAGATGGTGGTATAAAAAAATCACCAAAATTTCCCATGCCTTCAGTGTGGCAGTTTCTAGCCACCTACTACCATCTAACAAAAGATGAAGAGGCTTTAAAACACTTTGAATTTACCTTAGAAAAAATCGCAAATGGTGGCATCTACGATCACATAGGTGGTGGGTTTGCCAGATATAGTACGGACGAAGAGTGGCATGTTCCCCACTTCGAAAAAATGCTTTACGACAATGGTCAGCTTTTGAGTCTCTATGCCAATGGATATAAGTTGACAAAGAATCCAAAGTTTAAACAGACAATTGTAGAGACTGTTGAATGGCTAAAACGTGAAATGCTGGATGATTCCGGAGGCTTTTACTCTGCCCTGGATGCGGACAGTGAAGGCGAAGAAGGGAAGTTTTATGTTTGGACTTACGATGAAGTTGTGCAATTAGCAGGATCAGATTCTTCGCTGATCACCGCCTATTACGATGTTCAAGAAAAAGGCAACTGGGAAGGCAAGAATGCCTTACGAGTCGTAAAGGATGAAAAAGAGCTGATGAATGAATTAAATCTCACAGAAGTTCAATTTAACCAAAAGATATCAGCCTTTAAAGAAGCAGCCCTTGACAAACGAGATGAGCGTGTAAGACCGGGGTTGGATCATAAAATCATCGCCGGCTGGAATGGTCTAACGCTCTCGGGTTTGAGTAAAGCGTTTCAGGCACTGCAGGATTCATCGATCCTGGAACTAGCTAATCAAAACGCTACATTCATCAGAAAGCAACTGATCAAAGACGATAAGCTCAATCGCTTCCCGGATAAAAACATGGAAGGATTTATGGAGGACTATGCATCGGTCATACAGTCTTTCATTAAATACTATGAAACAACACTTGACAGAAAATACCTTGAATTAGCTCAAGTTCTCACTCAACGAGTGGAAGAAGCATTTTATGATGAAAGTGAAAATCTGTACTTTTTTACGAGTGATGAAAACACGGAGTTGATCGCGCGAAAAAAAGAGCTTTTTGATAATGTAATTCCATCGTCTAACTCCATCATGGCTTGGAACCTGATACATCTTGGAACACACTTCTATGATGATGAGATGATCAAAAAGGGGAAATCCATTCTTGCTCAGGTGAAAGACCTGATCGTTACCGAACCAGAATATTTGAGTAATTGGGGTATGCTCGGATTGGAGGTTTCAGACAAGTTTGCAGAGGTGATCATTGTTGGCCCGAAAGCAAAAGAATATGTGAATGAGATCAACAAGCAGTTTATCCCAGCAAAGATTATTTCAGGAACTGTTCAGGAATCCGATCAGCCTCCATTCCAACATAAATCAGCTATGAATGGAGAAACTACAATCTATGTCTGCTACAATAAATCATGTAAAAGGCCCACACTAAATGTTAATGAGGCTTTAAATCAACTAAGGAATTAATTCAACCTCAGTTCTGAGCACTACGTAGAAAAAAAATAAATAACATCGATCTTTCTACCCAGAAAGTTTCTTTTAGAAGTAATTTCAATAGTATTGATTAACATATTCTTATTTGTAGTGTTATATCAATTATGGACCTCTAACGAAAATCTGGATGGGAGAATTAAAAATCTTGTTAATTGACGATGATCCATCTATAAATTATTTGAATAAGATTATTATAGAAAGAGCCGACATTCATGCGATTGTATGTGACCGTACGGAGGCTGCTGACGCGCTACTCCAAATCTCTCAAGGTGAAATCACTCCAAATCTGATATTACTTGATTTAAATATGCCAGTAATGAATGGATGGCAATTTTTGGAAAAATATGAACAGCTCCCGAAAAAATCCAGAACCAGTAAGATCATTATTCTGAGCTCAACAATTAACCCTGTGGACAAAGAGAGAGCTTCTGATTCGTCGCTCATCCATGATTTTTTAAGAAAGCCGCTTTCGATCGATGATGTAAAATACATTCGTAAGTCCCTTATCTAAGTAATAATTAAAACTCAAATGAGGGTTATCTTGTAGCGTGAACGCGAGATACATCCTCTTAATTTTTATTTTCTGGTCATCACTCCTGGTCACTAGCCAGGCGCAGTTCTTTCCATCCAAACAGTATATGACCGCAGATGGTATGCCTAGCAATAGCGTTTTTGATATTGCTCAGCATCCTTCAGGAATGATGTGGTTCATTACAAAATCCGGCCCGACCTATTATGATGCAAAAAGCTGGCACGACTTTGCAGATTCACTGAACCTGCCAACTTCCAATAATTCCAAGATTATTTCGAACGATAGCATTATTTGGGTTGCAGGCCTAAACAAGACCCGATTTACTGTACAGTTTTTCAAAGATTCATGGACTGAAATTGAAGTGCCCTACTCCACTGAGCATTTCACCGCTCACATCTCCTTCAATGTATACGGTGTTGATAACGACTATACTATAACACTTGGAGCAGATGATCAACTATTCGTTTATAAAAGCAAGTCAAAGGAGTGGATGAGGAAAAAATTGAGTTTCAATATAAACAACATTCAATCACTCCATGGCCGATGCATCATAGCATCAACTGCTGGATTGTGGCATTTTGATGGCGATAAACTGAGTTTACTGGATTTGCCTTATGAGGAACTTCCAACAAATAACATCCTTACCGTTGCGGATGGCGGTGACAAATTATTGATGTTAGGATTCAATTGGTATGCGGAAGTATTAGATGATAAAATCGAATTTCTAATACGTAATGTCGGGCTGACAAGCTCCTCATTAACGAACCAAAGCAGCCTTGTAATGGATAAAAATGGACAGGTATTTTTCGGGTCCGCCACTCCTGCCAGAATGATTGATCATAAAACTAGTACGTGGCAAAATCTGCTAATAAAAGGTGAAAATGTAAACATTGGAAGCACACGTATTTTTTGTGATACCGAAAATAATCTATGGGTAAGCGATTCAAGAGGACTTTTTAAATTCAATGTTTTACAATTTCGAAACTATAACAAATCATCAGGTCTTGCTGCAGATGAGGTTACAGCAATCACTCAACTACAAAGTGGACCCATTGTGCTTACCAATCCTTTTGACTTTAATGTCTTACATGATGGCCGTATCAGCAACTATAGTTATGAAGTAAAAAAAACCCTTAATTATCGAATTCTAGCCATCGATGAAGACACCATTCAGAATAAGCTCTACATGGCAACCAATGATCAGGGATTACTTGTGTACAACATTGGAGACTACAGCAAGCCTACAAAAGTATTTTCCGGAGATCGATTAAAATTCACTTCAGTAAAAACTTTTCAGGGAACAACCTACATAGCAGGAAATAGTGGCATTTACTATCTAAACAAGGACCGACTTGTAACTTTAAATACTAATTCTTCCATTAGAAACATAAGTACACTCGGTGATAATGTAGCTTTTCTATCACATTCTGAAGGTCTCTTTACATATGATGGATCTACATTCAAAAACTATTCATCTACAAATTTTGATCTCAAAAGCATTTATCAGGCTGTAATCTACGAGGGTGACACATTACTGGCTACTCGGGATGGAATCGGTCAAATCAATCAGGGCAGAATTACTCATTGGGACAAACTAAAAATAAGAACCCCAGTTTATGGCTTACTAGTTGATTCTCAAAATAGACTATGGGTCGGTGGAGATCATGGCGTTTATATGTACAATGGGAATAAGCTTGAATTATTTGGTTTAGATGAAGGATTGTCAGGGAATGAAATCAACAGGAATGCTCTGATTGAAGATAAGGAGGGAAACATTTGGATTGGCACGGAGAAAGGGGTGTCCGTATTCAATGACCAGAATGAGATAGTTCAGAACCTGAATTTAAAGGTTAATATTCAAGGAGTTTGGATTGGTCAAGATTCCACCACTGCATCATTGGGCAATCTTACTTTACCTTATGAGATGAATAGCCTAAGAATAGCCTACCACTGCCTCTCCTATGTTGATGAATCTAAAATAAATTACAGGTATCGCATCAGCCGAACAAGTGAATGGATTGTCACATCTGATGCCACGAGTGATATTGTTTTTAGCAATTTAGAACCAGGTAATTACACCTTTCAGATTCAAGCGAGATATAGAACCGGGGAATGGGGACCAATTATGTATTTTGATTTTAAAATCAACCAGCCTTTTTATAGGAGGTGGTGGTTTAGATTAGGCTTGATTATTATCATTGGGTTTGCTGCAAGAGCAATTTTTCATTTTAGATACTTGTATTTAATCCGGAAACAGAAATTATTAAAAATCGAAGTTTCAAATAGAACAAGGGAAATAACACTGCTTAATGAACAATTGGAGCAAAAAGTAAAAGAGCGTACGATTGAGCTTCAAGAAAAGAATAAACTACTGGAAGAATCTGCATTCGTTAATGCTCATCATCTTAGAGCGCCACTCACTAAAATTATGAGTGCGCTCCAGATAATAGACATGAGCGAGAATCAATTCAAGGATTCCAAAGTCATTGATATTCTAAAAGAATCAGTCAAAGAATTAGATGAGGTCATCCATTCTATAAACGACATACTGAATCAGACAAACAGCAACAACCCGTAACAACCTGTAACATCATTTTGATCAATTTTGAGATGAATCTGTGCTAATAAAACCTGAATATGGTAGCTTCGAATTGCATTGAGTGAAACACCATCATATTGCGAGGTTATACTGCCCTTACCTCTCCACGGCACTTTTACCTACCTGATTCCACCGGAGGACAGAAAGAAAGTGCAGCCCGGTTTTCGGGTGGTTGTTTCTTTCGGGAAAAAGAAAATCTATACTGGGATTGTACTTGAAATGCACAACCGATCCCCTGAAGATTATCGTCCCAAAGAAGTGTTGGAAGTGTTGGATGAGCAACCCATTATTAACCCCATTCAACTCAAGTTTTTTCAATGGATGAGCAGGTACTATATGTGCGCATTGGGCGAAGTAATCAATGCAGCTTTACCTGCAGCACTCAAACTCTCCAGCGAGTCATTTGTAGGAATTAATCCTGAAATCGATCCACATTCAGAAGACCTTGACGATCGGGAATGGGAATTGCTTAGAGTCTTAAAAACAAATGATCTGGCGATGAAAGATGTCAGTCAGGTATTGGGACTGAAGCAACCGCAACGCGTCCTGAAAAAACTTTCAGAAAGAGGCCTTATTGATCTTTTTGAAAAAGTAAAAGACAAATACCAACCAAAGAAGGTCAAGCGCATACGGATTGCAGAAGCATTTATGGAAGAGGGTATGCTGGAAGGCATTATCAATGAGTTGGAAAGCAAACCCAAACAACAGGATGTACTCCTCGCCTATCTGCGGGATGTACCCGTCCTAGACAATCCTTCTTCTAATGAGCATGGGGTTCTGAAATCTCAGCTTCAGGCGGAAGACATCAGTCCGTCCTCCCTCAAAACATTGGTAAAAAATGGAGTGCTTAACGAATGGGAAGAAACCGTTTCCAGGCTCCCTTCCAATCATGCGAAAATTCCTGGTAGTCTCAAACTCAGTCAGCAGCAGGAATCAACCCGGCGAGCCATCATTGAGTCGTTCAAAATCCACAATACCACCTTGCTACACGGAGTGACTGGAAGTGGCAAAACCGAGATATTCATTGAACTGATAAAAGAGCAAATCGATCAGGGCAAGCAGGCCCTTTACCTCTTACCTGAGATTGCGCTGACAACACAAATCATTGCACGTTTACATAAAATATTCGGTGACTCCTTTGGGGTCTATCATTCACGGTATTCGGATAATGAGCGTGTGGAGGTTTGGCAAAAAGTATTGAATAAAGAGTATCAATTTGTTGTTGGTGTCCGAAGTGCGGTCTTCCTCCCCTTTTCAGATCTGGGATTGATCATTGTGGATGAGGAACATGAACCTTCTTATAAACAGTTTGAGCCAGCTCCAAGATACCATGCCAGGGATGCAGCCATCTATCTTTCAACCCTTCATAAGGCTCACACACTTTTAGGCACTGCTACTCCTGCATTGGAGACCTACCAAAATGCACTAGATGGTAAATTTGGAATCGTAGAACTTGATTCCAGATATGGAGAATCCTACCAGCCTAAAATGGAGTTTGCCAACGTAAGCCGAGAAAGAAAACAACGTAAGCTAAAAGGAAACTTCACCTCTGCTCTTGTGGAAGCCATTCAGGAATCATTGGACAAAAAAGAGCAGGTCATTCTTTTCCAAAATCGAAGGGGATATGCCTCTCACATCACTTGTGACAGTTGTGGCACAGTACCAAAATGTCCCAACTGTGCCGTAAGCCTTACTTATCATCAGTACAACAATAAGCTGGTGTGCCACTACTGCGGATACAACCAAAGCATGTATAGCGATTGCCTGAGTTGTGGCAGCAAGGAGCTTCGCAATGTGGGATATGGTACAGAAGAGCTGGAAGAAGAAATCAAACTTCTCTTTCCCCAAGCCATCGTTCAGCGCATGGACCTGGACACTACACGGAGTAAGTATGGTTACCAACGCATCATAGAAGAATTTGAAGAGGGTAACATTGATATTTTGGTGGGTACCCAGATGGTCAGCAAAGGATTGGATTTTGACCGTGTGAACCTGGTGGGCATTTTTGATACGGACCGGATGATCCACTTTCCGGATTTCAGATCGCACGAGCGGGCCTATCACCTCATCACACAGGTGAGTGGTCGTGCAGGTAGAAAATCACGAAACGGGAAAGTGATTGTTCAAACCAATGATCCCGATCAGGAGCTATTGCAACGGGCTCGAAACGATACCTATAAAGCATTTTTTCAATGGGAGATTCTGGAACGTGAACGATTTTACTATCCACCTTTCACTCGCATCATCAATATTACATTCAAGCATAGAGAGAAGCATATTTCATTTCAGGCTGCTTCATATTTCGCCAAAGAAGTGAGAAACCAATTAAGCAATCAACGCATGATTGGTCCGGTGGAGCCGCTCATTGCTAAAATTCGAAACATGTACTTGCATGAAATCACATTGAAAATTGAGAAGCAAGGCATTAACTTGCCGGCTGTTAAGGAATACCTCCGATCTGTGGATCTGATGATGAAGCAGCTGCCGGCGTTTAAGAGTGTTGGCGTGGTATTTGACGTAGACCCGATATAGTGGCGAACCAAGTGAAACAACTACTAAGCATTTTCATTCTATTCCTATTGATTGTCTCCTGCGATCCCTGTGAAGACTGTGACACGGTGAGCTTTGAACCGACAGTTTCATTGATATTCATCAACCAGGACAGTATCAAAAATATAGACGACCGTCTGGCGGTATTTGCTTTTAATGATTCAGCACTCACTGTGCATGTAAACGCATTAGATACTTTGAGAGATCGCTTAGAGGAAGTTCAGATTGGACTAGACACTGGAAATTCCTCCTTGCAAGCGGAAAAAGATGAAATTCTTTCTCTTATTCCTGAACGTCAAACCGATTCTGCTTTCTATGCTACCCTGAATCAGGATGCCGACTCACTATCCGCGGTTTTCAACCAAACAAAATCCAAAATCAATTCCGGATTACTCAAGCTTGATCGGATTAAAATTCTTGGTACAGAAACAGTGTTTACTTATGAAGACAGTGCTGAGGTATGGAGCATCCCCCTCTCCTTCGACGAAACTTTCAATCAATATGAAATAACGATTAAGGGCATATCTGATATTATTGAATTGGATTATGAGACATTCCAGGAAGTGGATGAAAAGAGAAATGTGCTGATCAGAGCAAAAAATATTGAAGTGATTGGTTTTACTAAAAATGATATAGATTCAGTACATACAAACTGTGAAGAAACCTGCCAAGATGGTGAAGCAACGTTTACTATTTATTTCTAGTCTATTTCTCTCCATAAGCTGTTTTGCGCAATTAGAGGAGGCTGATAGCACGGTGTATCGGCGTGCACTTACTCCATCCATCTATCTCGATTATGGAAAGGTGCTTACCATACCATCCAATTTTGAAACGAAATATGAAGGGGGTATTGAGTTACTTTTTTTCGAGAAATTTCCTTTAATCATAGAGGCAGGTCAGGCAATTCTTACTCCGGAGGGAGCCTATTCCAATGGAACCTATGAAAGCGAGGGATTTTATTATCGGGTTGGTGCAGGTTATGTCAGTCAGTTTTTACCTAAAAATAAAATTGGAATTTCATTCCGATATGCATCATCCACCTTTAATGAATCTGGTCGGATTTTTATCGAGAGCCCATCAGGAGCTCAGGATGATTATATTCAGAGTATCAAGCGGGAAGATCTAAATGCCACCTGGTATGAAGTTGTTGTTTATTCTGATCGAAGGCTTTCGGACTTATTTAGCATTGGCCTGAACTTACGACTTAGAGTTCTTGCCAGCTATGATGAACAAGTTCCAGTAGATATTTATGCTATCCCCGGATACGGCAGAGCTTTCGACAAGACAATTCCTGTCGCAAATTTCTTTCTGAAAGTCACGTTTTAACTGCATGTTCAGCGGTTAAAAGTTTTACTTTAGGAATCGCCTTTCGCCTGCTCATTCTGTTTGTCGATAGTGAAGCAACCCTTCCCATTTAAGATGCATCTTAAACTTACAAAACCAAGCACTATGAGCAATATCATTTTGATCTTTCATATTACCGGTGGTTCAATTGGAATCCTTACAGGGTTGAGTGCTTTGTTTCTTCCTAAAGGAAAGGCTCTACACCGAAAAATTGGAAACATATTCTTTGGCTCGATGGTATTGATGGCGGCAACAGGTGCTTACATTGCGCTGGCTCCTCTTGCGATGACCTCATTTATGGCAGGTGCGCTCACATTTTATATGGTGATTACTTCTTGGCTTACGGCCAGAAACACAAGAGGAACAACCGGATGGCCTGAGCACGTGGGAACTCTGTACATAACCTTGCTTGCAATAGTTGGAGTCTGGGCCTGCTGGGAGCTGGCACATGATCGTGGTGCGGTATTCGGAGGTGGAGTGGATGCTGGACTGGATTTCTTTTTATATTTCTATACCGGTATAACTATGCTGGCCTTAATGCTAGATTTATCCGTACTATATCGTGGTGGCATCTATGGTGCACAGCGAATCGCACGTCATCTCTGGCGGATGTGTTTCGCACTATGGGTAGCGACTGGCTCCTTCTTCCTTGGGCAACCTCAGGTATTTCCTCAACCTATCAGAGACATGGTGATACTACGCATCTTACCGTTTCTGCTTGTTACTATCCTGTTGTTCTTTTGGCTGGTACGGGTGTATGTAATACCACGCTATAAGCTGAAACGAACTGTGCCATGAAAGAATAGGAGTTAATCAGAACAACTAATTCCTGATTTTCCGTTAATTTACTTTAAGCCTTTATATCATAGGTACAAGTAAATATTGGATGTCATTTTTTACCTCCACTCGTGAAAAAAAACTCTGGCTATTGTCTTTTGTGGTCTTCGATGCAATCTTCATCTCCTTATTTATCGGCACACCTTTGTTCCACCTGTTTAGAAGTCAGAACATTCAGGCACTCATCTTCGTTAGTGGAATGCTCTTAGTTGGGGCTATGATCATCCTACATGCAAGAAACAGCAAACCAACTACCCTTGAGCTGACTGTGTGGATAGGCATATTCGCTGTGTATCTAATGCTTTTTTTACGTTTAGGCTTACCAGAACGAACTCACCTATTTGAATACAGTGTGCTTGCGATACTCGTTCATAAAGCATTGAATGAACGAGTAAGGAATGGTAAAACGGTACGCTACCCGGCATGGCTGGCAATCGGATTAGCCTTACTCATTGGAGTAATGGATGAATCGATTCAATACTTTTTACCTGACCGGGTATTTGATCCGGTGGATATCTTATTCAACACCCTAGCCATAACCGGGGCGATTGGCACACATGCTTTGCTCTCCTGGTTACAGGATCGAAAGGGTTCTGCTTAGATAAGGTATAAGTGTTTTTTTATCTTGTAACTAATCCTTGCGCTAGTGCGTCAACTCAATCAAGACCAAATAATAAAAACAATAAAACCTAGATCCATGACATACGACCGAAAAGTGATCTTATCCACGCTGTGGATTTTTGTCACTCTCAACTACCTTTATTGTGATGTGATATCATTGATGTCTGCAGAAATGTTAAATGCTTTGCTTAGTGGCGAAGCAGGAGGAATTCCAATGACAGAAACCACACTGCTAGCGGCGGGCGTAATCATGGAGATTTCCATTGCGATGGTATTGCTATCCAGAATCCTAAAATACAAAGCAAATCGTATAGCCAATATAATTGCCGGCTCCCTTAAAACGCTTATCATGATCGGAACCCTGTTTATGGGGGCCAGCTACCATTACTGGTTTTTTGCAACCATCGAGATCGCCACAACGCTATTTATCATATGGTATGCATGGAGCTGGACAAAATCAGCGTCTAATCCATCAGTGATTTCTTAAAAAAATCAATCATCCTTTGCTCCCATTTAGGGTTCATCATAATGATATGATCCATCCCTGGATATTCAACCAGCTTATAGTTAGTATACCCTCTTTCTTTCAGTTTTTCTACCAGATAAAGTGCATCTGCAAAAGGCACATCATCGTCTGCTGTCCCGTGATTAATCATCAGTCGTGCCTTTAGTTTGTCCAGCATGGGTGTCAGCGCCGAAGCGGCATATCGCTTCGGACAGTCTTGTGGAAGACATCCTATATAGGGCTCGATAGCCACTCGAAATTTTGAAGGGTCTATTGCCGCAGCGCTTAAGTATGCAGCTTTATAAATGTCAGGATATTCCAGCACTGCTCGTAAGGCATAATGCCCACCCCAGCTGTGACCTGCAATTCCCAACCTGTCCAAATCCATGTAAGGACGTGCTTCTGCAAGCGTTCGAAGGGCCTTCACATGGTCTGCAAGCTCCACCTGACCAAACTTTCCATAACTGTAATCCTGAAATGCTTTTCCACGATCTGGTGTGCCCCGACCATCTATGATCACAACGATGTGACCCGTATTAGCCAGGTTTTGCAACTCATATTGGCCAGGAAAATAGACATCCCTTCTGATGGCCATCGTATGTGCCGCACCGTAAATCCATTCTACAACAGGGTAACTCTCATCAGGATCAAAGTCTTTGGGTTTAAAGACCATCGCTTCAATCATCGTCTGATTATCAGCAGCTTTGAGTTGAACAAACTCCGGTTTCAGGCCGAGTTCATCCAGTGGTGACATGTCTGCTGACCAGTAAGTCTGTAGCTTCTTTCCTTCGGTATTGTAGATATCCAATGTTGCCGATCGCTCCATGTCATTGCTCCATACCCAAAGGCTATCTTTTGTTGCTGTCAAATACACCTCCAGCATAGTGGGTCCGTCAACGAGCTTTTTAAAAGTTTTTCCATCCAGGGAACATTTATAGAGCTGTTGGTCATACGGGGCGTCTTTATTACCAAGTCCGGCGTAGTACACCCATCCACCAGACTGATCCACTTCAATGAGCTTAATAACTACTCCATTTTGTTCATATTTGGTTAGCTGCCGTATAAGATTGCCATCCGTACCATACAGGTAGAGCTGGTTGTACCCTGTTCGTTCGCTGCTATAGATCACCCGATCGGTGGCATCTAAAAAGTAAAAGACATTAGACCGTCTCAAACGACCCGTATAGCCATTTAGCAAATCGAGCCCGATCAAATAAGTGTCTGACTTTTCTGTCAGCCAAAGGTCGGAGCGACCATCTTCAAGGTGTACGCGCCGCAGTTCCACATTTTTTAAAAACCGATCAGCTACGACCATTCTCACATGTGTACCATCAGGATGCCATGAAAGGGGGTGTACATATGGCCTGTCTGAAGGCTGAAGAACTGTCTTGTAATTACCTGTGGCGACATCCACAAAATAGTATCTGATTTTAGGCAAAGACTCTCCTGCCATACTATAAGGCCACAATACAGTTGAGTCACCTTTACTTAAGGTAATACGCGGCACCTTTCTATCATCTACCTGTTTTACTAATAAAGTCTTTCCATCGGGCGACCAAAGAGCATCTGCGACATCCCAGCGCCATCCAGACTGTGGTGAGGCTATTACAGCATACGACTCTTCTGATTCATTTCTGACATACAATTGTCCCTCAGGAGTATGACCTGCAAACAAACCACCACTCGCATGATGAACCTCTCGAATGGGAGAGATGTGATTAAACAAACCTGGCCCAAGCACTCTCCCTTGTGGTGATTCAGGATTGAGGTGATCAGGAAAAGGAGGCACTAGCGGTTGAATGTATTTGAAAGGTTGTGCGTTGGCATTGAAAAAAAATCCAATGGTAAATAGCAAATACAGAATGCAGGTAGAGGTGATAGAACGCATGATATGTGATAGGTTTAACACGTTAAGATACAGTATCCTTATACATTTTCAATACATCAATAATTGACTCCTGATTATCATCACTATGAAGCATGCTCTCTAGTTTAGTTTTTAATCAGCTTTAAATGTAAATTGACATAGCGGCTTACTGATCGTGTAGATAATACCAGGTATCTGATCTTTAGAATTAATCGATGGAGCAAAGAATTTTAGAATTATTAGGCGATGCGATTCTTGTAGTAGATAAACAAGGAAAAGTAGTTGACATTAATGAAAGTGTTACCAACCTATTTGGTTATTCCAAAAATGAACTTATCGGCAAAAGCTTTGATGTTTTGATGCCTTCCAGGTTTAGAAAAAATCATTCATTTCTTTTTCATGGATATCAAGAGGAACCTGAAACCAGGCCTATGGGCCGAACTCATGAACGCAACTTTATTGCTGTAGATAAAAAGGGTCGTGAATTTTACATTGACATTTCACTCACATTCTACACTTCCTCAGACAGACAAACATTCTACATTGCCGTTATTAGAGATATCTCTCCACTGGTTGATCTGAAGAACAGGCTACAACAGACCAATGAAAACCTGGAGGCGAAGAACAAAGAATTGGAGCAACTTGCTTACATCCTTTCACATGATTTGAAAGCTCCCACCTCTGCAAGTCGACAACTTATCGATCTTATTGAAGAAAATCATGGTGATGAGCTTAGTCAGCAAGTAAAAGAATATTTCCATATGCTGAGAGATCGAAATGTGAAAATGGCTGATTTAATAGATGGAATACTAAGTTATGCCATGGCTGGAAAGGTGATTCAGGATAAAGAGGAGATTAACCTTTCGGATTTGATTCAAGAAGTGGCTGAAAACCTTAACATTCCACAGAGCTTTCAAATCATTAAATATACAGATGGCATTAGTTTCATGGGTCAAAAAACCCAACTTTTTCAGGTGCTGTCCAACCTACTTGGTAACGCTATTAAATACCATGATAAAGCACATGGTACCATTGAAGTCAACGCAATTCAAACATTGGATGAGGTGGAAATTAAAATCAAAGACGATGGCCCAGGCATACCGGAAAAATTCCACAAAACCATTTTTGAAATGTTCGGCACAGCCAATTTAAAGAAGAGGGCTGATAGCACAGGCATTGGACTTGCCATTGTTAAAAAAATCGTTGAGCAAAATAACGGAATGATCAAAATCAACTCTGATGTGAAAGAAGGTACTGAATTTATCTTCACTATTAAGACTAATCTGAAGTGATGACAGATTGATTCTTTTACTTTCTCAGTATATCATTGAATAATACCCTCAGTATAAATCTCACTGATTATAATTAAATTCAGAACAGAAACAACCACCTAACACGATGAAGTTTCGATCACCTTTGGAAGCTTTTCTCTATTGGGAAGAAAAGCACCCCAATCAAATCATGTTTCACCAGCCTCTTTCTGGTGGGAAGGTTAGGATCTACACCCGATCTGAAGCTGGCAATGAAATTCGGCGAGTTGCAGAGGGCCTTCGAGCACTTAACCTGCCGAAAAAAAGTAAAGTAGCCTTACTCTCAAAAAATTGTGCCCATTGGATCATGGCTGATCTGGCCATCATGATGACCGGTCACATTTCGGTCCCGCTCTATCCTACCCTGGATGCAGCCTCAATCACGATGATACTGGAGCATAGTGAAGCAGCAGCCATCTTCCTGGGTAAGCTCGATGATTATGCATCTCAACGATCCGGTGTAATCGATATCCCCAAAATTGGCTTTAACCTCTTTGGCATGGAGGATGGCGTAGCATGGGATGAACTGGTGTCAAAGCATGCGCCCATCTCTTCGCTGGCCGAACAGGATCCTGACCAATTGATTTCAATACTATATACGTCTGGCACCACCGGTATCCCTAAAGGTGTAATGCACTCCGTCAGCAACTTTACATGTGTTGCTAATGCATACCTGGAAGTGCTACCTGCGGTTGACAAGCCTCGATACATCTCTTACCTGCCGCTGGCACATGTCGCCGAAAGGGTAGGCATTGAAATGCAAGGGCTGTTCCGGGGAGTAACATTTTATTTTGCTGAATCCCTCGAGTCATTTGCAAGTGACCTGGCTAACGCTCAACCCAACATGTTTTTTGCCGTCCCACGCATCTGGGCAAAGTTTCAACAGGGCATTCTAGCGAAAATGCCACAAAAGAAACTGGATCGTATGCTCAGCATTCCTATCCTTAGCACCCTGGTCCGAAAGAAGATCCAAAAGAAGCTGGGTCTGTCAAAAGCAGATTACATTGTCTCCGGTGCTGCTCCACTTGCTGTAGAATTAATTAAGTGGTATGAAAAACTTGGAATCAAAATACATCAGGTGTATGGCATGACTGAGGACTGCATTCTCTCACATTATAACCTTCCGAATAGCAGTCGTCTTGGCTCAGTAGGTAAACCTGTAGCCGGGGTAAAAAGTAAGCTGTCATCAGAAGGAGAAATATGCGTCAAGAATGAGGCACTGATGAAAGGGTATTATAAGAACCCCGACATGACTGCTGCCATGTTTGATGAAGAGGGCTTTCTGAAAACAGGCGATATAGGCGAATACGACCATGATGGATTTTTGTACATCACAGGAAGAGTAAAAGATCAGTTTAAAACAGATAAGGGAAAATACATCTCCCCGGCACCCATTGAGCTGGAGCTTACCAAAAACACAGATATCGAGCAGGTTTGTGTGGTAGGTATGGGCATCCCCCAGCCGATTGCCCTGGTGGTTCCTTCTGAATCCGGAAAGAGTAAATCTAAAGAGCAACTAGCTGAGAGTTTAGAATCTTCAATACAACGTGTGAATCCTGACTTGCCTAAGCATGAAAAACTCGCCAAGGCAGTGGTTATGAAGGAAGAGTGGTCTGTAGATAATGGATTGCTCACCCCTACACTAAAGACTAAACGAAATCAGATCGAAAAGATCCACATGCCCATGTACAAAAGCTGGTTCAACACCGAGGATCTCATAATATTTGAATAATAATGAGCTAATAAATCATTGCATGACAAATTTTTATAAACTCATAGCATTCTTCCTCCTTACCTCTTGCTCCGTGCCAGACAAAGACACTGAAGAAGAAAAACTGACACTACAAATCAGAGCGCTAGAGGAGCAATTGATTGAATGTCAGAATGAGAGAGGTCAGGTTATTGATCAAGTGATAGACATGTACCACAAAAGCAACTATGATAGTGTAAAGATTCTATTTAGAGAACTACAAGAACGGTACCCTGAGCTGCATGAGTTAAAAGAAGCGATGGATATCCACTATGAGGTAATACAAAAAGAAACTGGCAGTATTAGTGAAATAACAGCCCGGGAAGAAGCAAAAAAACGTGCAATTAGGAAGCTGAAGGTGCAACGAGAAGGAAACATCCAAATATATACCAATACAGCTTTTAAGCATTTCAATAATCGAAACATGATGTCCGTCTATATCACTCAAAAGGGAGATAGTTCACCAACTTTGATGATTAAACTCTCTTACAGTGGCAATGACTGGATTTACTTCAAGCAAGCCAGGCTCACATATAATGATCAAACCATGGATATTCCATTTGATGCGTTCGAACACAAGGAGACCCAAAAAGATGCTGGTGTCGCTGAGTGGATTGATGCTCCTGTCAATAACAAAATTGTTGCTTTCCTCCGACCCTTTGCAAAATCGGTTAAGGCCAAAATGAAACTTACAGGAAAGTTCACAAAATCAAGATCACTTTCTCCAAAAGAAAGACAGGCGATCATTGAAGTACTGGATGGATACGAAGCACTTATCGCTTCTAAGTAGTCTCGTGTATTCCTTTCGTTATCGCACAATCTGGTCCATTCCAACAGAATGATTTTTAATCAGTTGGCTGATATGAACGAATTAGGCTAAATTTAATAATGACATACACGTCAGATAGTGGTTTATGAGAATTTCAATCACCCTGCTTATCTCACTGATTTTCATAACTTGTGAAACATCCCGGGAAGAAATCGACACCTGGAAAAAAGAAATAAAAGCAACAGAAAAAGCTTTTTGTGAAATGGCGCGAACCCAGGGCATTCCGAATGCTTTCGAATATTACGCTGATGAAGAAGGGGTTATAAAACGTGGAAAAAATGTCATTAAAGGTAAAGAAGCAATTAGGGAATGGTATGAAAATGATACCAGACCCGGGGATACTTTATCTTGGGTTCCAACTTTCGTTGACGTAGCTGCATCCGGTGATCTGGGCTATACATATGGCGACTACTGGTTCACCTATTTGGACAGTTTAGGAAACCAACAAGTAAGTACCGGTATATTCCATACGGTATGGAAGAAACAAACTGATGGAAGCTGGAGATTTGTTTGGGACTAAACCTCAAATTCATAGGAGTTCCCTTCTTTCGGCACTAGACACAATGAACCATCCAGAGAAATAGTAAGTTTTACTCACTAAATCATAAAAATCTCATAACCAATTCTAATGTTAAAATGAAACAAATCGTAGCATTTGCTGGAAGTAGCAGTAAACAGTCTATTAACAAGCAGCTGGCCACCTTCACGGCAAGGTCATTACCAAACGTGGAAGTAGAAGTCCTTGATTTAAATGATTTTGAAGTGCCATTGTTCAGTGTGGATTTAGAGCAGGCTTCAGGCATTCCGGACATGGCTCACGCCTTTAAAAAACACCTTGACAAGGCAGACGCCATCGTGCTATCATTGGCTGAACACAACGGAAGCTTTGCTGCAGCATACAAAAACCTATATGATTGGGTCTCCCGGATAGATAAAAGCGTCTTTCAGCACAAGCCATTGTTTCTACTTGCTACTTCCCCTGGCGGACGAGGTGCTAAAACCGTATTGGAGCATGCAACTGCGATCTACGGACATGCTAACAAAGCACCGCTCGTGACGTTCTCTTTGCCTTCTTTTCATCAAAACTTTGACCCTGAAAAGGGCATCCTTGACGAAGAATTGCGATCCTCTCATGAGAAGCGAATGATGGAGTTTAGTCAGCATCTTTAAGTAAGTAAAAAGGAGTCATAATCAATCGAAATTGAGATAATTACCTGAACTAAGCGTAGCATATAGAGATTGCTAATGTTATGTTCGATCGCCTCAGACAATAGTGCTGCAGTGGGTGAAACTCTGAGGTCCACGAAGGGTGTGGAATTGAGAAAAGGTCGCATAATATTGAGAACGACTAATCTTTACAGGGCTTACCATACCCCGGCCAGATTGCGCAATTGCCGTCACGGTAGCCGCCCACGTACAACCATTTTCCCTGCTCTTTCACTAAAAAATCGCTCCAGCGTGTATGAATTGTGGTTTGATCTCCTTTTAAAACCCTTTCCCCTGAAGGAGCAGTAAATGGATCACCGACCCATTCTACTCTGGCCTCCACGAGGTAGTGCACTGCACAAAATGAATCGCCAAACAGTTCCATATTCTCGAGCGATAATTCAAACCCTACGTAACGCTCATCTTGTTGCCATTCATTGAAAAAAGACTTTAGGTCTTCAACCTCCAAAAGTTCCGCACTACTAAACCCCCACCGCTTCCAATCCGGATGATGCTGATTTATATAACCTTTTACATCTACCTCACTCCAGGCTTTCCAGCGTTTATGCACGGCGGCCCAAACAGAATCCCTTTCATTGTTGATAAGTGAAACTTCCTGTGCTACTGAGAAATAGCATAAAGCAGCGAACAGAGAAGAAAGAAATAAATGCTTAAAATTCATACGGTTAGGTTCATTTATTGAGAGTGTTACTTATCTCACATAAATCTACTCAAACATCCCCGTTTTCCCTGATCTTCTCATCTTCATAGGGGGCCACTATCCTTCGTTCAATCTCTGTTGCACATTGGTTTAGCTCACCGATAAAATTCTTATAGTTGTTGTAAGACGGACTGACGTGACGTTTACAAAAGGCATAGAGCAGGTAATTAAGATCACCATTTGCCACAATGCCTGCTTCGTGCATTTCTTCAACGATTTTATCCAGTTTGGCCCTGACTTCTTGTTTGATATATGGCATTAGATTTATTGATGTTTTGACTAAAATAAAAAAAAGCATGATCTCCCATGCTCCTTCAATTGTTCAGTTTTCGTTCTTATGAAATGCTCGCTCCGTTCTCAGCGTCCTTGCCCGGGCTCACGGCTACCAGCTTGCCATCCGGATTTTCAGCAAATAGCAGCATCCCCTGAGATTCCACTCCCATGATCTTACGAGGTGCCAGATTTGCCATGACGGTCACTTTCTTGCCTATCATCTCATCAGGTGTGAAGTGCTTAGCAACCCCACTAAGTATGGTACGCGTTTCCAAGCCCATATCCACTGTAAATTTTAGTAGTTTATTGGACTTCTCCACTTTCTCAGCAGTTTTGATCTCTCCTACTCGCAAGTCCATTTTCAGGAAGTCATCGAATATGATCTCATCTTTCAATTTGGGTAAATCAGGAGTAGTATTTTCTTGTTCGTTCATCTTCTTTGTTTCCAATAATTTGTTCACTTGCGCTTCAACAGCTTTGTCTTCAATCTTTTCAAATAGCAATGTGGCTTCATTCAGCTGATGTCCATCCGATAAGAAGTCTACGCCTCCAGCCTCAGTCCAACCTCTTTTCTTTGTATTCAGAATCCCAGTCAGTTTCTGAGCCGTAAACGGCAGGAACGGTTCACATACGATCGCAAGATTGGCACTGATCTGAAGGGCAATATTAAGGATAGTCTCTACCCTACTCTTATCTTCTTTGATCAGCTTCCATGGCTCAGTATCAGCCAGGTATTTATTGCCTATTCGGGCTAGCTCCATCATCTGACTCAAAGCCTCACGAAACTTGAACTGGTCAAGGGCTGACTGAATCTTGGCAGGTGCTTCACTCACAGCATTGATCACATCTTCGTCAATTGGCATCAGCTCGCCTCTTGCCGGCACTTTTCCATCAAAATACTTGTGTGTGAGTACCACTGCCCGGTTCACAAAATTGCCAAAGATGGCAACCAGCTCACTATTATTCCTCGCCTGAAAATCCTTCCATGTGAAATCGTTATCCTTCGTCTCCGGGGCATTGGCCGTCAGGGTATAGCGTAAAACATCCTGCTTCTCAGGAAACTCTTCCAGGTACTCATGCAGCCAAACTGCCCAGTTGCGGGAAGTGGAAATCTTGTTGCTCTCCAGATTTAGGAACTCATTTGCGGGTACATTGTCTGGTAACACATAACTACCCTCTGCTTTCAAAAGTGTAGGGAAGATGATGCAGTGAAAAACGATGTTGTCCTTTCCAATGAAATGTAGTAGTCGCGTTTCTTCTGATTTCCAGTAATCTTCCCAGTTCTTCCCTTGATCCTTTGCCCACTGCTTGGTCGCTGAAATGTATCCAATGGGTGCATCAAACCACACGTACAGTACCTTCCCTTCACCTCCGTCTACCGGCACAGGAATCCCCCACTTCAGGTCCCGAGTCATTGGTCGTGGGCGCAATCCATTATCGATCCAGCTTTTACACTGGCCATATACATTCGACTTCCATTCTTTATGGCCTTCAAGTAACCACTCCTTGAGCCACGGTTCATATTTGTCCAGTGGCAGGTACCAGTGCTTGGTCTCCTTCATCACCGGAGACTCCCCACTCAGCATGGATTTAGGATTCTTTAGCTCTGTTGGACTAAGCGTAGAACCACATTTCTCACATTGATCGCCATAAGCCTCTTCATAACCGCAGTTAGGACAGGTTCCTTTTATGTATCTATCCGCAAGGAATTGTTGTTCTTTCTCATCGAAAAACTGCTCAGAAGTCTCCACGGTAAACTTCTCTTCTGCCTCCATCTTCTTGAAAAATTCAGAGGCTGTTTCATGATGCAGCTCTGAAGAAGTTCGATGATAGATATCAAAGCTGATTCCAAACTTTTCGAACGAGTCCTTGATTTGGTTGTGATAGAAGTCTACAACTTCCTGCGGCGATTTTCCTTCCTTCCGTGCTCGCAATTCTATTGCCACCCCATGCTCATCCGAGCCACACACAAAGGCCACATCTTCTCCTTTGCTTCTGAGGTATCTCACGTAAATATCTGCAGGCACATAAACGCCAGCCAGATGCCCAATATGAACCGGGCCATTGGCGTACGGAAGTGCTGCTGTGATTGTATGTCTTTTATATTCTTTAGCCATATTTCGATAAGAGACCGCAAATATAAGTTTTGTGTTTACCTCTTATAGTGCAATCACCAATCATTCTGTCTAATTTTGCGCTCGAATTCATATTTGCATGCAAGAAATCAGAAATATCGCCATCATCGCACACGTTGATCATGGCAAAACCACACTCGTTGACAAAATCATTTACGCAACGCAGGAGTTTAGAGAGAACCAGGAAAAAGGAGAGTTGATCCTTGATAACAATGACCTGGAAAGAGAAAGAGGGATTACCATCCTTTCTAAAAACGTATCCGCCGAATACAAAGGAGTGAAAATAAACATCATCGACACCCCGGGTCACGCCGACTTTGGTGGTGAAGTAGAGCGTGTATTGAAAATGGCTGACGGTGTAATCCTATTGGTGGATGCCTTTGAAGGTCCTATGCCACAGACTCGATTCGTACTTGGCAAAGCACTTGGTCTTGGTCTTACACCAATTGTAGTTGTAAACAAAGTAGATAAAGAAAACTGTCGTCCGGATGAAGTACATGAGCAGGTATTTGACCTGATGTTCTCTTTAGATGCGACTGAAGAACAGCTTGATTTTCATACACTTTACGGATCCAGTAAGCAGGGATGGTTTGGAGAGGACTGGCAAAAACCAACTGACAATATTTTGCCTTTACTGGACAAAATTGTTGAGGTCATCCCTCCTGCTCCTTTCAACGAAGGCGTTCCTGCAATGCAGATCACCTCATTAGACTTCTCTTCTTTCACTGGGAGAATTGCAATTGGAAGAGTATGGCAAGGCACACTGAAAGAAGGTGCTCAGCTTGGCATCAGCAAGCGAGATGGTTCGCTGAAAAAGGTAAAGATCAAAGAACTTCACGTATTTGAAGGACTTGGTAAAAGAAAAGTGACTGAAGTACGAGCCGGAGATATCTGCGCAATTACAGGTATTGAAGATTTTGAAATCGGAGATACCATTACCGATTTTGAAAATCCATATGTGATGCCACGTATCGCTATCGATGAGCCCACGATGAGTATGATGTTTGCCATCAACGATTCTCCTTTCTTCGGTAAAGAAGGAAAGTTTGTGACGTCTCGTCACCTGAGAGATCGATTGATGAAGGAGTTGGAGAAAAATCTGGCACTACGTGTAGAAGAAACTGATTCTGAAGATAAGTTTCTTGTATATGGAAGAGGCGTTCTCCACTTGTCTGTACTAATCGAAACCATGCGACGTGAGGGCTATGAACTTCAGGTGGGTCAGCCGCAGGTTCTTTTCAAAGAGGGAGAAAATGGTGAGAAACTGGAGCCAATTGAACATTTAGTAATCGACCTTCCTGATGAAGTATCTGGAAAAGCTATAGAGATGGTAACGCAGCGAAAGGGTGAGTTGAAAGTGATGGAGCCTAAGGGTAACATTCAGCACCTTGAGTTTGAGATTCCTTCCAGAGGCCTGATCGGTTTAAGAAACAATATGCTTACTGCTACGGCTGGTGAAGCAGTGATGACTCACCGATTGAAGGAGTATCAACCTTACAAGGGCACTATTCCCGGAAGAATCAATGGATCATTGATTTCAATGGAAAATGGGCCCGGAACGCCTTACACCATTGATAAACTGCAAGATCGAGGGGTATTCTTTGTGGATCCTGGAGTTGACGTTTATGCAGGGCAGGTTATAGGTGAGCACAGTCGGGATAACGACCTGGTAATAAATATCCAAAAGGGCAAGAAGCTAACGAACATGCGAGCTTCTGGCTCAGACAACAATGCAAAGATTGCTCCTGCGAAAAAATTTAGCCTGGAAGAAGCACTGGAATACATCCAGAAAGATGAGTATGTGGAGGTGACGCCTAAGTCCATCCGTATGCGTAAAATCTACCTGGATGAAAATCAGCGCAAGCGAATGGCAAATGCTGAATCTGCTATGGCATAACAGGACGAATTTCAACAACACATCGAAAGCCTACTTAAACGTAGGCTTTTTTGTTTCTATATGAAGCGTATCTAACGAAACCACAAAACTTTAAACGTTACCACTCATATAATTTAACCCTGATTAACAAACAAAAGGCGTTTTAAATAGTAGAATTGCACGGTATTTGAACAACACCCTACATGAGAAAATTATTATCCATCCTCTTAATCATCCTCAGCTTTTTTGTTTTTTCACAGGAAAGCTATAAAGTAAAAATCGATCTTACCAAGGCTAAGAATGACCGGCTTCCGGTTGAATTGACTGTCCCTGCAATTAAAGAAGAAACGGCAGAATACCACATGCCGAAGATTGTTCCCGGTACCTACAGCATTTCAGATTTTGGTCGGTTCATCAGTGATTTCAAAGCTTTTGATACAAATGGAAACTTTTTGGAGGTTGAAAACATCTCAACGAATAAATGGACGATCAAAGACGCAACGAAATTAAGTAAGATCACATACTGGGTTGATGATTCCTTCGATGACTTCACTGGGTACGGGAGCAACAAACTGTTCGAGCCGGGTGGTATGAGTATTGAAGTAGAAAATGACGTCTTTGTGATGAATACGTTTGGTTTCGTCGGATATGTAGAAAATTACAAATTCAAACCTTTTGAACTGACAATCATCCATGATCAGGAAATCAAAGGGGCTACTTCTCTGAAAAAACAAGCTGAGACTGATACGTCTGATACTTACATAGCGGCAAATTACAATTTCCTTGCAGATGCGCCTATCATGTACAGCAAACCAGATATTGTGACCAAAGAGATTGCAGGAGCTGATGTATTGGTATCCGTCTATTCACCTAATAAAGTACTTACTGCAGCGGATGTGATGGACAACATCGATGAGTTGATGGAAGCCCAGGCAAAATACCTTGGAGGAGAGCTGCCCGTAGATCGATATGCATATCTGATCTACTTGTTTGACAGCCCAACTATTTCTGGTTCATATGGAGCATTGGAGCATTCATATTCCTCCCTCTATACGCTTCCTGAAATGGATCCTGATAGAATCAGTCAAACGGTTAAAGATGTAGCGGCTCATGAGTTTTTTCATATTGTTACACCTCTGAATATTCACTCAGAGGAGATCCATAACTTCAACTACATCGAACCTGAAATGAGCCAGCACCTGTGGCTGTATGAAGGGGTGACAGAATACGCTTCTCAGCACGTTCAGGTAAAATATGACCTTTATGATCTGCAAGATTTTCTAGCAGAGATGAGGAGCAAACTGAATCAGCAGGATCGATACAATGTGGATATCCCGTATACAGAATTCAGCGAAAACATCCTGGAACCTGAGAATGAAAGAAGATATGGAGATGTATATGCAGGAGGCGCATTGATTGCCTGGTGTCTTGACATTACGATTATTAAGTCTACCAACGGACAGAAAGATCTTCAGTCGGTACTAAGGGAACTTTCAAAACAGTACGGGCCGATGAAGGCTTTCAAAGACGAGGATCTTTTTGGTGAAATTGAAAAAATTACCACACCGGAGGTGGGTGAATTCCTAAGGAGATATGTTGGTGGGTCTGAAAAATTGCCTTACACTGAAATACTAGGATGGGCTGGAATCAGATATTCTCCGGAAAGCAACGAGATGGTTATCACTGCAGGAAAATTTGCACCTGGTGTAAATGAAGATCAAGATATTTACATTGCAGATACAGACCAGATGAATGAATTTGGGCAAGACCTGGGTTTTAAAGAAGGTGACATTTTGCTGGAATGGAATGGTACTGAAGTTACGATTGAATCTTTCCAGAATATCATTCAATCATTCTACAGCAATACAGAGACGGGTGATAAGATCACCGTATTGGTAAGAAGAGAGGTGAAAGGAAAAACCAAAGAAGTGAAACTGAAAGCAAAAGCACGAAAAGTAAAGGCCTCACAAAGACATCAGCTGGAGGTTATAGAAAATCCTTCTCCTGAACAACAGAAAGTCAAATCCGTTTGGCTTGGTATCCAGTAACTTTTAACTGAATTAGAGGCATCTATTAAGACATGAAGAGAAACACTAAAATCGTTTTAATTGGAGGAATAGCATTTTTAACTATCCTCATACTATTCTTTTCCGGAAGATCATCTGACGCTGAGGCTGAAGTCATAGTTGATGTTGATCAAGGTGAATTTATAGTAGACATCATGACATCCGGGACACTGGAGGCAAAAAACTCAGTACCTATTAAAGGTCCTCAGGGAATCAGAAATTATCGCATATGGAATCTTACGGTTCAAGACATCATTGATGAAGGTACTGAGGTAAAAAAAGGCCAATATGTAGCCAGGCTTGACCCATCTGAACTAACAGGAAAAATAAAAGATGCACAACTTGAGGTGGATGCTTCCATGTCTAAATACACGCAAACCAGATTAGATACTGCTCTCACTATGCGCCAGGCAAGAGACGAGCTTATCAATTTAGAGTATGCGGTTAGAGAAAAGCAATTGACTCTTGATCAGTCACAGTTTGAGCCTCCTGCAACTATCCAGAAAGCTGAGATAGAATTAGAGAAAGCCAAAAGAGCGCTTCAGCAAGCCAAAGAAAACTATGAGATTAAGCGTCAGCAAAATGTGGCCAAGATGCAGGAAGCGGATGCCGAGCTGAAAGGCGACAAAAACGAACTAGAGGGGTTGATGGCGCTCCAGAAAGACTTCACCATCCTTGCTCCACAGGATGGCATGCTTATCTACAAGCGAAGCTGGGATGGGAAGCCTGTCAAAGCTGGCTCACAAATCAGTGCCTGGGATCCGACAGTAGCCACGCTCCCGGATCTATCAAAGATGATCACAAAAACATACGTGAATGAAGTGGATATACGCAAAGTTAAAAGGGGTCAATCCGTGGAGATTGGATTCGACGCATTTCCAGACAAGAATCTAAAAGGACGCGTAACCCGAGTGGCAAATGTTGGGGAGCAAAGACCTAATTCAGATGCCAAAGTTTTTGAAGTAGAGATTGAAGTATTTGGTACTGACCCAGTCTTAAAGCCAGGCATGACTACCAGCAACAGAATCATAACCAAAGCATTAGACAGTGCCCTTTTTGTTCCTCTGGAAAGTCTTCACTCCCAATTTGATTCAATTACCTATGTTTTCAAGAAAGAAGGCGGTCGTATCGTGAAACAGGAAGTAATGCTGGGAGATGCCAACACTGAGTATGTAAGCATTCTTGCAGGCCTGGCTCCAGATGACAAAGTATATCTTTCCAGCATCAATGGCATGGAAAAAGATGAGGTGAACCTGATTCCTGAAATGGATGGTAAACGGATGCAAAAGCAAATAGAAGAACCTGAGCCTCTTAAACCCGAAAATCCACAGGGAAGACGGCAATGGCCAGGAAAACGTTAGGTCATGGATAAGGAGAGGATATTAGCCAATTTAGGAATTGCCATTGAAGCGGTTCTTGCTAACCGTGTTCGCTCGATACTCACTGCACTCGGTATCATCTTTGGGGTTGCTGCCGTTATCGCAATGCTGGCTATCGGTAATGGGGCCCAGCAAGAAATCCTGGAGCAGATCAAACTTGTAGGGGTCAATAATATCATTATTGAACCCATCATTGAGCAAACAGAGGAAGATCTTTCAGAAGAGGATTCCGAAAACAAAGAGAAGAAAAAATTCTCACCGGGCCTTACGCTGAACGACAAGGAATCTATCGTAAAAACAATCCCTGGAGTACAGAAAGTTAGCCCCGAGATCTTGCTGGAGACCTATATCATTAAAAATGGGATCAGGCGATCAGCCAAGCTGGTTGGTGTGGAGCCCTCCTATTTTGATATTTTCAATTTTGAACTGGCAGAGGGTAAAATGTTCAACAGCATTCAGCTGGAAAAGGGTGAAGCTGTTTGTATCATTGGCAAGTCCATCAAAGCCAAGTTCTTTCCTTCCGAAAATCCGATTGGGAAAATGCTGAAATGTGGACCAAACTGGCTAAAAGTGATCGGAGTACTGGATGAACGCTATATCAGCGAAAGTAGCATCAATAAGCTTGGAATCAGGGACTACAACATGGATGTTTATACTCCATTGCAAACCGTGCTTGTACGCTATAAAAATAGAGCCATGCTGACGCAGGAAATGATCCAGGGTGCCAACCGAGGCTCATCTGGAATGGTATTCTTTGGTGGGAATGGAGGCAGTGATGACGAAGCACCCACTATCCCAACAAACTACCATCAATTGGACCGGCTGGTTGTTCAGGTTGCAGAGACGGAAAAGCTCAATCCCACGGCTGATGTGATCGTGAGAATGCTGGAGCGAAAACACAACCAGGTGGTAGACTATGAAATTGAAATCCCCGAGCTTTTGCTTAAGCAGCAGCAGCGCACCAATGACATCTTCAGCTATGTGCTTGGAGCCATCGCCGGTATCTCGCTCATTGTGGGAGGTATAGGCATAATGAACATCATGTTGGCATCCGTACTGGAACGGATCAAGGAAATTGGCCTGCGTCTCTCCATTGGAGCGAAGAAAACAGACATCATCAACCAGTTCATGTTTGAATCCATGATGATTAGTATCAGTGGTGGATTTATCGGCATCCTCCTGGGGGTTATTATGGCCTCTGCGGTCAGCAGGTTTGCAGATATCCCTACTGTCATTTCAATTGGATCTATCCTAATCTCTTTTGGTGTGGCTACTGCTATCGGGCTAATCTTCGGAATAGCGCCGGCGCGAAAAGCTGCCATGCAAGACCCTATTACTTCACTTAGATATGAATAAAATACTCATCACGCTTTGCTTTGTTGGTTTTTCAATAACAGCAAGTTCACAGATTGTTTATTCACTTGACAACATCATTGACTTGGCCAAAGGGCAATCACCGCTTGCCAAGCAGGCAGAGACCCGAAAAGAAAACAGGTTCTGGCAGTACCGTTTTTTTAAGTCTAATTACAATCCTCAGTTAGCATTGAGCGGAAATCTACCCTCCTATAGCAATCAGTTCATCCCCGTCATTCAGGAAGATGGATCAACGCAGTTTCGTCCGGTAGAACAAACCAACTCATCGCTGGCACTTGGATTATTTCAACCAATCGCGCCAACAGGAGGAAGTGTCTCGGTAAATACCCGGGCAAGTCAGTTTCAGGATTTGGTGATCGACGATACCAGATGGAGAAGTACAATCGTAGACCTCACCATCAACCAGCCCATTTTTGCATATAATGACCTGAAATGGGACAAGAAAACCGAGCCTATCCGCTACGAAGAATCAAAACGAAGCTATGTAGAGGAAATGGAGTTCGTATCCCGAACGGCAGTGCAGCGATTCTTCGACTATCTGGATGCACAGGTGAATTATCAAATTGCAGAATTCAACCTTTCCAACAATGATACGATCTACAACATTGAAAAAGGACGATATAACATCGGCACCACTTCAGAGGATAAGTTGCTTCAAGTAGAACTCCAGTTGCTAAGATCAAAGCAAGATTTGGCCAATGCCGAGCTCGATCTTCAGACGTCACGATTAGCTCTTAGAACGTTCATTGGCCTAAATGAAGGTGAAAATTTCAACCTGTCCCTGCCAGAAAATATTCCCATCTTCCCAGTAAATGAGGATTTGGCCCTGCAATACGCGAAGGATAATCGGTCTGATTTCATCGCTTTTGAACGAAGAAGAATTGAGGCGGATGCACAGGTGGCTGAAGCTAAGGGTCAGCGTTTTCAAATGAATTTGAATGCCTCGTTTGGGTTGAATAGTGCCGGCCAGTCTTTTGATCAATCGTACCAGGATGGTCAAACTCAGCAGTTTGCAAATCTTACACTAAACATCCCAATTGTAAACTGGGGACGAAATGAAGCGCGAATGAAAACTGCTTTGGCCAACAAGCAGCTGACAGATTACGTCATCGCGCAGGAGGAGCAAAACTTTGAGCAGGAGATCATCACCCAGGTGAGACAATTAGACGTGCTACAGCAGCAAATTGAAATCTCAAAGAAATCAGATGAGGTGGCTCAGAAAAGGTATGAGGTAGCCCAGAATCGGTACCTGATTGGCAAGATCGATATTACGAATCTTAATATCGCCCTAACAGAAAAAGACAATGCACGACGAAGCTACATCAATGCGCTTCGCTCCTACTGGCTCGCCTATTACGACCTAAGAAGGTTGACGTTGTATGATTTTTCGAATAACGAGTTGCTGTATACGATGGATGATTGATTGTCACTGCTTTTCTATAATGGAGAATTAGGTAGTCACTTCACCCCCTCCCCGAATCGTCGGACCGCTCAAGGGGGAACGTGGATTCTACTTCAAAAAAGCCAACACACCAACCAAGATCCTTCGACAAGCTCAGGATGACACGCACTTAGAAAGGTAAACGCCCCTCAGAGTCACTCGCAGAGGACTCTGAGATTCCTCTTCCAGCAACCACACGTGATGCGGCCCTCAACCACACGTCCTTCCGAGCTGAACCACACGTCCTTCAAGCTGCAACCACGCATGGTTTTGAGACGCAATAAAACAGGGTGGTTTTTTAAGGATCAAATACTAGAAAAACCTGTTTAAGACCGGGACAACTTATTCATATCAACCCGGCTTCTTACTAAACCTCACCCCAAGCCTAAATACCCATGGACGTGGGTTCAGATCATTGTTTTGATAGTTGAAATCATACATGATCATGGACATCATCTGGACTATTCCTATTTTAAACTCCCGGCCAAGCCCAATCAGATGCGCCCTTTGCCATCCTTTAGACTCCATCTGCTCACTACCGAAAAGCGATTTATCAATCTGCCACTCCGACTCAGCCCAGGCAAAAAATCCTTTAGGAATATCATAGCGGGTAAAGAGACTGTAGCCATGACCGTCACCCGTGGTTAGCAATGTGCTGTCCTCAGAGGTAAACTGCTCGCGCAAAGTCAGCCCAATTCCTGCCAGCCATTTCTTATTGATCCAGTAACCCAATTGAAGATTGGTGCTAAGTATCAACGGATCGGTACTCTGTAGGCTTATATTCCCGCCAAAATACAGGCGCTGCTTGAATGGGATATCCTCTAATGAATTACGTTTGGTTCCTTCCTCCGGATAACGGGTGTCCGGGAGCTCACTATACTTCTTTTTCATTTTCTGAATATCGGACTGAGCATCCTGAAACTGCTCAGGATCTACTTTCTTAAACAATTCCCTGGCTTTATCTGGCTTCACCAGATTAGGATTAGGTTTATATGATTTCTGTATTGGGTTCGTCCCCTCTGTCGGATCACTCAACTGAGTTAGCGGATCTTCCGCATTTCCCATTTCATCTGGCATAAACTTTCGCGCTTCCTCATCCAGGATGGCTGTTGCTTTGGCCAATGCTATACTGTCTGCTTCTACAGCACTCAGTTCTTCTTTCAGCTCAATTGGATTCAGAATTAGCTCCCGATACTCTGGTGGGAAATTGGTTTCATTCAGAATTTGCTCTGCAACCTGAAGGGAATCTTCCTGGGTGAAAACCGCAAGTGAATCAAGGGATTTATCATGGTAACTCGCTGAGTCCGACTGTAGCGAATCAACTCTCCGAATTTTCATCCGCACGTTTTCGATACTGTCGTATTTCTGTTTGTAAAGTGCTCTCGCCTTGACTTGCTGCTGCAACTTGCGTGCCTGCTCGCGACGCTGCTTGGCTGTTTGCTTCGCTCCTTTTGCCTGGTTTATTGCGATGGCATGACGTCCGGTGGCTTTGCCATCTACCTTGACCTGGGCAGTGACATGCAGGCTGATAAAAAGGATTGAAAACAGTAACAAATAACGCACGCGTAAAGCTCGGAAAATGAGCCAATTAATCATAGAAATGGCTGAGAATCTTCTTTTGATTTCTGTAGTAGGTGACAACACCAACGCTTATTCTATGAACTTAATTTCAATCAATCCCTTACCCCCAGAATAATCAATTGCGCTACTGTATCGATAGTCTTCTGGATTATTTACAATTTGTTCATCTAAAGGGTTATTATGTATATAGTCTAATTTTTGCTGCATCATCTTAGCATCAGAAAGCTCAATTGGATGATATTCATTTTGCCAAAAACAATATTTCTGGTGCTTATTGCTCTTTTCTGCTAACTTCCTAAACATCCACAAAAGCCATTCCTTTCGGCTTTCCTGAGGGTTCTCTTTAATGGCCTTTATCATTTTAACAGCGGTAAATTTCTTAAAGTCACGAATGATATCCTGAATCTTTTCTTGACCTTCCTTACCTACTATTATATGCATATGATTGGACATTAAACACCAACCATAGATTTCTAATCCTTTATGCTCCTGACAATATTTGAGGTTTTTAATTAGTATTTCCTTGTATACCGGACGGGTAAACTCTTACTAGCGCGGAAGTTACTTCCGTGCTTATTCTATGAACTTAATTTCAATCAATCCCTTACCCCCAGAATAATCAATTGCGCTACTGTATCGATAGTCTTCTGGATT